>NZ_BBIV01000035.1 GCF_000730665.1 Pseudomonas plecoglossicida NBRC 103162 = DSM 15088
ACAGACTCATCCCAGACTTTGTGGGAGCCGGCTTGCCGGCGAAGGACTCGCCACCACTCCCCCGCCCAACCCGATCGAACAAACTATCCTTCAGGAAGGTCAACCTTTAGGCGCGTCATCGCCGGCCCGTTACAGCCGGATGACAGACCCGAAGACGATCCCGGAGGGATGCTGATCGTGCACATCGCTGACATCACCATGTTCTACGCCCCGGCCAGCGGCGGCGTGAGGACTTACCTTGATGCCAAACACCGCCGCCTCGATGCCCTTCAGGGCGTGCGCCACAGCCTGTTGATCCCCGGCCCCAGTGCCCGCCACACCAATGGCGTCTATGAAGTACCCGCCCCTCCCCTGCCCTTTGGCAACGGCTATCGTTTTCCGGTGCGGCTGGGC
The DNA here is from genome assembly GCF_000730665.1 of Pseudomonas plecoglossicida NBRC 103162 = DSM 15088. Lineage (GTDB taxonomy): Bacteria > Pseudomonadota > Gammaproteobacteria > Pseudomonadales > Pseudomonadaceae > Aquipseudomonas > Aquipseudomonas plecoglossicida. The sequence goes on from NZ_BBIV01000035.1 coordinate 394, forward strand.
CCCTGGTGCAATGTGCTGCGCCGGCTCAAACCCGACCTGATCGAAGTCGGCGACCCCTACCTGACCGCCTGGGCAGCCCTGGAAGCACGGCGCCAGCTCGATGTGCCGGTAATCGGTTTCTACCATTCCGACTTGCCACTGCTGGTCAGCAACCGCATGGGCAACTGGTTCACGCCCAATGTCGAAGCTTATGTCAGCAAGCTCTACGGCAATTTCGACCGGGTCCTGGCGCCCAGCCAGGTGATGGCCGACAAGTTGCGCCGCCTGGGTGTACGCGATGTGCATGTACAACGCCTCGGCGTCGACCTGGCAACCTTCCACCCGAGCCGCCGCGACCTGCAACTGCGCGCCCAGCTGGGCATACCCGATACCAGCCGCCTGCTGGTTTTCGCCGGACGCGGCTCACGCGAAAAGAACCTGCCCGTGTTGCTCGACTGCATCCAGCACCTGGGCACCCCCTACCACCTCTTGCTGGTCGGCTCGAACATGCCCGCCAGCGTGCCGGACAACGTCAGTGTCATCGATCGCTTCTGCGCGCCTGAGGAAGTCGCGCGGCTGGTCGCCAGCGCCGACCTGCTGGTACACGCCGGCGACCAGGAAACCTTCGGCCTGGTCATCCTCGAAGCGATGGCCAGCGCCACACCCGTGGTAGCGGTAAGGGCCGGCGCCTTCAGCGAGATCGTCAATGATCAGTGTGGCCGCCTGTGCCGTGCCAACGATGGCCTGGCCATGGCCACGGCGGTACGCGAAATCTTCGAAGCCGGGGTGCGCAAGCTTGGCGCCCAGGCTCGCCTTCACGTCGAGCAGCATTACTCGTGGGACAACGTGGTGAGCGGCCTGCTTCAGCATTACCAGGCGGTGCTCGGCCATCAGCCGCAGGTACGCGCCCATGGCTGAGGCCGATGGCTCGTCGCGCAGCCTGATGCTGGTGCTGCACGACATAGCGCCGGAAACCTGGCCGGACTACCAGCCGTTCGTGCAAGCGGTCGACGAAATGGACAACGTGCCGATGACCTGGTTGGTGGTCCCCAACTTCCATCACCGCAATCCGCTGACACGCTCCCCGACCTTCTGCCGCCTGCTCGAACGGCGCCTGGCGCGAGGCGACGAGCTGGCGTTGCACGGGTTCTTCCACGCCGACGACGGGCCCTCGCCACGCAGCCTGAGCGAGTACTTCATGCGCCGCGTGTACACCCACGAAGGTGAATTCCATGCACTCGACCACGCCCAGGCGCTGCAACGCCTGGAAGATGGCCTGGCACTGTTCGAGCAGCAAGGCTGGCCGGTAGCCGGCTTTGTCGCACCCGCCTGGCTGATGAGCCAAGGTACACGCCAGGCCCTGTGCCAATTGCCGCTGCGCTATACCAGCACCCCGCAGCACTTGTACCGGTTGCCCGACTTCACCGCCTTCGACGCACCTGGCATGGTCTGGAGCGCTCGCAGCGCCTGGCGTCGGGGGCTGTCACGGGTGGTTTGCGAGTGGCAGCAGCGGCGCTGGCGCGAGGCCGAAACCTTGCGCCTGGGATTGCACCCGGTGGACATGCGCCACCCCTCGTCACGCAACTACTGGCTGGCCACGCTCGACGCGTTGTTGCTGCAAGGCCGTGAACCCTTGACCAAATCGGCCTGGCTGGAGCGCCAGGTGCTCGCATGAATCGCCTCGCCTGGCTCGGGCTTGCCTTGTTCTGCGCACTGCTGGTGCCAGCCCTGCTCGGTGGCAGCGAGCTGCTGCCGAGGCTCAAGGCCTTCGACCCCGGCCTGATGCTGACCCTGCTGGGCATGATCCTGCTGTGCTGGGTCATCAATGCCGTGCGCCTGCGCCTGCTGCTCGGCCAGCACGGCGCAAGGCTCGGGCACGTGCGCAGCCTGGGCGTGGTGATGGCCACCGAGTTCGCCATTTGCACCACACCCGGTGGCAGCGGCGGGCCGTTGACGCTGATGGCCCTGCTCGCGCGTGACCGCATCGGCCCAGCCCGCAGCGGTGCGGTATTCGCCATCGACCAGCTCAACGACCTGGTGTTCTTCTTCTGCGCGATGTTGGCGATTGCCGGCTACGCGCTGTTCCACAGCCTCGGCCGCAGCCAGGAAAGCCTGTTGCTGGGTAGCGCATTGCTGTTGTGCACGGCACTGGCGGCAGTCCTGGGGTTGCTGCGCTACCGGCGCGCGGTGATGCGCTTCAACGGCCGCTTGCTGCAGCGCATGGGGATGGGCCTGCGGCTCAGACGGCGATGGGCGCGCAAGCTGTTGCACTTCAATGCTGCCCTGGCCCAGACCTGGCAGCTGCCCAAGCGTACCCTGGCACTGGTGTTCACCCTCACCTGCGCGCACTGGGGCCTGCGCTACAGTGTGCTGTTCCTGGTATTGCGGGGCTTGGGCGTGGAGTTTTCGTGGGTACCGAGCTTTCTGGTGCAGATGCTTTCGCTCAGCGCCGGGCAGTTCAGCCTGATGCCAGGCGGTGCCGGGGCTGCCGAGCTGACTTCGGCAAGCTTGCTGGCGCCAATGGTGGGCAGCTCGACCGCAGCGGCGGCGATTCTGATCTGGCGTGCGGTTACTTACTACTTTTACCTGCTGGCCGGCGGACCGGTGTTTGTCTGCCTGCTGGCGCGTCCGCTGCTGGCGCGCTGGCGGGGTCAGGCCGGTTGAGCTGGCGCCAGAGATCGGCAGCGCCGGGGAAGTCGGTGCCGTCTTCGTCGTTCAGTGCTTCGGGGTCGTAGCGGGCCAGGCAGCCTTCGCCGAGGGTGGGGGGTGGTGAAGCGGTGGGCTTGTTGCGTGAGCTTGCCATAGATGACTCCTTGGCGGCGCTGTGCGCCCCGATCGCCGGCAAGCCGGCTCCCACAGGGACCTGTGCAGTACCTGTAGGAGCCGGCTTGCCGGCGATCGGGCTGCGAAGCGGCCCTATGCCCGAATCAGTCGAACACCACGGTCTTGTTGCCATGCACCAGCACACGGTCTTCCAGGTGATAGCGCAGGCCACGAGCCAGCACCATCTTCTCGACGTCACGGCCAAAGCGAACCATGTCCTCGATGCTGTCGGCATGGCTCACGCGCACCACGTCCTGCTCGATGATCGGGCCGGCGTCCAGCTCTTCGGTGACGTAGTGGCAGGTCGCACCGATCAGTTTCACACCGCGCAGGGCTGCCTGGTGATAAGGCTTGGCACCGACGAACGAAGGCAGGAAGCTGTGGTGGATGTTGATGACTTTCTCTGCATAGTCCTGGCACAGCTGCGGCGGCAGGATCTGCATGTAGCGCGCCAGCACGACCACGTCGGCCGCATGTTCCTGGACCAGGCGCGAGACTTCGGCGAACGCCGGCGCCTTGTCCTTCGGGTCGACCGGCACATGGAAGAACGGAATGCCATGCCACTCGACCATGCTGCGCAGGTCGTTGTGGTTGGAAATCACGCAAGGGATCTCGCAATCGAGCTCGTCGGTGTGCCAACGGTGCAGCAAGTCCGCCAGGCAATGCGATTCACGGCTGGCCATCAGCACCACGCGCTTCTTCTGCGCCGAATCGGTAATACGCCAGGTCATGGAGAACTCTTCGGCGATCGGCGCAAAGGCTTCGCGGAAAGCATCGATACCGAATGGCAACGATTCGGCACGAATTTCATGGCGCATGAAGAACCAGCCACTCTGTTCATCGGAGTGGTGACTCGCTTCGTTGATCCAGCCGTTGTACAAGGCCAGGAAATTACTGACTTTCGCCACGATGCCAACACGGTCGGGGCAGGCGATCACCAGACGATAGGTGCGCATGAATAAGACTCCAGAACTTCGCAAAGGCGCCTATTCTAGCGGCCCGGCCCAAAAAACGCAGTAAGCATTGCACCCTCCGCAGCCCCAGGCTCTGGCCTGGCCGCAGCGGCATGGCATAACTGGATTGATGACATTCATGCCCATTTGCAGGGCCATATGTAAATTTTTTTAATCCTGAGATATTTTGCAACAGCCCAATTAACCCATTCATTAATATGTTTACTTGAGAGTATCCCCTGTCTATTATTGCCCCACACATTTCTGAACACGCATTAAGGAACACTCCATGTCCCTGATCAACGAGTACCGCGCCACCGAAGAAGCCATCAAGGAACTTCAGGCCCGCCTGGCCAACCTGTCCCAGGATGACAAGCTGAAAAAAGAACTGGAGTTCGAAGGCAAACTGCGCACGCTGATGGGTGAATACTCCAAGTCGCTGCGCGACGTTATCGCTCTGCTCGATCCAGAATCGAAATTGAGCAAAGCCCCGCGCGGCGCAGTGAAGACCACCGGCACCAAGCGTGCACGCAAGGTCAAGCAATACAAGAACCCGCACAATGGTGAAGTCATTGAAACCAAAGGCGGCAACCACAAGACCCTGAAAGAATGGAAAGCCAAATGGGGTGGTGATGTGGTTGAAAGCTGGGCAACCCTGCTGGACTGATCGTCCGCTCACGCCCTGCTTGTTGAAACAAGAACGCCGGCTCGAAGCCGGCGTTTTTGTTTGCCCGTTTCAATGGCCGATAGCAAATTGCTCTGACAACGTTCGGGCCTGCACTTGCCAAGCCTCCAGCACCCGCCGCCCGGCTTCGTCTGCGCTGGCCCAGGCGCTCTGCCGCGCCTGCTCGAAATCTCCCAGCGTATTGGGCGCGCCCCACTGCGGGTCGCTCAGGCGCTGCTGGCAGAAGGCATGCCAGCGCTGGCGTTCTTCGCTGTTCAAGGTCTCTGGAAAGTTGCGAGCCCGGTAGCGGAACAGCAATTCGGGCAAGCGCGGGTCATCGAACATCCAATGGCCCTGGCCCAATTGCGCCGGATCCAGCGTGCGAACTTGCTCGCACAAGCGACGATCACGGTCGCCCAGGAAACCGTCATACAACTGCTGCTCCGGATCTTCACTCGGGGCAAATTCATCCTTGCCATAGATATCTGCCAGCTTGTCCTGCCACTCGGCTTGTTGATTGGCCAACGCTTCGCCACGCGATTGCAAAAGTGCCAAGTCGATCCCCAGCCGTTGCTGATCCGCCGGACGTAGTACCGAAAGCGGCGCCAACACCGGGCAGCGATTGATCTGTATCAACTTGAGCGGGACCGGTAATTGTCCCTCTGACAATTGCTCGTGACGGGTATACAAACGCTCACGAAGTACTTCGGCACTTTCCCTTATTAACGGTAGGGTTTCCTGATGCAGGTCGCACACAATCAGCGCATTGCGATTGTGCGGATGCCAGGCCAACGGCAAGACCACACCCAGATAACTACGCGCCGCCGAGAAGCGCCCGGATATATGTACCAGCGGCTGCAACAAGCGAATCTGCTCCAGTACTTTGTGCTTGCTGCGCAGCTGAAACAGCCATTCATACAACCTGGGCTGTTTTTGCCGGATGAGGCGTGCCAGAGCGATGGTCGCCCGCACGTCGGAAAGTGCCTCGTGGGCATGCCCATGGTCGATGCCGTTGGCCTGGCTCAGCAACTCCAGGCGCAGGCTGGTGCGCCCGTCCTGCTGCGGCCAATGGATGCCCTCCGGGCGCAGGGCGTAGGCCGTGCGAACCACATCGATCAAGTCCCAGCGGCTGTTACCGCCTTGCCATTCGCGGGCATAAGGATCGAAGAAGTTGCGGTACAGGCTGTAACGGGTCACTTCATCGTCGAAGCGCAACGTGTTGTAACCCGCACCGCAAGTACCTGGGCGAGCCAGCTGCTGATGGACCCGGGTCATGAACTCGGCTTCGCACAGGCCCTGGCTGGCCAGCTGCTGCGGCGTGATACCCGTCACCAGGCAGGCTGCCGGATGCGGCAGGATGTCGTCGGAGGGACGGCAATAAAGATTGATGGGCGGCTCGATCTCGTTGAGTTCGAAGTCGGTGCGCACACCCGCCACCTGCAGCGGCCTGTCGCAGCGTGGGTTGATGCCGGTGGTTTCGTAGTCGTGCCAGAAGATGCTGGAAGTCACGGGGTCGTCCTGAATCGAGGTCGACCCGATTCTAGCGGACCTCGTCTCAGACGGAAGCGTTGGCCGGGCGGAAACTGAAATAGTCGCGCAGCGAGCGGACGAAATCTTCGTATTCACGCGGCGCTTGCAACAGCATGAAGCCAGAATCGTAATGACCTGGCGTCTGGTCTTCGCGACACCACAGGCAACTGGCTGTCAGGTTGATGCACTGGAAGCCGCCGCTGGAGAGCGGTACGCGCAATTGGAGCTCGAAATCCGGCCCGACCAGCACCGGCAGCTGGCTGATCAGCATCAACCCGTCTTCAGAGGCATTACCCAACTGACCCATCGGCTGATCGGTGAAACGATTGAACACCTTCAACGCGCAAGGCAGCTGGTGGCGTTCGATATGGCGCTTGTTGAACATGACACATGCAGTCCGTACCAATGCCAGGAATGCAAGGTACTGGCGGTTTTTGTAACAACTGAGTTACAGGTTAGCGCAGCGCGGCGGGCAAATCCCGTGAAATTATTGACACCTTGGTGTTAACGCCAAGGAGCAGTATTCACAGGCGTGGCCACCGAGGCTTGGCCACTGCGGTAATGCCCCAGTTTCTCAAGGGTTTGCAGGCGTGCCCTGGCGCGGTAGGCGTACTCGTTGTTCGGGTACTGCTGGATCAGGTACTCATAGGTTTGCGCGGCATCCACGTACAGCTGCTGACGCTCCAGGCACTGGCCGCGCAGCAGTGACACTTCAGGGTGAATGAAGGGCCGCGCACGGCTGGTACGGTCGACCTGGGACAATTCCAGCATGACCTTCTGGCAGTCGCCCCGGTCATAGGCGCGGTAGGCGTTGTTCAAGTGATGGTCCATCGACCAGCGGGTGCAGCCGACGGTGCTGGCCGCCGCCAGGGCTAAAACGATCAGGGCTCGCATGGGGGATCTCCTTTGATAGGCAGTATATCGGCCCGCCCGAGCATTTCTTCAGCTTCAGGCTGCAAGCCACACGCTGCAAGAAATACCTGTGCACATGCGCTTGCAGCTTACCGCTTGTACCTTGCAGCTGACCTACCTGCGCGGCTTGCAGGTAGTGCAACGGAACAATGACTACAGCGCGATTCAGGAGTAGCCTTTCGCTGCGCTTCACTATAGGAGTCTGTGCATGACTATCCGCCGTACCAAAATCGTCGCCACCCTTGGCCCCGCCAGCAACTCGCCGGAAGTGATCGAACAACTGATCCTCGCCGGCCTGGACGTGGCACGCCTGAACTTCTCCCACGGCACTCCGGACGAGCACAAGGCGCGCGCCCGCCTGATCCGTGACATCGCCGCCAAGAATGGCCGCCACGTCGCACTGCTGGGCGACCTGCAGGGTCCGAAGATCCGCATCGCCAAGTTCAGCAACAAGCGCATCGAACTGAAAGTGGGTGACAAGTTCACCTTCTCCACCGCCCACCCGCTGACCGAAGGCAACCAGGACATCGTCGGGATCGACTACCCCGACCTGGTCAAGGACTGCGGCGTCGGTGACGAACTGCTGCTCGACGACGGCCGCGTGGTCATGCGCGTCGAGACCGCCACGGCAGACGCCCTGCACTGCGTGGTGATCGTCGGTGGCCCGCTGTCGGACCACAAGGGCATCAACCGCAAGGGTGGCGGCCTGACCGCTCCGGCCCTGACCGAAAAAGACAAGGCCGACATCAAGCTGGCTGCGGAAATGGACCTGGACTACCTGGCCGTGTCCTTCCCGCGTGACGCCAAGGACATGGAATACGCCCGCAAGCTGCGTGACGAGTCCGGCGGCAGCGCCTGGCTGGTGGCGAAGATCGAGCGCGCCGAAGCCGTTGCCGACGACGAGACCCTCGATGGCCTGATCGCCGCCTCCGACGCCGTCATGGTTGCCCGTGGCGATCTGGGCGTGGAAATCGGCGACGCCGAGCTGATCGGCATCCAGAAGAAGATCATCCAGCACGCCCGCCGCAACAACAAGGCGGTGATCGTCGCGACCCAGATGATGGAGTCGATGATCCAGAACCCGATGCCGACCCGCGCCGAAGTGTCCGACGTGGCCAACGCCGTGCTCGACAACACCGATGCGGTGATGCTGTCGGCCGAAAGTGCTGCCGGTGCCTACCCGATCGAAGCCGTCCAGGCCATGGCGCGGATCTGCCAGGGTGCCGAGAAGCACCCGACCAACCAGAAGTCCAGCCACCGCCTGCACACCACCTTCGAGCGCTGCGACGAAAGCATCGCCCTGGCGGCCATGTACACCGCCAACCACTTCCCCGGCGTCAAGGCGATCATCGCCCTCACCGAAAGTGGCTACACCCCGCTGATCATGTCGCGCCTGCGTTCGCACGTGCCGATCTTCGCGCTGACCCCACACCGCGCCACCCAGGCTCGCACCTCGATGTTCCGCGGTGTCTACCCGATCGCCTTCGACCCGGCCTCGCTGCCGGCCGACAAGGTGAGCCAGGCCGCGGTCGACGAGCTGCTCAAGCGTGGGCTGGTGGAACAGGGTGACTGGGTAATCCTGACCAAAGGCGACAGCTACCACACCATCGGTGGCACCAACGGCATGAAGATCCTGCATGTCGGTGATCCGCTGGTCGGTTGATCTGCTCCAACGGGGGCCGCTTTGCGGCCCATCGCCGGCAAGCCGGCTCCCACAGGAAGGGCGCACGCTTTATCCCTGTGGGAGCCGGCTTGCCGGCGATGAAGCCCGCGAATGCAGCACCTCCTTTCAGGCATGCTCGACAAACACATCGGCAAATACCTGGTTCCTCGGCACCCCTGCAATGAACAGCCGCCGCGCAAAGCGCTCGACACTCCCCGCAGAGCCACACACCAGCGCGATAGTCTGCCGCGAAAACAGGCGCAAACCCGCCAGCGCTTCATCCAGCTGGTCCGCCAGCACCTGTTCCACCGTCACCCCTTCCATTTCCAGCAACGCCTCAGCCAGGTAATGCCCTGCGTGGTCATGGGCCAAGTGGATCACCCTGATCTCGCCGCGATGCCCCTGTCGCAGCGCCTCGCGCAAGATGCCCCATAAAGGCGCAAGCCCGGTGCCTGCCGCCAGCAGCCACAACGGCCGCGCCTGCCAGTCCGGGTCGTAGTGCAACGCCCCACCCCTGAGTTCACCCAGGCGCATTTCGTCGCCAATCCGCAACCCGCGCGCCTTGTCGCAAAAGGCACCTGGCCGCCGGCAGTCGATGTGGAACTCCAGGAAAGCGTCCTCCCCCGGCAGGCTCGCCAAGGAATAGGGCCGTGCGACCGTTCCGTTCCACAGCACCATATGCTGACCGACCTGGTAACGCAGCGCTCGCTCGGGCTGAAGGCGCAAACGCAAGACATCACCGAACCATTCCAGCGCGCAGACGTGTGCAGGCATACCGTCCAGTCGTGGGTCGAATATCGCCACACGCAAGTCCCCCACCACCCGGCACTGGCAAGCCAGTCGCCAGCCCTGGGCGTGCTTTTCCAAGGCCAGCGCTTCTGGCAAGGCATCGGCAGGCAGGCCGTCGAGACAATGCACGAGGCAGGCATGACAGCTACCGGCCCGACAGCTGTAAGGCACATTCAGCCCTGCCTCGTTCAGGGCATCGAGCAGGTTGCTGCCGGTGGGCACCGTCCAGCGGCGCTCGCCCACGCATAGTTCGGGCATGGTCGGTGTTTCTCCAGATGTCTGCGGCTCACTGTAAGCCAAGCGCCGGGCGGCAGCAAAAAGGATGCCCACCGGATGCCGACCATGGTCCAGACCGGCCGCAGGTGTGCCCGGCACGGATGCGCGCTATACTGCCGCGCCTTTTTCCGTCGGCCTGACCTGCCGGCGCCTTGCAAGGCGCTTCGACACGCTGGTCGGCACCGTCGAGCGTCTTTTTGAATGTTCCCGTCTTTAAGAGGAGCGCGCTGCATGACCGTGATCAAGCAAGACGACCTGATTCAGAGCGTCGCCGACGCCCTGCAATTCATTTCGTACTACCACCCCGTCGATTTCATCCAGGCGATGCACGAAGCCTACCTGCGTGAAGAGTCGCCTGCCGCACGCGACTCGATCGCCCAGATCCTGATCAACTCGCGCATGTGTGCCACCGGCCACCGCCCGATCTGCCAGGACACCGGTATCGTCACCGTGTTCATCCGCGTGGGCATGGACGTGCGCTGGGACGGCGCCACCATGAGCGTCGACGACATGATCAACGAGGGTGTGCGTCGCGCCTACAACCTGCCTGAGAACGTCCTGCGCGCCTCGATCCTGGCCGACCCGGCCGGTGCCCGCAAGAACACCAAGGACAACACCCCGGCCGTCATCCACTACTCGATCGTCCCTGGCGACAAGGTCGAAGTCGATGTCGCGGCCAAGGGCGGCGGTTCCGAGAACAAGTCGAAGATGGCCATGCTCAACCCGTCCGACTCGATCGTCGACTGGGTCCTCAAGACCGTCCCGACCATGGGCGCTGGCTGGTGCCCGCCTGGCATGCTCGGCATCGGCATCGGCGGTACCGCCGAGAAGGCCGCGGTCATGGCCAAGGAAGTGTTGATGGAGTCCATCGACATCCACGAACTGAAAGCCCGTGGCCCGCAGAACCGCCTCGAAGAGATCCGCCTGGAGCTGTTCGACAAGGTCAACCAGCTGGGCATCGGCGCCCAGGGCCTGGGCGGCCTGACCACCGTGCTCGACGTCAAGATCATGGACTACCCGACCCACGCTGCCTCGCTGCCGGTGTGCATGATCCCGAACTGCGCCGCCACCCGCCACGCGCACTTCGTGCTCGATGGCAACGGCCCGGCCGAGCTGGAAGCGCCGTCGCTGGACGCCTACCCGGAAATCGTCTGGGAAGCCGGCCCGAGCGCCCGCCGCGTCAACCTCGACGACATCACCCCGGAAGAAGTCGCCAGCTGGAAGCCGGGCGAGACCATCCTGCTCAACGGCAAGATGCTCACCGGCCGCGACGCCGCGCACAAGCGCATGGTCGAGATGCTCAACCGCGGCGAAGAACTGCCGGTCGACCTCAAAGGCCGCTTCATCTACTACGTCGGCCCGGTCGATCCGGTCGGTGACGAAGTGGTAGGCCCAGCCGGCCCGACCACCGCCACCCGCATGGACAAGTTCACCCGCCAGATCCTCGAACAGACCGGCCTGCTGGGCATGATCGGCAAGTCCGAGCGTGGACCGACCGCCATCGAAGCGATCAAGGACAACAAGGCCGTGTACCTGATGGCCGTTGGCGGCGCCGCCTACCTGGTGGCCCAGGCCATTCGCAAGTCTCAGGTCCTGGCGTTCGCCGAACTGGGCATGGAAGCAATCTACGAGTTCGAAGTGAAGGACATGCCGGTCACCGTCGCGGTCGACAGCAACGGCGAGTCCGTGCACATCACAGGTCCCGCGCTGTGGCAGGGCAAGATTGCCGAGAGCCTGGCAGTCGAAGTGAAGTAATCTGCATTGGGGCCGCGTTGCGGCCCCAATTCAAACAATTCGCTCGAACTGCTCGGGCCAATCCCACCGCGTAAACACCTGCCCCTCCTCCCCCACCCGCCGCATCATCAGCTTGTCCTGATACCCCAGCATTCCTCGTGGGCCAAATAGCCAGGCCCGGTTGCGATAGCGCCCATCGCGGTCGAGCACCGGCAAGCTGCCCGGCTGCAGGTACACCCCCCAGCGCCGGGCAATACCCGCGCACAACGCCAGCCACGGCTCGATCAGCGACTGAATGCCAGCGATCGAAGCCTCCAGGTCACCACGCTGCCCGGTCTGCAGCTGACCACTGAGCACCAGCCCGGCATATTCCGGCAGCAACAGCAACCTTGCTCCGGCTTGCGCAGCTTCGGCGCACAGGTCCTGCAAGTGCTCGGCATAGGCCTCCCAGGTTTCATGCAGCTCGATGGCGTACTGGCAGGCTGCGAGGCGAATCAAATCGGCAGCTCCTTGGCCCAGAACGACATGATCTTTTCCGAAACATCCTGCTCGTCCAGGTCACGCCAAGCGTAGTGGGTGCGCAGGGAGGGGTCGTGCAGAAAGCCCCGGTTGCGCCAGAAGCCGTGCAGTGGCTTGTAATCCGCAGGCCGCCTCGGGTGCACGCCCGGCCGCTCGACCGCACAGAAGGCGCAGTAGTCGAACTCCGCGAGCTTGTGGGCATAGGACTCGCGCTCGATGAAAAAGCGTACGCCCAGGCCCTGCCCTCGGTACTCCGGCAATACCAGCGATTCGCCGAAGTAGTAGACGCTGGCAGGGTCGCGCCCCTGGGCCAGGAACGGCTGCTGGAACTCAGGCGCCACGTCCACCAGCGGCACGCCGGTCGAGGCACCCACCACCTGGCCATCGTCCAGGGCCAACACCACCAGGCTGCGCCCGGAGCGGGCGTAGCTCGCCAGGTAGTCGGCTTCGTATTCCGGCGTATCTGGCCGATGACGAGGGGTTGCCGGCAGCCAATGGGCAGACCTATGTGCTGCCGGCGGGGGCGTTCTTCTACATCCACTGCGGGAAGATTGCCCGGGTGACCAACTACTACAACCTCAATGACTGGGTAGAGCAGGTGGAGTGAAGCTACTGGCCTCATCGCGGGCAAGCCCGCTCCTACAGGTACAGCGCAAGCCTGAGGCCGCCGTTGTACCTGTAGGAGCGGGCTTGCCCGCGATGAGGCCAGATCAGGAAATACGTGTCCCCAGCACTTTCAGGAACGCCGCCAGCCATGCCGGATGCGCAGGCCACGCCGGCGCGGTGACCAGGTTGCCATCCACATGCGCCTGGTCGATGGCGATATCGATGAACTTACCACCCGCCAACCGCACTTCCGGCGCACAGGCCGGATACGCACTGCACTCGCGCCCTTCCAGCACGCCGGCTGCGGCAAGCAGTTGCGCCCCGTGGCAGACCGCCGCAATCGGCTTGCCGGCCTGGTCGAAGGCCCTGACCAGGTCCAGCACCTTCTCTTCCAGGCGCAGGTACTCCGGGGCACGCCCACCTGGAATCAGCAACGCATCGTAGCCCTCGGCGCGGACCCGGACGAAGTCATAGTTCAGGGCAAAGTTGTGCCCCGGCTTCTCGCTGTAGGTCTGCTCGCCTTCGAAGTCATGGATCGCCGTGCGCACGGTCTGCCCCGCGACCTTTTCCGGGCACACCGCATGCACCGTATGACCCACCATGGTCAACGCCTGGAAGGGCACCATCGCCTCGTAATCCTCGACGTAGTCGCCCACCAGCATGAGAATCTTCTTTGCCGTCATCGCAGTCACCCTCGCATCGCTTGTGAACGGTCACTGCACGATAGTCGCTGTCAGTCGCGCCGGTCGAGCAAATTGACCACCAGCCGGTCCAGCCAGCCCCAAACCCGTTGCTTGACCCGTCGCCACAGGGGACGCGCGTTCCAGTGGTCGAGGTCGACCACCTCGCTCAAGGCGAAATCGCGCTCGAAGCTGGCCTGTACCGCGGCCGTCAGGGGCGGGTCGAGCGCCTCGATGTTGGCCTCCAGGTTGAAGCGCAGGTTCCAGTGGTCGAAGTTGCATGAGCCAATACTGACCCAGTCATCGATCAGGACCATCTTCAAGTGCAGGAAACACGGCTGGTACTCGTAGATGCGCACGCCAGCGCGCAGCAAACGCGGGTAGTAACGGTGGCCCGCATAGCGCACCGAGGGGTGGTCGGTGCGCGGCCCGGTCAGCAACAGGCGCACATCGACGCCTTTGCTGGCGGCCCGGCGCAACGAGCGGCGCACACTCCAGGTCGGCAGGAAGTAAGGCGTGGCCAGCCACACGCGCTGCTTGCCGCTGTTGAGCGCGCGCACCAGCGAATGCAGGATGTCCTGGTGCTGGCGGGCGTCGGCATAGGCCACCCGGCCCATGCCCTGCCCTTGCACCGGCACCTTGGGCAGGCGCGGCAGGCCGAAGCCCTCGGCAGGGCGCCAGGCGGTGCGACGGTTGTTGGCATGCCACTGGCGGTCGAACAGCAATTGCCAGTCGGTTACCACCGGCCCTTGCATCTGCACCATCACTTCATGCCACTCGCTGGTCGCTTCGGACGGTGTCCAGAACTCGTCGGTGACTCCCGTGCCACCCACCACCGCCCACGTTTCGTCCACCAGCAGCAGCTTGCGATGGTCGCGGTACAGGTTGCGAAAGCCGCGTTTCCAGCGCAGGCGGTTGTACCAGCGCAGCAACACACCTGCCTCCACCAGCCGCTCGCGCAGCGCGGAGGTAAAGGCCAGCGCCCCATAGTCGTCGAACAGGCAACGCACCCGCACGCCGCGTCGCGCCGCCTGCTCCAGTACCTCGACCACCGCCTCGGCGCATGCACCGGCCTCGACCAGGTACAGCTCCAGGTCCACCTGGAACTCGGCCCGCGCGATCGCCTGGAGCATGCACGGGAAGAATTCGGGGCCGTCGATCAGCAGTTCGAACTGGTTGCCATCCCGCCAGGGGAAGACCGGCCCCGGCATGTCAGCGAGCGTTGAAGATCAGCACCGCGTTGACCGGTACCGTAGGGTTGATGGAGGTGAGCTTGGCGAACTTGCGCAGGCTTTCCAACCCGGGCAGCAAGGCGAAGTCGTTGGCATTGAGGATCAGCGGCTCGAGGGTCACCACCTGGAATCGCCGCTCATCGAGGCGGGTGGCCAACAGCAGCGCGTTGTAGTTGTGCGACTGGCCACGCACGGTGACGGTGAGCGGCAGACGCAGCTCGATCTGCGCACCGTTGGCCAGGTCATTGATCGGCCGCAGGTCGATCTGCGCCTTCACCGTGGCTTCGGCGAAGCGCTCGACTTCGAACAGGTCGTCGCGCATGCGCTCATCGCGCAGCGGAATGCCGCTGCTGACCGAGTCCATCTCGATACGCAGTGCCGCCGCGCCCTTGCGATCCACCGTGCCATGCATCACCAGGAAGCGATGGACCTCGGCGGTATCGCCGTTCTTGCCACTGATGAACGACAAGCGTGATGACTCGCCATCGAGGTGCCAGTTGGCATGGGCGGGAAGGCACAGGGCCAGCAGCAGGGCCGGCAAAAGACGGGGCAGCTTGAACATGACAGATCTCGTGAAACTTGACCGGCAACCTTAACCGCCCACTGTCATGGCAGCAAGCGGCAACCCTCTTGCGCACCTTGCCAGGCGGCCCGGTTGTGCTGGCCCAGCCCGCCAGCACTGACCACGCGCTGCTGGCTGTCTTCCTCCAGCTGACTCAAGGGTAGCCACTGTTTCACATAAGCGCGGCAATACGCCTGCTCGAAGCCCATGACGAAGCGGCACGAGCAGTACTCCTTCGCCGAATAGGCCGACAGGATGCCGGGGAAATCCGCCAGCGCCTGACGTTCCAGCCAAGCCCAGCCAAACAGCGCGACCACCAGCAGCAACACCAGACGTTTCATGTCCCCTCCCGTGGCAGCGCCGCCAGCACACGCTTGAGCAGCTCGTCATGGCGGTAGCTGCCACCGCGGTCATCGCCGTAGCGCACGATCACCAGTTTCTGCGCGGGCAATACGTAAAGCGCCTGCCCCCAATGACCGAGGGCAGCAAAGGCATCTGCGGGTACGTCGGGCCAAGGTCGAGGGCTGCCCGGCAAGGGCTGGTTCAGCCACCAGTGGCCGCCAGGGTTGGCTTCACCGGGGATGGCCCGGGCCCGGGTGAACAACGCGCGGTTGAAGGCAATCCAGCTTGCCGGCAGCAACTGGCGATCGCGCCAGCGGCCTTCGCGCTGCATCAGCAGGCCGATGCGCGCCAGGTCCCGGGCAGTGAGAAAAAGATAGGAAGAACCGACGAATGTGCCCGTGCCGTCTCGCTCCCAGACTGCGCTGGTGATGCCCAGCGGGGCGAACAGCGCCTGCCACGGGTAGTCGGCATAGGTTTGAGCATCGAGCATGCCGCGCAACGCGGCAGCCAGCACATTGCTATCACCGCTGGAATAGAGAAAACGCAGGCCAGGTGTGTCGGCACTGGGACGGGCTGCCGTGTAGGCCGCCATGTCGTTGCGCCCGCTGGTGTAGAGCATGGCCACGACCGAGGACTTGAGCGGTGCGTACTCGTAGTCTTCCTGCCAATCCAGGCCGCTGGCCCAGTGCAACAAGTCCGCCAGACGCACATCGGGGTGAGCCTGCATCGGTGGATAGAAGCGCGCGGCCGGGTCTTGCAACTGGAACCGGCCCTCGCCCTGGGCGACGCCCAGTACGGTGGCCAGCACGCTCTTGCTCACCGACCAGGTCAGGTGGGCGCTGTTGGCGGTGGTGGGGGGGCTGTAGCGTTCATGGACAATGCGGCCGTCGCGGATGATCAGCAGGGCGTCGGTACGGATGCCGCTGCGTTCGCTGGCGTTGCGTTGCGGGAAGGCGTAGGCGTCGACCGATTGCCAGTTGCTGGACACCGTGTCGATTGGCCAATCGGGGTCGGGCCAGTCTTCGGCCCAGGCAGGCATGGCGAACAGGCTGATGACGGCCAGCAGGGTCTTGAGCATGGGGCTTGCCTTGTTGGGGCTGCACAGCAGCCCCAGGTTCCAAAGGACCCCAGAGCTTCTCAAGCTTTCATGACAACCCTGCTGCAGTCCAAGCCTTGGCCAGACGCTTTTCCCGCGCAGCCGTGGCCAGCGCCAGCACGCCCTGGTCCCGCTGCCACAGCTGCGCCCACTGCACCGGCCCTGCCGACAGCGCCTCGTCGAGCGCCCCTCGCAGCGCCTGGAACTGGGCGAACAAGCCACCCAGCAACAAATGGCAGCCCACACTGTCGGCGCACTGGCGACTCCCCTCGGCGCAGCCCGCCAGCAATCCCAACAGGCGCAAGCGCAAATCCTGCGGCCAGCCACACTCCTGGGCGACGCCATACAGCCAGGCAGCCAACGCCGCCAGCACGTAAAGATCCTCCAGCGAACGGAACGGTTTGACGTAGGCATCCCAACCGTCGCCCGCCAGCAACTCGCAGCTCGCATCCTGCAAGCGCAGCCGCCCATGCCCCACTTCAGGCATCAATGGCAAGGTCGGCAACGCTTCCAGCGTCACCCCAGGCTCGCCGGGGTAGACCACCGTCAAGTTCAACCGCGGCCCTTCGCCCGGCCCTTCGCTGCGCGCTGCCACCAGCAACCATTCGGCATCCAGCCCAGCGGTGACGAAATCCTTGCTGCCATTCAGGCGCAAGCCCTCGAGGCGCGTCTGCATGTCCGCCGGGCGCACGCTGCGCCGCTCCGTGGCGCACAGCGCGCCGAGACTGGCCGGAGCGCTGGGCCAGAGCACGCGCAGGGCTGCCTGGTAGCCCATCAGGAATGCCAGCCCAGGGGTGGCCATGGCGCGGCCTCCCAGCACCGCCAGTTCGAACGGGCAAGCCAAGCCGAGTCGTTCGAGCTGGGCACTGTAGGTCTCGCCAAGGGTGCCAGCCAGCGTCTGGCGCAGAGGGTCGTTGAGTCGTTGCAACCAAGCCATCGCATGCTCCTCGTGGGGCTCTGGGGGCTGTCACGCAAGCATCACCAAAGGTTCACCGGCGTGACACCGCGCCTACCTAGGCTGACTTTGCACAACAAAGCCGACCGGCCGCAACCTTTCATGGCTGGCTTATGGAGACTCGCAATGACTCGGATCGCTCGCTCTGGCGACAACAGCACTGAACGCCGTCTGCAAGCCGAACGCCTGGTTGGAGCAGCCGCCCTGCAAGAAGCACAGGCGCTGCGCTACAAAGTATTCAGCGCGCAATTCAAGGCCAAGCTCAAAGGCGCCGAACAGGGCCTGGACATGGACGACTACGACGTACATTGCCGCCACATCGGCGTGCGCGACCTGAGCACCGGCGAGCTGGTGGCCACCACCCGCCTGCTCGACCACCAGGCTGCCAGCAGCCTGGGGCGTTTCTACAGTGAAGAAGAATTCAGCCTGCACGGCCTGTTGCAACTGCAAGGGCCGATCCTTGAGCTGGGGCGCACCTGTGTCGACCCCGACTACCGCAATGGCGGCACCATCGCCATCCTCTGGGGCGAGCTGGCCGAAGTGCTCAACGAGGGTCGCTACAGTTACCTGATGGGCTGCGCCAGCATCCCGATGCAGGATGGCGGCGTGCAAGCCCATGCAATCATGCAACGCCTGCGCGAACGCTACCTGTGCACCGAACACCTGCGTGCCGAACCGAAGAACCCGCTGCCCTCCCTGGCTCTGCCGAACAACGTCATCACCGAAATGCCGCCGCTGCTCAAGGCTTACATGCGCCTGGGTGCCAAGATCTGCGGAGAGCCCTGCTGGGACGAGGATTTCCAGGTGGCCGATGTATTCATCCTGCTCAAGCGTGACGACCTCTGCCCGCGCTACGCGCGCCACTTCAAGGCGGCCGTCTGATGCCCCGGCTGCGGGTGCTGGCCCGCCTCTCGCGGCTGCTGCTGGTGCTGCTGTTCGGCATGCTCATGGCCAGCGTCATTGCCGTCGGCGAACGCCTGGGGTTCAAGGCGCCACTCGACCGCCGCCAGCGCTGGGCCTGCCTGTTCATGAAGCGCCTGGTAGCCGCCCTGCCCTTCGACGTGCGGGTGATCGGCGAGCTGCCGCAACGGCCGATGCTGTGGGTCAGCAACCATGTCTCGTGGACCGACATTCCGCTACTCGGCATGCTGCTGCCTCTGTCGTTCCTGTCCAAGGCCGAAGTACGTCACTGGCCGCTGGCCGGCTGGCTGGCGGAAAAGGCCGGCACCCTGTTCATCCGCCGTGGCGGCGGCGACGGCCAGCGTTTGCGCGAGCAGATCGCGCAACAGCTGGGCCAGGCACGGCCGCTGCTGATCTTTCCTGAAGGCACCACCACCGACGGGCGCCAGTTGCGCACCTTCCACGGTCGCTTGCTGGCCGGTGCCATCGACCGGGGCATGGCCGTACAACCGGTGGCCATCCAGTATCTGCGGGGGGGCGAACCGGACCCGATTGCGCCGTTCATCGGCGATGACGATCTGGTTTCGCACCTGTTGCGGCTATTCGCCGAACCACGCAGCGAAGTGTGCATTCACCTGTTGCAGCCGATCGGCAGTGTGGGCAAGGAACGTGCGGCGCTGGCGTTCCAGGCGCAGCAGGCGATCGAGGTGGCGCTGTTCGGGGTTGGGGAGGTAGAGGTGGCGCCTCGCAAGCAGGCTCGGGCTGCCTGATCGAGGGTGACTGTACTGGCCTCATCGCCGGCAAGCCGGCGATGGGGCTCGTTTCGCCGCCGCAAATGCCTGCAACTGTGGATAGAAGGCGCGAAAATCCGCCAGCAACGGCTCGTACAACCGTTCCAGCTCGCCCATCACGCCCGTCATCCCCTCCGGCCGCGACAAGCGCCGGGCAATCCCCTTGAACACCTGCTCCAGGGTGACGAAATCGCCATAGGCCCCCAGCCAGTCGTCGGCCGCCATGAACGGCGCAATCCGTGCCAGCCGGCCTGGCAACGCCGGTTCCGCCAGCAACACCCGGTAGAAATCACCCGTGAACTGCGCCAGCGGTTGCTCGGCATAATCCGCCCAATGCCGCGCCAGACAATGGTCGAAGAACACATCCAGGACGATCCCGGCAAAGCGCCGCCGCTCACGCGGAAAGCGCGCCAACGCCGCCAGGACCAGCGGGTGCTGGTCGGTATAGCTGTCGATATGCCGGTGCAAGCGGATGGCCGCCTCGAGGGCAGGCGGGAATCGGCCCTCCAGCGAGCCTTTGACGAAATCGCCATACAGGCTGCCCAGCAGTTGTTGCGGTGCCGGGCCACCCAGGTGCAAATGTGCGAGGTAGTTCATGTGCGCAGTCTAGCACCGGCCTCAGACATATCGTTATAACGCGATATAGCGATTCGTGCTCAGCTAAGCACCCATTCATATTTCAATATCGCGAAACAACGATTTATATTTCGTCCTATCGCGATATACCGGTACATCACGAGTGACGACATGAGCATCGATCTCGACGAAATCATCAAGGCCCTGGCCCATCCGGTCCGACGTGAAATCCTCCACTGGCTGAAAGACCCGGCCGCGCAGTTCCCTGACCAGCACCACAGCACCGAGCAGGGCGTCTGTGCCGGGCAGATCGACCAGCGCTGCGGCCTGTCGCAGTCGACCGTCTCCGCTCACCTGGCCACGTTGCAGCGGGCCGGGCTGATCAGCAGCCAGAAGATAGGCCAATGGCACTTCTTCAAGCGCAATGAAACCCTTATCCAGGCGTTCCTCGAACAGCTGCGCCAAACACTCTGACAAGGCAGGTATTTCCCATGACCACGCTTTTCGATCCGATCCAGCTGGGCGATCTGCAACTGCCCAACCGCATCATCATGGCGCCGCTGACCCGCTGCCGCGCCGACGAGGGCCGGGTGCCCAATGCGCTGATGGCCGAGTACTACGTGCAGCGCGCCAGCGCCGGGCTGATCCTCAGCGAAGCCACTTCGGTATCGCCGATGGGCGTCGGCTACCCGGACACCCCGGGCATCTGGAACGACCAGCAGGTACGCGGCTGGAACAATGTCACCAAGGCCGTGCACGCCGCTGGCGGGCGCATCTTCCTGCAGTTGTGGCATGTCGGCCGCATCTCCCACCCCAGCTACCTGAACGGCGAGTTGCCGGTGGCACCCAGCGCGATCCAGCCCAAGGGCCATGTCAGCCTGGTGCGCCCGATCACCGAGTACCCCACCCCGCGTGCGCTGGAAACCGAAGAAGTCGCCGATATCGTCGAGGCCTACCGCTGCGGGGCCGAGAACGCCAAGGCGGCCGGCTTCGATGGCGTGGAAATCCACGGCGCCAATGGCTATCTGCTCGACCAGTTCCTGCAGAGCAGCACCAATCAGCGCACCGACCGTTACGGTGGTTCTCTGGAAAACCGCGCGCGGCTGCTGCTGGAGGTGACGGATGCGGCCATCGAGATCTGGGGGCCGGGACGGGTGGGCGTGCACCTGGCGCCGCGTGCCGACTCCCATGACATGGGCGACGCCGACCGCGGCGAAACCTTCACCTATGTGGCTCGGGAACTGGGCAAGCGTGGCATCGCCTTCATCTGCTCGCGGGAGAAGCAAGCCGACGACAGCATCGGCCCGCAGATCAAGGCAGCCTTCGGCGGCCCCTACATCGTCAACGAGCGGTTCGACAAGGCCAGTGCCAGTGCCGCCCTGGCCAATGGCAGCGCGGATGCAGTAGCGTTCGGTGTGCCGTTCATCGCCAACCCGGACCTGCCGGCGCGCTTGGCGGCGGATGCGCCACTGAACCAGGCGCATCCGGAGACCTTCTATGCCAAGGGGCCGGTGGGGTATATCGATTATCCGCGGTTGTAAGTGAGATAGCTGGGGCCGCTTTGCGACCCAATCGCCGGCAAGCCGGCGATCAAGGCTCAGCTGATCTCAAGGTCGGGCATTGATCTGCTGCTGCAGGTTCTGGATCTGGCTCTGCAGGGTATTGAGGTTGCGCGTGGTCTGCCCGCGGAAGGCATCGAACTCCTGCACGGTCGCGCCGCTCGAGGAAGACGTGCGGTTCTCCATCTGGGTCTTGAGCACCAGTACGTCCTGTTCAAGGCTGTAGACGGCCGCTTTCAGGTTGCCCTGCTTCTTCAGCGCCGCCACTTCATCGTTCAGGCTCTTGAACTGACCCTCGAGCTTGCCGCCATCCACCTGCCCGGAGCGCAGTGCCGCCAACTCGCCATTCACCGCTTTCAACTGCGCCTGCAACTGAGCCTGCAGCTCGGTAACCGCTTTCTGCTGTTCACGGGTATCGGCCAGCACCTGCTCCAGGCGCTTGCCCAGGTCGCCGGTCTGGCCAGCCACGCCCTGCTGCTGCTTGCCCTGCTCGGCCAGGCTGGACTGCAACTGGCGAATCTGCAGCTTCAACGCCTCGCTGCCGGTATTGACGGTGGATTCGCTGGCGTCGACCTTGCCGCTGATGGCCTGCAAGCGTCCGGCGGCTTCCTCGCTGATGCGGGCAAAGCTTTCCTGGGTAGCCACCAGCTGCTGCTCCATCAGCGAGATCTGCTGGAAACTCCACCCCCCCAACCCCGCCAGGGCAATGAACGATGCTGCCAGCAATGCCCAGAGCGGGCCAGTGCTGACCGGCTTCGCGGCTTTGCGGCGGCTGCGCGAAACGTGTGCGGGCAGCAGTTCATCGTCATCAGGGGTGCCGGCACGCAAGGTGGGCACATCATCGAAATCGTCGTGGGCATCGTTACGCATGGATGGCTTCAACCGCAGTAGTAGCAAAGAGGCATGAGTATAAACCGCTCGCGCGGCGCACTGATGACCATCATCAGCGGGTCAGGTTCACTGGCCAAACGGTTGATGCTTCCACCAGGCGCAGAATTCATCCAGCGCTGTCCACAGGTTCACCTTGGGCTGGTAATCCAGGAATTGGCGGGCGCGGCTGATATCCAGAGTGAAATCGCGGCTCATCACCTGCATTGCGGTGCGCGACAGGGTCGGTTGCGGGCGCCCGGGCCAGAGCATGCAGGCACCCTCGTTCAGCGCGGCCAGGCTGTAGGCCAGGCCGTATGAACGATAACGGGTGACCTGGGGCAGCTGCATCTGGCGCATCACATAGTTCACCACATCCCAGAGCGGCAGCGGGTGGCCGTTGCTGATGTTGTAGGCCTGGCCCAAGGCACGGTCTTCGGCGAACAGCGCACTGAGCAACGCTTCGTTGAGGTTGTGCACACTGGTGAAATCGACCTTGTTCAGGCCGTTGCCGATGATCGCCACGCGGTGCTTGCGCTGCATCTGCATCAGCCGCGGGAAAATGCTGGCGTCACCCGCTCCGGTGACGAAGCGTGGGCGCAGCGCCAGCACCTCCAGGCCGAACTCCTGGGCACCGAACACCTTTTGCTCGGCCAGGTGCTTGGTCAGCGCATAGTGGTCGTGGAAACGGCGCGGCAGCTGATCTTCGCGGATGTCCACACGCGAGCGGCCGTTGAAATAGATCGACGGCGACGACAGGTGCACCAGGCGGCGCACATGTTCCTTGAGGCAGCCCTCGACGACATTTTCGGTGACCACCACGTTGCCTTGGTGGAAGTCCTGGTAGCGCCCCCAGGTACCCACCGCACCGGCGCAATGCACCACGGCCTCGACGCCCTGGCACAGGCGCCGGGCAAGCTCGGCATCGCCCAGGTCGCCGGGGATGAACTGCGCGCCGCGCTTGACCAGGTGCTCGACACCTTCGGCGCGCCGGCCGCTGACCCGCACGTCCAGGCCCTGCTCCAGGGCAAAGCGCGCAAAGCGCCCGCCAATGAAGCCGCTCGCGCCGGTGACCAGAATTCGCATGTATGACTCCGCGTTGATTTCAGATGCAACAGACGCCGGCCACGGCTACAAGGGCACCAGCCAGTGCTGTGCCGTATGCCGCAGGTGCTCGGTCAATTGCGCGAGCAGTTCGCCGCCATTGCGCCAATGATGCCAGTACAGCGGCACATCGATAGGCGTATCGGCACAGATTTCCACCAGTTGACCTCTGGCCAGCTGCTCTCGGGCCTGCAATTCGGGCACCAGGCCCCAGCCCAGGCCCGCCTCGGTCATGCGCAGGAAGCCTTCGGACGAAGGACACAGATGGTGCAGGAAGCCGTCCTGAATGCCCAGCGAAGCCAGGTAACGGTGCTGCAGGAAATCGTCCGGCCCGTAGACGATGGCCGGTGTGCGAGCCAGGCGCCTGGCCTCGAAGCCCTGCGGGAAATACCGCGCCATGAACCCGGGGCTGGCCAGCGCCCGGTAGCGCATGGCGCCCAGGGGCAGGCTGCGCGCGCCGGCCACCGGCCGCTCGCTGCCGCACAGGCAGGCCGCCACTTCACCGGCACGCATGCGCTTGAGGCCGACTTCCTGGTCTTCCACGACCAGGTCGGTCAACAGCTGATGCTCGGCGCAGAATGTGCCCACCGCGCCGGCCCACCAGGTCGCCAGGCTGTCGGCGTTGAGGGCGATGCGCAAGCGCTCGGGCATACCCTCTTCACCCAGGGCCGGCACCTGGCGCTGCAAGTCGCGCTCCAGCAGGCGCACCTGCTGCACATGGTTGAGCAACTGCCGCCCGACCTCGGTCGGACCAGGCGGTGTCGCGCGCACCAGCACCGGCTGGCCGACCCGCGCTTCGAGCAGCTTGATGCGCTGCGAGACGGCCGATTGGGACAGCCCAAGCACCTGCGCGGCGCGCTCGAAACCGCCTTGTTCGATCACCGCCGCGAGGGCGGCCAGCAACTTGTAGTCGAACATCGATTTTCCTAATGACGGATCAGCGTTATTTGTTTTTCTTATACATGGCCAATCCGCACAATGGCCACATCTTCTTTGGAGTTCCTGCCATGTGGCAAAGCTATTTCAACGGCATGCTGGTGGCCTTCGGCCTGATCATGGCCATCGGCGCACAGAACGCCTTCGTCCTCGCCCAGAGCCTGCGGCGTGAGCATCATTTGCCGGTAGCGCTGCTGTGCATCGTCTGCGACGCCATCCTGGTGGCGGCCGGGGTGTTCGGCCTGGCCACGGTGCTGGCGCACAACCCGACGCTGCTCGCCATCGCTCGCTGGGGCGGCGCGGTGTTCCTGATCTGGTACGGGGCCAAGGCGCTGCGCAGCGCCTGTTCCAAACAGAGCCTGCAGCACCAGCAAGGCCAGGGCATGCGCTCCCGTCGCGCGGTGCTGCTCAGTGCCCTGGCGGTGACCCTGCTCAACCCGCACGTCTACCTCGATACCGTGCTGCTGATCGGCTCGCTCGGCGCCCAGCAGACCGTGCCCGGCGCCTATGTAGCCGGTGCCGCAAGCGCCTCGGCGCTGTGGTTCTCGACCCTGGCGATCGGCGCGGCGTGGCTGGCGCCCTGGCTGGCCCGCCCGACCACCTGGCGCATGCTCGACCTGATGGTGGCGGTGATGATGTTCGCGGTGGCTGCGCAGTTGATCTTCAACTGACCTCAAGGGCTTCATCGCCGGCAAGCCGGCTCCCACCAGTGCACCTTGTGGGAGCCGGCTTGCCGGCGATGAGGCCAGTTCAAGCGACATCCCTCCACCGCCGGTCGGCGGCGGCAAACCGCTCCGGAACCTCTATTCCCTATCTTTGTTGCGTGGTTATGAGCCGGGGCTGGTGCTATGATCCAGCCCTTGCGTCGCAAAGAGTACAAACTCGCCGACGCACCTAGGGCCGCCCGTGATCGGCCTTGCGCAAACCGCGAACTAGACCTGAATCAGGAGATCCACCATGGCTTTTGAATTGCCGCCGCTGCCGTACGCCCACGATGCCCTGCAGCCGCACATCTCCAAGGAAACCCTGGAGTATCACCACGACAAGCACCACAACACCTATGTCGTGAACCTGAACAACCTGGTCCCAGGCACCGAATTCGAAGGCAAGACCCTGGAAGAGATCGTCAAGAGCTCTTCGGGCGGCATCTTCAACAACGCCGCTCAAGTCTGGAACCACACCTTCTACTGGAACTGCCTGTCGCCAAACGGCGGCGGCCAGCCGACCGGTGCCCTGGCTGACGCCATCAACGCCGCCTTCGGTTCCTTCGACAAGTTCAAGGAAGAGTTCACCAAGACTTCGGTCGGCACCTTCGGTTCCGGCTGGGGCTGGCTGGTGAAGAAGGCTGACGGTTCCCTGGCCCTGGCCAGCACCATCGGCGCCGGCTGCCCGCTGACCAGCGGCGACAACCCGCTGCTGACCTGCGACGTCTGGGAGCACGCCTACTACATCGACTACCGCAACCTGCGTCCGAAGTACGTCGAGGCGTTCTGGAACCTGGTCAACTGGGCCTTCGTTGCCGAACAGTTCGAAGGCAAGACCTTCAAGGCCTGATCGCTCAAGCCTTGAACAGAAAACCCGGCCTTCGCGCCGGGTTTTTTATGTCATGTCCGTCCACCCGACGGCAAATGACACGCCGGTGGACCAAGCTCTTGCTCCACCGTCATAGCGCGCTAACATCAAAGATCAGGACATTCGCTACAGCGTTCTCAAGTTGCAGGCTCAAGCAACCGATACACTACTCAGGAGCGCCGCACGGCCAATAGTGTATTGCCAACGCTGGTGGCAAAATGATGCCACGCGCATGGATTAAGGAAACCCCATTGAAGCTGGAATTGCGGAACAGCTTATCGGTCAAGTTGCTCAGGGTCGTGCTCCTCTCGGCGCTGGCGGTCGGTGTC
This sequence comes from Pseudomonas plecoglossicida NBRC 103162 = DSM 15088, assembly GCF_000730665.1. Classification (GTDB taxonomy): domain Bacteria; phylum Pseudomonadota; class Gammaproteobacteria; order Pseudomonadales; family Pseudomonadaceae; genus Aquipseudomonas; species Aquipseudomonas plecoglossicida. The sequence goes on from NZ_BBIV01000035.1 coordinate 26,343, forward strand.
GTCCTCAGTTGCGCGCAAATCGTCTACGACGCCTACAAGACCCGCCAAGCCGTCAACAATGACGCCCAGCGCATCCTCGACATGTTCCGTGACCCCTCCACCCAGGCGGTCTACAGCCTCGATCGGGAAATGGGCATGCAGGTCATGGAAGGCCTGTTCCAGGATGAGTCGGTGCGCCAGGCCTCGATCGGCCACCCCAACGAGACCATGCTTGCCGAGAAGTCTCGCCCGCTGCAGGACATGTCGATGCGCTGGCTGACCGACCTGATCCTCGGCCAGGAACGCACCTACACCACCCAACTGGTCGGACGCGGCCCCTACAGCGAGTACTACGGCGATCTGAGCATCACCCTCGACACCGCGTCCTACGGTGAAGACTTCCTGATCAACGCCATCATCATCTTCATTTCCGGCGTGCTGCGTGCAATGGCCATGGGCCTGGTGCTGTACCTGGTCTACCACTGGCTGTTGACCAAGCCGCTGTCGAAGATCATCGAACACCTCACCCAGATCAACCCCGACCGCCCCAGCCAGCACCAGATCCCCCAGCTCAAGGGCCACGAGAAGAACGAGCTGGGCCTCTGGGTCAATACCGCCAACCAGCTGCTGGCCTCGATCGAACGCAACACCCACCTGCGTCACGAGGCCGAGAACAGCCTGCAGCGCATGGCCCAGTACGACTTCCTCAGCGGCCTGCCCAACCGCCAGCAGTTGCAGCAACAGCTCGACAAGATCCTTGCCGATGGCGGCCGCCTGCAGCATCGGGTGGCCGTCCTGTGCGTGGGCCTGGACGATTTCAAGGGCATCAACGAGCAGTTCAGCTACCAGGCCGGCGACCAGCTGCTGCTGGCCTTTGCCGACCGCCTGCGCGCCCACAGTGGTCGCCTCGGTGCCCTGGCGCGGCTGGGGGGCGACCAGTTCGCCCTGGTCCAGGCCAACATCGAGCAGCCGTACGAAGCCGCCGAGCTGGCCCAGAGCATTCTCGACGACCTCGAGATACCCTTCGACCTCGATCACCAGCAGATCCGCCTGCGCGCCACCATCGGCATCACCCTGTTCCCCGAAGACGGTGACAGCACCGAAAAGCTGCTGCAGAAGGCCGAACAGACCATGACCTTGGCCAAGGCCCGTTCGCGCAATCGCTATCAGTTCTACATCGCCAGTGTCGACAGCGAGATGCGCCGGCGCCGCGAGATGGAAAAAGACCTGCGCGAAGCCCTGCCGCGCAACCAGCTGTACCTGGTCTATCAACCGCAGATCAGCTATCGCGACCACCGTGTGGTCGGCGTCGAGGCCCTGCTGCGCTGGCAGCACCCGGAACTGGGCATGGTCCCGCCCGACCAGTTCATCCCCCTGGCCGAGCAGAACGGCAGCATCATCGGCATCGGCGAATGGGTCCTCGACCAGGCCTGCCGGCAACTGCGCGAATGGCATGACCTGGGCTTCAGCGAACTGCGCATGGCGGTCAACCTGTCCACCGTGCAGTTGCACCACAACGAGCTGCCGCGCGTGGTCAACAACCTGCTGCAGGCTTACCGCCTGCCGCCGCGCAGCCTGGAGCTGGAGGTCACCGAAACCGGCCTGATGGAGGACATCAGCACCGCTGCCCAGCACCTGCTCAGCCTGCGCCGCTCGGGGGCGATGATCGCCATCGACGACTTCGGCACCGGCTACTCGTCGCTGAGCTACCTGAAATCGCTGCCGCTGGACAAGATCAAGATCGACAAGAGCTTCGTCCAGGACCTGCTCGACGACGATGACGACGCCACCATCGTTCGCGCCATCATCCAACTGGGCAAGAGCCTGGGCATGCAGGTGATCGCCGAAGGCGTGGAGACGGCCGAGCAGCAAAGCTACATCATCGCCCAGGGCTGCCACGAAGGTCAGGGTTACCTCTACAGCAAGCCGTTGCCGGCGCGCGAGCTGACCCATTTCCTCAAGCAGGCGCAGCGCAATCAGGTTTCCGCGCTGTAGCGCCAGCACCCCGGGTTACAGGCCATGACGCGCATTTGCACGAATTGCGCGCTGGCCCCTTTACAGCAAATGCAAATCTTTCGCATGATGTTGCCGTTTCGCGTGCCACGGCGCACGGCCTAACCCCTTGGTCCAACCACACGACGCAGGAAAACCAATAATGATTCGTATGCCTCTGGCCTCGGCCAGTCTGCTGGCCATCGCCATCGCCCTCGCCGGTTGCGGCGAAAGCAAGGATGAAAAGGCTGCCGCCCCGCAAGCACAGGCACCTGCTGCCGCCAGCACCACCGCTGCGGCGCCTGGGGCTGTCGACGAAGTGGCCGGCAAGGCCGTGGTCAAGCATTACGCCGACATGGTCTACGCCGTGTACAGCGACTCGCTGAGCACTGCCAAGACCCTGCAGAGCGCCATCGACGCATTCCTCGCCAAGCCCAACGACGACACCCTGAAGGCCGCCAAGGCCGCCTGGGCAGCCGCACGCGTACCGTACCTGCAGAGCGAGGCGTTCCGCTTCGGCAACACCATCATCGACGACTGGGAAGGCCAAGTGAACGCCTGGCCCCTGGACGAAGGCCTGATCGACTACGTCGACAAGAGCTACGAGCACGCCCTGGGCAACCCGGCCGCCAGCGCCAACATCATCGCCAACACCCAGGTGCAGGTTGGCGAAGAAAAGGTCGACGTCAAGGACATCACCGCCGAGAAACTGGCCAGCCTGAACGAGCTGGGCGGTTCCGAAGCCAACGTCGCCACCGGCTACCACGCCATCGAATTCCTGCTCTGGGGCCAGGACCTCAACGGCACCGGCCCAGGCGCCGGTGTCCGCCCGGCTTCGGACTACCTGGAAGGCAAAGGCGCCACCGGTGGCCACAACGACCGTCGTCGTGCCTACCTGAAGGCGGTGACCGAACTGCTGGTCAAGGACCTCGAAGAGATGGTCGGCAACTGGGCACCGAACGTAGCCGACAACTACCGCGCCACCCTGGAAGCCGAACCTGTGGCCGACGGCCTGCGCAAGATGCTGTTCGGCATGGGCAGCCTGTCGCTGGGCGAACTGGCCGGCGAGCGCATGAAGGTCTCGCTGGAAGCCAACTCGCCGGAAGACGAGCAGGATTGCTTCAGCGACAACACCCACTACTCGCACTTCTATGACGCCAAGGGCATCCGCAACGTCTACCTGGGCGAGTACACCCGTGCCGACGGCACCAAGATGACCGGCCCGAGCCTGTCGTCGCTGGTGGCCAAGGCCGACCCGGCAGCCGATGCGACCCTCAAGGCCGACCTGGAAGCCACCGAGGCGAAGCTTCAGGTGATCGTCGACCACGCGCTCAAGGGCGAGCACTACGACCAGCTGATCGCCGCCGACAACGCTGCCGGCAACCAGATCGTGCGGGATGCCATTGCCTCCCTGGTCAAGCAGACCGGTGCCATCGAGCAGGCTGCTGGCAAGCTGGGTATCGCCAACCTGAACCCGGATACTGCCGACCACGAGTTCTGATTCGGGCGGTTGTGGTTCTGAAAATGAGGCGGCCTTCGGGTCGCCTTTTTTCTTTCGGGCCCTATCGCCGGCAATTGGGCCCGAGCTGACGCCAATTTCATCTGGCAATTGCAAATTGCTCTTATTCAAACATCCCTGTCCTGCTAAGCTTGCACGCCGGTTTTATAGTCCACGCCCAGGATTGTGCATGTCCTCGTCGCTGTCCCGAATCTCCTTGCTGCTGGCCCTCGCCCTCGCTGCCTGTGACGACGCCCCGCGTTTCACCCAGGCCGAGCCCGGCGAAGCGTTGTCAGCTGGCCAGGCGACCGTCCAGCGCAGTGACCGCAATGCCTTTTCCCTGCCCTCGGCCAACCTGTCGCCCGAGCGGCGCCTGGACTTCGCCGTCGGCAACAGCTTCTTCCGCAGCCCCTGGGTGATCGCCCCCTCCACCACCACCGCGCGCGACGGCCTGGGCCCGCTGTTCAATACCAATGCCTGCCAGAACTGCCATGTGCGCGACGGCCGCGGCCACCCACCGGAGCCTGACGACAGCAACGCAGTGGGCATGCTGGTGCGCCTGTCGATCCCCGACCAGCCGTACCTGGCCAAGCAGATCGAGCGCCTGGGCGTGGTGCCCGAACCGGTCTACGGCACCCAGCTGCAAGACATGGCCATCCCAGGCGTGGCCCCCGAGGGCAAGGTGCGGGTGAGCTATGACAACGAGACCGTCACCTTCAAAGATGGCCAGCAGGTCGAACTGCGTCGTCCGACCCTGCAGATCAGCCAGCTCGGTTATGGGCCGATGCACCCGGACACCCGCTTCTCGGCCCGGGTGGCGCCACCGATGATCGGCCTGGGCCTGCTCGAAGCCATCCCCGAAGCCGACCTCCTCGCCAATGAAGACCCGGACGATCTCAACCGCGACGGCATTCGCGGCCGCGCCAACCGCGTGTGGGACGACGCCCTGGGCAAGACCGTGGTCGGCCGCTTCGGCTGGAAAGCCGGGCAACCCAATGTCAATCAGCAGAACGTGCATGCCTTCGCCGGCGACATGGGCCTGACCAGTACCCTGCTACCGCAGGACGACTGCACCCCGGCGCAGACCGCCTGCCTGGCTGCCGCCAATGGCGACGGCACTGGCGGCGAAAAGGAAGTGAGCGACAACATCCTGCGCCTGGTCACCTTCTATACCCGCAATCTCGGCGTGCCGGCCCGACGAGAGGTCGACGCGCCGCAGGTGCTGGCCGGCAAGAACCTGTTCTTCGAGGCCGGCTGCCAAGGCTGCCACACCCCGCAGTTCACCACGGCCAGCGACGCCGCCGAACCCGAGCTGGCCGGGCAACTGATCCGCCCCTACAGCGACCTGCTGCTGCACGACATGGGCCCGGGCCTGGCCGACGAGCGTACCGAATTCGCCGCCAACGGCCAGGACTGGCGCACCCCACCGTTGTGGGGCATCGGCCTGAACGAGACGGTCAGTGGCCACACCCAGTACCTGCACGACGGCCGCGCCCGCAACCTGCTCGAGGCCGTGCTCTGGCACGGCGGCGAAGCGCAGGCGGCGCGCGACCACGTCTTGACCTTCAATGCCGAGCAGCGCGCCGCGCTGCTGGCGTTCCTGAACTCACTTTGAAACGCGCAAGGAGCCGGGCATGTTCCGACCCAAACTGTTGTTCACAAGCCTCGCCGCACTCGCCCTCGGTGCCTGTTCGCCGCAGGACCCGCAGGCGGTGACGTCCGCCGCCATCGCCAAGCAGGTGATCCTGCCGACCTACAGCCGCTGGGTCGAAGCCGACCGCCAGTTGGCCAGCAGCGCCCTGGCCTATTGCGAAGGCAAGGCAAGCCTGGAAACCGCCCGCGCCGACTTCCTCAATGCGCAAAAGGCCTGGGCCGAGCTGCAGCCTCTGCTGGTCGGCCCGCTGGCCGAAGGCAACCGCGCCTGGCAAGTGCAGTTCTGGCCCGACAAGAAGAACCTGGTCGGCCGCCAGGTCGAGCAACTGGTCAACGGCGACAAGCCCGTCGATGCCGCCTCGCTGGCCAAGGCCAGCGTCGTCGTGCGCGGCCTGTCGGCCTACGAGTACATCCTCTTCGACAGCAAGCCGGACATCGCCAGCGCCGAGCAGAAGGCCCGCTACTGTCCGCTGCTGGTCGCCATCGGTGAACACCAGAAGGCGCTTGCCGAAGAGATTCTCAAGGGCTGGAACAGCACCGACGGCATGCTCTCGCAGATGACCAAGTTCCCCAACCAGCGCTACGCCGATTCCCACGAAGCGATCGCCGACCTGCTGCGTGCCCAGGTCACCGCCCTGGACACCCTGAAGAAGAAGCTTGGCGCGCCCATGGGCCGCCAGAGCAAGGGCATCGCGCAACCGCTGCAGGCCGAAGCCTGGCGCAGCCATGCCTCGCTCAAGAGCCTCGAGGCCAGCCTCAAGGCTGCCCAGGCCGTCTGGGTCGGGGTCGACAACCAGGGCCTGCGCGGCCTGTTGGGCAGTGACCAGAAAGCCTTGGCACAGAAGATCGACGACGCCTACGCCAGCGCCCTCAAGCTGCTGGCCGACAACCAGAAGACCCTGGGCGAGCTGCTGGCCGACGACGCCGGCCAGCAGAGCCTGAACCAGATCTACGAAGCGCTCAACGTCGTCCACCGCCTGCACGAAGGCGAACTGGCCAAGGCGCTGAACATTCAACTGGGCTTCAATGCCAACGACGGTGACTGATCATGCTGCGACGCCAGGCAATCAAACTCGGTAGCGTTTTGCTCAGCGCCCTGACCCTGGGCGGCTGGAGCCTGTTTCGCAACAAAGGCAGCGAACCCTTGCTGCTGTCGGCGCGTGACGATGGCGACGGCAAGCATTACGCCGTCGGGTTCCGCCTGGACGGCACCCAGGTGTTCAGCACCCAGGTGGCCCAGCGTTGCCACGCCATCATCAACCACCCGAGCCTGCCGATCGCCCTGTTCGTCGCACGCCGTCCCGGCACCGAAAGCTACCTGGTCGACTTGCGCGACGGGCGCCTGCTGCAAACCGTCACCTCGCAGCCGAACCGGCACTTCTACGGCCACGCGGTGATCCACAACGGCGGCGAATGGCTGTATGCCACCGAGAACGACACCACCGACCCGGGCCGCGGCGTGCTGGGCGTCTACCGCTTCGACGGTGAACGCCTGGTGCATACCGGTGAAATCCCGACCCACGGCATCGGCCCCCATGAAGTGGCCTGGTTGCCCGACGGGGAAACCCTGGTGGTGGCCAACGGCGGCATTCGCACCGAGGCCGAAAGCCGGGTCGAGATGAACCTCGATGCCATGCAGCCGAGCCTGGTGCTGATGCAGCGCGACGGCACCCTGCTGAGCAAGGAAACCCTGGCCCAGCAGATGAACAGCGTGCGCCACCTGGCCATTGGCAGCGACGGCACCATCGCCGCTTGCCAGCAGTTCATGGGCGATGCCGACGAAACTGCCGAACTGCTGGCGATCAAGCGCCCGGGTGAGCCGTTCAAGGCATTCCCGGTGCCAGAGCGGCAATTGCAATCGATGGCCCAGTACACCGCCAGCGTGGCCATCCACAGCGACCTTCGCCTGGTGGCGTTGACCGCGCCACGGGCCAACCGGCTGTTCATCTGGGACCTGGACAGCGGCGCGGTGAAGCTGGATGCGCCGATGCCCGATTGTGCGGGGGTTGGTGCGGTGAAGGAGGGTTTCGTGGTGACCTCCGGGCAGGGGCGTTGCCGGTTCTATGATTGCCGCCAAGCTGAATTGATCGGGCAACCGATGAACCTGCCTTCCGGGTTCTGGGACAACCACCTGCACCTGGCCTGAGCCGCCCTCATCGCCGGCAAGCCGGCGATAGGGCCGCTTCAGACAATCCATTTCCCCCCCAGCAAAAAACAGTCGATACTTCCTCCATCCGCACGTGGGCAGGATCGCCCGTTGTCGTGTCAAACGAATAACAATCACGTATCCAAGGAACCGGACTTATGCTGCGCCGCCGCATGCTCATCATGTTGGCCGTCGTTGTGCTGATCGTGCTGGCCCTGGGGGGTTACAAGGCATTCTCGATCTACCAGCAGATCCAGATGTTCTCGGCCCCGAAGCCACCCATCACCGTGGCTGCGGCCTTGGCCGAAGAGCGCCAATGGCAGGAGCGCCTGCCCGCCGTCGGCAGCCTCAAGGCCCTGCAGGGCGTCGAACTGAGCCTCGAGGTGGAAGGGATCGTCAAATCCCTGCACTTCGACTCTGGCCAGAAGGTCAAGGCCGGCCAGTTGCTGCTGCAGCTCAACGACGACCAGGAGACTGCCCTGCTGGGCACCGCCCAGGCCGACCTGGGCCTGGCCAAGGTCGACTTCGGTCGCGGCAGCCAGCTGGTGGGCGACTCGGCCATCTCCCGGGGCGAGTTCGATCGCCTTACCGCCCAGTACCGGCGCAACCAGGCCGTGGTCGACCAGCTCAAGGCATCGAAGACCAAGAAGAGCATCAGCGCCCCGTTCAGCGGCACCATCGGCATCCGTCAGGTGGATGTCGGCGACTACCTGGCCGCCGGTACGGTGATCGCCACCCTGCAGGACCTGTCCAGCCTCTATGTCGATTTCAACGTGCCGGAACAGGCACTGCCGCACCTGAGCCTCGGCCAGCAGGTGCAGGTCCAGGTGGCCGCGTATCCGGGCCAGACCTTCCCCGCCAGCCTCAGCGCGATCAACCCCAAGGTCGAGGAAAGCACGCGCAACCTGCTGGTACGCGCGACCATGGCCAATCCCGACGGCAAGCTGCTGCCGGGCATGTTCGCCAACCTGCTGGTGCTGCTGCCTGACCCGCGCCCACAGGTGGTGGTACCGGAAAGCGCAATCACCTACACGCTCTATGGCAACTCGGTGTATGTCGCCACCCCCGCAAAGGACAAGGACGGCAACCCGCAGCAGGATGAGGGCGGCCAGGCGAAACTCACTGCCGAGCAACGCACCGTGCAGACCGGCGAGCGCCGAGACGGCGTGGTGGTCGTCACCAAGGGGCTGAAGGCGGGCGAACAGGTGGTCACCGCCGGGCAGCTCAAGCTCACCCCCGGTGCGGCCATCCGCATCGGCCAGGACAACGCGCTCAAGCCCGAGCAGAGCGCCCCGCGCGCGGACTGACGAGGAGGCAGGCATGGCGTTCACCGACCCGTTCATCCGTCGCCCGGTACTGGCCAGCGTGGTCAGCCTGCTGATCCTGCTGCTGGGCTTCCAGGCCTGGAGCAAGCTGCAGATCCGCCAGTACCCGCAAATGGAGAACGCCCTGATCACGGTGACCACCGCCTACCCCGGGGCCAACGCCGAGACCATCCAGGGCTACATCACCCAGCCGCTGCAGCAGAGCCTGGCCAGTGCCGAAGGCATCGACTACATGACCTCGGTGAGCCGGCAGAATTTCTCGATCATCTCCATCTATGCGCGCATCGGGGCCGACAGCGACCGGCTGTTCACCGAGCTGCTGGCCAAGGCCAACGAAGTGCGCAACCAGCTGCCGCAGGACGCCGAAGACCCGGTGCTGAGCAAGGAAGCCGCCGACGCCTCGGCGCTGATGTACATCAGCTTCTACAGCAAGGACATGAGCAACCCGCAGATCACCGACTACCTGTCGCGGGTCATCCAGCCGAAGCTGGCCACCTTGCCGGGCATGGCCGAGGCGGAAATCCTCGGCAACCAGGTGTTCGCCATGCGCATCTGGATCGACCCGGTGAAGCTGGCAGGCTTCGGCCTTTCGGCCGTCGATGTGACCAACGCCGTGCGCCGCTACAACTTCCTTTCCGCTGCGGGCGAGGTGAAAGGCGAATACGTGGTCACCAGCATCAACGCCAGCACCGAACTCAAATCGGCCGAGGCCTTCGCCGCGCTGCCGGTCAAGACCGCAGGCGACAGCCGGGTACTGCTGGGCGATGTGGCACGGGTCGAGATGGGGGCGGAGAACTACGACACAGTCAGCTCGTTCGACGGCATCCCGTCGGTGTACATCGGCATCAAGGCCACCCCCGCCGCCAACCCGCTGGAGGTGATCAAGGAAGTCCGGCGCATCATGCCGGAGCTCGAGAGCCAGCTGCCGTCGGCGCTCAAGGTATCGATCGCCTACGATGCCACGCTGTTCATCCAGGCCTCCATCGACGAGGTGATCAAGACCCTCGGCGAAGCGGTGCTGATCGTCATCGTGGTGGTATTCCTGTTCCTGGGGGCCCTGCGGTCGGTGCTGATCCCGGTGGTGACCATTCCGCTGTCGATGATCGGCGTGCTGTTCTTCATGCAGATGATGGGCTACTCGCTGAACCTGCTGACCCTGTTGGCGATGGTGCTGGCCATCGGTCTGGTGGTGGACGATGCCATCGTCGTGGTGGAGAACATCCATCGCCACATGGAAGAAGGCAAGTCCCCCTTCGACGCAGCCCTTGAGGGTGCCAGGGAAATCGCCATGCCCGTGGTGTCGATGACCATCACCCTGGCGGCGGTGTATGCGCCGATCGGCTTCCTCACCGGCCTCACGGGCGCCTTGTTCAAGGAATTCGCCCTGACCTTGGCGGGGGCGGTGATCATCTCTGGCATCGTCGCCCTGACCCTGTCGCCGATGATGTGCGCCCTGCTGCTGCGCCAGGAGCAGAACCCCAGCGGCCTGGCCCATCGCCTGGACCAGCTGTTCGAGCGCCTGAAGGTGCGCTACCAGCACCTGCTGCATGCCACCCTGGACAGCCGCCCGGTGGTGCTGGTGTTCGCCGTGATCATCCTGTGCCTGATCCCGGTGCTGCTCAAGTTCACCCAGAACGAACTGGCGCCCAACGAGGACCAGGGCGTGATCTTCATGATGAGCAACTCGCCGCAGCCGGCCAACCTCGACTACCTCAATGCCTACACCGACCAGTTCACGCCGCTGTTCAAGGCCTTTCCCGAGTATTACTCGTCGTTCCAGATCAATGGGTTCAACGGCGTCCAGAGTGGTATCGGTGGTTTCCTGCTCAAGCCCTGGAACGAGCGTGAGCGCACGCAGATGGAGGTATTGCCGCTGGTGCAGGCCAAGCTCGAGGAAATCGGCGGCCTGCAGATATTCGGCTTCAACCTGCCATCGCTGCCGGGCACTGGCGAAGGCCTGCCGTTCCAGTTCGTGATCAATACCGCCGGCGACTATCCGGCCCTGCTGGAGGTGGCCCAACGGGTCAAGGAGCGGGCCCAGGCGTCGGGCAAGTTCGCCTTCCTCGACATCGACCTGGCCTTCGACAAGCCCGAAGTGGTGGTCGATATCGACCGCTCCAAGGCGGCGCAGATGGGCGTGTCCATGGACACCCTGGGCGGTACCCTGGCGACCTTGCTTGGTGAAGCGGAAATCAACCGGTTTACCCTCGAAGGCCGTAGCTACAAGGTGATCGCCCAGGTCGAACGGCCCTACCGTGACAACCCTGGCTGGCTCAACAGCTACTACGTGAAGAATGACCAGGGCCAGTTGCTGCCGCTGTCGACCCTGATCACCCTGAGCGACCGCGCCCGGCCGCGCCAGCTCAACCAGTTCCAGCAACTCAATTCGGCGATCATCCAGGGCGTACCGATGGTCAGCATCGGTGAAGCGCTGCAGACCGTGAGCGATATCGCCCGCGAGGAAGCCCCGGAGGGGTTCTCCTTCGATTACGCCGGTGCCGCGCGCCAGTATGTCCAGGAAGGCAGTGCGCTGTGGGTGACCTTTGGCCTGGCGCTGGCGATCATTTTCCTGGTGCTGGCGGCACAATTCGAAAGCTTCCGCGATCCGCTGGTGATCCTGGTGACGGTGCCATTGTCGATATGCGGGGCGCTGTTGCCGCTGTTCCTGGGTATTTCCAGCATGAACATCTACACCCAGGTAGGGTTGGTCACGCTGATCGGCCTGATCAGCAAGCACGGCATCCTGATCGTCGAGTTCGCCAACCAGTTGCGTGAGGAGCGCGGCCTGAGCGTACGTGAGGCCATCGAGGAAGCGGCGGCCATTCGCCTGCGGCCGGTGCTGATGACCACCGCGGCGATGGTGTTTGGCATGGTGCCGCTGATCCTGGCGACGGGGGCCGGGGCCGTGAGCCGGTTCGATATCGGCACGGTGATTGCGACCGGGATGTCGATCGGGACGCTGTTCACGTTGTTCGTGTTGCCCTGTATCTACACGCTGTTGGCGCACAAGAGTAAAGCCCCGGAGCCTGCAATTGCCTGATCTGGCCTCAGCGCCGCGGACATTTGTGGGAGCCGGCTTGCCGGCGATGAAGCCAACATGGAAAAAGCAGAAGCCCCGCATCAGCGGGGCTTCATGTTGCTCGAACCAGGCTCAGCCGGAAGCCCGCAGCCCTTGGTGCATGCCGAACAGGAACAGCAGCAGGTCCTGGTCAGGCCGGACCTGCGCCTGTTCCTGCTTGACGACCCGCGGCAAGGCGCACTGGTCGGCCATCTCGGCCTTGCTGAAGACCACAGGCCGTGGTTCTTCCCAGGCGGCGAACGCCACCGTGGTCACGGCCAAACCGGCCACCAGGAACAAAGCTCGAGCGATTTCTAGTTTCATTGCCCTAACCCTTTGACAGCGCTGCCAAACGCCATTTGGTAAAAATAGAGCAGCGATTGCCATTCGGTGTCATCGAGCGACGAATGGCGGCGCAACTGGCGAAGGTCGTTGCCCGCCGCGCGCTGGCAGCTGATGCGCCGGCGGCATTTTTCAAGATCGAGCAAGGCCACCTCGACGCGAGCCTGCTCGCCCTCGCCGATCACCTTGATGAACACGTGCTTGCCGTAGAGGCAACCATGCTGCCAATGCCCCAGGTGCATGCGCGCCAGGTTGTCGGCCAGATCCTTGAGCATGCGCTCGTGCACCACCTGCGGATAACGCTCCCGGGCGCCCTCGGCGTGCCAGGTGTCGAGTTCGACAAAGCCATCCAGCGCTTCGCTGACCAACAGTGCGCGCCATTGGTGATCGGCATCGCGCTCGGCACCGCAGAAGACGATGCGCGGTACACGCACGCCCAGCTGCTCGAAGCTGTTCAATGCATCGAGCTCACGCAGCACGGTCGGTCGGCCGAACGGATGCAGCAGGCTTCGGTAGATGTGCCCGACCTGACGCTTGGCATACAACATCTTGCCATTGGCATCGTTCAGCCGCTGCACACCGCTTTCACCACCGCGCCGCTGGTTGGGCTCCTCGACCCATTCGCCCTGCTGGCGCCAGTAAAAATCGAACCGTGACTCCTCACGCTGGGCTACAGCCATCAAACACTACCCCTTACGCAATACATAAACCCGCCACATGGCATAGAACGGGAGGAAGTCGAGGCGTTCCTGGATTCTGAAGCCGGCGGCCTTGAATTCTTCTTCAACCGTTTCGGTCGGTAACACGAAACGATTCTGGTAGCTGTCCTGCTCGGCCTTGGCGTTGCGCTTTTGCTCGAGCTTCTTGCGCCGCCAGGCCTTGAAGTTGCCATCCACCCACAATGACAGGATTACACTGTCACGGCTAACCCTTTGAAATTCAGACAGAATCGTCTTGCGGTGGGCCGCGTCGCCGATGTGATGAAGCAGGCGCATGCAGAAGATACTGTCGACCGAGTTGTCCGGCAGGTCGATGGCGAATGCCGATGTCTGCAAAGGGCGTACCCGTGCCACCACCTCCGGCGGTTGCGAGGCGCAGGCTGTCTGGATCATCGCTTCGGAGTTGTCGGCACCAATGATCACCCGGTTCGGCTTTTCCGCCAGCAGGGGCCAGAACCGGCCCGCGCCGCAAGGCAGGTCAAGCACGAGGCCCGGTTCTCCTGCCAGCGCCAGGGCACGGCGTGCCAGCTGTTCGTCGCGTTTGTGGGACATGCGACGAGCCAGGCCATCCTGGTGCTTGAGGAAGTACTCCTGAGCGTGTTGCTGGTCGTACTTCTCGGAAAATTCGAGCTTGATCGGGTTGCGCATTGTGCGTCTCCAGGCTTGCAGTGCGCTCACCTTAGGAAACGAAGCGTGGGAAACAGGTTATGCCAATGTGAAAAAAATGTTATCCGCCCAGCAACATGTTTCACCGCATTTCTGTTTCACCGCCTGTCTAAAGTTGCGTGGGGTCGGTTTTCTCCGCGCCCTGGCTCAAGTCGACCTGGAAGCGGCAGCCATGCGGTGCAGTCGCCGTCAGTGTCACGCGCCAGCCCTGGTCGTCACAGATCCGTTGCACCAGCGACAAGCCCAGCCCCAGGCCCTCGCCGCGGCGCTCGTCACCGCGCACGAACGGCTGGAACATCGCCTCGCGTTGTTCTTCAGGGATGCCCACACCACTGTCTTCGACGCTGAAGCCGTTCGGCTGCAGACTGAGGCGGATGTAGCCACCATCGGTGTAATGCGCAGCATTGCGCAACAGATTGCCCATTACCGATTGCAGGAAGGTCGCGTTGTACAACAACGGCCCGGCACTGACCCGACCGTCGTAGTACAGGGTCAGGCCCTTCTGCTCGATGGTGTCGCGCCACACCCCGATCAGGTCATCGGCCACCTCGCGCAGGTTCGCCTGGGAGGCCACGGCGCCCTGGTCGCGCTGGGCGCGGGCGAGCATCAGGAAGGTCTTGACCAGCTCGCGCATTTCTTCGGTGGCTCGGGCGATCCGCTCCACCTGGTTGCGTGACCGGGTATCCAGGTTGGGGTTCTCCATGAGCAGCTCGCATGAGGTCGCCAGCACCATCAGGGGCGTGCGCAGTTCATGGCTGACATCGCTGGTGAACAGCCGCTCACGGGTCAGCGCATCGCGCAGCCGGCCCAGGGTATCGTCGAACGCAACCGCCAGCTGGCCGACTTCGTCCGCCGCATAATCCGGCGCCAGCGGTGGTGCCAGGCCAAGCAGCTGGTCGCGATGACGCACCTGGCGGGCCAGACGGATCACCGGCGCCATCACCCGGCGGGCCAGCAGCCAGCCCAGCACCACCGCCAGCACCAGGCTGAGCACGAAACCGACCACGACCACGGCGAACAACACCCGCTCGCGCTCTTCGAAATCGCTCTGATCCTGCAGCAGCACATAGCGCCGACCATCCACGATCTCGACCATGGCGTGGTAGGACAGCTGGTCACGGAATACTTCATGGAAACCGACGTCCAGGTGCCGCAGGTCCTTGGGCAATTCGAAGTCGTCGGGCCCGCCGCTGAAGTAGAACAGCTGGTCGGGGCGCGGCCGGTGGCTCCAGTCACTGACGCTGTCCATGCGCAACAGGCGTTGCAGGTCGCCACCCAGCACCGAGGAGATCAGGCGTTCTTCGACCAGGTGCACGGTGGCGACGATGCCGAAGGCGAAGGCCCCGGCCACCAGCGCGCTCATCAGCGCAAAGGCGATGATGATGCGCTGTGCAAGGCTCTGCTTAAACTCCATCGCGACCCTCGGCGAGGCGATAGCCGACGCCATGGACGGTATGCAACAGGGGCTTTTCGAACGGTTTGTCGATCACTTGACGCAGCTGGTGCACATGGCTGCGCAGGCTGTCGCTGTCCGGACAGTCGTCGCCCCACAGGGCTTCTTCGAGGACTTCGCGGCGCAGCACGTGCGGGCTTTTCTGCATCAGCACGGCAAGCAGCTTGAGGCCGACCGGGTTGAGCTTGAGCAGGCGTCCCTGGCGGGTGACTTCGAGGGTATCGAGGTCGTAGCTGAGGTCGGCGACCTGCAAGGTGCGGCGTCCACCGCCCTGGGCCCGGCGCAGTACCGCTTCGATGCGCGCGGCCAGTTCCGAGAGGGCGAACGGCTTGAGCAGGTAATCGTCGGCACCGGAGCGGAAGCCCTGCAGGCGGTCATCCAGCTGGTCACGGGCGGTGAGCATGATCACCGGGGTGTCGCGGCGGGCGTCTTCGCGCAGGCGCTTGCACAGGGTATAGCCATCGATGCCGGGCAACATGATGTCGAGCACGATCAGGTCGTAGTGTTCGGTGGCAGCCAGGTGCAAGCCGGACAGGCCATCCTGGGCACAATCGACGGTGTAGCCTTTCATGCCGAGGTAGTCGGCCAGGTTGGCAAGAATATCGCGGTTGTCTTCAACCAAAAGAATACGCATCGGGTTCTCCTGAGCGGCGCTTCGCGTGGGTGCGCGGCAGGCGCAGCTTAAGGCCATCGCCCTGGCTGTGCCAGCCCCACGGTCAATTCAGCGATGTTGACAGTTTTTTCACTGCTCCTTCACGGACACAGAATAGCGGGCACTCGACAATGCCCGCCTCATTCGTGCCCTGGAGCCGTCATGCACCCGACCCCTCGTCCTCGCCCGATCAACGTCTGGCTGTACCTCGGCATTCCGCTGGCCATCGCCGTGGCCTTGATCCTGCTGGAACTGACCTCGGTCGACATGGATGTGGCCAACCTGTTCTTCGACCAGACGGCCGGCCAGTTCATCGGCCGGCACAGCTACCTGCTGGAAAACATCCTGCATGACCGCGTCAAGCAAGGGGTGATTCTGCTGGGGCTCATGTCGGTGGTCGCCTTTGCGTCGAGTTTTTACCGGAAACGCCTGTTCGGCTGGCGCCGTGAACTCGGCTGCCTGGTTCTGGCACTGGGCTTGTCCACTGCCTTTGTCACGCCCCTGAAGAAGGTTACCCAGGTGCAGTGCCCGTGGAGCCTGACCCAGTTCGGCGGCAAGGAAACCTACAGCAAGCTGCTGGAGCCGCGCCCGGCTACCAACAAGCCTGGGATGTGCTGGCCGGGAGGGCATGCAGCGACCGGTTTCTGCCTGTTCGGCCTGTTCTTCATGCTGCGTGACCGGCGCCCACGGCTGGCACGGGTGGCGTTCGCGGTTGCCTTGGTGGCCGGCTCGGTGCTGTCGCTTGGGCGAATGATGCAGGGCGCGCACTTTCTTTCGCACAACGTGTGGACGGCCGTGTTCTGCTGGCTGATCGGGCTGGGGTCGTATTACCTGGTGCTGTATCGCAAGGGCGTGGCCGAAGTGCCGGCCGCCGAGCGCAGCGTTGCCTGAACCAGGGGCCGCTTTGCGGCCCCGAGACAGGTACAGGAAAACGAAAAAGCCCCGCACTAGGCGGGGCTTTTTCTTGGTGCAAGGGGTAAGGCTGGCTTACATCATGCCGCCCATGCCACCCATGCCGCCCATGTCTGGCATGCCGCCGCCAGCTGGGGCTTCGCTCGGAGCATCAGCAATCATGGCTTCGGTGGTGATCATCAGACCGCCGATCGAAGCAGCAGCTTGCAGGGCCGAACGGGTGACCTTGGCTGGGTCCAGGATGCCCATCTCGATCATGTCGCCGTATTCGCCGGTTGCAGCGTTGTAACCGAAGTTACCCGAACCTTGCTTGACCTTGTCAGCCACAACGCTTGGCTCGTCGCCGGCGTTGGCAGTGATCTGGCGCAGCGGCGCTTCAACAGCGCGACGCAGCAGGGCGATACCGACGTTCTGGTCTTCGTTGTCGCCTTTCAGGTCAGCGATCGCGTTCAGGGCGCGGACCAGGGCAACACCACCGCCAGGCACCACGCCTTCTTCAACGGCTGCACGGGTAGCGTGCAGGGCGTCTTCAACGCGGGCTTTCTTCTCTTTCATTTCAACTTCGGTGCCGGCACCGACCTTGATCACGGCAACACCGCCAGCCAGCTTGGCCAGACGCTCTTGCAGCTTCTCACGGTCGTAGTCCGAGGAAGTTTCTTCGATCTGGGCACGGATCTGCTTGACGCGCGCCTGGATGTCATCTTCAACGCCAGCGCCGTCGATGATGGTGGTGTTTTCCTTGGACAGGATGACGCGCTTGGCGTTACCCAGGTGCTCCAGGGTAGCGGTTTCCAGGGACAGGCCGATTTCTTCGGAGATGACCTGGCCGCCGGTCAGGACAGCGATGTCCTGCAGCATGGCCTTGCGGCGGTCGCCGAAGCCTGGGGCCTTGACCGCTGCAACCTTGACGATGCCGCGCATGTTGTTGACTACCAGGGTAGCCAGCGCTTCACCTTCAACGTCTTCGGCAACGATCAGCAGTGGGCGGCCGGCCTTGGCAACGGCTTCCAGAACTGGCAGCAGCTCACGGATGTTGGAGATCTTCTTGTCGACCAGCAGCAGCAGCGGGCCTTCCAGCTCGGCAACCATGGTGTCCGGCTTGTTGACGAAGTACGGCGACAGGTAACCACGGTCGAACTGCATGCCTTCAACGACGGACAGTTCGTTGTCCAGGCCCGAGCCTTCTTCAACGGTGATCACGCCTTCTTTACCGACTTTTTCCATGGCTTCGGCAATGATGTTGCCGATGGAGTCGTCAGAGTTGGCGGAGATGGTGCCTACTTGAGCGATGGCCTTGGAGTCGGCGCATGGCTTGGACAGGTTCTTCAGCTCGGCGACGACGGCAGCAGTGGCCTTGTCGATGCCGCGCTTGAGGTCCATCGGGTTCATGCCGGCAGCAACGGCTTTCAGGCCTTCGTTGACGATGGCTTGAGCCAGGACGGTAGCGGTGGTGGTGCCGTCACCGGCAGCGTCGTTGGCCTTGGAAGCGACTTCCTTGACCAGCTGGGCGCCCATGTTCTCGAAGGCGTCTTTCAGCTCGATTTCCTTGGCGACGGAAACGCCGTCCTTGGTGATGGTCGGCGCGCCGAAGCTCTTGGCCAGGACCACGTTGCGGCCTTTCGGGCCCAGGGTCGCTTTTACCGCGTCAGCCAGAACGTTGACACCAACCAGCATTTTCTTACGAGCGGAGTCGCCGAATTTTACGTCTTTAGCAGCCATGATCGTTTAATCCTTGAAATTCTTTGGAGTAACGGGAAGTCGGGGAAATCAGCCTTCGATAACGGCGAGGATTTCGTTCTCGGCCATGACCAGCAGGTCTTCGCCATCGACTTTCACGGTGTTGCTGCCCGAGTAAGGGCCGAAAACCACTTTGTCACCCACTTTCACGGCCAGCGCACGTACTTCGCCGTTGTCCAGGATGCGACCGGCGCCGACGGCTACAACTTCGCCGCGGTTTGGTTTTTCAGCGGCCGAACCCGGCAGGACGATACCGCCAGCGGTTTTCGATTCTTCTTCGCTGCGACGGATGACTACGCGGTCATGCAGAGGACGAAGCTTCATTGTCGATCTCTCCCAAATTGTGGTTTTCATCGGCCGGTATCGACACCGGCGGGGGTTGATGCGGTCCGGCGTTGCCGGGGGATGGCTCGCTACGTACGAACCACCTGTGTCATGTCTGGTGTCGCCACCAGAAACCTTGCGGTGACCACATACATGAGGCCGCCATATTCAATTACAAGGCTTGGCCTGGAAAATTTTTCACCGCCTGAAAAAGGCTGGGGCCGCTTGGCGGCCCCAGGGGGTGTTCACTTGTCGCGGCGCTCGTATTCGCCCTCGATCACATTGGGGCGATGGCCACTGTCTCGCGGTTGTGGCTGCAACGGGTCATCCTGGAATGCACGCTGGCGCATGGCCTGGGCTTCGGCGCGCTGACGCAACTTGCGCGCGGCCAGGTGACGGGTGAACGGCAGCAGGCAGAGCACGCCCAGCACGTCGCTGATGAAGCCCGGCAGCAGCAACAGGCCGCCTCCTACCGCCAGCATCAGACCCTGGAACATGTCTTCGGCAGGCAGTTCGCCACGCTGCAGGCTTTCACGGGCACGCAGGGCCGTGGCCAGGCCAGCCACGCGCATCACCAGCACACCCAAGGCGGAGCCGGCGATGATCAGCAGCAGCGCCGGGAAGAAACCGATGGCCGCGCTGACCTTCACGAAAACGAACAGCTCCAGCACAGGGAACAGGAGAAACAGCAATAGAAAAGCACGCATCAAAGGATTCCTCGACGGAAGAGAACCTTCCTGTAAGACCATGACATGGATGCGTGCATGCGTGATTTCAAGCTTCGACTTCAGTCGCAGCCGGCCATTGGTCGGCGCGCGCCAGCAAAACCAGGGCTTCGCGAACTTGTGTCGGCGTATTGCAAGTCGCCGGGAAAGGCAACCAGTAGATGCCCTGGCCGATACGCAGGTGCATGCCTTCGCTGTCGATGCCGACCATCTGCGCTTGCGCGCTGCGCGGCAGCTCGCTCAGCTCGACGTAGTGGGCGAGGGCGTTGGCGTGGTCGCTGTTCATGTGCTCGATCATGCTGGCCTCGGTCTTGCCCGCGAACGGGTTGGCCAGGGTGACCTGATCGAGCCAGTGGATCGCCCCGAAGCCGCCGATGTAGCGGTGGCGTACCGGCTGCAGCACCCAGAAGTCGAAGTCGTGGGCCTTGTGGTAGTTGGCAGCATCGGGGAAGTAGCGGTAGTAGCGCTCGGCCGCAGCTTCCACAGCGGCCTCGTCGACCAGCTTGTGCGCCTCGGCCATCACGGTGAGACGACCGACAGCCTGCACGTCCTCGGCTTCGCGCTCGCCCACCAGCAGCGAGCACTTGGGGTCCTTCTGCAGGTTGTGGGTGTGCTGGGCGATTCGGCTGATGAGGATCAGCGGGTTGCCGTCGGCGTCCAGGCAGTACGGCACCACGGAGCCGAACGGGAAGCCAGGCATGGACTTGGAATGGGTCGAGAGCACACCGCGGTATTCCTTGAGCAGCAGTTCCCGGGCGGGGCGAATGGCGTTGTTACTCACTGAAGGCGCTCCTGGCGGCGGAAGGGATGGGTGACAAGATAAGCATTATCACCCTCCACTGCCACCAGGCGTGATCGCCTGCTTTACCAGGTCACGCCGAAGCCGGCGGTATAGCGGGTCTTGTCCAGGTCGTTCTCGGACGTGCCGCTGATGATGTCCTTTTCCGCCTTGAGGTTGAGCGACGCCCATTCGGTGACCTTGTAGCGCAGCCCGACCTCGGCATCGAGGGAGTAGTTGGCCACACCCCCCAACGGCTTGGCGAGCTCGCCATTGGTGAACAACGATACTTTCTTGCCGATCAGGTAGCGGTTGTAGTCCCACTTGACCGCCGCCGAATAGAAGTTGTCCTTGGCGCCATCGCGGTATTCGAAATCGGTGCGGTTGATCAGCGAACCAAGCGAGAAGGCACCCAGTTCGTCATCCCAGAACTGATAGCCAGGGCCGGTACCCACGGTACGCTGGCGGGCCAGGTCCTCGATATGGTCGCGTTTGTACTCCAGGCGCCCCTGCCAGAACCACTGCTCGGTGAGGAAGCGGTCGAGCGCGTACTCGGCGCTCCAGTTGTTGGTGGTGGTTTCGTCGTCCTGGGACTCGCGGTTGTATTCGCCTTCGGCATTGTGCCGCCAGCGGCCATGCCTGGCCGTGGTCTTGAAGTCGATGTCGTAGTCGTCGCTGTCGCTTTCGGCGCGCTGGTAATCCATCGCCAAGTCGACATTGCCCTTCCAGATCAGATCCTCGACCACAGGCTTGGGCTTCATGATCTGCTGGATGCTGGCCAGCTCGACGGTCTTGGGCGCCTCACCGTTGGCCAGGGTCACCTTGCCCGCCTCGGCCGCTTTCAGAGACTTGGCCTTCTCGCCGTTGTAGGCGTCCTGCTTGACCAGCAGTTCCTGATCGCTTTCCAGGGTCTGGACCTGTTTCCAGTCCAGCGAGATCGAACCCCCGTAGGGTGTTTCCAGCAGCAGCTTGCCACCGTCGAACACCCGGATCTTGCCGCTCAGACGATCGCCGTTCTTCATCCAGACGGTGTCGGCAAGAACGGGGGCGGCAAACAGGCAGGCGGTCAACAGGCAAAACAAGGATCTAGAATACATAAGCGGGCTACGGGTTCGATTCGACGAAAAAAGCCGGGCATTATCCAGATGCCGACGACCAGAGCAAGGAAAGACCGACCAGCATGCCATCGAGTTCAATACTCATTTACCGCGACCACTCGTCCGGTTTCACGCCAGGCCAGGGAGGCTCTGATGTCCGAGCCATATGAGCATGCTTTGCAAACGCCGGAGGCCCGACGAACGGCCCTCTATTCGGTGCTCGGCCAGGTGCCCGAAGGCAAGGTGGTCAGCTATGGGCAATTGGCCGAACTGGCAGGATTGGGCCGGGCAGCACGTTGGGTCGGTCGCACCCTCGGCCAGCTACCCGGCGACACCCGCCTGCCCTGGCACCGGGTACTGGGCTCGGGTGGACGCTTGAGCCTGGCGCTGGGGACCCCAGCGGGCGATGAACAGCGTGCACGACTGCGTGCGGAGGGCGTTAACGTGACCAATAATCGTGTGGATATGACACGCCATGGCTGGCGCCCGATGGAGCACAGCGGTTAGAATGCGCGTTTTGTTTTCGCAAATTTGAGGCAGATGTTGGCCCATGCCCCGTAAAACCTGGCGCGCTGCGCTTGCTGCCTATGCCAGCCCGTCAACCCTGGTGCTTCTGCTGCTCGGCTTTGCCGCCGGCTTGCCCTACATGCTGGTGTTCTCGACCCTTTCGGTATGGCTGCGCGAAGCCGGTGTGGCCCGCGAAACCATTGGCTATGCCAGCCTGATCGGCCTGGCCTATGCCTTCAAGTGGGTGTGGTCGCCGCTGCTCGACCAATGGCGCCTGCCGCTGCTGGGCGGGCTCGGTCGACGCCGTTCGTGGCTGTTGCTGTCGCAGTCGCTGGTGGTG
Source organism: Pseudomonas plecoglossicida NBRC 103162 = DSM 15088 (assembly GCF_000730665.1). Classification (GTDB taxonomy): domain Bacteria; phylum Pseudomonadota; class Gammaproteobacteria; order Pseudomonadales; family Pseudomonadaceae; genus Aquipseudomonas; species Aquipseudomonas plecoglossicida. The sequence goes on from NZ_BBIV01000035.1 coordinate 48,246, forward strand.
ATCGGCCTGGTCGGCATGAGCCTGTGCGACCCGCAGCAACACCTTTCGTGGCTGATCGCCCTGGCCGTGCTGGTGGCCTTCGCCTCGGCCACCCAGGACATCGCGGTCGATGCCTATCGCCTGGAGATCGCCGACGATCAGCGCCAGGCAGCGCTCGCTGCCAGCTACATGGCCGGTTACCGGGTGGCCGCCCTGCTCGCCACCGCCGGCGCGCTGCTCTTCGCCGAATGGTTCGGTTCGACCGGCTTCAGTTACCTGCACAAAGCCTGGGCAGGCACCTATGTGCTGTTCGGTGTGCTGATGGTGCCAGCGGTGTTCACCACCCTGATCATGCGTGAGCCGCCCGTGCCGATGCGCACCCAGCTGTCGGCGGCACGTTATGGCCCGGTTCACCAGATGGCTTCGGTGTTCGTGCTGATCATCCTGCTGGTGTCGGTGCCTGCCAGCTTCACCCAGATGTTCAACACCGGCTGGTCCACCGTCATCTCCGGCGAGGCCAGCCCGCTTGACCTGCTGCTCGAAGACCGGGCGTTCCTGCGCCTGATCCTTTATGTGCTGCTGAGCTGGGCGTGCCTGTCGAGCCTGGGCCGTCGCGGCCTGGCTCCAGTGCTCACGCCGGTCAACGACTTCATCACCCGCTACCGCTGGCAGGCGCTGCTGCTGCTCGGGCTGATCGCCACCTATCGCATGTCGGATACGGTGATGGGGGTGATGGCCAACGTGTTCTACATCGACATGGGCTTCACCAAGGACCAGATCGCCAGCGTCAGCAAGGTCTTCGGTCTGATCATGACCCTGGTCGGCGCCGGTGCCGGCGGCCTGCTGATCGTGCGCTTCGGCATCCTGCCGATCCTGTTCATCGGCGGTGCGGCCTCGGCGGCGACCAACATCCTGTTCCTGATGCTGGCCGACATGGGGCCGAACCTGGAGATGCTGGTGGTGACCATCTCCCTGGACAACTTCAGTTCAGGTCTGGCCACCTCGGCCTTTGTCGCCTACCTGTCGAGCCTGACCAACCTGAAGTTCTCGGCCACGCAATATGCGCTGCTGAGCTCGATCATGCTGCTGCTGCCGCGCCTGATCGGGGGCTATTCGGGGGTGATGGTGGAAAAGTTCGGGTACCACGACTTCTTCCTGATCACTGCGCTGCTGGGCGTGCCGACGTTGATCCTGATTGCCTTGCACTGGCGTCAGGAGACCCTTCGAGGCAAGCAGGTGCCGGTGGAGAGTTCGGCGGCCGAGCGGCCCTGAGATGTGTCGCTGACTGTACTGGCCTTGTCGTCGGCAAACCGGCTCCCACACAGATAGCACCGCGCTCCCCTCCTGTGGGAGCCGGCTTGCCGGCGATAGGGCCGGCGCGGCCACTACTGCGCTACAGCCCCTTCCCCTGGTCGCCCACCGACGACAAACCACAACGGCCACAGCGCCAACGCCCCGGCCACAGCGCATAGGCCATCGTGCTCAGGCCTTCATCGTGAATCAGCAGTACCGGCGAAAGGCCGATCCAGCCGATCAGCGGCAGGCCCACCAGCCCAAGTGCCGCACTGCCCGCAACGAACTTGCGGTTGGCCAGCAACTGGCCGTAGCCCGCCAGCAGCGGCAGAAGGTGAATCGGGGTGAATACCAGGCACGAGCCGTCGCGGCGTTCCACTCCAAGGGTTTCCGGCATCAGGCGGTACAGCTGCAACCAGCACAGCACCGCGCCGATGGCGAATGCCACGAACAGCCAGCGCCAGTCCAGCCACTGCAGCATCAAGGTCCCTACCAGCGGACCCAACAATGGCGAGAGCAAGGCGATGTTGGCCAGCAGGGCCATCATCCGCACTGCGTCGGCTTCACTGAACGCTTCGTTCAGTGCCGGATAGCTGACCGTCACCACGAACCCCAGGCCGATGCCCTGCAGCAGGCGCAGCAGGTTGAACAGACCGATGTCCTGCACCCAGTAGGTCGCCAGGCAGGCCACGCCGAAGAAGGCACACCCGGCCAGCAGCAACGGCCGACGACCATAGCGGTCGGCCAGCGGGCCGATCAGCCACTGCAGGACCACGCCACCGAGCAGGTACAGGTTGAGCGCGAGAGGGATGTATTCGGGGCTGGCGCTCAGGTGATCGACCACCACGGGCATGGCTGGCATGACGGCGTCGCTGGCCAGGTAGGTCAGCAGTTCGAACAGGGCCAGGGTCAGGCCGAACAGCAGGGCTCGGCGGGGGGTGATGTGCAGCAATGGCGTCATGGTGGGTATCGGGTGCAGACAGGTGGGGTCAGGGTATATGCCAGAAAAGGCGCGATCATGCTGTGAGCAAGTGTAAAAAATGGGGCCGCAGAGCGGCCCCCCCGATTACAGTGCGGCGTTACTGAGCAGCCGTTTCCTGCACCACACGAATCACGCGCTGCGGAAACGGAATGTCGATGCCTTCGGCCTTCAACCGGTCACGCGCATGCTCGTTGAGCATGAACACCACATCCCAGTAATCGCTGGTCTTGGTCCACAAGCGCAACGACACGGTGATCGAGCTGTCACCCAAGGTCGCGACCACTGCCTGCGGCGCCGGGTCTGGCAACACCCGCGGATCCTGCGCCAGCTCCAGCAATACGTTGCGCGCCTTCTGCAGGTCGGCGTCATAATCCACGCCGACGTCGAACACGACCTTGCGCGTCGGCTGGCGGTTGGTGTTGGTGATGATGCCGTTGGACAGGGCACCGTTGGGCATGATCACGGTCTTGTTGTCACCGGTGCGCAGCACGGTGTGGAAGATCTGGATACTGTCGACGGTCCCCGCTACCCCCTGGGCCTCGATCCAGTCACCGATGCGGAACGGGCGGAACATCAGGATCAGCACGCCGCCGGCGAAGTTCGCCAGGCTGCCCTGCAGGGCCAGGCCGATGGCCAGGCCGGCGGCACCGATGGCGGCGACGAACGAGGTGGTTTCGATACCGATCATCGACGCCACGCTGACCATCAGCAGTACCTTGAGCACGATGTTGGCCAAGGTGCTGATGAAGCTCTGCAATGCCGCGTCGGCGCGCAGGCCGACCAGCTTGCCCAGACGCGCGCTGAGCTTGTTGATCAACCACCAGCCGATGGCCAGTGTCAGCAGCGCCAGCAACAGGCGGCTGCCGTATTCCATGATCATCGGGATCCAGGTCTGCGACTGGCGGACCAGTTGATCGACTTCAGCGTTCAAATCCATGTTCATCTCCTGATGCCGAACGGCAAGTACACGGTAAATCGGGCCGCGCAGATTTACGCGGCCATGGCCCCCATGGACATCATTGCGCCATCGGGGTTCCGGGCGGCGCTTCGATCAGTCGCGGAAGTTGTTGAACTGCAGCGGCATGTCGAATTCCTTGGTGCGCAGCAGGGCAATGGCTTCCTGCAGGTCATCGCGCTTCTTGCCGGTGACACGCACCTGCTCGCCCTGGATGGCGGCCTGGACCTTGAGCTTGCCGTCCTTGATCGCAGCGACGATCTTCTTGGCCAGGTCCTTGTCGATACCTTCGCGGAACTTGGCTTCCTGCTTCTTTTCCTTGCCCGAAGGGTAAGGATCCTTGGTTTCCAGGCACTTGACGTCGATCTTGCGCTTGACCAGGGCCAGGCGCAGGATTTCCAGCATCGCCTCGAGCTGGAACTCTTCCTCGGCGGTCAGCAGCACGGTCTGGTCCTTCTCCTTGAACTCGAAGGTGCCTTTGCCCTTGAGGTCGTAGCGACGGTCAAGTTCCTTGATGGCATTGTCCACAGCGTTCTGCACTTCGTGCTTGTCCAGTTCCGATACCACGTCGAACGAAGGCATGGTCGATCTCCAAAATAAAAGCGCGCTCGGCATGAAGATGGAGCGCGCGGGGTTTGACGGTTAAAATGCGGACTCATTATAACGGGTTGCGAAACGCAGATGAGCAGCACCTGGCATATTCTCGGCGCCGGTAGCCTCGGCAGCCTCTGGGCCTGCCGCCTGGCACGGGCGGGCAAGGCAACGCGACTGATCCTGCGCGATGGGCGGCGGCTCAATGCCTATCAACAGGCCGGCGGCCTGACCCTGGCGGAACAGGATCGGGCCACCCGCTACGCGATCCCCGCCGAAACGGCCGACGCCAGTGGGCCGATCCACCGCCTGCTGCTGGCCTGCAAGGCCTATGACGCCGGGCCTGCGATCGCTCGCCTGGCCCCGCGACTGGCCGAGGGGGCGGAAATCGTCCTGCTGCAGAACGGCCTGGGCAGCCAGGACGAAGTCGCCGACCAGGTCCCCCACGCCCGTTGCATATTCGCCTCCAGTACCGAAGGCGCATACCGCGAGGACGACTGGCAGGTGCGCTTTGCCGGGCAGGGTTTCAACTGGCTGGGCGATCCGGCCAGCCCTGGCATCCCTGAATGGTTCGACGATCTGCGGGACGCCGGTATCCCTGCCGAGTGGACAGTGGATATCCTCACCCGCCTGTGGCGCAAGCTGGCGCTCAACTGCGCCATCAATCCGCTGACCGTGTTGCACGACTGCCAGAATGGCGGCCTGCTCGGGTACCTGGACGAAGTCGACGGCCTGTGTGACGAACTGGGCGAGTTGCTGCAGCGCTGCGGCCAGCCGGAGGCTGCCGATAACCTGAGCGAGGAAGTGCAACGGGTAATCCTCGCCACCGCAGCCAACTACTCTTCCATGTACCAGGACGTGCGCGCCGGCCGGCGTACCGAGGTGCATTACCTGCTCGGCCACGCCTGCAGGGTGGCAGCGCGACATGGCGGGGCGCTGCCACGGCTGGAACGCCTGCACCAGCGCCTGGTCGATAACCTGCGAGCGCGCGAGTTGCCCAGCGCCTGACGCGGCCCCCTACAACCGGATACGGACATTGCCTCGCCCATGACCCTGCGCCAACGCCTGGAAAACCTCCCGGTCGGGCAGAAGTTGCTGGCCGCCCTGCTGGTGCTGCTGGTGACCATCCTGCTGGTGGCCAACCTGACCTTCATCAGCGCCGCCTACTGGATCACCCAGGAAAGCATGGCGCCGCAGGCGCTGCAGACCATCGGCCGGCTGGTGGCCAACCCGCAGCTGTCGGCTCGTGCGGGTGACAATGCAGAGAACGCCACAGCCCTGCTCAAGGAGCTGGACAGCTACACCCCGCTGCGCGCCGCAGCCCTGTATGGCGGCGATGGGCGCATGCTCGCCCAGTTGCAGCATGGTGAACCCCTCGCCCTGCCCAAGCGATACCGCAACATCGATGGCTGGCGGCTGATGGAGTTTCGCAGCACCCAGCTGATTCGCATTCCCCGCGAGGCCAGCCCGCCTGCGCACCTGCTGCTGGTGGCCAGCAGCGAACTGCCGATCGCCTTCTACACCGGCACGCTGAGCGCCAGCCTGGCGATCCTGGTGTTCAGCGTGCTGCTGTGGCTGGTCATCGCCCGGCAGATCAAGCGCCTGATCACCCAGCCGATCAACCAGCTCGAAGAGCTCAGCCGTCAGGTCACCCGCGAAGAGAGCTACGCCCTGCGTGCCACCCGTGGCAACGACGACGAGATCGGCAGCCTGGCCCAGGCCTTCAACACCATGCTGTCGCGTATCGAAGCCCGCGAACAACAGCTCAAGCGCACCCGCGACGAATTCCAGATGGCCTATGACCAGGCCCAGGGCCTGGCCGAGGAAACCCGCCATACCAACCGCAAGCTGGAGCTGGAAGTCCAGGTGCGCAGCAAGATCGAGAAGAAACTGACGGGCTTCCAGAACTACCTCAACAGCATCATCGACTCCATGCCGTCGGCCTTGATCGCCCTTGACGAACAACTCTACGTCACCCAGTGGAACCACGAAGCCACGGTGCTCTCCGGCACGCCGCTGGACGAGGCGCTGAACCAGCCGATCTTCATCGCCTTCGAGCCCCTCAAGCCGTTTCTGCCGCAGCTCAAGGAAACCGTGGAGAAGCATCGGGTGGCGAAGATCGAGCGGGTCACCTGGCCCAAGGGCGACGACCTGCGCCACTACGCCCTGACTTTCTACCCGCTGATGGGCGGTGGTGGCCGTGGCGTGGTCATTCGTATCGACGACATCACCCAGCGCCTGTCACTCGAGGAAATGATGGTGCAGTCGGAGAAAATGCTCTCGGTCGGCGGCCTGGCAGCCGGCATGGCGCACGAAATCAACAACCCGCTGGGCGCGATCCTGCACAACGTGCAGAACATTCGTCGGCGCCTGTCGCCGGAGCTGCCGCGCAACCAGGAACAGGCCAGCGAGCTGGGCATCGACCTGCCCAGCGTCAACCGTTACCTGGAAAACCGCGAGGTGCCCCAGCTGCTCGATGGCATCCAGCAGGCTGGCACCCGGGCAGCCAAGATCGTCACCCACATGCTCAGCTTCAGCCGCCGCAGCAATCGCCAGCTGGCCCCCTGCGACCTGCCCTCGCTGATCGACCAGGCCGTGGAAATCGCCGGCAACGACTTCGACCTGACCATCGGCTTCGATTTCAAGGGCCAGGCCATCGTCCGTCAGTTCGACCCCAACCTCGGGCCTGTGCCTTGCACGGCCAACGAACTGGAACAGGTGCTGCTGAACCTGCTGAAAAACGCCGCCCAGGCCATCCACCAGCGGCCCCAGGCCAACGAACCCGGGCGCATCGTCCTGCGCACCCGGCTCAACCCGCCGTGGGCCGAGATCCAGGTCGAGGACAATGGCGTCGGCATGCCCGAAGCCGTGCGCAAGCGCACCTTCGAGCCGTTCTTCACCACCAAGGAAATCGGCCAGGGCACCGGGCTCGGCCTGTCGGTGTCGTACTTCATCATCACCAACAACCACAAGGGGCAGATGGAAGTGCAGTCCACGCCCGGCCAGGGCACCTGCTTCACCCTGCGCCTGCCCCTCGGCCAGCCGACAGCGGCAACGCCGAATACTACGGAGGCATGACATGGGCTATCGCCTGTCGAAGATCTACACCCGCACCGGCGACAAGGGCGAAACCGGCCTGGGCGACGGGCGTCGGGTTCCCAAGGACCATCCGCGGGTCGAAGCGATTGGCGAGGTGGACAGCCTCAACAGCCAGCTTGGGCTGTTGCTCGCAGGGTTGGCGGAACTGGGGATGGATGAGGTGAGTACAGTCCTGGCGCCATGCCAGCATCGCTTGTTCGACCTCGGGGGTGAACTGGCGATGCCCAGCTACCAGGCGCTGAACCAGGCCGAAGTGGAACGGCTGGAAGCGGCCATCGATGTGTGGAACGAGGAACTGGGGCCGTTGAAGAACTTCATCCTGCCCAGCGGTTCGGCGCTGGTCGCTCAGGCCCATGTCTGCCGAAGCCTGGCGCGCAGCGCGGAGCGGCGTTGTCAGCAGTTGAATGCCGTGGAGCCGCTGGAAGGGGTTGGGTTGGCGTATATCAACCGGCTTTCGGATCTGCTGTTTGTTGCAGCGCGGATCATCGGGCGGCGGCAGGGGGTGGCTGAAGTGCTTTGGCAGCCTGCAGAAAAGCCACAGGGCTGATATCGCTGGGGTATTGCACCGCTCCTCTTGTGGGAGCCGGCTTGCCGGCGATTGGGCCGCACAGCGGCCCCAGCTGCTCAGGCCTCAGGCCAAAACGCCCGAATCCCGGCAACACCTTGAGCCCCGGCCTCCCAGGCCTTTTCCCGGTCACAGGGTCCGACGCCACCCAGCAAGAACACAGGGTGCGTGAACTCGGCAATCAACCGCTGCGCCTCATCCCAACCCAGCGGCTGTGCATCAGGATGGGTCTGGGTCGGCTGCACCGGCGACAGGGTGACGAAATCCACGCCCATCTGCTCGGCCAACGCCAGCTCCTCGGCACTGTGACAGGACGCCGCCAGCCACCGCTCTTTCGGGAACGGCCGGCCCTTTGCCGCATACTTGCGCAGTTGCGCCGCAGTCAGGTGCCAGCCGGCCGAAGGGAAGTCGCCCAGCCACTCCAGCGGCCCCTTGAGCATCAGCTGCGCCTTGCCCGCGCACAGGCCCACCGCATCCACCGCGACGTCACGGTACTTGGGGTCGTACATGTCCGGCGCTCGCAGCTGGATCAGGCGGGTGCCGGATGCCACTGCCTTCTGGATACCCTTGAGCAGCGCAGGCACTTCCAGGTCGTCCGGGGTGATCAGGTACTGGTCCGGCAGGCGCGCCGCAGCGACGATCGGCTTGTTGGCCTCGGGGAAGTCGTACTGCGCCAAGTCCCGTGGTGCCACCCAGGCCAGTGGCTGGCCCTCGGCGCCATGGGGCTCGCCGGTGAAAGCGTCCACCTCGCGAACATCCAGCAGCACCTGCTTGTCCGGATAATCGTGGCTGACCTTGATCAGCGCCCGCGAGCGAGTCACTTCGATACCCAGCTCCTCGCGCAGCTCACGGGCGAGTGCCGCTTCGACACCTTCGCCCTCCTCCACCTTGCCACCGGGGAACTCCCACAGGCCGCCCTGGTGCTGGGTATCCGCGCGACGCGCGATGAGGATACGGCCGTCGGCGCCGCGAATGACGGCCGCTACTACATGAATCCGTTTCACCCTAGACGCTCCGCCAGGCCAGCTTGCTGCCAGGCCTTGAAGGCCGGCCACTGGTAAATGGTCTCGATGTACGTTGCAGCCTCCGCCGGCACTTCCACGCGATAGCTGCGCAGACGCACGGCTACCGGGGCGAAGAAGGCATCCACCAGCGTGGGCCTGCCGAACAGGAACGGGCCGTTGTCCTTGGCCACCAGGCGGCATTCGGACCACAGTGCGACGATCCGGTCGATATCCACCTGCACGTCCAGTGGCACGTTTTCCAGCGCCTGGTCACGGGACAGGTCGAACGGCATTGCCCCGCGCAAGGCGAAGAAGCCGCTGTGCATCTGCGCGCAGGCAGAGCGGGCCTGGGCCCGGGCGGCCACGTCGGCGGGCCAGAGTTGCGCTTCGGGGTGCTGTTCGTTGAGGTATTCGGCGATGGCCAGGGAGTCGGCGATCACGCCATGCTCGGTCTTGAGCAGCGGCACCTTGCCAGTGGCGGAGAACGCCAGAAGACGCTGCCGCGTGTCGGGCTGGTGCAGCTTGATCAGGGTTTCTTCGTAAGGCACGCCAGCCAGTTCGAGGGCCAGGGCGCCGCGTAGCGACCAGGAGGAATACAGCTTGTCGCCGATGATCAGGTGATAGCTCATGGGTCGGCTCCATTGGTTTGAGGGTTTGGGGCTGCGTTGCAGCCCATCGCTGGCAAGCCAGCTCCCACACGAAAGTCAGTGCAATACCTGGGGGAGCCGGCTTGCCGGCGATGAGGCCCCTGGATCAGGTGCGGTATTCGGCGTTGATCTTCACGTATTCGTGGGACAGATCGGTGGTCCAGATGGTTTCGCTGCACTGGCCACGGCCCAGCTCGATACGGATGGTGATCTCTTCCTGCGCCATCACCGCCGAGCCTTGCGCCTCGGTGTAGCTCGGGCTGCGACCGCCCTTGCTGGCGATGCAGACGCTGTCCAGGTACACGTCGATCAGGCTGACATCCAGCTCCGGCACCCCGGCACGGCCCACGGCAGCCAGGATACGCCCCCAGTTCGGGTCCGAGGCAAACAGCGCAGTCTTGATCAGCGGCGAGTGGGCCACGGCATAACCGACGTCCAGGCATTCCTGGTGGTTACCACCGCCGTTGACCTGCACGGTGACGAACTTGGTCGCGCCTTCGCCGTCGCGGACGATGGCCTGGGCCACTTCCATGCACACTTCGAACACGGCCTTCTTCAGCGCTTCGAACAGCGCGCCGCTGGCTTCGGTGACTTCCGGCAGGTTGGCCTTGCCGGTGGCGATCAGCATGCAGCAGTCGTTGGTCGAGGTGTCGCCGTCGATGGTGATGCGGTTGAACGACTTGTTGGCGCCGTCGAGCATCAGGTCCTTGAGCACTGCCGAGGAGACTTTGGCGTCGGTGGCAATGTAGCCGAGCATGGTCGCCATGTTCGGGCGGATCATGCCGGCGCCCTTGCTGATGCCGGTCACGGTGACGGTCACACCATCGTGCTGGAACTGGCGGCTGGCACCCTTGGGCAGGGTGTCAGTGGTCATGATGCCGGTGGCGGCTTCTGCCCAGTTGTTTTCCGACAGGTCGTCCAGCGCAGCCTGCAGGGCACCTTCGATTTTCTCCACCGGCAGCGGCTCACCGATCACACCGGTGGAAAATGGCAGCACCGCCTCGGCAGGCACACCGGCCAGCTCGGCCAGTTTGGCGCAGGTGCGCTCGGCGGCGGCCAGGCCTGGGGCGCCGGTGCCGGCGTTGGCATTGCCGGTGTTGGTCAGCAGGTAGCGCACAGTGCCCTGAACGCGCTGCTTGGAGAGGATCACCGGTGCAGCGCAGAAGGCGTTGAGGGTGAACACACCGGCCACGCTGGAGCCTTCGGCGCAGCGCATGACCACTACGTCCTTGCGCCCTGGGCGCTTGATGCCGGCAGAAGCGATGCCGAGTTCAAAACCCGGAACCGGGTGCAGGGTGGGCAAAGGACCAAGACCAACAGCCATTAGAGCGCTCCTAGAAAAATCGGTTGATAGCGAAAGGCGGGGCCGCTTTGTGCCCCATCGCGACACAAGGCCGCTCCTACAGGATCACTGCGATTCCTGTAGGAGCGGCCTTGTGTCGCGAAAGGGCCGCAAAGCGGCCCCCGGTGTCATCACGTTACAGCGAGTGGATCAGATCACTCAATCTGACCATGGCAATGCTTGAATTTCTTGCCCGAACCACACCAGCACGGCTCGTTGCGGCCCAGCTTCTGATCGTTGCGCACCGGGGCAGCCGCCACGGCCACCTCAGCACCCTCCTCGCTCAGCTGCTCGCTTTCCAGGCCAGGCGCGGCGGCATGCTGAAACTGCATGCGGCTGGCCAGTTCCTCGGCTTCGCGACGCAGGCGCGCTTCTTCCTCGGCCGGGTCTTCGCGGCGGACCTGAACGTGCGAGAGCACACGAATGGTGTCGCGCTTGATCGACTCGAGCAGCTCCTGGAACAGGCTGAACGACTCGCGCTTGTACTCTTGTTTCGGGTTCTTCTGCGCATAGCCGCGCAGGTGGATGCCGTGGCGCAGGTGGTCCATGGTCGACAGGTGATCTTTCCACAGGTCGTCCAGCACGCGCAGCAGGATCTGCTTCTCGAAGGTGCGCAGGGCGTCGATGCCGGCCTGGTCTTCCTTCTCGGTGTAGGCGTCGGTGATTTCCTTCAGCAGCTTCTCGCGCAGGGTCTCTTCGTAGAGGTGATCGTCCTCGTCGAGCCACTGCTGGATCGGCAGCTTGATCGCGAAATCGCTGGCCAGCGCCGCTTCCAGGCCGGACACGTCCCACTGCTCGGGCAACGATTGTGGCGGAATGTGCTGGCTGATGGTGGCATCCAGCACTTCCTTGCGGAACTCCTCGATGGTGTCGCCGATGTTCTCGGCGGCCAGCAGGCTGTTGCGCATGTGGTAGATCACCTTGCGCTGTTCGTTGGCCACGTCATCGTATTCGAGCAGCTGCTTGCGAATGTCGAAGTTGCGGCCTTCGACCTTGCGCTGCGCCTTCTCGATGGCGTTGGTGACCATGCGGTGCTCGATGGCCTCGCCGGACTGCATGCCCAGCGCCTTCATGAAGTTCTTCACCCGATCGGAGGCGAAGATGCGCATCAGGCTGTCTTCCAGCGACAGGTAGAAGCGGCTGGAACCCGGGTCGCCCTGACGGCCGGAACGGCCACGCAGCTGGTTGTCGATACGGCGCGACTCATGGCGCTCGGAAGCGATCACGTGCAGACCGCCGGTCTCGATCACCTGCTGGTGACGCTTCTGCCAATCGGCCTTGATCTGGGCGATCTGCTCGGCGCTTGGGTTTTCCAGGGCCGCCACTTCGGCTTCCCAGTTACCGCCCAGGAGAATGTCGGTACCACGGCCAGCCATGTTGGTGGCGATGGTCAGCGCGCCCGGGGCACCGGCCTGGGCGATGATCTCGGCTTCCTTCTCGTGGTACTTGGCGTTCAGGACCTTGTGGTCGATACCTTCCTTCTTGAGCAGGTTCGACATGTGCTCGGAAGTTTCGATGGTCGCCGTACCCACCAGCACCGGACGGCCCTGGGTCATGCTTTCCTTGATGTCGGCGATGATCGCGGCGTATTTCTCGTCGGCGGTCAGGTACACCAGGTCGTTGAAGTCCTTGCGCGCCAGCGGCTTGTTCGGCGGGATGACCATCACGTTGAGGCCGTAGATGGACTGGAACTCGAACGCTTCGGTGTCGGCCGTACCGGTCATGCCGGACAGCTTGGTGTAGAGGCGGAAGTAGTTCTGGAAGGTGGTCGAAGCCAGGGTCTGGCTTTCGGCCTGGATGTTCAGGTTCTCTTTCGCCTCGATGGCCTGGTGCAGGCCCTCGGACAGGCGACGGCCGGGCATGGTACGGCCGGTGTGTTCGTCGATCAGCAGGACCTGGCCGTCCTGGACGATGTACTCGATGTTGCGGTGGAACAGCTTGTGCGCACGCAGGCCGGCGTAGACGTGAGTCAGCAGGCTCAGGTTGTGCGCCGAGTAGAGGCTCTCGCCTTCGGCCAGCAGGCCGGACTGGGTGAGCATCTCTTCGATGAACTGGTGGCCCGCTTCGTTGAGCTCGACCTGGCGGCTCTTCTCGTCGATGGTGAAGTGGCCTTCCTGGGTGACCTGGCCTTCGACTTCCTCGATGTGCTGGGTCAGGCGCGGGATCAGGCGGTTGATCTCGATGTACAGCTTGGAGCTGTCTTCGGCCTGGCCGGAGATGATCAGCGGAGTACGGGCTTCGTCGATGAGGATCGAGTCGACTTCATCGATCACGGCGAAGTTCAGTTCACGCTGGAACTTCTCTTCCTGGCTGAACGCCATGTTGTCGCGCAGGTAGTCGAAACCGAATTCGTTGTTGGTGCCGTAGGTGATGTCGGCCGCATAGGCAGCGCGCTTTTCTTCCGGCGGCTGGAAGGCCGAGACGATGCCCACGGACAGGCCGAGGAACTCGTAGAGCGGGCGCATCCAGTTGGCGTCGCGGCGGGCCAGGTAGTCGTTGACCGTGACCACGTGCACGCCTTTGCCGGACAGCGCGTTCAGGTAGACGGCCAGGGTACCGACCAAGGTCTTGCCTTCACCGGTACGCATTTCTGCGATCATGCCCTCGTGCAGGGTCATGCCGCCGATCAGCTGCACATCGAAGTGGCGCATGCCCATCACCCGCTTGCCGGCCTCACGGGCCACAGCGAAGGCTTCGGGCAGCAGTTGGTCCAGTGTCTCGCCTTTGGCCAGGCGCTCCTTGAACTCTGCGGTCTTGGCGCGCAGTTGCTCATCGGAGAGGGCGACCATTTTCTCTTCGAAGGCATTGACGATATTCACCGTCTTGAGCATGCGTTTGACTTCACGCTCGTTCTTGCTTCCAAAAAGTTTCTTTAACAAAGGCGCAAACATATCGGCAGGATCTTCCACACGTAGGGATGGAGGGCGGCCCCATGAGTCGCCCGTGCAGCCCTGAGGCCGCATGCGAACGAGCATTCTACCCGGAAACGATGGTGAGGAAAGTGGTGGATTTCCACGATGCTGGCACAGCGCTTAGGGGGGCGTTTCTAAGATAAGGGCATTTTCCTTGAGTTCAACCCAGAGCATGATGAAACGTACCGGCTCTATCGCCGGCAAGCCGGCTCCCACAGAAATATCCACAGGCCTCAAGCCCTGCGCAGTACCTGTGGGAGCCGGCTTGCCGGCGATAGGCCGGTACAGCCAGCAGAGATGTTAGACTGCTCATCTTGTAACCTCATGCGTACCCCCATGGCCTTCAAACCCTCCCCCGCCCAGCCGCCTTCCGCACTGTTGCGCCAGGTGCGCCCGCTGCGCCTGCTGCTGAACCAGGCCGAACGCCTGGAGCATCTGCAACGCCTGCTGGAAAGCCAGTTGCAACCGGCCGCGCGCGAGCATTGCCATGTAGCCTCGTGGCGCGATGGCACCTTGTTGCTGGTGGTCACCGACGGGCACTGGGCCACGCGCCTGCGCTACCAGCAGAAGCGCCTGATGCGCCAGCTGCAGGCACTTGAAGCGTTCGGCAACCTGCAGCGCATCCTGTACAAGGTGCAGCCACCACTGATCCCGGCCAAGCGCGGCGGCAATACCACCGAACTGTCACTCAATGCTGCCGAGAGCATTCGCGATTCCGCTGAAGGCATCACCGACCCCAAGCTGCGTGCCGCCCTGGAACGACTGGCGGCACATGCGAAGGGTAAGGGCTAGAGGCGCTTGCCTCAGGTTTTGC
>NZ_BBIV01000034.1 GCF_000730665.1 Pseudomonas plecoglossicida NBRC 103162 = DSM 15088
TTGGGCGAAAATCTTTCAGCCTCGAGCCAGTTCAGCCAGGTGTGCAGTCGCTTCTTCGCTTTTAAGCACCAGCACATCCCCTTCCAGCGAATCGAGCACCACTTCGGAAGTATTGCCAATCAAGGCACCGGAAATTCCACTTCGACCGATAGTTCCCATGACCGTGACCACCGCGTCCAGTTTCTTCTCAGTAAAGGGAATCAACACATCCGCCGGTCCCTCTGCGACATGCAGCCGATCTTCGCTGATATCAAATTCGGCCTGAAACGCTTTGCAAGCCTCCCGGTAGCGCTCTTCGATCTTTTCGCTCAATTGATACACAGGATCCGAAGCTGACAACATGGGCGAAGGGTGCGCTGCTATGACATGCAGATGGCCTTTGGCCAATTTGGCAATTGCATCACCATGATCGATGATACTGGCATGCAGGCGGCGATGATCTTCGTCCTGGTTGCCCACATCGACTGCCGCCAGGATCACGCCGCCCGTCCATGGCCGTTCACTCTTGACCATCAGTACTGCGCATGGGCACTGGCGCAGGAGTTTCCAGTCGGTAGGGGTCAGCAATGCCTTCTTCAACGGGTTATCCGGGCGATGCTCCTTGATCACCAGCTCACAGCCTTCAGCCTGCTGCACAGCGATGATCGATTCATGCAAGGAGTCATGCCAGGTCTGCTCATGGGTGACATTGTCATACCCATCATCATGCAGTTGACTGCCGAGCAAGCTGAGCAGTGCACTGTGGTCTTGCTTCTTGTCGCACATCAGCAGGTGCAGGCGGGCCCCGGTCACGCCTGCAATCAACTTGGCGCGAGTCAGTGCACGGCTGTGGGCATGGTGAGGGTCGAGGACGACGAGGATGCTGCGAACGGCTTGCATGTGCATGGACTCCCTTTAAAGGTGGCGAGCAATGCCTGACTATAGTCGGCACTCCCCGCGTCGCCGCTTGATGTACATCAAGCATAGTCACTGGCGCTAGCGGTCGCCGCCGGTATAATCGCCGATCCTGCCTGTCTTGTGTGGTTGCACGTCTATGTCCCTGATCCCCGAAATCGATGCCTTCCTCGGCTGTCGCACTCCAGACGCCTGGATCGAAGCGGCGCTCGCCGACCAGGAAACCTTGCTGATCGACCACAAGAACTGTGAGTTCAAGGCAGCAAGTACTGCCTTGAGCCTCATTGCCAAGTACAACACGCATCTGGACCTGATCAACATGATGTCGCGCCTGGCGCGCGAAGAGCTGGTGCATCATGAACAGGTATTGCGTCTGATGAAACGCCGCGGGGTGCCATTGCGGCCAGTGTCGGCGGGGCGTTATGCCTCCGGCTTGCGGCGATTGGTGCGGGCCCATGAGCCGGTAAAGCTGGTGGATACTCTGGTGGTGGGCGCTTTCATCGAGGCTCGCAGTTGTGAGCGCTTCGCAGCCTTGGTCCCGCACCTTGATGAGGAGCTCGGGACCTTCTATCACGGTTTGTTGAAGAGTGAGGCACGCCATTATCAGGGTTACCTGAAGTTGGCTCACCACTATGGAGACGAGGCAGATATCGCCCGCCGTGTCGAACTGGTCCGGGCAGCTGAAGCTGAACTCATCCAGTCACCGGACCAGGAGCTGCGCTTTCACAGCGGTATACCGATGGCGCAAGCAGCCTGATCCAGCCCGCGGCTACTTTCAGTAGCGGCGGCCCAGCAGTAACCCTATCACCAGGCCGAAGCCTGCCGAAACAGCCACGGTTTGCCATGGATGGCCGCCAATGTAGTCCTGGGTGGCGTCAACTGCCGGTTGCGCCTTGGCGCGCACCTGGCCAGCCGCTTCCCTGGCTTGGCGTAGCTTCAGGCTGACTTGTGCACGCAAGGTATCGGCTTCGTCGCCCACCAGCGAAGCGCTTTCGTTGAGCAGCTTTTCCGACTCTTCGATCAGCGCCTGCAGTTCGCTGAAAACCTGATCCTTGATCTGTTCGCTATTGGCTATTGCGGCAATTTTACGGGCCATGAACTCTTCCTCGTCGATGGGGTGAATAACCAATGGATGCCGGCGCGGCAGGAAAGTTGCGATGGGCTTTTCGATGATCCGTCGCTACGGTGTAAGATAGCGGCCATTTCAACGGGCAGGTATTTCCATGAGTTTCAATCTGGCCAACAAGAGCTTCGAGGAACGGGCGCAGATCGAGGCCGAGAAAGCCCGGTTGTTCGAGCTGTGGCAAAACAACCTGGGCAAGGCAAAGGGCGAGGCGGCCCGTCTTATTTCGGAAAAGCCACGGCGCAAGGGCAAGTGGGCCGAGTGGGTGCGTGCCGAACTGGATGCCATGTCCCCGCCCGAATACGCGAGCATGGTACGAAGTGAAGTGAACAAGATGATGGCAGCTGCGAGTGGCAACCGCTGACCCGAGCGTGGCCGGAATTTTGCGATGAACCCGTGGGAGCCGGCTTGCCGGCGATGAGGTCGAAAAAGACGGCATGGCCCTATGCGCCAAACGCCGCCAGCAAATCCTCCGCAAACGCCCGCTGCGCCTCCCCAGCCACCTGTCCCCGATGCCTGGCCAGGGTAAACGGCACCACGAAGTCCAACTCGGCATCCAGGGCCCACAACAAACCCTGGTCCTCCCAGCCCTGGGCGCAATGGCACGGCAGGTAACCCATATGCCGGCCTGACAGGATGAACATCAGCACGCTTTCGATCTGCTCGGCCACCGCCATGCTGCGCAGGCTCTGGAACGGCTCGCCGCCCTTGAGAAACCGGTAGGGATGGCGCACCTGATCGGCCTCCAGCAACTGCTCGCGCGTGACGCCTGGCAGGCCGAAAAATACGTGCCCCTTGCCGCAGTACAATCGCTGACGCTCTTCGAACAACGGCTGGTAATCGAATGCCGCCTGGCTGCCGGAAAAGTAGCTGATGGCATAGTCCAGCCGCTGCTCCAGCAGCAACCGTTCAAGCTCTGCAGGTGGCGCGCTGAACAGTTCCAGCTGCACTGCCTCCTCACGTTCGCGAAAACTGGAAATCGCCCGCGCCAGGCGAATGCTTACAGCCGCGTCCTGGTTTTCCGCCATGCCGATCCTCACCGTCCCCAGCAAGCGCCCAGCCACGCCATTGGCCTGCTGGCGGAACCGTTCGATATCCAACAGCAAACCGCGAGCAGCTTCCAGCAGCAGTTCGCCCTTCTCGGTCAGACTAAAACCACGCTTGCCGCGACTGCACAGGCGATAACCCAGGCGCGCCTCGAGCTGCGCCATGCGCTGGCTGATGGTGGGCTGGCTCAAGCCTGATACGCCTTGCGCGGCGCTGAAGCCGCCGGCCTCGACAACGGTCACGAACAGCCGCAACAGGTGCAGGTCAGGGTCCTGCAATTGTCCGAGCATCACATTGCTCCTAATGAATGTCAGCTTTGTAAAGTTGCCATTTTTACAATGTAACCCGGCTGGCATGCTGACGGCATCCATCCCCTGCTCGAGGTGCCCGTCATGCGAAGTTCGCTGTGCCTGCTGTCCTTGTGCCTTGCCTTGCCGCTGCAGGCCGAAGAGAAGGTCCTCAACCTGTACAGTTGGGCCGATTATGTCGCTCCGCAGACCCTCGAGCGCTTCGAGCGCGAGACGGGATACAAGGTGCGCTACGACACCTTTGACACCTCCGAGGTGCTGGAAACCAAGCTCTTGACCGGCGGCAGTGGCTACGATGTGGTCGTGCCGTCGTCCACCGTGCTCGCACGGGCACTCAAGGCCAACGCCCTGCTGCCGCTGGATGCGCAGCGCATGCCGGGCTATGCCAACCTCGACAAGGATTTGCTGGGCAAGCTGGCCGAAGTCGACCCGGGCAATCGTCATGCGCTGCCCTATACCTGGGGAACGTTGGGCCTGGGAGTGAATGTCGAGGCCGTGCGCCAGCGCCTGGGCGATGTACCGATGAACAGCCTGGACCTGCTGTTCAAGCCCGAGTATGCAAGCCGCCTCAAGGGATGCGGCATCGCCATGCCCGACTCGCCGCAGGAAGTGATTGGCCTGGCCCTCAACTACCTTGGCAAGGACCCGTACAGCCAGGACAAGGCCGATCTCGCCCAGGCACAAGCACTGTTGACGCAGTTGCAGCCATCGATCGCCTATGTCGCCAACGGCCGACAGATCAACGACCTGGCCAATGGCAGCGTTTGCCTGGCACTGACCTACAACGGCGATGCGGCAATGGCTGCCGACCAGGCGCGCCGCGCCGGCAAGCCGTTCGAGCTGATCTATCGCATTCCCCGCGAAGGGACACTGCTCTGGCAGGACAACCTGGTCATACCCAAGGACGCCCCGCACCCCGAGGCGGCCAAGGCCTTCATGGCCTTCATGCTCCAACCGGAATCGGTAGCGGCACTGACCAACGCGCTGTTTTTCGCCAACGCCAACCAGGCAGCCACGCCGCTGGTCGACGAGGCGGTACGCAACGATCCGGATATCTACCCGCCCGCTTCGGTGCGTGAGCGCCTGTATGCCGATCGCGGCATGGCGTTGTCCGACCTGCGCCAGCGCAACCGACTGTGGACGGCTTTCCGCAGCCGCCAGTAACCCTCGATTACAAAAGGAGCCCGAAGATGGAGCAAGCCCAGAACAACGACCAGGCCATGACCCGTGACAGCTTGTATGGCACTGCTGCGGAAAGTACCTACGCCGGTATAACCAGTTTCGCGCGTCGTCGCTACAGTCGCGATCTGCGTGGCGTGGATGTGGTGGTGAGCGGGGTGCCTTTCGACACCGCCACCAGCAACCGCCCCGGGGCGCGTTTCGGACCGCGTGCCATTCGCTCCGCTTCGGTCCAGCAGGCCTGGGCTCGCCACTGGCCTTGGGCGTTCGACCCGTTCGACCACCTCGCCGTCGTCGATCATGGTGATTGCCCGTTCGACAGCGGCACCCCGCAGTCGGTGCCAGACAGTATCGAGGCGCACGCCACGCATATCCTGGAGGCAGGGTGCGCGATGCTCACTTTGGGTGGCGATCATTTCATCAGCTACCCGCTGCTCAAGGCCCATGCCCGACGCCATGGCCCGTTGGCATTGATCCACTTCGATGCGCACAGCGACACCTGGCCGGACGAGGAGGGCAAACGCATCGACCATGGCACCATGTTCTGGCACGCCGCGCGCGAAGGGCTGGTGGATCCGTCCTGCTCCGTGCAGGTCGGTTTGCGCACCACCAATGACGACGATCAGGGCTTCGCCATCCTCGACGCCCGGCAAGTGCATCGCCAGGGCACCGAGGCGATCATCGCGGCGATCCGCCAGCGGGTCGGTGAGCGCCCGGTGTACCTGACCTTCGATATCGACTGCCTGGATCCCGCCTATGCGCCAGGCACGGGTACGCCAGTCTGTGGCGGGCTGAGCACGGTACAGGCACTGGAAATACTGGGTGGGCTTCGGGGCATCAACCTGGTGGGCATGGACCTGGTGGAAGTGGCACCCGCTTATGATCATGCCGATATCACGGCGCTGGCCGGCGCGACCCTGGCCATGGAGATGCTGTGCCTGTACGCGGCGCGGCACAAGGTCGACGTCGGCGCGTAACGGGGCTGTACGGTTGCCGTGGCAGGTTCATACTGAAACATCAGGAATCGCATTCACACTTTTGCCGCGAACCCATCGCGCCTTAGGCTATCCAACGCACGAGGCGCGCTTTTTCGTACGGGAGGTGAAGCATGAACCTTACATTGCCAACCCTGGCCATCGGCCTGTTGCTGTGCGTGCCGGTGCAGGCCGCAACGCCGCAGCCGCTGCAACTTGCCGCCAGTAACAACAATCCCTACAACAGCCCGATCCAGCGCGCCAACCCCAACAGCCGCCAGGGCAGCATGTCGGCCACCCCGCCGGTGCGAGGCCCTTCCACACAGCCGATCCAGCGCACGCCCAGCCTGGACAACCGCGGCATCGGCAACGGCGACAACCTGCGTCGCCAGCAGCAGACCCCGAACCTGGAACCTACCCGGCCGCCACGCGACACCCAGCGCGTGCCCTGAGCCCCTCGAAAGGAATTGCGCATGACCAAAGCTACCTGGTTGGCCACCCTGACCGCCGCTGCATTGCTGCCGCTGTTGGCGCAGGCCGCTTCCGAGCAGCAGTTCCCCAGCGAGGAGGGGCAGATCACGGTCAGTACCCTGGCAGACGGTTTGCGCAACCCGTGGGCGCTGGCCTTCCTCCCAGGCGGCAAGGACATGCTGGTCACCGAACGCCCCGGCAACCTGCGCCTGGTCAATGCCGAGGGCAAGGTCGGGGCGCCCATCAGCGGCGTTCCCAAGGTCTGGGCCGAAGGGCAGGGCGGTTTGCTCGACGTGGTGCTTTCCCCGGAATTCGAGACGGATCGAACGGTTTATCTTTCATTCGCCGAAGAGGGCAGTGATGGCAAGGCAGGCACCGCAGTGGGCCGCGGTCAGTTGAGCGAAGATCGCGCACGGCTGGAGCACTTTGCCGTGATTTTCCGACAACAGCCCAAACTCTCGGTCGGCAACCACTTCGGCTCGCGCCTGGTATTCGATCGCGATGGCTTCCTGTTCATCGCCCTGGGCGAAAACAACCAGCGTCCGACGGCCCAGGATCTGGACAAGCTGCAGGGCAAGGTCGTGCGGATCCTGCCCGACGGTGAGGTGCCGAAGGACAACCCCTTCGTCGGCAGGGACAACGTGCGCCCGGAAATCTGGTCGTTCGGCCATCGCAACCAGCAGGGCGCTGCGCTCAATCCGTGGACCGGCAAGCTCTGGACCCACGAGCATGGCCCGCGCGGAGGCGACGAGATCAATATCGTGCAGCCGGGCAAGAACTACGGCTGGCCAATCGCGACGCACGGCATCAACTACTCGCTGCTGCCGATTCCCGAGGCCAAGGGCAAGCATGTCGATGGCATGGTCGATCCGCACCATGTCTGGGAAAAGTCGCCCGGGATCAGCGGCATGGCCTTCTATGACAGCCCCACGTTCAAGGCCTGGGATCACAACCTGTTCATCGGCGCGCTGGTTACCCAGGAGCTGATCCGCCTGCAACTCGCTGGCGACAAGATCGTCCATGAAGAGCGTCTGCTGGGCGACCTGAAGGCGCGAATCCGCGATGTGCGGGTAGGGCCCGATGGCTACCTCTATGTGCTGACCGATGACAAGGACGGAAAGTTGTTGAAGGTTGGCCTTAGCGACGGCTAAGGCGGTGCACCTATCGCCGGCTTGCCGGCGATAGGGCCCATAAACATAATGCCGCATGACCCTCGATCCCCGACTGCTCTACCACCAGGCCCTTGCTGACCAAGGCTACGCTCCCGATCCGGCCCAGGCCCTGGCCGTCAACGCACTGCAGGCCTGTTTCGAGGCCATCGAGCAGGGACGAGCCACCCAGGGCCTCTACCTGTGGGGCCCGGTCGGCCGCGGCAAGACCTGGCTGATGGACCTGTTCCATCGCTGTCTGACCGTCCCGTCCCGGCGCCAGCACTTTCACCATTTCATGGCCTGGGTGCACCAGCGCCTGTTCCAGCTCAATGGCACCGCCGACCCCTTGCAGGCCTTGGCCCGCGAGCTGTCCGGGCAGATCCGCGTGCTGTGCTTCGACGAACTGTTCGTCAGCGACATCGGTGATGCCATCATTCTCGGCCGGCTGTTTCAGGTGCTGTTCGACCAAGGTGTGCGGGTGGTTGCCACGTCCAACCAGCCGCCACAGCAGCTGTATCTCGATGGCTTCAACCGCGAGCGATTCCTCCCGGCAATCCGCGCCATCGAACAGCACATGGTGGTGTTGCCCATTCAGGGCGATCAAGATCATCGCCTGCATCCAGGGGCTGCTCGGCAACGCTATTGGGTCGCCGAAGCCGGCAAGCCAGGCAACCTCGCAGCGGTGTTCGGGCAACTGAGCCCAGAAGATCCTGGCAGTACCCGGCCGCTGTCGGTAGGCACTCGGCAGATCCAGGTGATCCGGCACAGCGCCGGTGCGCTCTGGTGCCGATTCGCCGACCTGTGCGAGCAGCCGCTGGCAGCCATGGAGTTCATGGCCTTGTGCGACCGTTTCCCGGCGATCCTGGTCGAGGGCGTTCCGGCCCTGAGTGGCGAACAGCGGGCTGGTCGCATCGCCCGTGGCACCGAGGATGGCGCGGCGCAGGTGGTGGCAGGCGATCGCCAGTTGCCTGCCCTGTCGCCCAAGGACGACGCCGTGCGCCGCTTCATCGCCCTGGTCGATGAGTGCTATGACCGCAGGGTGGCCTTGTACCTGGAAGCCCAGGTACCGCTGGATGCGCTCTACACTCAAGGGTATCTGGCGTTCCCGTACCAAAGGACCCTGAGCCGGCTACGGGAGATGCAACTGCAACGCTTCGCCTGAAGGAGCCGAACCATGGAGCCGTTGTCGCATCATCTGCTGACCCAGGCCTACAACAATGGCTGGGCCAACCACCGCGTGTACAAGGCTTGCCTGCAACTGACGCACGACGAGTTCGTCGCTCCGCGCTGCAGCTTCTTTCCGTCGATCAAGGCGACGCTCAACCACTTGCTGACAGTGGACTGGTTCTACCTGCACATGCTCGAGTGCGAGCAGCGCGGCGAGGCGCCGGACGCCGACAGCGAGCGCTTCTTCGAGCCGGAGCAGCCGTTCGCCACCTGTGCCGACCTGCATGCCGAACAGGCCCAGGCGGATCACCGACTGATCGCCTATTGCAGCGTGCTGCGCGACGACCAGCTGTCTCGCTACGTGAGCATCGTGCGGCCTGACCGGGTGCAGCGCGAGCAACGCCTGCGCTTGCTGTCGCATGTGTTCGAGCACCAGATCCACCACCGTGGCCAGGTGCATGCCATGCTCAGCGACACGGCGGTGCGGCCACCGCAGCTGGATGAATTCTTCTGCGAGGAGGAGGCTGGGTTGCGGGTCGGGGATTTTGCCGAGCTGGGGTGGAGCGAAGCCCAGGTCTGGAAGCACTGAGGTCAGGGAAAGGGGCGCAAGGCGCCCCTCACCCGGGTTACTGCGCCAACCAGTCGACGAGTGTCTTGTTGAAGCGCCTGGGCTCCTCGATCTGCGGCGCGTGCCCCATGCCCTCGAAGGTCACCAGCTCGGCCTGGGGAATCAGCTTAGCGACCTGCGGTCCGAGCTCCTTGTACTTGCCCAGCCGTGCCTTGACCTCGGGCGGGGCGATATCGCTGCCAATGGCAGTGCTGTCCTGGTCACCGATCAACAGCAGGGTCGGCATCTTCAAGTCCTTGAACTCGTAGTACACCGGCTGGGTGAAGATCATGTCGTAGATCAGCGCCGAGTTCCACGCCACTGCTTCATGCCCCGCGCCCTTGTTCAGCCCCACCAGCATCTGCACCCAGCGCTCGTACTCAGGTTTCCAGCGTCCGGCGTAATAGGTCTTGCGTTCATATTCGCGCACGCCCTCGGCATCGAGCTTCAGTTCGCGGGCATACCACTGGTCCACGCTGCGATAAGGCACGCCCAGGGCTTTCCAGTCTTCCAGGCCGATCGGATTGACCATTGCCAGGCGCTCGACCTGCTGCGGGTACATCAACGCATAGCGGGTGGCGAGCATGCCGCCGGTGGAATGGCCGAGCACAACGGCCCGTTGGATGCCCAGATGTTCGAGCAATGCATAGGTGTTGCTGGCCAGTTGCTGGAAGCTGTACTGGTAATGCGAAGGCTTGCTCGATGTGCAGAACCCGACCTGGTCCGGGGCGATGACGCGGTAACCGGCCTGGCTCAGGGCGTCGATGGTGGTTTCCCAGGTGGCGGCGCAGAAGTTCTTGCCGTGCATCAACAGCACGCTGCGGCCATTGGCCTGGCCTTTGGCAGGCACGTCCATGTAGCCCATCTGCAAGGCCTGGCCCTGGGACTGGAAGTCGAAATGCTTGAGTGGGTGAGGGTAGCTGAAACCTTCGAGTTGCTTGCCGTAGGTGGGCGTTTCGGCGGCGATGGCCGGGGCGCTGACAAGGCAGGCCAGGGCCAGGGCGGTTGCGCGCAGCATGGGGGCACTCCGTGTAGGACCATGTAGGAATTGGCGACTGTAGCAGTCAGAGGAGTACCCTGAGCGTGAAAAAAGGTGTCACCAGGTGTCAAACCAGCCCAGGGTGATCAGCGCTACGATGATGTAGCGCCCGCCCTTGGCCAGCGTCACCAGCAGCATGAACCGCCAGAACGGCTCACGCATGATCCCCGCTATCAGGGTCAACGGATCACCGATCACGGGCATCCAGCTCAGCAGCAGCGACCATTGCCCCCAGCGCTGGTAGCGCAGCTGGGCGCGCTCCAGTTGCGAGGCACTGAATGGAAACCAGCGCTTGTCGCGCAGGTGTTCGATGGCTCGGCCCAACAGCCAGTTGACCATCGAGCCCAGCACGTTGCCCGCGGTGGCGATCAGCAACAGGGTCAACCACGCCTCGGGCTGGCGCAGCAACAAACCCACCAGCACCGCTTCCGACTGCAGCGGCAGCAGGGTGGCGGCGCCAAAGGCGCTGAGAAACAGCGCCCAGTGGCTCAGCATCAGTAGTTGGCGACCACGGTGTCCTGGCCGTCCTGGGTCACGCCGATGACCTGGTAGGCATCCTTGCGATCACCCATCTCCATGCCCGGCGAGCCCATGGGCATGCCGGGCACGGCCAGGCCCTTGAGGTCGGCGCGCTTGACCAGCTGGTGGACTTGTTCGGCCGGTACATGGCCTTCGACGAACTTGCCCTCGATCACCCCGGTGTGGCACGAGGCCAGCCGTGGCGCCACGCCCAGGCGTTGCTTGACGGCGCTCATGTCCGGCTCGACATGGTCGTTGACGGTGAAGCCGTTGTCGCGCAGGTGGCTGATCCAGGCTTTGCAACAGCCACAGTTGGGGTCGCGGTAGACGTCGATGGTCTCGGCAGCCTGGGCAAGGCCGGTGAAGGCCAGCAGGCCGAAGGTGAACAGGTGTTTACGCAGCATGGTCGAACGACTCCTTCAAAAACGCAGGCGCACGCCTGCTACCAGGCGGGTCTGGGAGAGGTCTTCGCCGTGCTCCCGAGCCTGGTCGGCGCGCTTGCCGTGCAGGCGGTCGAAGCTTACCCCGAGATACGGGGCGAAGCCGCGGGTGATTTCGTAGCGCAGGCGCAGACCAATTTCGCTGTCCGCCAACCCCGCGCCTTGTTCACGGCCGGCATCGTCGCGGCCGAAGAAATTGGCTTCGAGGGTCGGCTCGAGGATCCAGCGGTTGGTCAGCAGCATAGCGTAAGCCGCTTCAAGGCGCAGCGCGGTCTGTTGACGCTCCCCCGCATAGGCTGTGGCTTGGAGTTCCAGGCCATACAGCGGCGTGCCCTGGATGCCGAATGCCGCCCAGGTTTGACCGCTGGCGGGTTTGAAGTCCTGGCGCACACCGCCGACCAGCTCCCACCACGGATCGATGGCATGGCCCCACAACGCCTGCAGCTCGGCCTTGTGGGTTGTGCCCTGTTCCCGCTCGCCCTCGCTGCGCAGCCAGAGACGGTCGACATCGCCACCGATCCAGGCCGTGGCGTTCCAGTTCAGTGCGCCGCTGCTTTCGAACTGCTGGTATTCCAGTTGGTCCACGATGATAACCCAATTGACTGCCTGATCGTGTACCTGGTGTCCGCTCAGGGGGGGCGAAGTGGCCATCGCGCCGTAGACTCCGGCCTGCTCCTGCAGCCCGGAATGGCTGTGGTACCAGTAGGTGCCGCTCTGGCGCAGGGTGAAGCGGTAGAGGTAATCGCCGCCGGGTGCGATGCCGGCGAAGCTCAGGCCGGGTACGCCGTCCATGTCGCTTGGCAGGAGAATGCCGTGCCAGTGGATCGAGGTGTCCTGATCCAGCCGATTACGCACGCGCAGCGTCACGGTATCGCCCTCGCGCCAGCGCAGCAGGGGGCCAGGCAGGCTGCCATTGACGGTCAGCGCCGTGCGCGGGTTGCCAGTGATGTTGACGGGGGTCTGGCCGATGTACAGCTCGAAGTGCCGGCCGGCCAGCGCGTGTCCATCGGCAGCACTGGCCAGTGGCCGCCAAAGTCCCAGGCCTGCTAGCGCGGTAGCGGCGCCCAGGCCTTTGACGAAGGTTCGGCGGGAAGTGGTGGGCAACATGGGGTGGCCTCTTGTGTGAGAGCCACGATCCTCGCCTGTCGCACCTGTCAGCCAGCTGAGGCGGGGATTACAGCCTCGTCAGGCAGCACCGGCTGCTCGGGGCCCAGGTCGCGCATCAGCAGCCCGTGATCCAGCGCCACCTGCTCGGGAATCGGCAGGTACACCACATGGCCGTCTCCTGGGGCCACCTCGGTGGCCCGCTGCTGGCGGTCGTACAGGCGATGCAGGTCGAAGTGGTAGTTGCCGCGAGGGGTCATCAGTTCCAGGTGATCGCCTACGGCGAAACGGTTCTTGACCTTGACCTCGGCCAGGCCGTCCACGCGTGCACCGGTCAGTTCGCCGACGAATTGCTGGCGTTCGGAGATGGAGTTGCCGCGCAGGTAGTTCTGGTATTCGTCGTGCACATGCCGGCGCAGGAAGCCTTCGGTGTAGCCGCGCTGGGCCAAGGACTCGAGGTTGTCCATCAACGCCATGTCGAACGGTCGCCCGTTTGCGGCGTCGTCGATGGCCTTGCGGTACGACTGCACGGCGCGGGCGCAGTAGAAGTGCGACTTGGTACGGCCCTCGATCTTCAGCGAATGCACGCCCATGGCCGCCAGCCGCTCGACGTGCTGGATGGCGCGCAGGTCCTTGGCGTTCATGATGTAGGTGCCGTGTTCGTCCTCGAAGGCGGGCAGCTCGGTGCCGGGACGGTTGCTTTCCTGCAGCAGGAACACCTGTTCGGTCGGCAAGCCCAGGCCCAGGGTGGGCTCCACTTCGCGCACGATGTCGCCGGTGGCATTCTCGGTGGCCGGGGTGGCTTGATACTTCCAGCGGCAAGCATTGGTGCAGCTCCCCTGGTTGGCGTCACGCTTGTTGAGATAGCCCGACAACAGGCAGCGGCCGGAATAGGCCATGCACAGGGCACCATGCACGAACACTTCCAGCTCCATGTCCGGCACCTGCTGGCGGATTTCCTCGATCTCTTCCAGTGACAGCTCCCGCGACAGGATCACTCGGCTCAAGCCCAACTGCTGCCAGAACTGCACGCTGGCCCAATTGACCGTGTTGGCCTGCACCGACAGGTGCACGGGCATCTGCGGGAAATGCTGGCGCACCAGCATGATCAGGCCGGGATCGGACATGATCAGTGCGTCCGGCGCCATCGCGACCACGGGCGCCAGGTCCTTGAGGAACGTCTTGAGCTTGGCATTGTGCGGCGCGATGTTGACCACGACATAGAAGCGCTTGCCCATGGCATGCGCCTCGCTGATGCCTTGGGCCAGGTTGGCGTGGTCGAATTCGTTGTTGCGCACCCTCAGGCTGTAGCGCGGCTGGCCGGCATACACGGCGTCGGCACCGTAGGCGAAGGCGTAGCGCATGGTCTTAAGGGTGCCAGCGGGGGCCAGCAGTTCGGGCTTGGCGATGGGGGACATGGGCGCACCGGGGCGAAAATCGCGGATGCTAGGGGGTAGGCGGGCGCAGCGTATTGATTTGAATCAAGGGGTGGGTGGCACTTTTCCAGTGATGGCCTGCACTAATAGTGAGGACACTCAAGGAACCGCCATGAACTCGACCGCGCTGCAGAACAAGGCCCTGGCCGTACTCCTGACGTTGGTGACGATTGCCTTCGTGTGGATCTTGCTGCCGTACTACGGGGCGATCTTCTGGGCGGTGATTCTCGGCATCCTGTTCGCACCGCTGCAGCGCCACCTGTTGATGCGGTTTGGCCGGCGACGCAACCTCGCTGCGGCCACTACCTTGCTGGTCTGCATGGTGGTGGCCGTGCTGCCGGTGATCATCACCAGCGCGCTGCTGGTGCAGGAGGGGGCCAACCTGTACCAGCGTATCGAAAGCGGGCAACTGGACATCGCTGGCTTTGTCGCGCGCGGCAAGCACATGCTGCCGGCATTCGCCCAGCATGGCCTGGACAGCCTGGGCATGGGCAATCTGGATGGTCTGCAGGACAAGATTTCCAAGTGGGCCACGCAAGGCAGCCAGGTGCTGGCCGGCCAGGCCTACAGCTTCGGGCAGGGTACGTTCGATTTCCTGGTGAGCTTCGGCATCATGGTGTACCTGCTGTTCTTCTTTCTTCGCGAAGGCGCGGAGGTGGCGCGCCAGGTCCGGCTTGCCGTGCCGTTGCCCGAGCAGCAGAAGCGCAGGTTGCAGCTGAAATTCAACCGGGTGGTGCGTGCCACGGTAAAAGGCAATGTGCTGGTGGCCATCACCCAGGGCGCGCTGGGCGGCTTCATCTTCTGGGTGCTGGATATCCCCAGCGCGCTGGTCTGGGCCGTGATGATGGCCTTCCTGTCACTCTTGCCAGCGGTGGGCGCCGGCATCATCTGGGCGCCGGTGGCGGCCTACTTCCTGCTCACCGGAGCGTTCCTGCAGGGCATTATCCTGACGGCGTTTGGGGTGCTGGTGATCGGCCTGGTGGACAACGTGCTGCGGCCGATCCTGGTGGGCAAGGGCACACGGATGCCTGATTACCTGATCCTGGTGTCGACCCTGGGTGGGCTGGCGGTGTTCGGGCTCAATGGCTTCGTGATCGGGCCGCTGATCGCGGCATTGTTCATCTCGAGCTGGGCGATCTTCGCGGCGAGCAGGCCGAAGGTGCAGTTGCCTCAATAGGGGCCGTTGCGCAGCCCCATCGCTGGCAAGCCAGTTCCTGCACAAGACCTGTGGGAGCCGGCTTGCCAGCGATGGGGTCCTGCGCATTCATCTAGTGGAAACTGTACGACACCCCGGCATACACGCTGAACCCTTCCCCCGGCGTCGAGCGCGCGATGTCCTGCCCCGCATCGTTGTACCCCGGCGTCACCGTTGCCGCATAGCGCTCGTTGGTCAGGTTGCGCAGGTCCAGCCAGGTCTGCCAGTCCTGCTTCGGCGAGTTCCAGCCCAGCCGCGCGCCCAGCAGCGCATAGGCATCGGCGTGGTAGCTGTTGGCATAGTCGACCTGCACCTTGGAGGCCATCTGCGTATTGAGCCCGGCATAGAAGCCGCTGGGCCAGTCGTAGCGCAGTTCGGCCTGGTAGTAGTGCATGGGAATGCCGGGCAGCCGGTTATCGCCGAACGTGTCGTCGTCACGGTAATGGAAGTCGCTGAAGGTGTAGGCCTGGCGCAGGCTCAGCCTGCCGACGCCTGAGTCTTCCCAGAGCGTGCTGTCCAGGCCTGCTTCGACGCCCTGGTGCACCGTGGGGCTGGCGTTGAATTCCTTGGGCAGGGCACCGGGCACGATTTCCACGGCCAGGAGTTCATGGCGAACCTGCGAGTAGTACCAGGCCAGGTCCCAGCGGCCAAGCGCCGAATCGCCTCGCGCGCCGAGCTCCAGGGTGGTGGCGGTCTGGTTCTGCATCTCGATCGGCTGGGTGGCAACCGTCGAACTCCAGATCAGCGACCAAGGGTGCGGCGGTTCGACCGAGCGACTGAGGTTACCATAGACCTGCAGTTGCGGACTGATGTCGTAACGCAATCCCAGCCGTGGGGCATAGTCCCAGTCATGCTGGCTGACCTTGCCGCCGCTCTGCGGGTAGGTCACGTCGCTCTCGCGCCGGGTGTAGATCATGGCCAGTCCCGTGGTCAGCCACAGGTCCGGGATCAGCTCCAGGTCGTTGCCGGCGTGCAGCACGGTGTCCGAGCCCTGGTAGCTGAAGTCGCGGCTGCGGGCGCCGAAGTTGTCGCCGCCGCTGCGGGCGAACTGCGAAGCGCCGCTGTTGGGCAGGTGCTTGGTGGTGCGCCAGCCGACGTTGGTCTTGCTCTCATGGCCAAGCAGCGTGTCGCGCCGGAAGTAGTTCAGCGTTCCGCTCACATCGGTGTAGGCGACCTTCAGGCGCATCGGGCCTTCGCGCAGGTCCATCGGGTAGTCGTGATAGACCAGCCCGGCTTCCAGGCGTGCGTCCTCCTCCAGGAAGAACGTGGTCTTGTTGCCGACCCAGGTGCTGCCCGGCTGCGGGCGGCTGTCATCGCGAGCCAGGTAAGCGGCATTGGCTGCGCGTGGGTCATGCTTGATCTGCTCCTTGGTCAGGCGCCCGGGCAGGTCGTTCTCGGTTTCCCGGTAGCGCAGGTAGAAGCGCGTCTGAAGGTCAGGGTTGAAGCGGTAGCCGACGTTGGCGGCTATGCCCTTGGCGCTGCCGCTGCTGTGTTCCTGGTAGCCGTCGTATTCCGAGTCGGTCAGCGCCACGTAATAGTCCAGGTCGCCCAATACCTGGCCGGAGCTCACGTGCCGGTGCTGATAGCCGCGGCTGCCGGCTTCATAACGGACTTGCAGCGGTGCCGCATCGTGACCGGTGTGGGTCACGTAGTTGATCGCGCCGCCCAAGGCCAGTGCGCCGTAATCGAAGCCATTGGCGCCGCGCAAGACTTCGGCGCGGCTCAGCCACAGTGGCTCGAACAGTTCATAGGGTGTGCCGCCCGGTCCGGTCAGGGGCAGGCCATCGAACATCGTGTATACGCCGGAGCCATGTGCGCCCGGTGCGCGGTTGATGCCTGAGCCGCGGATCGACAGCTTGATGCCATCGTTGCCCGCCGACTGGGCGAACACCCCAGGCTGGTAAGCCAGCACATCCTGGTTGTTGGCAACGCGACCTTGGCCCACCTGGTCCATGTCGACCAGGTTGCTGGCGCCGGGAATTGCCTGCAGGCGCTCGCGGGCATCTTCCAGTTCGTTCTGCTCTTCGTCACTGATCAGCACTTCACCCAGCTGGACGGCAGGGGCAGCAGTGGCTTGCTGGCCAACGGTAAAAATGGCCAGCAGGCCGAGGCATGACGAGAGGGGCAAAACGGGACGCATCGTACAACTCCAGGCGAAGGGCGGGCAGGCAACGGCGTTGTGACGAGCGAACAACCGCCCAGAGCACGAGAAATTTCAATTAATTGCGCGCTGCTGGAGCTGGCGTACTGTGTAGGACGGCGCGCTACAGGTTGCAGGAGTAGAGACGACAGGGAGCGTTTCGTAACGTGGGGCCTAGCGCGACAGCACACTTTGCTGACGCCATTGGCCATGACCTGTGGAGTTCGACGATGATTATCAACCTGCGACAGCGCCCCGAAAGCGCAGACCAAGCGCCTATCCACCTGACCCCGCGCGAGCACCAGGTTCTGCTCTGGTGCGCCTATGGCAAGAGCTCCTGGGAAATTGGGCAGATCCTGCAATGCCGGGAGTCGACCGTCAATTTTCACGTGTCCAACATTCTGCGCAAGTTCGACGTGCCGACGCGTGTCGCGGCGGTGATCAAGGCAATCCGCTATGGCATGTTCGCCGAGCAGTGAGGGCAAGCCCATGAGCAAAGAGCCTGTATCAGTCACCTGCGTACTGCGTTATCCGGATAGCCATGATCCGTTCTGGCCACGCATGGCATTGCCGGCGATGCGGGCGCGCCTCACGCTGGGGCCTGAGGTCAGTGACGCACGCCTCGCACTGGCCGTGCGTTGTGCGGCCGTGACCGCTGCCAACGAATTCGCCAGCTGGCGGCTCGCCCTGCGTCGACGTGGTTACAAGCGCCTCGGCGATGTCGCTGGCCATGCGTGCGGGCGGGCGCTGACGGTTTGCTATGTGCGCTTCGTTGAAGGGGCCGTGCTGCAGAGCTTGTACACCCATGGTGTGAGGCCCGACAGGGCCGATGGAGGTAGTCATGAATGAAGTGGAAAGCATGCGTGATGTGCTGGCAGGCATCTTCCAGCATGAGGGCAGGGTATTGCTCGGAGCCCTGTTGGGGGCACTGTTCATCACTGTCGCGCGGGGCCATCTGATCTTTGCCTCGCGCAGGCGCCTGTCATTGGCCAATCAGTGCATTCTGGTGCTCCTGATTCTTGGCGTTGGCTACCTGTTCGAGCCTTTGGTCAAGGCCCTTGTGCCCATGCTGTCGCGTGGCATGGCAGCTTTCGTGGCTGCGACGGTGGTGATCCCCGTCAGTCTGAAGGCCATGGTGTGGCTGGATGCAGTAGACCTGCGTGACTTCCTCCAGCGTTGGCGACGATGAATTCAGCCTGGCAATTTCGCCGGCAAGGCGCTGGAAAACTGGTCCAGTCGCTGTTCCAGTTCCTGGATACGTTGCTTGTCCTGAATGTAGAGGAGGGTGGCATGGCGGTCTGCAGACGAGAGGCTGCGCAAGCGCTCGATCATGTCGTTTTCC
Source organism: Pseudomonas plecoglossicida NBRC 103162 = DSM 15088 (assembly GCF_000730665.1). GTDB lineage: Bacteria > Pseudomonadota > Gammaproteobacteria > Pseudomonadales > Pseudomonadaceae > Aquipseudomonas > Aquipseudomonas plecoglossicida. Next base: position 18,137 of record NZ_BBIV01000034.1, read on the forward strand.
CAGCCATCGTCGGATTTGTCCGGTGACTGGTTGCCTAGCAGCAACCAGTCGAGTGAACAGCCATGAATGCCCGCCAAATCTATGCACAATGAATACGGAATGCTCTGTCTTATCTTCCAGCTACTCAGCGTCTGTGGGCTTATGTTCAGGCTTCGGGCCAGTTGAACATCAGAATTGGCGCCGGTCAGTTGCTTGAGACGCGCCAAGACAGCGGGAAATAATTTGCTACTCATATTGAGTATCCATGAGTGGTTTAACGTCTTTCCCTGGCCTTAAACTAATCATTTTTGAATATTTGTCCTGCGATTTGAGGAGTTTCTCGGTATGTGTAGATGTGTGATGAAAAACCCTTCTCGTGCGGTAGTCAATGCTGGCTCAATGAACTGTGAATTCCTACAGCGCAAGTCGCTGAGTGTGTTGGGCAGGTATCTTTCATGAGTACGTACAAGCTGGTCTGTCCTCATTGCGAAAGCCGTATGCGTATCCGCACCAGCGAGGGGCGACATATTTTCTTGAGAGTGGCTTATCTGCAATGTACCAATGAAGCCTGTGGCTGGTCGGTCAGGGCGGAGTTCGAAATGACCCACGAACTGTCCCCCAGTGGCATGCCCAACCCGGATGTGTATCTGCCATCGGCCAACAGTGACCTACGCAGGACTGCACTTCAACGCCGCGAGGTTTCCTAGCCAACCCACGGCTGCTTTTTTTCGATAAAAAAAACACCCCGCAAGTGCGGGGTGTTTTTTATCACCGACCTGATCAACCGATCAGTTGCAGACCTGCCTGCTGGACCATCTCCAGCAGCGGTTGCGGGTAGACGCCCAGCACGAACGCCAGAATGGCGATGGCCAGCAGCATGACGCCACCGGTACGCTGTTCCCACTTCAGCGGAGCGTCGTGGCGACGCAGGTTCGGCTCGACCAGGAACAGGGTGACCATGACGCGCAGGTAGTAGTAAACGCCGATGGCGCTACCGATCACCAGTGCACCGACCAGCCACCACAGCTGCGACTCGACACCGGTGGCGATGATGTAGAACTTGCCGATGAAGCCGGCCGTCAGCGGGATACCGGCCAGCGACAGCATCATCACGGTCAGCACTGCGGTCAGGTACGGGCGGCGCCAGAACAGGCCGCGGTACTCGTACAGTGCGTCGGCATCACGGCCACCGTAAGGCGAGGACATCAGGGTGATGACACCGAAGGCGCCGAGGCTGGTGATCACGTAGGTGACCAGGTACACGCCCATGGCCTCCAGGGCCAGGCCCTTGCTGGCGACCAGGGCGATCAGCAGGTAACCGAAGTGGGCGATGGACGAGTAACCGAGCAGGCGCTTGAGGTTGCTCTGGGTCAGCGCCAACAGGTTGCCGATCAGGATCGAAGCGACCGCGATCACCGCCAGTACGGTGCTCAGCACGCCGCTGCTGGCAGCAGGGGAGATCATGAACAGACGCACGACCACAGCGAATACCGCAACCTTGCTGGCGGTGGCCAGGAAGGCGGCGACCGGCGCCGGGGCGCCTTCGTACACATCCGGGGTCCACAGGTGGAACGGTACCAGCGACAGCTTGAAGGCCAGGCCGACCAGCATCATGCCCAGGCCCAGTTGCGCCAGCAGGCTAGGCATGCTGGTGGTGGCCAGGGCCTTGCCGATCTGGTCGAAGCTCAGGCTGCCAGCATCGGCGTACAGCAGGGCCATGCCGAACAGCAAGAAGGCCGAACCTGCGGCCGACAGCACCATGTACTTGATGCCGGCTTCCAGCGAGCGCTTGTTGAAGAAGGCATACGCCACCAGCCCGTAGACGGGCACCGACAGCAGCTCCAGGCCGATGAACAGGCCGGCCAGGTGATTGGCGCTGACCAGCACCAGGCCACCCAGGGCCGACATCAGCAGCAGCAGGTACAGCTCTTCACGGTTGCCCGGGAAGCCCTTGGAGCCTTCGCCGAGGTAGGCGTGGGCGAGGGTGACGCAAGCCAGCGTGGCCACCAGGATGATTGCCATGTACAGGCAGGCGAACTTGTCGATGGTGATCAGCGGGGTGACCGCCAGCGGCGCGACTTTCAGCGCCGGCAGGATCGACAGCAGGGCCAGGTTCAGCCCCACGGTGGACAGCAGGAAGGTCTGCGAGTGGTTGCGCTTCCAGGCGATCGCCAGCATCACCACCACCGTGGTGATGGTGGTGATCAGCATCGGCGCCAATGCGATGAAGTGTTGAGTGGTGAATTCCATAGCGCTCTTACCGGGCCGAAGCGAGTTGAGTGAAAGCGGAACCGAGCCACTGCTGCACACCACTCATGGTGGCGGCAGAGGTGTCGAGGAACGGCTGCGGATACACGCCCAGCAGGATCAGCAGTACCGCCAGACCCAGGACCATGATCAGTTCGCGACCGTCCATGCCGGCCAGCACGCCCTCGGCCTTGGCCGGGCCGAAGTAGGCGCGGTGGATCATGATCAGCGAGTAGACCGAACCGAATACCAGGCCGGTGGTGGCAATCACAGTGATCCACGGTACATGGGCGAAGCTGCCGATCAGGATCAGGAACTCGCCGACGAAGTTGCCGGTACCCGGAAGGCCCAGGGAGGCGGCGGCGAAGAACAGGCTGATGGCAGGCAGGTAGGCGATACGGTGCCACAGGCCGCCCATCTCGCGCATGTCACGGGTGTGCAGGCGCTCGTACAGCTGGCCGGCCAGGATGAACAGCGCGGCAGCCGAAAGGCCGTGCGCCAGCATCTGGATCACCGCGCCTTGCAGGGCCTGCTGGCTGCCGGAGTAGATGCCGATCAGCACGAAGCCCATGTGCGAGACGCTGGAGAAGGCGACCAGGCGCTTGATGTCGGTTTGCGCGAAGGCCAGGAAGGCACCATAGAAGATACCGATCAGGCCCAGGGTCATGGCGATCGGCGCGAACTCGGCCGAGGCGTTCGGGAACAGCGGCAAGGCGAAGCGCAGCAGGCCGTAGGCCGCAGTCTTCAGCAAGATACCGGCCAGATCCACGGAACCTGCAGTCGGTGCCTGGGCGTGTGCATCAGGCAGCCAGGAGTGGAACGGCACCACCGGCAGCTTCACCGCGAAGGCGATGAAGAAGCCCAGCATCAGCACGTACTCGACGCCGGCCGGCAGCTCGGCCTTGAGCAGGTCGCTGTAGTTGAAGGTGAGCACGCCGGTGGTGTTGTAGTTGACCAGCACCAGGCCCAGGATCGCCACCAGCATGATCAGGCCGCTGGCCTGGGTGAAGATGAAGAACTTGGTAGCGGCGTAGATCCGGGTCTTCTTGCCATCCGAGGAGCTGTGACCCCAGAGCGCGATGAGGAAATACATCGGCACCAGCATCATTTCCCAGAAGAAGAAGAACAGGAACAGGTCCAGGGCCAGGAACACACCGACCACGCCGCCGAGGATCCACATCAGGTTGAGGTGGAAGAAGCCGACGTGGCGCTGGATCTCTTTCCAGGAGCACAGTACCGACAGCACACCGAGCAGGCCGGTGAGCAGGATCATCAGCAGCGACAGGCCGTCCAGGGCCAGGTGGATGCTGATGCCGAAGCGCTTGATCCACTCGATCTTGTATTCGAGTGCCCAGGCAGGTTCGGCGCCCGGAGCGGGGGCCAGGGTGTAGTCGCCGGTGCCCCACAGCCACAGGCCGATGCCGAGCAGCAGGGACATGGTCAGCAGCGCGATCCAGCGCGGCAGGGTGGAGCCGAAGCGCTCACCCAGCCAGCACAGGAAGCCGCCGATGAAGGGGATCAGGATCAGCCAAGGCAAAATCATGACGGGTTGGTTTCCTTTGGCAAAGTCGCAAGATTCATTGTCATACCGCAGCCACTACCACGGCGCCGATGACCAGCACGGCACCGACGGCGATCGAGGCGGTGTACCAGCGCAGCTGGCCAGTCTCGGTCTTGCTCATGGCGACGTGGCCGCCGCGAGCCATGCGAGGGATCAGGCCGATGCTGCGATCTACCGGGTCCTTGCGCAGGAGGTGGCTGATCAGCAGGTAAGGTTTGACGAAGAGCTTGTCGTAGATCCAGTCGAAGCCCCAGGCGGCGAACCACCAGGCCGACAGGACGCGGCCGATGCCGCTGTTGGCGATGGCGGACACCAGGCGACGCTTGCCCAGGAACAGCACCGCGGCCAGCAGGATACCGGCGATGGCGATGGCGCCCGAGGTGATTTCCAGCGCGTGCTTGGCTTCGCCGCCGGCGTGACCTGCGCTTTCAGGCAGCACGCCTGCCAGCGGCGGGTGGATCCAGGCGCCGATGAAGGTCGACAGCACGATCAGCACGCCCAGTGGCAGCCAGTGGCTGATGCCATGGCCAGCGTGGGCTTCGGTCTTGGCTTCGCCGTGGAAGGCGATGAAGATCAGGCGGAAGGTGTACAGCGAGGTCATGAAGGCACCGACCAGGCCGGCATACAGCAGGCCGCTGTTGCCGCTGGCGAAGGCTTCCCAGAGGATCTCGTCCTTGGAGTAGAAGCCCACGGTGACGATCGGCAGGGCGGCCAGGGCAGCACCACCGACCACGAAGCTGGCATAGGCCAGCGGCAGCTTCTTCCACAGACCGCCCATCTTGAAGATGTTCTGCTCGTGGTGGCAGGCAACGATCACCGCACCGGAGGCAAGGAACAGCAGGGCCTTGAAGAAGGCGTGGGTCATCAGGTGGAAGATCGCCGCGTCCCAGGCGCCGACGCCCAGGGCCAGGAACATGTAGCCGATCTGGCTCATGGTCGAGTAGGCGAGGATACGCTTGATGTCGGTTTGCACCAGGGCAGCGAAGCCGGCCAGTACCAGGGTCACGCCGCCGACGACGCCGACCAGGTGCAGGATGTCCGGCGCCAGCAGGAACAGGCCGTTGGTACGGGCGATCAGGTACACGCCTGCGGTCACCATGGTTGCCGCGTGGATCAGTGCCGAGACCGGAGTCGGGCCCGCCATCGCGTCGGCCAGCCAGGTCTGCAGTGGCAGCTGGGCCGACTTGCCGACCGCACCGCCCAGCAGCATCAGGGTCGCCAGCACCATCCAGGTGTCACCGGCCTGGAACTTCTGCGGTGCCAGCACCAGCAGTTCCTGCACGTTCAGGGTACCCAGCTGGGCGAACAGGATGAACAGGCCGATGGCCATGAACACGTCGCCGATGCGGGTGACGATGAAGGCCTTGAGTGCCGCGTTGCCGTTGTTGCGGTTGCTGTAGTAGAAACCGATCAACAGGTACGAGCACAGGCCCACGCCTTCCCAGCCGAAGTAGATGAACAGCAGGTTGTCGCCCAGCACCAGGAACAGCATGCTGGCGATGAACAGGTTGGTGTATGCGAAGAAGCGCGAGTAGCCGGTTTCGCCACGCATGTACCAGGAGGCGAACAGGTGGATCAGGAAGCCGACGCCGGTGACCACACCCAGCATGGTGACCGACAGGCCATCCACGTACAGGGTGAAGTTGGGCGCGAAGCCGTCCACCGACATCCACTGCCACAGCAGCAGGCTGTAGGCGCCGCCTTCAGGCGGGGCGACGTTGAACTGCCAGATCACGTAGGCGGCCACGGCGGCCGAGAGGCCGACCGAGCCGACGCCGATCAGTGCGGACAGGTTCTCCGAGAACCGCCCGCGCGAGAACGACAGCAGCAGGAAGCCGATCAGGGGGAAGACGAAAGTCAGGAAGATAAGGTTCATCCGCGCATCTCACTGGCAGCATCGATGTCGAGAGTGTGGAAGCGGCGATACAACTGCAGCAGGATGGCCAGGCCAATGCTGGCCTCGGCGGCTGCCAGGCTGATCACCAGAATGAACATCACCTGGCCGTCGGGCTGGACCCAACGGGCGCCGGCGACGACGAACGCCAGGGCAGAGGCGTTCATCATGACTTCCAGGCTCATGAGCACGAAGAGGATGTTGCGGCGGACCATCAGGCCAACCAGACCTAAGCAGAACAGGATGCCGGCGACCGCCAGACCATGTTCGAGAGGGATAGCACCCATGATTTACTCCTTCGCCTCGTTGCGGCCCAGGTGGAAGGCGGTGACGGCTGCAGCCAGCAGCAGCATCGAAGCCAGTTCGACCACCAGCAGGTACGGGCCGAACAGGCTGATGCCCACTTCTTTCGGGCCCACGGTGGTGCCGCTGATGCCGGCGCCGCTCGGGGCTACGAACAGCACGTACAGCAGTTCGAGCAGCAGCAGGGCGCCGAGGATCACCGGCCCCGCCCAGATACCGGGCTTGAGCCAGCCCCGTTCCTGGGCGACCGAAGCCGGCCCGAGGTTGAGCATCATCACCACGAACACGAACAGCACCATGATGGCGCCGGCGTAGGCGATCACTTCCAGGGCGCCGGCGAACGGCGCACCCAGGGAGAAGAAGATCATGGCCACGGAAATCAGCGAAATGATCAGGTAAAGCAAGGCGTGCACGGGGTTGGTGCCGGTGACCACCCGAAGGGTGGAGACCACGGCGATCCCGGATGCGAAGTAGAAAGCGAATTCCATCTTTCTGTCCTTATGGGAGCAAGCTCTTCACGTTGATCGGCTCGGCTTCGTTCTGTGCAGAGCCCTTCGGCTTGCCAGCGATCGCCATACCCGCAACACGGTAGAAGTTGTAGTCAGGGTTCTTGCCGGGGCCGGAGATCAGCAGATCTTCTTTCTCGTACACCAGGTCCTGACGCTTGAACTCGGCCATTTCGAAATCCGGCGTCAGCTGGATCGCGGTGGTCGGGCACGCTTCTTCACACAGGCCGCAGAAAATGCAACGCGAGAAGTTGATGCGGAAGAACTCCGGGTACCAGCGGCCGTCCTCGGTCTCGGCCTTCTGCAGCGAGATGCAGCCAACCGGGCAGGCCACCGCGCAGAGGTTGCACGCTACGCAGCGCTCCTCGCCATCGGGGTCGCGGGTGAGGACGATGCGGCCGCGGTAGCGCGGCGGCAGGTACACGGGCTCTTCGGGGTACTGCAGGGTATCGCGCTTGCGGAACCCGTGGGAGAACACCATTGCCAGGCTGCGCAGCTGGGTGCCGGTGCCCTTAACGATGTCGCCGATATACTTGAACATGGGTCAAATCCTCACTGGGCCGCGACGGCTGGCGTGTTGTAGAGCACGATCGCAGCGGTCACCAGCAAATTGATCAGGGTCAGCGGCAGGCAGAACTTCCAGCTGAAGTCCATCACCTGGTCATAGCGTGGGCGCGGGATCGAGGCGCGCAGCAGGATGAACAGCATGATGAAGAACGCGGTCTTCAGCGCGAACCACAGGAACGACAGTTGCGGCAGGATGCCGAACGGGCCGTGCCAGCCGCCGAAGAACAGGGTCACCAGCAGCGCCGAGATGAGGATGATGCCGATGTACTCACCGACGAAGAACATGCCCCATTTCATGCCGGCATACTCGATGTGGTAACCGTCGGCCAGTTCCTGCTCCGCTTCCGGCTGGTCGAACGGGTGACGGTGGGTCACGGCGACGCCAGCGATGAAGAAGGTGCAGAAGCCGAAGAACTGCGGAATGATGAACCACAGGTTCTGGGCCTGGTATTCAACGATGTCGCGCATGTTGAACGAGCCCACCTGAACCACCACGCCCATCAGCGCCAGGCCCAGGAACACTTCGTACGACACGGTCTGTGCCGACGCCCGCAAGCTGCCCAGCAGGGCGTACTTGTTGTTCGACGACCAACCGGCGAAAAGCACCGCATAGACCGACAGACCGGCCATGGCGAAGAAGAACAGCAGGCCGATGTTCAGGTCGGCGACGCCCCAGGTCGGGGTGATCGGGATGACCACGAAGGCGATCAGCAGGGCGCTCATGGCCACTACCGGTGCCAGGGTGAAGATCACGCGGTCGACGAAGGGCGGGTTCCAGTCTTCCTTGAAGAACATCTTCAGCATGTCGGCTGCGATCTGGAACATGCCGAACGGGCCGACGCGGTTCGGACCGTAACGGTCCTGCCACCAGCCCAGCAGGCGGCGCTCGACGAAGCTGAGCAGCGCGCCGCAGACCACCACCGCGAGCAGGACCACGATGGCCCGGATCACGGTGAGGATCACATCGATCACTTCGGGGGTGAACCAGCTCATTGTGCTGCCTCCTGCAGACCTTCGACGGATGCACCGAAGATGGCAGGCGGAATGCCGGCCAGGCCTTTCGGCAGCGCAACCAGACCAGCGCCCAGTTGTTCATTGATACGCAGCGGCAGGCGCAGCGAAACGCCGGCAACGTTCAGGCTCAGCAGGGCACCTTCGTTGACACCCAGGCGGTCGGCTTCGGACTTGGCCAAGGCCACGTAGGCCGCCGGGATGCGCGCTTGCACCGGGGCGGCGCGCGAGGAGCTCTCTTCGCTGCCGAACAGGTGGAAGAACGGTACCGCGGTCCAGGTGCCACGGGCCGGGTTGAAGGCGCCCGGGATGGCATTGAACCAGTTCAGGCGATCGCCTTGCGATTCGATCAGGCGCACGCCCGGGTCACCGGCACGCAGGTGGCCACCGACCTCGTCCTGGAACTTGTTCCAGGCTTGCGGCGAGTTCCAGCCCGGCGACCAGGCGAACGGCACTTGCTGGCGCGGCTCGGCCGAGCCCGAGTAGCCTTCCATGGAGAAGGCGAACGCGGTGTCCTTGTCCTGCGGGGTACGTGGCTCGTGCACGCTGATGTTGGCGCGCATGGCGGTACGGCCGGAGTAGCGCAGCGGCTCACGGGCCAGCTTCATGCCCTTGATGCGGAACGCGGCGCTTGGCGCTGCGTTGACGATGCCGGCCAGTTGCGGGGCGGCTTCGGCGCAGGCGCTGGTGACGTGGTCCAGCTGGGTCCAGTCGACCGGCTTGTTGAGCAGGGTGGCACGCAGGGCGTGCATCCAGCGCCAGCCTTCGTGAACCAGGATGCTGCTGTCCAGGTACTGCGGGTCGAACACCTGGAAGAAGCGCTGGGCACGGCCTTCCTGGCTGACCAGGGTACCGTCGCCTTCGGCGAAGGAGGCAGCCGGCAGCACCAGGTGGGCGCGGTCGAGGGTCGCGGTCTTGGAATGGTCGGCGACGATCACCACCTTGGCCGCAGCCAGGGCTGCATCGACCTTGGCGGCCGGAACGCGGGCGTACAGGTCGTTTTCCAGCACCACGATAGCGTCGGCCTTGCCGCTGATGACCGCGTCCAGCGCGGCATCGACGGACTCGCCGCCCAGCATCGCCATGCCGAGGCTGTTGGCCTCAGGCACGACCAGGCTCAGCGAACCGTTCTTCTCGCGCAGCTTCAGGGCCTTGGCGATGTTGGCGGCGGCTTCGATCAATGCCGGATCGGCCAGGGAAGTACCGGCGACCACCAGCGGACGCTTGGCAGCGACCAGGGCATCGGCGATGCGCTGGGCCAGGGCTTGCGCTTCCTGGTCCAGGCCGGCAACCGCGGGTGCGCTCGGGTCGATGGCGTGGGCCACGGCAAAGCCGATGCGGGCGAGGTCGGCCGGAGAGGCGTGCACGCACTCCTCGGCAACGTCGTCGAGCTTGGTTTCAGCCAGCGAGGCGATGAACAGCGGGTACAGCGCGTGCTGGCCGATGTTCTTCACTGCGGCGTCGAGCCACGGTTGTACCTTCATCGCCTCGGCCATGGCTTCGGCCTTGCCTTTGGTGGCCTGGCGCACGGCCAGGGCAACGCGGGCTGCGGTCTGGGTCAGGTCTTCACCGAGCACGAACACGGCGTCGTGGTCTTCGATGTCGCGCAGGGTCGGCACCGGCAGCGGGCTGTTGTTCAGCACGCTCAGAGCCAGGCGCACGCGGGCCAGTTCGCCGGCTTCCATACCCGAATAGAAGTAGTCGGCACCGACCAGTTCACGCAGCCCATAGTTGCTTTCGAGGCTGGCGCGTGGCGAGCCGATACCGACGATGGTACGGCCGCGCAGCAGGTCGGCGGCCTTGTCCAGGGCGGCGTCCAGGCTCAGCTTGGTGCCATCGGCAAGGAACGGCTGGCGTGGGCGATCGGTGCGGTTGACGTAGCCATAGCCGAAGCGGCCGCGGTCGCACAGGAAGTACTGGTTGACCGAACCGTTGAAGCGGTTCTCGATCCGGCGCAGTTCGCCGTAGCGCTCGCCCGGGCTGATGTTGCAGCCGCTGGAGCAACCATGGCAGATGCTCGGGGCGAACTGCATGTCCCACTTGCGGTTGTAGCGCTCGGAGTGAGTCTTGTCGGTGAACACGCCGGTCGGGCAGACCTCGGTCAGGTTGCCGGAGAATTCGCTTTCCAGCACACCGTCTTCGACGCGACCGAAGTACACGTTGTCGTGGGCGCCATAGACACCCAGGTCGGTGCCGCCTGCGTAGTCCTTGTAGTAACGCACGCAGCGGTAGCAGGCGATGCAGCGGTTCATCTCGTGGGCGATGAACGGGCCGAGGTCCTGGTTCTGGTGGGTACGCTTGGTGAAACGGTAGCGGCGCTCGTTGTGGCCGGTCATTACCGTCATGTCCTGCAGGTGGCAGTGACCGCCTTCCTCGCACACCGGGCAGTCGTGCGGGTGGTTGGTCATCAGCCATTCGACGACGCTGGCGCGGAACGCCTTGGACTCGTCATCGTCGATGGAGATCCAGGTGCCGTCGGAGGCAGGGGTCATGCAGGACATGACGATACGACCGCGGGTGTCGTTCTCGTCGGTGTACTGCTTGACCGCACACTGCCGGCAGGCGCCAACGCTACCGAGCGCCGGGTGCCAGCAGAAATAAGGGATGTCGAGGCCGAGCGACAGACACGCCTGTAACAGGTTGTCTGCACCGTTGACTTCGAGCGCTTTGCCGTCTACGTGGATAGTGGCCATTGTTCAAAGTTCTTCGTTGGCCCGCGTGAGCGGGCGTGGCTAATGGAAATCGGTGAGCTTGCGGCACGCCACGATCACTCGGGCCTGTCGGCAAGCTGGCGAGTGGCACGGACCACCCGCCTAATCATCTTGTTATGCGCCGACCACGATCGGCTTGGCCAGATCGGGGCGCAGGGTGTCGCTGGCAGATGCTGGTGCGACACCGGCCTCGAACTCGGACCGGAAGTATTTGATGGCACTGCCAAGCGGCTCGACGGCACCCGGTGCGTGAGCACAGAAGGTACGGCCTGGGCCGAGGAAGTTGACCAGACCCAGCAGGGTCTCGATGTCTTCGGCGCGGCCCTGGCCTTTCTCCAGTGCGCGCAGCATCTTCACGCTCCACGGCAGGCCATCACGGCAAGGCGTGCACCAGCCGCACGACTCGCGGGCGAAGAACTCTTCCATGTTGCGCAGCAGCGAAACCATGTTGACGCTGTCGTCGACCGCCATGGCCAGGCCGGTGCCCATACGGGTGCCGACCTTGGCGATGCCGCCGGCGTACATCTGGGCGTCGAGGTGCTCGGGCAGCAGGAAGCCGGTACCGGCGCCACCTGGCTGCCAGCACTTGAGCCTGAAGCCGTCGCGCATGCCCCCGGCGTAGTCTTCGAACAGCTCGCGGGCGGTGACGCCGAACGGCAGCTCCCACAGGCCCGGGTTCTTCACCTTGCCGGAGAAGCCCATCAGCTTGGTGCCGTGGTCTTCGCTGCCTTCGCGGGCCAGCGACTTGTACCAGTCGTTGCCGTTGGCGACGATGGCTGGCACGTTGCACAGGGTCTCGACGTTGTTCACGCACGTCGGCTTGCCCCACACGCCAACGGCGGCAGGGAAGGGCGGCTTGGAGCGCGGATTGGCGCGGCGGCCTTCCAGCGAGTTGATCAGTGCGGTTTCTTCACCGCAGATGTAGCGGCCGGCACCGGTGTGGACGAACAGCTCGAAGTCGAAACCGCTGCCCATGATGTTCTTGCCCAGCAGGCCTGCTGCCTTGGCTTCGTCGATGGCGCGGTTGAGGTTCTTCGCTGCGGTGGTGTATTCGCCACGCAGGAAGATGTAGCCACGGTAGGCCTTCAGGGCGCGGGCGCTGATCAGCATGCCCTCGACCAGCAGATGGGGCTGTTGCTCCATCAGCATGCGGTCCTTCCAGGTGTTCGGCTCCATTTCGTCCGCGTTGCACAGCAGGTAGCGGATGTTCATGGATTCGTCTTTGGGCATCAGGCCCCACTTCACGCCAGTGGGGAAGCCCGCGCCGCCACGGCCCTTGAGGCCGGAGTCCTTGACGGTCTGGACGATGTCGTCCTGCGACATCTGCGCCAGCGCCTTGCGGGCAGCGGCGTAGCCGTTCTTGGATTCGTATTCGGCAAGCCAGACCGGCTCGCCGTCGTCACGCAGGCGCCAGGTCAGCGGGTGGGTTTCGGCCGAGCGCGCGATGCGGTTGGCCGGGCCGAAGGAAGTGATGGTCATACGTAACCCTCCAGCAGCTTGGAGACGCCAGCCGGCTGTACGTCGCCGAAGGTGTCGTCGTCGATCATCAGCGCAGGGGCCTTGTCGCAGTTGCCCAGGCAGCACACTGGCAGCAGGGTGAAGCGGCCGTCCGCGGTAGTCTGGCCGAGGCCGATGCCCAGTTCGCTCTGGATCTGGCTGACGACCGACTCGTGCCCGCCGATGTAGCAGACCATGCTGTCGCACACGCGAATGATGTGGCGGCCGACTGGCTGGCGGAAGATCTGGCTGTAGAAGGTGGCCACACCCTCGACGTCGCTTGCCGGGATGCCCAGCACTTCGCCGATGGCGTGGATGGCGCCATCCGGCACCCAGCCACGTTCCTTTTGGACGATCTTCAGGGCTTCGATGGACGCCGCGCGCGGGTCCTCGTAGTGATGCATCTCGTGCTCGATGGCCGAGCGCTCGGTTTCGCTCAGGGCGAAACGGTCGGTTTGGATAAGCGTGCTGTTCATGCTTAGCGGTCCACGTCAGCCATAACGAAGTCGATACTGCCCAGGTACGCAATGAGGTCGGCGACCATGCTGCCTTTGATCACCGAAGGGATCTGCTGCAGGTGCGGGTAGCTCGGGGTACGGATCCGGGTGCGGTAGCTCATGGTGCCGCCATCGCTCGTCAGGTAGTAACTGTTGATGCCCTTGGTCGCCTCGATCATCTGGAACGACTCGTTGGCCGGCATGACCGGGCCCCACGAGACTTGCAGGAAGTGCGTGATCAGGGTCTCGATGTGCTGCAGGGTGCGCTCTTTCGGCGGCGGCGTGGTCAGCGGGTGGTCCGCCTTGTACGGGCCTTCCGGCATGTTGCGCAGGCACTGGTCGATGATGCGGATACTCTGGCGCATCTCCTCGACACGGACCATGCAGCGATCGTAGGCATCGCCGTTGTGGGCCAGCGGTACTTCGAACTCGAAGTTCTCGTAGCCGGAGTAGGGGCGTGCTTTGCGCAGGTCGAAGTCGCAACCGGTGGAGCGCAGGCCGGCACCGGTGGTGCCCCATTCCAGCGCTTCCTTGGTGTTGTACGCGGCAACGCCGACGGTACGGCCCTTGAGGATGCTGTTCTGCAGGGCGGCCTTGGTGTATTCGTCCAGGCGCTTGGGCAGCCACTCGACGAAGTCCTTGACCAGCTTGTCCCAGCCGCGTGGCAGGTCGTGGGCGACGCCACCGATGCGGTACCAGGCCGGGTGCAGGCGGAATCCGGTGATCGCTTCGATCACGGTGTAGGCGCGCTGGCGGTCGGTGAAGGTGAAGAACACCGGGGTCATCGCGCCAACGTCCTGGATGTAGGTACCCAGGAACAGCAGGTGGCTGGTGATGCGGAAGAACTCGGCGAGCATGATGCGAATCACGTCGACCTTCTGCGGCACCTTGATGCCGGCCAGCTTTTCCACCGCCAGGACGTACGGCAGGTTGTTCATCACCCCGCCGAGGTAGTCGATACGGTCGGTGTAGGGGATGAAGCTGTGCCAGGACTGGCGCTCAGCCATCTTCTCGGCGCCACGGTGGTGGTAGCCGATGTCCGGAACGCAGTCGACGATCTCTTCACCGTCCAGCTGCAGGACGATACGGAACGCACCGTGGGCGGACGGGTGGTTGGGGCCGAGGTTGAGGAACATGTAGTCCTCGTTGGCGCCCTGACGTTTCATGCCCCAGGCTTCCGGGTTGAAGCGTGCCGATTCCTCTTCAAGCTGCTGCTTGGCCAGGGTCAGGCTGTAGGGGTCGAACTCGGTGGCGCGGGCAGGGTAGTCCTTGCGCAGCGGGTGACCTTCCCAGGTGGGCGGCATCATGATGCGGCTCAGGTGCGGGTGGCCGGCAAAGTCGATGCCGAACATGTCCCAGACTTCGCGCTCGTACCAGTTGGCGTTGGGCCAGATGCCGGTCACGGTCGGCAGGTTCAGGTCGCCTTCGCTGAGCGACACCTTGATCATCACGTCGCTGTTACGTTCTACCGACAGCAGGTGGTAGAACACGCTGAAATCGGCGGCGGGCAGGCCGCGGCGCTGGGTGCGCAGGCGCTCGTCGACGCCGTGCAAGTCGTACAGCATGCTGTAGGGCTTGGCCACACCGCGCAGGAAGCTGAGCACCTCTTTGAGCTGGGCGCGCTTGACCCACAGCACGGGCATACCGGTGCGGGTTTCCTGGGCGACGAATGCTTCGGCGCCAAAACGGTTGTGCAGTTCGACGACCACATCTTGGTCGTCAGCCTTGTAGGGCGGAATGAAAATAGCGTTGTCCGCTGTCATGGTCTCGGTCGCTTTGGGTCAACGTTAAGAATGAAGCCAGGCCGCCGGCTCCATAGGGCGCGGGCGGCAGGTCGCTGGATCAGACTTCGTCGGGGCTGCGCAGGTTGGTTACTGCAATGCGCTGCTCACGACGCAGGTCTTTCTGGGCGGGCATCTCGGCACGGTAAATACCTTGATCACCAACAACCCAGGAAAGCGGGCGTCGTTCTTGGCCGATCGACTCCTGCAGCAGCATCAAGCCTTGCAGGAAAGCCTCAGGGCGTGGCGGGCAGCCAGGCACATAGACGTCCACGGGGAGGAACTTGTCGACCCCCTGAACGACCGAGTAGATGTCGTACATGCCGCCGGAGTTGGCGCACGAACCCATGGAGATGACCCACTTCGGTTCGAGCATCTGCTCGTACAGGCGCTGGATGATCGGCGCCATCTTGACGAAGCAGGTACCGGCGATGACCATGAAGTCGGCCTGGCGCGGCGAGGCCCGGATGACTTCGGCGCCGAAGCGGGCGATGTCGTGGGGCGCCGTGAAGGCCGTGGTCATTTCCACGTAGCAGCAGGACAGGCCGAAGTTGTACGGCCAGAGGGAGTTCTTGCGACCCCAGTTGACCGCGCCACGCAGCACATCTTCGAGTTTCCCCATGTAGATGTTCTTGTGGACCTGGTCCTCTAGCAGCTGATCGGTGACGGTTTCCCGTTCACCGACCGGGTACTGCTCGTTGGGCGCATCCGGATCGATTCTGGTGAGATTGTATTGCATGCCAAAGCCTCATTGTTTCAGCTTCGCTTGCCGCTTGCGACGACCTTCGGGAGCCCAATCAAGTGCCCCGACGCGCCATAGGTAGACAAGACCTGCCAACAGAATTGCTATGAAAACGAGTGCTTCGACGAATCCGGTCCAGCCGCTTTCGCGGACGGACACAGACCATGCAAAGAGAAAGAGGGCTTCGATATCGAAGATCACGAACAGCATCGCGACCAGATAGAATTTAGCGGACAGGCGCAGGCGTGCGCTGCCGACGGGCAGCATGCCGGATTCGAAAGGTTCGTTCTTGGCGCGGCCCCAGGCCTTGCTGCCGAGCAGGCTGGACAGGCCGAGCATGAAGGCACACAGGCCGACGACACCCAGGAGGAAGATGGCAAAGCCCCAGTTGTGGGCGATGAGTCCTGCCGAATCGGACATGCTAGAGATCCTTATACAGAGACCCAGCTCTGCAGTCTGAAATAAGTAGAGCGGCGACGCGGTGTCGCAGGTGCAGTGACCAAATGTCGCAGCTGAATCAATCGGGCTGATTTTATGGGTAAACCCGGTGCAAGTAAAATTTCCGTTGCAAATTTATTCGTAGCATTAAGAATAAAAAACCCTCCTAACTGGCTGAAAGCCTTGAGATTCGGGCATTGCACACGGTTTTGTTAATTATGTTTCTTGCGTGGCGTAACGAAACGCCAACTTGTAATGATAATTAATAGCGTTTGATCTGATGCTTGAAACTTTGTCGCTGCTGATCCTTGAAAAGTTCAAACGACGACACACCCCACTTGCAAATGCGAAAGACTTTTGTTCTAGCAGCTTCTGCAGTCGCGGGCACTGCTCTGGGTCAATACTTTGCAGGATTCATCCTGGCGGGCCGATGAAGCAATTGCCCATTGGCCCAGCCAGTAGGCGATGATGATCAGGTAGGGGGCTGCAGCGAAGGCGCTGACGAAACGGTCGATGCCGATCAGGCTGTCGGAGAACACGAACAGGCAGGCGCCCGCCGCTGCCATGCCGCCGCAGGCCAGCGCGCGCCAGAGCATGGCACTGATGGCCAGTGCGTATAGCGCTACCGGAACCAATAGAGGGCCGAGCCCGTGGCTGGCCAGAATGCCCAGCAGGGTGATGCCGGTGATGGCGCTCAAGAACAGTGCCGGCAGCGCCGGGCGCCGGTCTTTGCTGCTATAGGCACGCAGGTAGGCAAGATGCGCGCAAAGGAAAGCGGCCAGGCCGAAGACGAACAAGTCGGCAGGGATGGCCAGCAGGATGTCGCCGAGCACCGAGAAACCCAGGCCGAGGGTGATCCAGCGGCGGTATGCGGTCGCAGGCGCGCTGAGCATCCAGGCAATCAGGGTCAATACCGGAACAGGTTTGGTCAGAAGGCCGAGCAGGGCGTTGTCGGTGGCCAGTGCATATATATAGAGGGCAGCGGCTGCGCCGGCGAGGATGAGCAGGTGGCTTGGACGAGGCATGGACGGTCCTTGCTACTGGGCTGCCCCAAGCATAGTCAAGATACTGGGGTTTGCTGTTGTCTGTTAGGCCCTATCGCCGGCAAGCCGGCTCCCACAGGGGGGGCGAGGGCCAGAGCAAGCGATAAAAGGCCCGGGGATCTCGCGACCCCCGGGCCTTTCTTCAGCAGCAACCCACTATCAGTGGAACTGCTCTTCCTCGGTCGAACCGGTCAGTGCAGTCACCGACGAAGCGCCACCCTGGATCACGGTGGTCATGTCGTCGAAGTAGCCAGTGCCGACTTCCTGCTGGTGTGCCACGAAGGTGTAGCCCTTGCTGGCGTCGGCGAACTCTTGCTCTTGCAGCTTCACGTAGGCGGTCATGTCGTTGCGGGCGTAGTCGTGCGCCAGGTTGAACATGCCGTGCCACATGTTGTGGATACCAGCCAGGGTGATGAACTGGTGCTTGTAGCCCATGGCCGACAGCTCGCGCTGGAACTTGGCGATGGTGGCGTCGTCCAGGTTCTTCTTCCAGTTGAAGGAAGGCGAGCAGTTGTACGACAGGATCTGGTCCGGGTACTCCTTCTTGATCGCTTCGGCGAAGCGGCGGGCTTCGTCCAGGTCCGGCTTGGCGGTTTCGCACCAGATCAGGTCGGCGTACGGCGCGTAGGCCAGGCCGCGGGCGATGGCCTGGTCGAGGCCGGCACGCACCTTGTAGAAGCCTTCACGGGTACGCTCGCCGATCACGAACGGCTGGTCGTAAGGGTCGCAGTCGCTGGTCAGCAGGTCGGCGGCGTTGGCGTCGGTACGGGCCAGGATGATGGTCGGCACGCCCGAGACGTCAGCGGCCAGACGTGCTGCAACCAGCTTCTGCACGGCTTCTTGGGTGGGTACCAGTACCTTGCCACCCATGTGGCCACACTTCTTCACCGACGCCAGCTGGTCTTCGAAGTGCACGCCGGCGGCGCCCGCTTCGATCATGTTCTTCATCAGCTCGTAGGCGTTCAGTACGCCACCGAAGCCGGCTTCGGCGTCGGCCACGATCGGCGCGAAGTAGTCGATGTAGCCATCGTCGCCTGGGTTCTTGCCCGCTTTCCACTGGATCTGGTCGGCGCGGCGGAAGGCGTTGTTGATGCGCTTGACCACGGTCGGTACGGAGTCGACCGGGTACAGCGACTGGTCAGGGTACATGGACTCGGCCGAGTTGTTGTCGGCAGCCACTTGCCAGCCGGACAGGTAGATGGCCTGGATGCCGGCTTTGACCTGTTGTACTGCCTGGCCGCCGGTCAGGGCGCCCATGCAGTTGACGAAATCTTTTTCTGGGCGGAAGGACGGGTGGGCACCTTCGGTGACCAGCTTCCACAGTTTTTCTGCGCCTTGGCGAGCAAAGGTGTGCTCAGGCTGCAGGGAGCCACGCAGGCGAACGACATCGGCGGCGGTGTAGGTACGGGTCACGCCTTTCCAGCGCGGGTTTTCGGCCCAGTCTTTCTCGAGGGCTGCAATTTGCTGTTCGCGTGTCAGTGCCATGGAAATAAACCTCGTCGCATCGATCTTGGGGTAATTGTGTTGATGCTTGCGAATCAGGGTGCTGGCGGCTGTCCTGTTCGGGGGAGTGCGGCGGCGAACGCGAAGGCTCGAAGGGGAAGGGGTGTGCAGGCCGGGCGAAGGTATGCGCCTGCAGGTCGGCTCGTGGTTGCCTTGCTGCGGAGCTACGCGATTGCCAGTACTGCGGTGATGCGCTTCCGTCCCTCGGGACAACTTCTTCGTTGCAGTCGCAATCCCGTCGAACCGCCTTGTGGGCCGTATAGACACGAGGAGCCTCCAGGGGTGGGAGGAGTACGCCTCGAAGGCCCTTGCCAGGGCCCCTGATTAGCGGGAGCGAGGCCATCATGCCCTTGGGAAAAAGTGCCTGTCAAATGTTTTGTAGTGATTTTTTTCACTTACTACATCTTTGGTCTAATGAGACTTGTCGGTCAGTTTCAAGGCCTTCGGTCGAGGCCTTGAATTGCCTGGGATCAGTCGAGAAGGTCGACTTTGACGCGTAAAGTCATGTTTTCACCCCGTTGGGTGCTGTAGGTCCGGCTCGAACCCTCGCGGCCGGCTTGGGACTGCTGGTTGTAGCCTGCCAGGGTGATCCATTCGCCGAGCCTGCCGGTGACCGTCGTGTCGGTGCTTTGCACTTTCACTACATCTGCACGTTCCTGACTGATTCGGTCATTATTGCTGCTGATTTGCAGACGAACCGTCTCGCCGCTCAGGCTGGGCGTGACATAGAAGCCCTGGGTCACGTTGCGGTATTCGGTGTTGCTTTGAATACGTCCGTAACCGTCGGTACTGGTGCTGGTCACAGGAATGCTCTGGCCGACCTGGATCAGCGCCGGCTGGCCTTCACTGGCCTGGATCTGCTGCAAGCCACCCTCGCGGTTGCTGGTGCCGTAGTGGATCACCCGGGCGTTGCCGCGATCATCCTGGAAGTTGCTGTCGTTGTTGTCGACGCTGATCAGCAGGCGTTTGGGGGCGGTATCGAGCTGCTGCAAGAGGACGCGCAGGTCGTCGATGCGCTCGGGGCTGGCGTTGACGATCAACTTGTTCTCGAAGGCGCTGACGCTGCCGTCCTTGCCGATGAAGGACTGGGCGGCGGGGAGCAGTTCGGCACTGCTTCGGTGCTGCAGCGGCACCACTTCGGTGGCGGCCTGGGCAGTGATGCTGGCGGCCAGCATCAGGGAGGCGAAAAAGGGGCGTAGCGGCATGTCCGTGATCTCCGCGGGTGGAATCAACATGATGGCAAATTTGTCTGCTATTTGCCGAACCTGGATCACGATCCTGGGTGTGCGGTGGCCGCTGGCAGTCAAATTCCGTAACATCGCGGCCCTTGCTTTGTACCCTTCGCCCGCATCGCGCCACAGGAAATTCATGAAACCCGCCCGACTTCGCGCCGACCTGCTTGCCGGCCTGACCACTTCGTTCGCCCTGGTGCCAGAGTGCATCGCCTTCGCCCTGGTCGCTCACCTCAACCCGCTGATGGGCCTGTATGGCGCCTTCATCATCTGCACCCTGACCGCCCTGTTTGGCGGGCGGCCAGGCATGATCTCTGGTGCAGCAGGTTCCATGGCGGTAGTGATCGTTGCGCTGGTCGTGCAGCACGGCGCGCAGTACTTGCTGGCCACGGTGTTGCTGGGCGGCGTGGTGATGATCCTGTTCGGCCTGCTGCGCCTGGGCAAGTTGGTGCGTCTGGTGCCCTATCCGGTGATGCTCGGCTTCGTCAATGGCCTGGCGATCGTCATCGCCCTGGCCCAGCTGGAGCACTTCAAGCAGGGTGAGCAGTGGCTCGGCGGCGCGCCGCTCTACCTGATGATCGGCCTGGTGGCGCTGACCATGCTGGTGGTCTATGTGCTGCCCAGGATTACCCGCGCCGTGCCGCCAGCGCTGGTGGCGATCCTGGGGGTCGGGCTGCTGGTGTACCTGCTCGGCCTGCCGACGCGCACACTCGGCGACATGGCGCACATCGCCGGCGGCCTTCCGTCGCTGGCCTTGCCCGAGGTGCCCTGGAATGTGCAAACCCTCAAGATCATCGCCCCCTATGCCGTGCTCATGGCCATGGTCGGTCTGCTCGAGACTCTGCTGACCCTCAACCTGACCGACGAAATCAGCGAAAGCCGCGGCTACCCGGACCGCGAGTGCGTGGCCCTCGGGGCGGCCAACATGGTCTCCGGGCTGTGCGGAGGCATGGGGGGCTGCGCGATGATCGGGCAGACGGTGATCAACCTCAGTTCCAATGGCCGTGGCCGGCTATCCGGCGTGGTGGCCGGGGTGATGATCCTGCTGTTCGTGCTGTTCCTTTCGCCGCTGATCGAGCGCATTCCACTGGCGGCATTGGTCGGGGTGATGTTCGTGGTCGCCCAGCAGACCTTCGCCTGGGCATCCTTGCGGGTCTTGCACAAGGTGCCGGTGAGCGATGTGCTGGAAATCATCGCAGTAACCGTGGTCACGGTATTTACCGACCTGGCCACGGCGGTGCTGTTCGGCATCGTCATCGCCGCGATCAATTTTGCCTGGCAGCATGCGCGGGAGTTGTATGCCGAGAGCCATGAAGACGCCGACGGGAGCAAGCACTATCAGGTACACGGAACGCTGTTCTTTGCCTCGACCACGGTGTTTCTCAACCAGTTCGATCCGGCCAAGGACCCGGCCAAGGTGACCCTGGACTGCAAGCACCTGAGCTTCGTCGACTATTCGGCAGTTGCGGCTTTGAAGACGTTGCGCGAGCGTTATGCCAAGGCGGGCAAGCCGCTGCGCGTGGTGCACCTGTCGGAGCGGTGCAAGAAGCTGCTGAAGCGGGCCGGCGAACAGCATTGAGTCAGTGCTGATGCCATCGCCGGCAAAGCCCTCGCTCCATCACTCCCCGCGGTTTTTCTTGACGATGGCGTCAGCAATGCTTGCCGGTGCCTCGGCATAGCGGGTGAACTCCATCGAAAAGCTGGCCCGGCCCTGGGTCATCGAGCGCATCGAGGTGGCATAGCCGAACATCTCGCCCAGTGGCACCTCGGCACGGATCACCTTGCCCGCCGGGGTCTCGTCGCCATCCTGGATCATGCCGCGGCGTCGGCTCAGGTCGCCGAGGATATCGCCCTGGTACTCCTCGGGCGTGACCACCTCCACCTTCATCACCGGCTCCAGCAACACCGCGCCACCTTTCTGCGACAGCTGCTTGGTGGCCATGGAGGCGGCGATCTTGTAGGCCATCTCGTTGGAGTCGACGTCATGGTAGGACCCGTCGAAAACCGCTGCTTTCAGGCTGATCAGCGGATAGCCGGCCAGCACGCCGTTCTTCATCTGTTCCTCGATGCCTTTCTGGATGGCCGGGATGTATTCGCGCGGCACCACGCCGCCGACAATCTCGTTGATGAACTCCAGGCCTTCTTTGCCTTCGTCGCCTGGCGCGAAGCGGATCCAGCAGTGGCCATACTGGCCGCGCCCGCCGGACTGGCGGACGAAGCGGCCCTCGATCTCGCAGGTGTTGCGGATCTTCTCGCGATAGGCCACCTGCGGCTTGCCGATATTGGCGTCGACGTTGAACTCGCGGCGCATGCGGTCGACGATGATGTCCAGGTGCAACTCGCCCATGCCGGAGATGATGGTCTGGCCGGTTTCCTCGTCGGTGCGCACACGGAATGACGGGTCTTCCTGGGCCAGCTTGCCCAGGGCGATGCCCATTTTTTCCTGATCGCCCTTGGTCTTGGGCTCCACCGCCACGGAGATCACCGGGTCGGGGAAGTCCATGCGCTCGAGGATGATCGGCTTGTCCATGTCGCACAGGGTGTCGCCGGTGGTGACGTCCTTCATGCCGATCAACGCCGCGATGTCGCCGGCACACACGTCCTTGATCTCGGCGCGCTGGTTGGCGTGCATCTGCACCATGCGGCCGATGCGCTCCTTCTTGCCTTTC
The DNA here is from genome assembly GCF_000730665.1 of Pseudomonas plecoglossicida NBRC 103162 = DSM 15088. Lineage (GTDB taxonomy): Bacteria > Pseudomonadota > Gammaproteobacteria > Pseudomonadales > Pseudomonadaceae > Aquipseudomonas > Aquipseudomonas plecoglossicida. The sequence continues at coordinate 40,318 of NZ_BBIV01000034.1, forward strand.
ACCGAGTTGAGCACGGCATTGCCCGAGCTGAGCACGCCGGAGTACACACGGGCGAAGGTCAGGGTGCCGACGAAAGGGTCGGTGGCGATCTTGAAGGCAAGGGCCGAAAACGGCTCATGGTCGTCTGCGTGGCGTTCCAGGTGCTTCTCTTCGTCGTCCGGGTCGGTGCCCTTGATCGCCGGGATTTCCGAGGGCGCGGGCAGGTAGTCGATGACGGCATCGAGCATCAGTGGCACGCCCTTGTTCTTGAATGACGAACCCAGGATGGTCGGCACGATCTCGTTGGCGATGGTGCGCTGGCGCAGGGCCGCCTTGATCTCCTCGACGCTCAATTCCTCGCCTTCGAGGAACTTCATGGTCAGCTCGTCACTGGCTTCGGCCGCGGCCTCGACCATGTGCGCTCGCCATTCGTCGGCCAGCGCCTGGAGTTCCGCGGGGATGTCTTCTTCGCGGTAGCTGGTGCCGTGGTCGGCCTCGTTCCAGTAGATGGCCTTCATCTTCACCAGGTCGATCTGGCCGATGAAGTTTTCCTCGCTGCCGATGGCCAGCTGGATCGGTACCGGGTGATGGCCCAGGCGCTGGTCGATCTGCTTGACCACGCGCAGGAAATCGGCGCCCTGGCGGTCCATCTTGTTGATGTAGGCCAGCCGTGGCACGTGATACTTGTTGGCCTGGCGCCAGACCGTTTCCGATTGCGGTTCGACCCCGTCGGCACCGCTGAACACCACCACTGCGCCGTCGAGCACACGCAGCGAGCGCTCCACCTCGATGGTGAAGTCGACGTGGCCGGGGGTGTCGATGATGTTGAAGCGGTACCTGTCGGCGAACTGCTTGGTCGAGCCTTGCCAGAAGGCCGTGGTCGCCGCCGAGGTGATGGTGATGCCGCGCTCCTGTTCCTGGGCCATCCAGTCCATGGTTGCGGCACCGTCGTGCACCTCGCCCATCTTGTGGTTGACCCCGGTGTAGAACAGGATGCGTTCGGTGGTCGTGGTCTTGCCGGCGTCCACGTGGGCGACGATACCAATGTTGCGGTACAGCTCGATGGGCGTTGTACGGGCCATGACGGACTACCTGCGGCGATGCGGATTCTCCCAAGGTAGCAGAGCGGGAGAATCCTGCTTTACCGCCGGGCTGTCAGTCGGCCTGGGCCTGCAGCAGCCACTGGCCGTCGATTTCACGGGCCAGGCCACTGGCTGGCAGCAGGGCCATCAGGCGCTCGTGCAGGGCGTTTTCGGTGAACGTCTTGAGCGTTGCCAGGTCAAGGGCACCGGCCAACATCAGCTCGGCCTTGGTGTACGACAACCAGGCTTTTTTCAGTACCTGCGCCACATCACTGCCGGCGGTACTGGCGAAACGGCGGTGCCAGGTGCGGCCTTCGAAGGTGAAGCTGTGCAGGTGGCTGTAGGTGCTTTCGTCGCCGCCTTCGGCACAGCGGTGGCAACGACACGGGCCTTCGCCGAAGGCATTGCGCAGGTAGCTGTTGAAGTCCACGACGGGCTTGAGGGTCAGGCGTTTGTCGACCTCGAACAGGTCGGCGATCAGGGGTTCTTCGGCGCTCACTCGGTGTCCTCGTGTGGTGTGGCGTGCATCGGCGGGCACCCTAACAGATCAGGGCGGGGGAGGCCATGTGGTTCTGGCAGGGCAGGCCCGGCGATAAGGCCGGTAGAGACAACCCGTCACGGCTGCCGTACTCTACGCGCCCGCAAGCCTACATCTGACACCGAGGTAACCCCGCTTGAGCACCAAGTACCCGTACACCGCCACCGTGACCATCAGCGCCGAAGACCGTGGCGGCGATACCGAGGCCTCCGAGAACCCCGGCATGCGTGTCGGCCTCGAAGCGGTGACCGAAACCCTGAAGAAAGTGCATTTCGTCGGTACGCTCGCGGCACCTGAGAAACAGGCCACGCACATCTGTGTGACCCTGGAGAACGGCCTGACCTACTACGGCCCGATCGTCAACGGCCATGCCGAACTCGAAGGAGGCTGGATCGCCTTCGAATCCGACATGCTCACTCCGCAAGAACTGGGCCTTTAAGCCTCAACCCAGTTCCGCCAGGCACTGCTCGAGGATGTCCAGGCCTTCCTCTAGCACCTCGCCCTCGATGGTCAGCGGTGCCAGCAGGCGGATGATGTGCCGCGCCTTGCCGCTGGGCATCAGCAGCAACCCCTTGGCGCGCGCCGACTCCAGTACCTTGGTCAACTGCGCCGGTGCCGGGCTGCCGTCGGCATTGACCAATTCGATACCGCGCATGGCGCCGATGCCGGTCAGTCGACCGATGCACGGGTACGTGCCCTGCCAGCGCTCGACGCGACCGACGATGGCCTGCTCCTGGCGTTCGCCCCAGGTGGCGAGGTTTTCGTCGCTCATCTGCGCCAGGCTGGCAAGCGCCGCTGCGCAGGCGATGGGGTTGCCCGAATAGGTGCCACCCAGCCCTCCCTTGGGCAGGGCAGCCATCAACGCCTGGCGCCCGACCACCGCACCCAGCGGCATGCCGCCAGCGATGCTCTTGGCCAACAGCAGCAGGTCAGGCTCGATTCCCAGGCGCGGGAAGGCGAAGCGCTGGCCGGTGCGGCCGAAGCCCGACTGGATCTCGTCGATGATGATCAGGATCCCGTGCTCATCGCAGAAACGGCGCAGGGCCTGCGCGAATGCCGGGTCCATGGCGAGGAAGCCGCCTTCGCCCTGCACCGGCTCGAAGATGAATGCTGCCACGTCTTCGACGGCCAGCTCGACGCTGAACAGCCGCTCCATGGCCTTGAGCGCCTGCTCGCAGGTCACGCCGGTGTCGGCACTGGGGTAGGGCAGGTGGTAGACCGGCCCCGGCAGCTCACCGACCCGTTGCTTGTAGGGCGCCACCTTGCCGTTGAGGTTCAAGGTGGCCAAGGTGCGCCCATGGAACCCGCCGTCGAAGGCGATGATGGCGCGCTTGCCGGTGGCGCCGCGAGCGACTTTCAAGGCATTTTCTGCAGCTTCCGCGCCACTGTTGGTGAGCATGCCGGCCAGCGGATAGCTGACCGGGACGAATTCGCCCAGGCGTTCCATGAGTGCCAGGTAAGGGCTGTGCGGGGCGGCGTTGAAGGCATAGTGGGTCAGGCGCGTGGCCTGGGCCTGAATGGCCTCGACCACGGCTGGGTTGCAGTGACCCAGGTTGAGCACGCCGATCCCGCCGACGAAGTCGATGTAACGCTTGCCGTCGGTATCCCAGACTTCGGCATTACGGCCGTGGGAAAGTGTGATCGGGTGAACGATGGCAATGGATTGACTGATACTTTCCTGGTTCATGGGGCAGGCAGACCTTGTTCGAGTTTTTAATATCGAAGCGCGCCCGAGCATTATTTCGCAAACGAATTATTTGATTGCGATCATTCCATGGATTCGTGATCTTTCTGTGCAGGCCTCATCGCGGATGAATCCGCTCCTACAAGAGCGAGGGCCAGAACGGCCATCCTCAATCTCCCTCAGCCACCCGCTCCCGAATCCACTGCACGAAGGCCCTGACTTTCGGCACTTCCGCCGCATGCTCGGCATGGGCGATGAAGTGCCGCCCATTGCTCGCCACCGGGTGGTCCCAGGCCACCACCAGCTTGCCCTCGCTCAGTTCCTCGGCCACCAGGTAGCGCGGAATCAGGGCAACGCCACATCCGGCGATGGCCGCGCGGATGCACAGGTAGAACGTGTCGAATCGCGGCCCGTGGTAGCTGTTCTGGCTGTGCAGGCCCAGGCCGAGGAACCATTCATGCCAGGCTTCCGGGCGCGAGCCGCATTGCAGCAGGCGGTGCTCGGCAAGCACTGCGGCGCTGTCGAAACGCTGCGCCGCCTTGAGCTGCGGAGCGCACACCGGCACCACTTGCTCGCTGAACAGCTCGATGCAGGTCGCCCCCGGCCAGGTGCCCTGGCCAAAGAAGAAGGCGATATCGGCCTTGGCCTGCACCAGGTCGAACGGCTCCAGCTCGTTGCGGATGTCCAGGTGGATGCGTGGGTGGCGATCACCGAAGCCCTTGAGCCTGGGCACCAGCCAGCGCGCACCGAAGGTCGGCTGGGTGGCGATGCGCAGCACTTCGGTCTCGTCGCCGTAGCTGAGGATGTAGCGGCTGGACATGTCGATCTGGGTAAGGATCTTGTTCACTTCGGTCAGGTACAGGGCGCCCGCGGGGGTCAGGTGCAGGCGCCGCCGAATGCGCTGGAACAGGGAGTGGGCGAGCATCTCTTCCAGTTGCGCGACCTGCTTGCTCACCGCGCTCTGGGTCAGGTGCAGCTCTTGTGCCGCACGGGTGAGGCTGAGGTGGCGGGCGGCGGCCTCGAAGCACTGCAAGGCGGTCGTGGAGGGCATCAGGCGTTTGGACATGGCAAGGGTTTACCGAGCAAAAAAGGAAGAAGTTCATTCCCGAATGGAATCATGTGCTTCGAAAAGGTCGTTTGTTGACCCGCGCCTATAGATTAATACTGACCTCGATCAACGATTACAACCGGTGAAGCAAAGAGGAGGCAAGTGCGCAACCGGGGATATCAGAACAAGAAAAAAGAGCAATACACCTACAAGAATTCTGCTCCAACTTTTTCAGCCGTCCTGGTGGCGGCCGACCCATTCGAGGGTTCTCCATGGCTTCGCTAGACAACAACAAACAGCGTTCCTTGCAGCACGGCCTGACGTCGCGTCAGGTGTCCATGATTTCCATTGCCGGCATCATCGGTGCCGGCCTGTTCATCGGCTCCTCCAATGCCATCGCGACCGCCGGCCCGGCCATTCTCATTTCCTACGCCATGACCGGCCTGCTGGTGCTGCTGGTGATGCGCATGCTTGGCGAAATGGCCATCGCCAATCCAAACAGCGGCTCGTTCTCCACCTATGCCAGCGAAGCCATCGGCCCTTGGGCAGGCTTTACCATTGGCTGGCTGTACTGGTGGTTCTGGGTACTGATCATTCCGGTCGAGGCCATCGCTGGCGCCGATATCCTGCATGCCTACTTCCCAGGGGTGCCGTCCTGGCTGTTCGCCTTCCTGATCATGTTCGTGCTGTCGGGCACCAACCTGGTCAGCGTGAAGAACTTCGGTGCATTCGAGTACTGGTTCGCTCTGGTCAAGGTGGTCGCCATCATCGCCTTCATCGTGGTCTGCAGCCTGGCCGTGTTCGGCGTCTGGCCATTGGCCGAGGTGTCCGGCGTGAGCCGGCTGTGGGACAACGGCGGGTTCATGCCCAACGGCTTCGGCACCGTGCTCGGCGGTGTGCTGATAACCATTTTCTCGTTCTTCGGCGCCGAGATCGTCACCATCGCGGCCGATGAAACCGCCAACCCGAAAGACAAGATTCGCCGCGCCACCAACCTGGTGGTGTACCGCATCGCGATCTTCTACCTGGCGTCGATCTTCCTGGTGGTGTCGCTGGTGGCCTGGAATGACCCGGGCCTGAAAGCGGTAGGCTCGTTCCAGCGGGTGCTGGAAGTGCTCAACGTGCCGGGCGCCAAGCTGTTGGTCGACCTGGTGGTGCTGGTGGCCGTGACCAGCTGCATGAACTCTGGCCTCTACACGGCCTCGAGGATGCTGTATTCCCTCGGTGCGCGCGGCCAGGCGCTGAGCATGACCAAGCGTATTTCCGGCTCGGGAGTTCCGACCGTGGCGGTCATTTTCTCCACCCTGGCAGGCTTCGCCGGCTGCGTCGTCAATTATGTGTTCCCCGGCAAGGTGTTCGGCTTCCTGTTGTCCACCACTGGCGCCATCGCCTTGCTGGTGTACCTGGTGATCGCGGTGTCGCAGCTGCGCATGCGTGCCCGAGCCGAGCGCGAAGGGCGGCCGCTGGAGCTGAAGATGTGGCTGTTCCCGTGGTTGACCTGGCTGGTGATCGGCACCATCGTGATGGTGTTGGGGTACATGCTGTTCAGCGACGCCTACCGTTACGAAACCCTGATGACGGCTGGGGTAACGCTGTGCATTCTGCTGGTTTCGCTGACTCAGCGGCGCGACAAGGTGCTGGTGCAGGCCGCGTGATAGCTGGGGGTGCTTTGCACCCCCAGCATCCTGATTGGCGCCTACCCGACACGGCGCTACCATCGCAGTTGGCACCTCTTCCCATTCCAAAGCACAGGACGCGCATGAACGAGCACACTCTCTCCCTCCAGGCCCTGGCCGCCCCCGAAGGCACCTGCTATGGCTGCGGCTGTTCCCATCCCAGCGGCCTGCACCTGCAAAGCCACTGGGACAGCGACGGTATCCACCTGTTGTGCAGGCACAACCCCGACAGCACCTTCATCGGCTGGCCCGGTCTGGTCTATGGTGGCCTGCTGGCGATGCTGGTCGATTGCCACTCCAACTGGACCGCCATGGCCTATCACTACCGTGCCGAGGGCCGTGAGCCCGGCAGCTTGCCGCGCATCGACTGCGTGACCGGCAGCCTGGGCCTGAACTACCTCAAGCCCACGCCGATGGGCGTCGAGCTGTTGCTCAAGGCCCGTGTGGAGGGCGAAGTGGGGCGCAAGACCCGGGTGCTGTGCGAGGTCTGGGCCGGCGATGTGCTCACCGTCAGTGCCGACTCGGTATTCGTCCGGGTGGATACCGAAAAGCTCATGCTCAAGGCCCATGGCCAGGGTTGAGCGCTGTCCCTGGCTCTTCAATTTTGTCGAAAAATCCTGCGTATCCCAGGGCAAAGTCCTATAGGGGCGACTCCGTTCTCGTACTAGTCTGGCGGCGTTTTCACTACCAGAAACCCAGGATGTTCACTGCTACCCGCAAATCTGTCCCTCTCCCGGCTCGCTGACGCGGCCGGGCTCTCGCGAACGTCCTGGGTCAACCCACCCCTCTGCAATGACACTCCGGCCACGGCGGTAGCTGTGTGCCCGGCCTGTCGCAGGCGCATACAAGGAGATCCTTCATGCGTGCCAGATTCACTACCAAAGCCCTGACCACCGCAGGTGTGCTGTTGCTGCTCGGCGGTTGTGCCCGCGCCGTCATGCCCAGCGAGCAGATCGAGCTGACCCGCAGCGCGGTCAACCGCGCCGTGTCTGCCGATGCCACCCATTACGCCCCGCTCGAGATGCGCGCTGCCCAGGACAAGCTCAGCGCCATGGACCGTGCGCTTGGCCTCCAGGACCTGAAGCAGGCTCGCAGACTGGCCGAGCTGGCCGAGGCCGATGCCCGCCTGGCCGAGCGCAAGGCGCTGGCACTGAAGAACCAGGAACAGCTGGAAATCGCCCGCAAGGGCATCGAAGTGCTCAGGCAGGAAATGCTCGAGGCACCTGACAGCAACCCTGCCAACCCTGCTCAATAAAGGCACCGAACATGTCGAAATTCTATTTGCTGCCCACCGTTACAGTGCTCGGCCTGCTCTTGGCCGGCTGCAGCACCACGCCGGAAAACGCCAAGCTGCTGGAAGCACGTGAATCGTACTCGCTGCTGCAAAGCAAGCCGGAATCCGCCCGCATCGCCGCCCTGGAAACCCAGGAGGCCTACGTTGCCCTGGGCAAGGCCGAAGCTGCCTCGCTGAAGAATCGCAAGTCGGCAGAGGTCGAGCAGTTGGCCTACCTGGCCCAGCGCAAGATCGAAACCGCCGAACAGACCATCGTGCTGCGCCAGGCGGAAAAGGGCCTGCAGGGCATCGAAGCACAGCGTACCCAGGCCCGTCTGGACGTGCGTACGGCCCAACTCAAGGCACTGCAGTCGCTCAAGGCAAAGCAGACCGAGCGTGGCATGGTGGTGACCTTCGGTGACGTCCTGTTCGACACCGGGCGTGCCGAGTTGCGCAGTGCGAACCATCGGAATATCCAGCAACTGGCTGGCTACCTGCAGGCCAACCCGGAGCGCAGGGTGCTGGTGGAAGGTTTCACCGACTCGACCGGCAGCGATGCCTTCAACCAGCAGCTGTCCGAGCGCCGCGCCGCCTCGGTGGCCAACGCCCTGCGTCGCCAGGGTGTCGCCGCCGAGCGCATCGCCAGCGCGGGTTATGGCAAGGAGTACCCGGTGACGAGCAATGACGATGCGCAATCGCGCCAGCTCAACCGCCGGGTCGAGGTGATCATTTCGCAAGGTGCCGAGGCGGTGACGCCACGCTTCTGATCCTGTCCAGGGCGCGGCGCCCAGCCGCGCCTTCGGTCGCCTTCTTCGAGATGGTCAAACCGCAACGTTGTCCCTAGAGTGGTGACTTCCACTCTTTCAGGGACCGAGCATGACCGATCTGAGCGCATTCCCCATCACCCGCAAGTGGCCAGCACAGCACCCCGAGCGCCTGCAGCTGTATTCGTTGCCCACGCCCAATGGCGTGAAGGTGTCGATCATGCTGGAAGAGATCGGCCTGGCCTATGAGCCGCACAAGGTCAGCTTCGAAAGCGACGACCAGATGAGCCCGGAATTCATCTCCCTCAGCGCCAACAACAAGATCCCGGCGATTCTCGACCCCAACGGGCCGGGCGGCCAACCGCTGCCGCTGTTCGAGTCGGGGGCGATCCTGCAGTACCTGGCGGAAAAGAGCGGGCAACTGCTGAGCCAGGATCCGGCCACCCGCTACCAGACCCTCCAGTGGCTGATGTTCCAGATGGGCGGCATCGGACCGATGTTCGGCCAGGTTGGCTTCTTCCATTTCTTTGCCGGCAAGGAGTATGAAGACAAGCGCCCGCGTGATCGCTACGTCAACGAGTCGAAGCGCCTGCTGGGTGTGCTGGATCGGCACTTGAAGGGCAGGGAGTGGATGGTCGAGCAATACAGTATTGCTGATATCGCCATCTTCCCCTGGGTGCGTAACCTGGTGGAACGCTACAACGCGCGGGAGCTGGTGGGGTTCGATGAATACAAGGAAGTGCAGCGGGTGCTGGCCAGGTTCCTTGAGCGGCCTGCGGTGCAGCGTGGGTTGAAAATCCCGGGTTGAGGGTGGCTTCATCGCCGGCAAGCCCGCCCCCACAGTCATTGCAGCGCCGCAAAATCCTGTGGGAGCCGGCTTGCCGGCGATAGCGCCAGACCTGTTCTGCTCAGAAAATCTGGTTGAGGAGCCAATACAGGCTGCCCGCCAGCAGCATCGCCGCCGGCAAGGTCAGCACCCAGGCCATCAGCAGGTTGATCAGCGTCCGCTTCTGGATCCCCGAGCCATTGGCAACCATGGTCCCGGCGACCCCGGAGCTGAGCACATGGGTGGTCGACACTGGCAAGCCGAACATGTCTGCAGCCCCGATGGTGCACATCGCCACCACTTCAGCCGAGGCGCCCTGGGCATAGCTCAGGTGGGTCTTGCCGATCTTCTCGCCAACCGTGACCACGATGCGCCGCCAGCCGACCATGGTCCCCAGGCCCAGCGCGATGGCCACGGCCACCTTGACCCACAGCGGGATGTAACGGGTGGCGTCGTCCAGTTGGGCCTTGAACACCATCACATGGTTGCGGGTGTCGGCATCCAGGGCTACCAACTGGTGCTTTTCCATCAAACGGATCGCTTCGCTGGTCAGGTACATGTCGTTGCGCACGTTGGCCATCGCTTCGGCCGGCACACGCTTGAGCGAGCCGTAGCCTTTCACTTCTTCGCCGATCGAGCCCGTCAGGGCGGCGAGGGCCGGCACCAGTTGAGGGTCGGCCTTGGGTTGGGAGATGAACGCGGTCAGCACCAGGCGCGGGTCACCTGGCAACGGGCGTGGGTCGGTGCGCACCAGCGCCTGGCGGGTCACCTCGGCCACGGCCGAAAACTGCAGCGCTTGCTCGTTGGGCATGGTCTTGTTCAACGCATAGGCCATCGGCAAGGTGCCGACCAGGATCAACATGATCAGGCCCATGCCTTTTTGCCCGTCGTTGGAGCCATGGGCAAAGGAAACGCCGGTACAGGTGAGGATCAGTATGCCGCGTATCCACCAAGGGGGTGGCGTGCGGCCTTCCGGCGCCTGGTACAACTCCTTGCGCTTGACCAGCATGCGCAGGGCGAGCAGCAGCAACGCCGCGCAGGCGAAGCCGACCAGCGGCGAGAACAGCAATGCGTAGCCGACCTTGCTGGCCTGGCTCCAGTCGACCCCGCTGGTGCCGTCGCGCCCGTGCATCAGGGCGTTGGCCACGCCGACGCCGATGATCGAACCGATCAGGGTGTGCGAGGAAGACGCCGGCAAGCCCAGCCACCAGGTGCCGAGGTTCCAGATGATCGCGGCCAGCAGCAAGGCGAAGACCATCGAGAACCCAGCCGTGGAGCCGACCTGCAATATCAGCTCCACCGGCAGCAGGGCAATGATCCCGAACGCCACCGCACCGCTGGAAAGCAGCACGCCAAGGAAGTTGCACAGGCCTGACCAGACCACCGCCACTGGTGCCGGTAGCGAGTGGGTGTAAATCACCGTGGCCACGGCGTTGGCGGTGTCGTGGAAGCCATTGACGAACTCGAAGCCCAGAGCGATCAGCAGCGCCAGACCCAGCAGCAGGAACGGGGTGACCGTGGTGATCACGGTACCGCTTGCCGTGACGTCCTGCTTGAGGCTCCAGGCGGTATAGGCGATGCCGGCCATGAGCAGGCCGAAGAACAGGAACAGCGTCGCGCGCCCAGGTTTGTGCGAAAGCTGCGGGCGGGAATCGCAGTGGGCCAGTTGCGGCTTGCTGGCCAGTGACGGGGTTGCCATGGGGGCTCCGAATGGCGTTAGGCAGAACGTGCCGAAGGCTGTCAGCATAGAAACAAATCGTTACCCCGCCGTGACCTCGGTCAATGAATTACCTAGGCTCAAGACGAGTGGTAGAGGCAGGAGAACCCCATGATTCGCTGCAAGCGCGTCTATGATGCGGTCGAGGAAGGCGATGGCCAGCGTGTGCTGGTCGACCGACTGTGGCCACGCAATGTGCGCAAGGACCAGTTGCATGGCGAGTGGTTGCGCGAGGTGGCGCCGTCGACCGAATTGCGCAAGTCGTTTCACCAGGGGGCGATGGATTTCGCCGCATTTGCCCGACGTTATCGGCAGGAACTGGCGGCCTATCCGGAGCACTGGTACCCAATGCTGGACCTGGTGGCCAAGGGCGACCTGACACTGCTGTATGCAGGCAAGGATACCGAGCACAACAATGCCCGGGTACTGGCCGAGTGGCTCGAAGAGGAAATCGAGCGGCGCGGCCCGAACAGTTCGCCGGTGTGCTATGCCCCTTGAACTCAAGCCCGCCAGCGACCAGCACTGCACCTTCGCCCGCGACCTCACGCGGCGGGCGATGTTGCCCTATTACCGTGAGTTCGACCTGCTGTGGATCGAAGAGGCCTTCGATCAGGCGTGGGGCTGGCGTGAGCAATGGTTGATCGTTGACGGGGAAAACGTGCTCGGCTTCTGCAGCCTCAGCCAGGATCGGCAAGCGCTGTTCATCCGTGAGTTGCACCTGTTGCCGGAGCAGCGTGGGCGCGGTATTGGCAGTTGGGTGCTGGAACGACTGGCCGGCTGGGCAGCACAACGGCGCTTGCCGTTGCTGAGGCTGATGGTGTTCAAGAGCAACCCTGCGCGGGAGCTGTACCTGCGCCACAGGTTTGTCGAGATGGGCGAGGATGACTGTTTCGTGCGGATGCAGCGGGTAATCGGCTGACCTGTTCTGGCCTCATCGCCGGCAAGCCGGCTCCTACAGGAATTCGAACGCCCGTGTGGGAGCCGGCTTGCCGGCGCCGAGGCCCCAACATCCACCGCAAGCTGCCTGATTCCGCCTTGCGACGGATGCCGACGAACGGCATAGTGACCGCGCAGTCCTGCGCACAGGAAGGTGGGCAGGCCCGTAAAGGGAAAAAGGAGAAGCGTCATATGAACGGACTCGGTCCGCGCCTGAGGCAAGAGCGTGAGCGGCTGGGCATGACCCAGCGTGTGTTTGGTGAAATCGGCGGTGTCGAGCCCAATGCCCAGGGCAAGTACGAGAGCGGCGAGCGCACGCCGAGGATCGATTATCTGGCGGCCCTGGCAGCCAGGGGCGTGGATGCGCTCTATGTGCTCAGCGGTGTGCGAACCCCCGCGCCACTGGATAGCCTGACGACCGATGAAAGCCATTTGCTGGGTACCTTCCGACGACTGCCGGCCGCTGACCAGGCGGCCATCTGGCATTTGCTCGGACGCCTGGTGGGCGAGGGCAGGAATGAACAGCCAGGGTGGCCTCGGCATCATGAGCGCCAGGCAGGTATGACAGAAGTTTTACGCTAGGTCCGCCATGAAAAATTTTGTTAAGGTGGCGGGATCCAATCGCCCTGTTGACGAGGTGTCTGCTTGATAAGGGTCCTAGTGGTCGACGATCACGATCTGGTACGAACCGGTATTACACGCATGCTCGCCGATATCGACGGCCTGCAGGTGGTGGGTGAGGCGGATTCGGGTGAGTCGGCGCTCAAGCAGGCCCGAGAGCTTAAGCCGGACGTCGTGCTGATGGACGTGAAGATGCCTGGGATCGGCGGTTTGGAAGCGACCCGCAAGCTGTTGCGCAGCCACCCGGACATCAAGGTGGTTGCCGTCACCGTGTGCGAAGAAGACCCGTTCCCCACGCGCTTGATGCAGGCGGGTGCGGCAGGCTACCTGACCAAAGGCGCGGGGCTCGACGAGATGGTACAGGCCATACGCCTGGCGTTCGCCGGCCAGCGCTACATCAGCCCGCAGATTGCCCAGCAGATGGCACTCAAGTCGTTCCAGCCGCAAGGCTCGCCGTTCGATGCACTGTCGGAGCGGGAGATCCAGATCGCCCTGATGATCGTCGGCTGCCAGAAAGTGCAGATCATCTCCGACAAGTTGTGCCTGTCGCCCAAGACCGTCAATACTTACCGTTATCGGATCTTCGAAAAACTCTCGGTCACCAGCGACGTCGAACTGACCTTGCTGGCCGTTCGCCACGGTATGGTTGACGCAAGCCTGTAATCCTCATGTCCCAAGTCTTTGATGCCAGCGCATTCCTGGCGACCTGCAGTGGTCGCCCGGGCGTTTACCGGATGTTCGACGCCGAGGCCCGGCTGCTCTACGTGGGCAAGGCCAAGAACCTCAAGAAGCGCCTGGCCAGCTATTTCCGCAAGACCGGGCTGGCGCCGAAAACCGCTGCGTTGGTGGGGCGTATCGCGCAGGTCGAGACCACCATCACCGGCAACGAGACCGAGGCACTGCTGCTCGAGCAGACCCTGATCAAGGAATGGCGGCCGCCGTACAACATCTTGTTGCGCGACGACAAATCCTACCCCTATGTCTTCCTTTCTGACGGCCAATTCCCACGCTTGGGTATTCACCGTGGCGCCAAGAAAGCCAAGGGGCGCTACTTCGGGCCGTACCCTAGCGCCGGTGCCATCCGCGAAAGCCTGAGCCTGCTGCAGAAAGCCTTCTCGGTACGCCAGTGCGAAGACAGCTACTACGCCAACCGTACCCGGCCGTGCTTGCAGTACCAGATCAAGCGCTGCAAGGGGCCTTGTGTCGGCCTGGTCGAGCCAGAGGCATACGCCGAGGACGTGCGTCACTCGGTGATGTTCCTCGAAGGGCGCAGCCAGCAGCTTGGCAACGAACTGAATGCCGAAATGGAAAAGGCCGCGATGGCCCTGAATTTCGAGAAAGCCGCCGAGCTGCGTGACCAGATCGCGCTGCTGCGCCGGGTCCAGGACCAGCAGTACATGGAAGGTGGCTCCGGCGATGTCGATGTCGTCGCCGCCTTCGTCAACCCCGGCGGTGCCTGCGTGCACCTCATCAGCGTGCGCGGCGGGCGAGTGCTGGGCAGCAAGAACTTCTTTCCGCAGGTGGGTATCGAGGAGGAAGTGGCCGAGGTCATGGCCGCGTTCCTGTCCCAGTACTACCTGGGCAACGCCGAGCGCGAACTGCCCGGCGAGCTGATCGTCAACGTGGTGCACGAGGACTTCGCCGCCATCACCGAAGCCCTGCAGACCTTGCGCGGGCGCGAGCTGACCATCAGCCACCGGGTGCGCGGCACCCGCGCCCGCTGGCAGCAGCTGGCGGTGACCAACGCCGAACAAGCGCTCAATGCCCGCCTGGCCAACCGTCAGCACATGGCCGCGCGCTTCGAAGCCCTGGCCCAGGTGCTTGGCCTGGATGAAGTACCGCAGCGCCTGGAGTGCTATGACATCAGCCACTCCAGCGGTGAAGCCACGGTGGCCAGCTGCGTGGTGTTCGGCCCGGAAGGCCCGATCAAGTCCGACTATCGCCGCTTCAATATCGAAGGCGTCACCGCAGGCGACGACTATGCCGCCATGCACCAGGCCCTGACCCGCCGCTACGGGCGCATCAGGGACGGCGAGGGCAAGTTGCCCGATGTGCTGCTGGTGGACGGCGGCAAAGGCCAGCTGAACATGGCCCGCGAAGTGATGCAGGAGCTGGCCTTCACCGACCTGACCTTGCTCGGCGTTGCCAAGGGCGTGACCCGCAAGGCTGGTTTCGAAACGCTTTATCTCAATGACGTGGCCCACCAGTTCACCCTCAAGGGCGACAACCCGGCGCTGCACCTGATCCAGCAGATCCGCGACGAAGCCCACCGCTTCGCCATCACCGGCCACCGTGCCCGGCGCGGCAAGGCCCGGCGCGTATCGAGCCTGGAGGACGTCGCTGGGGTAGGGCCCAAGCGCCGCCGTGACCTGCTCAAACATTTCGGCGGCCTGCAGGAGCTCAACCGCGCCAGTATCGACGAGATCGCCAAAGCTCCCGGCATCAGTAAAAAGCTTGCCGAGTCGATTTATGCCAGCCTGCATAGCGAGTAGAATGCCGGGCTCAACCCGCAGCCAGTCGTACCGATGAATATTCCAAACCTGCTCACCGTTCTACGCGTTCTGCTCATCCCGATCTTCATCCTGCTGTTCTATGTGCCCTATCACTGGAGCTACATGGCCGCCAGCACGGTGTTCGCCATCGCCGCCGCCACCGACTGGCTGGACGGCTACCTGGCGCGTCGCCTGCAGCAGAGCACGCCTTTCGGCGCCTTCCTCGACCCGGTGGCGGACAAGCTCATGGTGGCGGTGGCCCTGGTGCTGCTGGTGCAGGTGCACGCCAACTTCTGGCTGACGCTGCCGGCGGCGGTGATCATCGGTCGCGAGATCGTGGTCTCGGCGCTGCGCGAGTGGATGGCCGAGCTCGGTGCGCGGGCGCATGTGGCAGTGTCCAACCTGGGCAAGTGGAAGACTGCGGCGCAGATGCTGGCGTTGGTGATTCTGCTGGCCAACCCGCCGGTGGTGAGCTTCTGGGTGGTGCTGGGCTACGGCCTGTTGCTGGTGGCGGCGGCGCTGACGCTGTGGTCGATGGTGCATTATCTGGTAGCCGCCTGGCCGCACCTGCGCGAAGGCTCGGAACAGAAATAAAAGTTTTTTGAATCAAGGGGTTGACGCCTTTTTAGATATCGGTAAAATGGCGCCCATCACGACGCGGGAATAGCTCAGTTGGTAGAGCACGACCTTGCCAAGGTCGGGGTCGCGAGTTCGAGTCTCGTTTCCCGCTCCAAATATAGATCTGCAGGTTTTATTCAAAACCTGCAAGTCGTGGAAAAAGGGCCTTCGGGCCCTTTTTTCGTTCCAGCGAAATCTGCCTGAACCCACCATGGGCCACGAAACTCAAGTAGGTCCGCATTTCGCCAGGCGCCTATCCGGCCGTCAGCCTCAAACAGGCTCCTGTTGGCACTTGGTAGAGCGTATGTACCTATCTCTGCCGGGCCCACTGACTTCTACGCTAATTTTCATGCAGCATCCGCTGTCTTGAATCGGCGCACCTTTTTATCTTGGTCATCATGGATATCCTTGTTCCATGGGTTGTGCCAGAACCTCTTCCTATCAGAATTGTCAGTTTCACGGCGGTCAGATTGTATGTACGTTGTTACTTCCGGCGAAATGTCGAATCCATGGAGTGGAACCTATGTACATGCTGAGAAGCTCGCTCGCACTTGCAGGGTTGATGTTGTACCTTCCTGGCCTTTGCGCTGCCCCGATCAATGCACCTGCAGATGCCGTGCACAGTTATTTCGCCCCCTGTTTCGAATCAGGTAAAGGCGTCAACTGCGAAGTTTCTGGCGTGGCGCGAGTCGGTGAAACGTTGGTGCTCGCCAATGACAAGCAGATGCCCACGTCTGGGGACTCTGCGATTTTCACGATGGCTCTCGACAAGCAACGCATCGTCGGTGCCCCGGCCCATTTGAAAGGCGGCGTGCTGCGTAACGCAGAAAAGTATGAAGGGCTGACCACCACATTGGACGGGAAATACGTCATCGCCATGACTGCGTTCAACAAGGAGGGGACGGCGGATAATCCGGCAGCTGATGCGCTCAACACTCTGCTCTATTGGCCAGTCGGTCAGCCAGAGAGCGCCCAGGTCATCGCTCCATCAACGCGTGGCCAGGTCACCAGTTCGAGAGGTTTGCGAGAACTCATCAGCGATGCAGTAGGTTCGCGCTACTACCAGATCGAAGCACTCACGACCGCGCCTGGCGAGCGCTTGTTGGTGGGTATTCGCAAGCTGGGGATGAACAGCAAATCGGCAGATTTTTCGTTCTTGCTGTTATCAATCCCGTGTTCAATCGATGAGCAAGGCGTTGTGCTGGGTGATCGATTCGAGACTGTCTGGAACCTGACGCCTGACCAGTTGAGCGAAGCATTGGGTATGAATACAGGGGCATATCCCGAGCTGGGCCTTTCCGGTATCGAGTTTGATCGCATCAACCAGGATCGTTTTTATGCGGTCACGAGTTACGAGCGTGGTGACAGGATTGGCGGATTCCTGTGGATCTTGCCCCTTGAGCAAGGTAAGCCCGGTAAGCCCCAACCGGTAAGGTTGAAAGACGGGGCCGCGCTTGCCTTCACCAACAAACCGGAGGGGGTGGAGGTGCTTGATGACAGCCACGTGCTGATTGTTCATGACGATGATAGGTTCAAGGTCAAAGCCCCTGAAACGAACATTGAGCGCCAGGAGCATGAATTTGCATATAGCGTCGTAGCCTTTGGGGCGAAGTAGCGCAGGGGGGGCGAGCACTGGCTTCAGGCCCTTTTCGTCACTGTGAGCATTCTCCGACGATCATGACGTCTGCCTGGTCAAGTTTCATACCGGGCCTCCTTCGAGGGCGGGTGCCCGAAAAAGGCGTTATAAGACCTGCTGAAGTGCGTGCAGGAAACAAAGCCACAAGCGATCGAGACATCGAGGACCGACGCATTGGAATTTTGTATCAGCCGACGTGCCTCGGTGAGCCTCAGTTGGAAGTAGTACTTCTGTGGCGTCATCTGCAATTGATCCCTGAACAGCCGCTGGACTTGCCGAATCGACAGGCCGACAACCTGTGAGAGCTGTTTCGGGCTCAGCGGCTCCTCGACATTCGACTCCATCAAGGCGATGACTTCCCGCAACGCCTTGCACACCCTGGGCTGTTGCGGCCTGCGAAACTTGTTCTGATCGTAATCCAGCGTGTCCAGAACGGCCTGCGCAAGCTGCGGGCTCGAGCCGATGCCGAGCCAGCGAACCATCATCTCGAAGGCGCCATGGGGCGTGGCGGATGTCATCCGGTTGCCATCGAGCGCCAGTGCCTCATGGCAGACATTGGCATGCGGGGCGCGCTCGGCCAGCGCCGTGCGCTGTTCGGCGTGAATCGCGCAGCGATAGCCATCCAGCAACCCCGCAACGCCCAGGTACCAGGCACCGTTCCAGAGCCCGCCGAGGGTGATCGGCAGTTTGGCGATCCTTCCCAGCAACGCCGACAGCCAGTTCGGTAGCGTCCGCGCTGCACGCAAGCCGCCGCAAATGACCATGAGGTCCAGATCGCAA
Organism: Pseudomonas plecoglossicida NBRC 103162 = DSM 15088; assembly: GCF_000730665.1. Lineage (GTDB taxonomy): Bacteria > Pseudomonadota > Gammaproteobacteria > Pseudomonadales > Pseudomonadaceae > Aquipseudomonas > Aquipseudomonas plecoglossicida. The sequence goes on from NZ_BBIV01000034.1 coordinate 57,988, forward strand.
AGCCGGATATCGGTCAGAGGCGTATCGGGCCTGACAGGGATGCCCAGGTCGCTCATGACCTCTGCGTGGTCATGGCTGAACGTGTGAATCCGTACTGCACCCGGCGTCAGCAGATTCGCCGTGACCAGCACATCCAGTGCCTGGGTGAAGCACGGCAATGAGAAGTTATCGAGCAGCAGGAAACCGACCCGGGATGTCTTTCGCTCGCGTCCTTGATCGACTGTCCCGAAGTTGCGCGCTGCGAGCAGGCGATTGAATGTGCTTGTAATTGTTTTCATTGAAGCACCCGACAGGCCAAGTTTTGATTCGCTAACTGAAAGGCGGTGCGTTACGGATGAGCGTCGCTGTCATCAACTTCAGCGCATTGGCAAAGCGTGAGTCCAATGACTTTTTTCGGCTTTTATCCATAACTACTTGTTATCGGTTATTTCGAATAACTAGAAGTTATGCGAAAGGTAATTTTTGTGCCGGTGCAAGGTCATGCCGGGCTTCGTAGCATGGAAGGAAGTCGTGTGGACCGTGCCTGGAGACAATAATGAACAACAGCGATTTCGTGATTGGCCTGATCAGTACCACAAGTGGACGTTCGAGCTCGATGGCAACCTGATCTATGCCGGCAACATGGGCGCCGACTTCGATCGATCCAGCTACGGCCTGAAGTCCGTGCATGTCGAAGTGGTGCACACCTATATCTACGTCTGCGTCGCCGAAAAAGCCCCCGACTTCTCCACCTTCCGCACAGCCGTCACACCCTTCATCGCGCCGCACTTCCTGGAGAACTGCAAGGTCGCCTTCGAGTCGAACCTGATCGAGAAGGGCAACTGGAAGCTGGTCTTCGAAAACAACCGCGAGTGCTACCACTGCGAGGGCACCCACCCGGAGTTGCTCAACTCCTTTGTCGAGAACCTGTCGGTCCAGGGGGTAGGCGGCGAGGACGATCCGGAGCTGGTGGCGCACTGGGATCGCTGTGAGGCGGCAGGCATGCCGAGCCGGATGAACATGGACCCGCTGGGGCGCTTTCGCATGACGCGTATTCCACTCGCCGCCGGCGCGGTCAGCTACACGATGGATGGCAAGCCCGCCGTGGCGGGCCGCCTGGACAAGAGCGGCGAGCCTGATATCGGCGCGCTGCTGTACTTCAACTACCCCTCGACCTGGAACCACTTCCTGGGCGACTACGCACTGAGCTTCCGCGTGCTGCCTGTCGGGCCAGGGGAAACGCTGGTGACCACCAAATGGCTGGTGCCTGAATCGGCAGTGGAAGGCGTCGATTACGAGCTCGATCGCCTGACCAAGGTCTGGCTGGCCACCAATGATCAGGATCGCCGCCTGGTCGAAGGCACGCACGCCGGCGTTTCCTCGCCAAGTTATGAGCCAGGGCCGTTTTCGGAGAATGCCGAGAATGGTGTTTGCCAGTTCGATGACTGGTATTGCTCGACCATGCTGGAGCGAATGGAAGGGCGGCCGCAGTTGAAATCGGTGGGGTGAAAATGATGGCCTGCAGCGCCTTGGAGCGCTGCGGGCGAATGATCAACATTTGCCTGCCAGTGCGCAGGTTGGCAGTGGTACATTCCTGGCAGTAAGAACTTCTACCACTTGTCGTACTGTCCTGTGCACGACGAGTGCACGCTGCATCCACAAGCGAGTTGAGCCGGTTCGAATATCAGCGGGCGCCCATTCATGATCGCTGAGCCGTTACCGCCGGATACCAGCGGAAAGTTGCCATTGTGGGTCGGGCACTGCCCGTGGTCGCCCACTAAGCATTGTGGTCTTCCGTCCACAGGGAACCCGCTGGCCTCGATCATCTTCCCGCCACCTGAATGGCTGTCTCCAAGTCGAATCGCACCGCTCATTCTGCACTCCTTCTGATAGTGAATTCCGTTTCCCATGGACATTCAATGCCGTGGACGTGATCTCTTTGCGAATTGCACAATCTTTGACTATTCATATTGGCGACCTGCCTCTTCGATCTCGCGCGGGAAGCGGGGCTCGTAGCAGAGCAGCAGCGAGAGCCAGTGCCCCGTGGCGTGGATGAGGATCGCCGGTAGCAGCAGCACGTTGATGGCGACGAAGACCCACAGGCCGGTGTGACGCAGGAAGTGGGTGTCCAGGCCCCAGGCGGCCTTGAACGACAGCCAGGGCCAGGGGAATTTGCTGAGCAGCTTGTTCGGTGCGGGGGCGGCGGCGGGGCCGTCTTCCATGTAGCGGCGGATGTACTCCCAGAAGGCCAGCAACTCGCCGGCGTTGCGGGTCGGCTTGCCGACGAAGGTGACCTCCAGGTTGTCGGTGGGGGTGCCCTGCAAGTCCACGCCATCACCCCGATCCCAGACCAGGATGAGGAAGCCGCCGGTGCCCTCCAGTTCGCTCATCTTCTTGTCCAGGAGGATCTCGGTCTTGTCCCAGTCCATGATGAGTATGCCGCCCAGGTGCTTGGGGCGTAGCAGGTAGACCTTGCGGGTGACTCTATTGAAGCGGACGATGATGCGCCGGGCGGTGAGGGACTCCAGGCGGAAAAAGCGAAAGGTGTACTTCAGGAAAACCGCGAGTAGCGTTAGCAACAAGATTGGAAACAATATCAGAAAGAAATAATCTGATCCGCTCAGTAACTCACCATCATGTCGGCGGCCTGAGATGAACTTTGAAATGGATACATTCGAAATCATCACTAAGGTGTGAAAAATCATTCCATAGAAGCAGCCAACGAAGAATGTAATGATGCCGCGCTTCTCATCACTGGGCGTGCGAAGGTCGATGTATTGTTCGGAGTAGGAATAGAGGGAGTCATTGTCGTAGACCTTTTCGGAGACAGAGTCACTCACGCCTTCCGGAGCATGCAGCTCCGTTTGCCCCGGTTGGCGTTGTTCCTTTTCGTATTCTTCGCGGGCTTCTTCGTAAGTGATCAACGTTTTTGACCATTGAAAACCACGTTCCAGAAAATACATCAGAGAGTGCTCCTAATGGCATTTTGCAGAATTTCAATTTCCCGCTCTTCTGTCTCGGCGATGCCATTGCTACGGTTCTTGCGGAATGTGCAATGGTCCAGATACCGCTGCAAGGCATCAGGAAGCACGAAGATCTCGATCAGAATCAACGATAAAATGACCAGATTGAGGCCGAAGAAGATTCGGAGCATAGGCACCATCCGCGCAGCCAAAGCGGTTGAGGTTCGCGCGCCTATTTTTATTAAAGGGCCAAGAATTAGCCTATTGCCGTATTTCTTTAGAAGGTATTCAAAAAACGGGTTGGCAAGTCCCAGTCCGACTGAAATGGATAGAGAAGTTGCGCCTAGTTGTGTAGCTCCGCGTAACAAATAGAATCCAGCTATCGAATGATTGTAGAGCTTTAAGTTTAAGTTGAAGTCTTGTAAGTCATACCATGCCCCTACCGCAGCGGCAGCCCCCGCCAAAGTTCCCGCCGTCAACCGCAAACCACCACTGAACACCTTGGCTCCCTGCTGAACAGCCACATTACTGCTCCGCCCAGCGATGCTCACCGCGGTCGCCCCCAGTTCGACACCAGCCGCAGTAAGCGCCACCACGGCCGCCACAACCTCGACATACTCCCGGCTGTGCTTGTCTGTCACCGCCAGCTTGTTGTAGAGGTTCCACAGTTCCAGGAACACCAGCGCGCGCCCTATACGCAGTTCCGCCATCGGCCCGCTTTTTCCACCGCGCAACGCCTCGTCAAAGCCGCGATCAATGGCACGGTCCAGGCGCGCCTGCGCTCCCCGACGGAGTGCCTTGCCGTCACGCAACTCCAGGCGAAAGTGCCGGGCAAAGCGCCCCAGCCTGGCCTGAACGGTGGCGGCGAGGACCTTGTTGAACGGCTTGTCCACCCAAGTTGCCAGCGGGCTCTGGAACACCGAGTTACCCAAGGTATCGATCAGCAGCGCACCGCCCACCAGGTAGCTGGACGGCGGCCCTGTCGTCGAATCCGCCAGCGAATCCAGCAATGCATGGCTCTTGTCGTACAGATCGGCCAACTTCTTCAGCCGGGTTTGCAAGGCCTCGGGATCGAGAAACGCCAAAGCACCCTGATCACTGAACAGCCTGGCCACCTCGTCCTGGATGTCTTGCTGGTTTTGCGCCAGTGACCGCCAGACCAGGTTCTCCCGCGAGACCGCCGCCTGGCGCCAGTGTTCGAGCCACTGCTCTCCGGCCGCCGTGGCATTCATGCCGACGAGGGCCTTGCCCATCTGGTCTTCGAACAGCAGGGCCTGCTCGGTGTCGTGGGGATCGAACACCTCGAGCGCGACCAGCAGCGCCTCGCTCTGCAGCCAGCGCAGGTGGTCCGGTGCTCGTGCCTGCTTGGCGGCGTCGGCCTTGTCGACATGCTCGCGATAGCGCCTGAGAAAGGCCTGACGCAGGCCTTCGTCGAGGTACGGGGCGTATTTGTCCCAGCTCTGCGCGCGGCTGGCCTTGGCGGCCGCTTCCTGCACCTGGCGCTGGTGCGCCGGATTGCGGAAGGTGTGGTAGCCGCGGTGGGACTGCGCGACCGCGTGGCGGTTGCTCGTCTGGTACTCGGGGTCGGTGTAGCGCACCCCGAAGCCTTGCTGGTGCTTGTAGAAGGTTTGCTCGGCTTCATCCTCGACCAGCTGGCGGATGTTCTCGATAGCGAAAG
>NZ_BBIV01000033.1 GCF_000730665.1 Pseudomonas plecoglossicida NBRC 103162 = DSM 15088
GGGGCGGTGGTGACTTTTTTGTGGGAGCCGGCTTGCCGGTGATGAGGCCAGTGCAGACAAACAAAAACCCCGCATCCTTGCGAATGCGGGGTTTTCTGGTCTGCACCCATGGCGCGCACCCTACGGCTTGTGGCCGGTGCCGCCCTCAGGTTTCAACCCATCAGGCCAACGCTTCGCGCGGCTTGCCAAGCATGCGGTCGCAGACCACGGCCCCCACCAGCGTCACCACCGAAGGTACCAGCCAGGCCAGGCCCTGGTCGCTCAGCGGCAGATGGGCCATGAAGTCCGGCAGTACGTGGGCGAGGTTGCTGCCCTTGATCGCATCGACGATACCGAACACCAGCGATACCAGCATGACCGGCGCGAGGATGCGCGTTGGCGAATTCCACAGGTCTTTGACGAAGCTCAGGCCCACCACCACGATGCACGGCGGGTAGATGGCGGTCAGCACCGGGATCGAGAACATGATCAGCTTGGTCAGGCCCAGGTTGGAGATCACCAGCGAGAAGCCCGCCAGGATCACCACCAGCGTGCGGTACGACAGCGGCAGCATCTGGCTGAAGTATTCGGCGCAGGCGCAGGTCAGGCCAACGGCAGTCACTAGGCAGGCCAGGGCGATCAGTACGGCCAGGAAACCACTGCCGAGCGAGCCGAAGGTGTGCTGCACGTATGCGTGCAGTACCGCTGCGCCGTTGGTGGCGCCTGCGGCGATTTCGTGGCTGCCGGCGCCCAGGCGGAACAGGCTGATGTACACCAGCGCCAGGCCGACACCGGCGATCAGGCCGGCGATGATGGCGTAGCGGGTGATCAGCTTCGGCGACTCGACACCGCGCGAGCGGATGGCGTTGACGATGACGATACCGAATACCAGGGCACCGAGGGTATCCATGGTCAGGTAGCCATCGGAGAAGCCCTTGGAGAACGCAGCGGCAGCATAAGCCGGCTGCGCTTCACCAATGGTCCCGGCAGGCAGCGCGAAGGCGGCAATGGCGAGCACGGCCAGGGCGATGATCTTCAGCGGCGCCAGGAAGCGACCCACGGTGTCGAGCAACTTGCCCGGGTACATGGACACTGCCAGTACCACGATGAAGTACACCAGGCTGTAGATGAACAGTGCCAGCGGGCTTTCGCCGGTCAGCGGCGCCACACCCACTTCGAACGACACGGTCGCGGTGCGCGGGGTCGCGAACAGCGGGCCGACCGAGAGGTAGCACACGGCCGCCAACAGCCCACCGAAGAACTTGCCGATCGGGCTGCTCAGGGCATCCATGCCGCCACCGACCTTGGCCAGGGCGACAACGGTGATGACCGGCAGACCCACTGCGGTCACCAGGAAGCCCAAGGCTGCCATCCAGACATGCGGACCGGATTGCAGGCCAACGATAGGCGGGAAGATGATATTGCCGGCGCCCACGAAAAGCGCGAACGTCATAAAGCCAAGCGCCAGGATATCCTGGCCTTTTAAAACTTTCATTTAGGATAGTACCACACTGCTGAAATCGGGATTCGAGAAGGGATTTCCCCATGGATGAGGGAAATGCTGCCCGGCTTGATAGGCCAGACCCGTTTAGCGTGTCGTTCCCTTTTGGGGTACGGGCACAGAGTGAGCGCGTAGATTAACCGTTTTACCCGGCAAACGCACTGCCATGGTGCTGCTTGTCCGATGTGCGTACATGTTTGTCGTCTGAGTGAGCGATGAGGCCAGTGCGGCCACTCCCCAATCCCAGAAACGACAAAGGCCACCCGAAGGTGGCCTCTGTGCGCGTGGGGGTACTATGTGTTACTTACTTCTTGGCTTCCCAGCCAGTCAGCTCGGCCAGGGCCTTGCCGATGTCAGCCAGGGAACGCACGGTCTTCACACCAGCGTCCTGCAGGGCGGCGAACTTCTCGTCCGCAGTGCCCTTGCCGCCGGAGATGATGGCGCCAGCGTGGCCCATGCGCTTGCCCGCAGGTGCGGTAACACCGGCGATGTAGGAAACGACTGGCTTGGTCACGTTGGCCTTGATGTAGGCCGCGGCTTCTTCTTCAGCCGAACCGCCGATCTCACCGATCATGACGATCGCTTCGGTCTTCGGGTCTTCCTGGAACAGCTTCAGGATGTCGATGAAGTTGGAACCCGGGATCGGGTCACCGCCGATGCCGACGCAGGTCGACTGGCCGAAACCGGCGTCGGTGGTCTGCTTCACAGCTTCGTAGGTCAGGGTGCCGGAACGCGAAACGATACCGACCTTGCCTGGCAGGTGGATGTGACCTGGCATGATGCCGATCTTGCACTCGCCCGGAGTGATCACGCCTGGGCAGTTAGGGCCGATCAGGGTCACGCCCAGTTCGTCGCACTTGACCTTGGCGTCCAGCATGTCGAGGGTAGGAATACCTTCGGTGATGCAGACGATCAGCTTGATGCCGCCGAAGGCCGCTTCCAGGATCGAGTCCTTGCAGAAAGGAGCCGGAACGTAGATGACCGAAGCGTCAGCGCCGGTAGCTTCTACCGCTTCTTTCACGGTGTTGAACACCGGCAGGCCCAGGTGAGTGGTGCCGCCTTTGCCTGGGGTCACGCCGCCAACCATCTTGGTGCCGTAGGCGATGGCTTGTTCGGAGTGGAAAGTACCCTGCGAGCCGGTGAAGCCCTGGCAGATGACTTTGGTGTCTTTATTGATCAGGACGCTCATTACTTGCCCTCCGCAGCTTTGACAACTTGTTGAGCAGCGTCGGTCAGGCTGGTTGCCGCAATGATGTTCAAACCGCTTTCTGCCAGTACTTTAGCGCCCAGTTCGGCGTTGTTGCCTTCGAGGCGAACAACAACCGGTACTTTGACGCCGACTTCTTTCACTGCACCGATGATGCCTTCGGCAATCATGTCGCAGCGAACGATGCCGCCGAAGATGTTGACCAGAACGGCCGCGACATTGCTGTCGGACAGAATGATCTTGAACGCTTCGGTAACGCGCTCTTTGGTAGCGCCACCGCCAACGTCGAGGAAGTTGGCTGGTTTGCCGCCGTGCAGGTTGACGATGTCCATGGTACCCATGGCCAGGCCGGCACCGTTGACCATGCAGCCGATGTTGCCTTCAAGGGCAACGTAGTTCAGTTCGAACTTGGCAGCGTGGGCTTCACGGGCGTCGTCCTGGGACGGGTCGTGGAAGGTCTTCAGCTTGGGCTGACGGTACATGGCGTTGGCGTCGATGTTGATCTTGGCATCGAGGCAGTGCAGGTCGCCGTCGGCCTTGATGACCAGCGGGTTCACTTCCAGCAGCGCCAGGTCGTGATCCTTGAACAGCTTGGCCAGGCCAACGAAGATCTTGGCGAACTGTTGAACTTGCTTGCCTTCCAGGCCCAGCTGGAATGCCAGCTCGCGACCCTGGAACGGCTGAGCACCGACCAGCGGGTCGATGGTGGCCTTGAGGATCTTCTCAGGCGTTTCGTGAGCGACTTTCTCGATGTCCACGCCACCTTCGGTGGAGGCCATGAACACGATACGGCGGCTCGAACGATCTACGACAGCGCCCAGGTACAGCTCTTTGGCGATGTCAGTGCAGGATTCGACCAGAATCTTGGAGACGGGTTGACCGTTGGCATCGGTCTGGTAGGTGACCAGATTCTTGCCCAACCACTGTGCAGCGAACGCCTTGGCGTCTTCCTTGCTGCGAACCAGCTTGACGCCGCCCGCCTTACCGCGACCACCGGCGTGAACCTGGGCTTTGACGACCCACTCGGAACCACCGATCTTGTCGCAGGCTTCTGCCGCTTGCTCAGGGGTATCGACTGCGAAACCCTTGGAAACTGGCAGGCCGTATTCAGCGAACAGCTGCTTACCCTGATACTCGTGAAGATTCATGCTTTTTACCGTCTTCGTTAGGTACTGCGCTTCGGCGCTGCGCCATTGCTGGCGCCGCACCACCTGTGACCGATAGACCCCGGGTTATCCCATGTAGTCCGGTCCGGCCGACGTTCCGCGGTGAGTCATGCACGCAAGACTCACGACGGGCAGCCCGCCGTGGTTTCTTATAATTAACGCTTCTTACGGTTGGCCACGTGAATGGCGCCGCCATTCACTGCCAGCGCTGCTTCATGCAGCGCTTCGGACAGGGTTGGATGGCTGAAGACCATCATGCCCAGATCCTCGGCACTGGTGCCGAATTCCATTGCGATCGCGCCCTGCTGTACCAGCTCGGCAGCCGATGGGCCAATCACGTGCACACCCAGTACGCGGTCGGTCTTGGCATCGGCGATGACCTTGACGAAACCACCGGTGTCGTTGGCTGCCATCGCACGGCCGCTGGCCGCGAACGGGAAGGTGCCTACGTTAACCTCAACACCCTCGGCCTTCAAGGTTTGTTCGGTCTTGCCGACCCACGCGATTTCCGGGTGGGTGTAGATGACCGACGGGATCAGGTCGTAGTTCATCTGGGCTTTGTGGCCCTTGATGCGCTCGACGACCATGATGCCCTCTTCCGAGGCCTTGTGCGCCAGCATCATGCCACGCACCACGTCACCGATGGCGTAGACGCCAGGGACGCTGGTAGCGCAGTGATCGTCGACGAAGATGTAGCCACGCTCGTCGATGGTCACGCCGCTGTCGGAGGCCAGCAGGTCGGTGGTCACCGGACGACGACCGACCGCAACGATCAGCTTGTCGAAGGTGATCTTCTGCTCGCCTTCGGCATTGGTGTAAGTCACTTCGACTTCGTTGCCGTTGACTTTCGAGCCGGTCACGCGAGCGCCCAGCTTGATGTCCAGGCCTTGCTTGGTGAGGGTCTTCTGGGCTTCTTTCGACACGGCAGTATCGGCAGCCATCAGGAAGGTGTCCAGGGCTTCCAGGACGGTGACTTCAGCACCCAGGCGAGCCCATACCGAGCCCAGCTCCAGGCCGATCACGCCAGCGCCGATCACGCCCAGGCGCTTCGGTACCGACTGGAATTCCAGGGCGCCGGTGGAGTCGACGATGACGTTCTGGTCGACCGGAGCCGGCGGAATGTCGATCGGACGCGAACCGGAAGCCAGGATCACGTTCTCGGCTTCGATGACTTCGGTGGTGCCGTCAGCCTTGGTGACTTCGACTTTCTTGCCAGCCAGCAGCTTGCCGTGGCCCTGGATCGAAGTGACGCCATTGGCCTTGAACAGGGTGGCAACGCCGCCGGTCAGGTTCTTGACGATGCCAGCCTTGCGGCCAACCATCGCGGCCACGTCCATCTTCACTTCGCCAGTGGAGATACCGTGGACGTTGAAGCTCTCTTTGGCTTCCTTGTACTTCCAGGAGCTGTCCAGCAGCGCCTTGGACGGAATGCAGCCTACGTTCAGGCAGGTGCCGCCCAGGGCCAGCTTGCCCTCGGCGTCGGTGTACTTCTCGATACAGGCAGTCTTCAGACCGAGTTGGGCAGCCTTGATGGCAGCCACATAGCCGCCAGGACCTGCACCAATCACCACTACGTCGAATTTCTGGGTCATAAAAGATTCCTTTTTTAGCTTCAAGCAGCAAGCTGCAAGCTACAAGACGAGCAGGCTTCTGCTTGAAACCTGCCGCTTGCCGTTTGCAGCTGCGCGATTAGATGTCCAGCAGCAGGCGAGACGGATCTTCCAGCAGGTTCTTGATGGTGACCAGGAAGGTTACCGCTTCCTTGCCGTCGATCAGGCGGTGATCGTACGACAGCGCCAGGTACATCATCGGGCGGATTACCACCTGGCCGTTGACGGCCATCGGACGCTGGATGATGTTGTGCATGCCGAGAATGGCAGCCTGCGGCGGGTTGACGATCGGGGTCGACATCATCGAACCGAAGGTACCACCGTTGGTGATGGTGAAGGTGCCGCCGGTCATTTCTTCGATCGACAGCTTGCCGTCACGGGCCTTCTTGCCGAAGGTGGCGATGCCGTTCTCGATTTCAGCCAGGCTCATCGACTCGGCGTTACGCAGCACCGGTACCACCAGGCCACGGTCGCTGGAGACGGCAACGCCGACGTCGGCGAAGCCGTGGTAGACGATGTCGTTGCCGTCGATCGACGCATTGACTGCCGGGAAGCGCTTCAGCGCTTCGGTGGCGGCCTTGACGAAGAACGACATGAAGCCCAGGCGCACGCCGTTGTGGGTCTTCTCGAACAGGTCCTTGTACTTCGAACGCAGGGCCATGACTTCGGTCATGTCGACTTCGTTGAAGGTGGTCAGCATCGCCATGTTCGACTGGGCTTCGACCAGACGCTCGGCGATCTTGGCACGCAGGCGGGTCATCGGTACGCGCTTCTCGGTGCGGTCGCCAGCGGCGGTCACGACCGGAGCAGCGGCAGCAGCGGCAGGCTTGGCAGCCGGAGCGGCGGCAGGTGCCGACTTCTTGTTGGCAACCGCGGCAACCACGTCTTCCTTGGTCACGCGACCACCTTTGCCGGTACCGGCAACGGTAGCCAGGTCGATGCCGTTCTCTTCAGCCAGCTTGCGTGCGGCTGGAGCGGCGACCGGGTCGTCTTCGCCAGCGTCGGCGGCAGCGGCAGCCGGAGCAGCAGCGGCTGGAGCGGCGGCGGCAGCGCCACCTTCAACGATCGAACCCAATACTTCGTCGGACAGGACGGTGTCGCCCTCGCCCTTGACGATGGCACCCAGCACACCGTCAGCGGTGGCCAGCACTTCCAGGACGACCTTGTCGGTCTCGATGTCGACGATCAGCTCGTCACGCTTGACGGCTTCGCCCGGCTGCTTGTGCCAGGTGGCAACGGTGCCGTCGGCAACCGATTCCGGGAAGGTTGGGGCTTTGATCTCGATAGCCATTATCAGTGTTTCCTTAAATTCGGTTTCAGGTGCGCGAAGGCGTTAGACAGTGAAGGCGTCTTGCAGCAGTTTTTCCTGCTGTTCGGCGTGCTTCGAAGCGTAACCACAGGCTGGCGCGGCAGAAGCGTCGCGGCCAGCGTATTCCAGGACCAGTGCCTTGTTGTGGCGGCCCAGGATACGGCGCATGTGGTGCTGACTGCTGTACCAGGCGCCCTGGTTCATCGGCTCTTCCTGACACCAGACCGCATGCTTGAGGTTGCTGTACTGCGCCAGGATTTCGACCAGGTCGTCCTCAGGGAACGGATACAGCTGCTCGATACGCAGGATCGCGATGTCTTCGCGGCCTTCGGCACGGCGTTTTTCCAGCAGGTCGTAGTAGACCTTGCCGCTGCACAGGACCAGGCGTTCGACCTTGGCCGGGTCGATTGCATCGACTTCCGGGATCACGGTCTGGAACGAACCTTCTGCCAGGTCTTCCAGCGTCGAGATGGCCAGCTTGTGGCGCAGCAGCGACTTCGGTGTCAGGACGACCAGCGGCTTGCGCAGCGGGCGGATGACCTGACGACGCAGCAGGTGGTAGATCTGTGCCGGGGTGGTCGGTACGCAGACCTGGATGTTGTGCTCGGCGCACAGCTGCAGGTAACGCTCCAGGCGCGCGGAGGAGTGCTCCGGCCCCTGCCCTTCGTAGCCGTGTGGCAGCAGCATGGTCAGACCGCACAGGCGGCCCCACTTGTGCTCGCCGCTGGTGATGAACTGGTCGATCACCACTTGCGCACCGTTGGCGAAGTCGCCGAACTGGGCTTCCCAGATCACCAGCGCGTTCGGCGTGGTGGTCGAGTAGCCATATTCGAAGGCCAGTACTGCTTCTTCCGACAGGAAGGAGTCGTACAGGTCGAAGCGCGGCTGGCCCGGGAACAGGTTCTGCAGCGGTACGTAGGTGCTGGCGTCCTTCTGGTTGTGCAACACCGCGTGGCGGTGCGAGAAGGTGCCACGGCCGATGTCCTGGCCGGTCATGCGGATCGGGTGACCTTCGAACTGCAGGGTGGCGTAGGCCATGGTCTCTGCATAACCCCAGTTGATCGGCAAGCCACCGGCCTGCATCTTCTGGCGGTCTTCGTAGATCTTCGAGACCTGACGCTGGACGACGAAGCCTTCTGGCAGTTCCAGCAGCTTGGCCGACAGTTCCTGCAGGGTCTTGAGGTCGAAGCGGGTGTCGTGACGCGCGGTCCAGGCATGGCCCAGGTACGGACGCCAGTCGACGAACAGCTCGCGGTTCGGCTCCTTGACCAGGCTCTTCACCACGTGCAGGCCGTTGTCCAGCGCGTTGCGGTACTCGTCGATCTTGGCCTGGGCACGCTCGGCGTCGATGCGACCGGCCTGGATCAGCGCTTCGGCGTACAGCTCACGGGTGGTGCGCTGCTTGCTGATCTGCTGGTACATCAGCGGCTGGGTACCGTTCGGCTCGTCGGCCTCGTTGTGGCCGCGACGACGGTAGCAGACCAGGTCGATGACCACGTCACGCTTGAACTGCATGCGGTAGTCGACAGCCAGCTGGGTCACGAACAGGACCGCTTCCGGATCGTCGCCGTTCACGTGCAGGATCGGCGCCTGGATCATCTTGGCAACGTCGGTGGCATACTCGGTGGAGCGCGAGTCCAGCGGGTTGCTGATGGTGAAACCGACCTGGTTGTTGATCACGATGTGCACGGTGCCGCCGGTCTTGAAACCGCGGGTCTGCGACATCTGGAAGGTTTCCATGACCACGCCCTGGCCGGCGAAGGCAGCGTCACCGTGGATCGAGATCGGCAGCACCTTGTCGCCGACGGTGTCGTTGCGACGGTCCTGGCGAGCACGTACCGAACCTTCCACCACTGGCGAGACGATCTCCAGGTGGGACGGGTTGAACGCCATGGCCAGGTGGACTTCGCCGCCCGGGGTCATCACGTTGGAGGAGAAGCCCTGGTGATACTTCACGTCACCGGAGCCCAGCTCGTTCATCTTCTTGCCTTCGAACTCGTCGAACAGCTCGCGCGGGTTCTTGCCGAAGGTGTTGACCAGGACGTTGAGACGGCCGCGGTGGGCCATGCCGATCACAACTTCCTTGGTGCCATAGGAGCCGGAGCGCTGGATCATTTCGTCCAGCATCGGGATCAGGCTTTCGCCACCCTCCAGGCCGAAGCGCTTGGTGCCTGGGTACTTGGTGCCCAGGTACTTCTCAAGGCCCTCACCGGCGGTCACGCGCTCGAGCAGGTGAGCCTGCACGTCGGCGGAAAACTCCGGACGACCGCGCACGCTTTCCAGGCGCTGCTGGAACCAGCTGCGCTGCTCGGAATCGGTGATGTGGGTGAACTCGGTGCCAATGGTGCGACAATATGTCTTCTGGAGTGCCTCGAAGATGTCGCGTAGGCTCGCTTCCTCTTTGCCGATGAACAGGTCGCCGGCACGGAAGGTCGTATCAAGATCGGCATTGGTCAAGCCGTAGTGATTGATCGACAGGTCTACGGGCGCAGGGCGCTGCCACAACCCCAACGGGTCGAGCTTGGCAGCCTGATGGCCGCGCATACGATAGGCCTGGATCAGTCGCAGAACTTCAACCTGCTTCTTCTCGTGTTCTGTGCTCACGCTCCCGGCGGATACCGGTTGGGCGCGGCGCTGGTTCTTTGCCAGCAGTACGAAATGGTCGCGGATCGTCGAGTGCGATACATCGGTAGCGGTGCTGCCATCAGCAGGCAACTTCTGGAAGTAAGTGCGCCACTCTTCTGGCACAGCGTTAGGGTCGTGCAGGTAGAGCTCGTAGAGCTCTTCCACATATGCAGCGTTACCACCTGAAAGGTGGGCGCTTTCCCACATGCGCTGCATCACGCTTTCTTGCATGCTTGGTCACCCTCGGTTAGGGGACTGATCGGCGAGAGCCAGAGCAAACCTGGAAAAGTCCGAACACAGCGACTGAACCACGCCACTTGGATCCTGCTGATTTTCCGGGTACCAGCCCGGAAAGCCCCTGCTGGTCTCATATCTTCATAGGTATCGAGCGCGGGCTTTCTGGGCCCTTGCTCAGGTTTTACCTCAGTGCGGGCTCACCACCCGCACCTCGGCTTACTGCAGTTACAACACTTTGAATCAGGTGCCGCTTTGCAGCAGCATGTTACGTACATGGCCGATTGCCTTGGTCGGGTTCAGACCCTTCGGGCAAACGTTCACGCAGTTCATGATCCCGCGGCAGCGGAATACGCTGAACGGGTCATCCAGGGACGCCAGGCGCTCCTGGGTCTTGGTGTCACGGCTGTCGGCCAGGAAGCGATAGGCCTGCAGCAGGGCGGCGGGGCCCAGGAACTTGTCCGGGTTCCACCAGAACGACGGGCAGGAGGTCGAGCAGCAGGCGCACAGGATGCACTCGTACAGACCGTCCAGCTTGTCGCGATCTTCCGGCGACTGCAGACGCTCGATGGCCGGAGCCGGCGTATCGTTCTGCAGGAATGGCTTCACCTTCTCGTACTGCTTGTAGAAGATGCTCATGTCGACCACCAGGTCACGAATGACCGGCAGGCCTGGCAGCGGACGCAGAACCAGCTTGTTGCCCTTCACCACACCCGACAGCGGGGTGATGCAGGCCAGGCCGTTCTTGCCGTTCATGTTCATGCCATCGGAACCGCACACGCCTTCACGGCAGGAACGACGATACGAGAAACCCTCGTCCTTTTCCTTGATCAGCGCCAATACATCCAGAACCATCAGGTCCTTGCCGCCGGTATCGACGTCGAACGACTCCATCTTGGGCGCCGAGTCGGTGTCCGGGTTGTAACGATAAACTTCGACTTTCAACATAGCAGCCACCCTTAGTAAGTCCGGACTTTTGGTTCGAAGGCTGGAACAGTCTTCGGCGCAAAGTTGACGCCACGCTTGGCAACGCGCTTCTCACCCGGGTAGTACAGGGTGTGGCACAGCCAGTTTTCGTCGTCACGGTCTTCGAAGTCTTCACGGGCGTGAGCGCCGCGGGACTCTTTACGGGCTTCGGCCGCAATGGCGGTAGCTTCGGCAACTTCCAGCAGGTTCTGCAGCTCCAGCGCTTCGATACGCGCGGTGTTGAAGGCCTGGGACTTGTCGTTGATCTTGACGTTGGCGATGCGCTCGCGCAGGCCAGCCAGCTGCTCGATACCCTTCAGCATGTATTCGCCAGTACGGAATACACCGAAGTAGTTCTGCATGCAGCTCTGCAGTTCGCGCTTGAGGCTTGCAACGTCTTCGCCAGTGGAACGCTCGTTGAGCTTGTTCAGGCGGCTCAGGGCAACATCGATGTCGGTGTCGCTGGCGTCGAGGTGCTCGATGCCGTCGCTCAGCGCCTTCTCCAGGTGCAGACCGGCAGCGCGACCGAACACCACCAGGTCGAGCAGCGAGTTGCCGCCCAGGCGGTTGGCACCGTGAACCGATACGCACGCCACTTCACCGACCGCGAACAGGCCAGGAATGATGTGATCCTTGCCTTCTTCGTCCATGGTGATGGCCTGGCCATGGATGTTGGTGGCAACGCCACCCATCATGTAGTGGCAGGTTGGCACGACCGGGACCGGCGCGACCACAGGGTCGACGTGGGCGAAGGTCTTGGACAGTTCGCAGATACCTGGCAGGCGGCTGTGCAGCACTTCCTCGCCCAGGTGGTCCAGCTTCAGCAGTACGTGGTCCTTGTTCGGGCCCACGCCGTTGCCGGCGATGATTTCCTTGACCATGGAACGGGCGACCACGTCGCGGCCGGCCAGGTCTTTCGCGTTCGGCGCGTAACGCTCCATGAAGCGCTCGCCGTGGGCGTTGATCAGGTAGCCACCCTCACCGCGGCAACCCTCGGTGACCAGTACACCGGCGCCGGCGATGCCGGTCGGGTGGAACTGCCACATCTCGATGTCCTGCACCGGCACGCCGGCGCGCAGGGCCATGCCGATACCGTCACCGGTATTGATCAGGGCGTTGGTGGTCGAGGCGTAGATACGGCCCGCACCGCCCGTGGCCAGAACGGTGGCCTTGGACTTGATGTACATGGTTTCGCCGGTTTCGATGCAGATCGCGATCACACCGACGAAGGCGCCTTCCTGGTTTTTCACCAGGTCGACAGCGTAGTACTCGTTGAGGAAGGTGGTACCTGCCTTCAGGTTGCCCTGGTACAGGGTGTGCAGCAGCGCGTGACCGGTACGGTCGGAAGCGGCACAGGTACGGGCAGCCTGGCCACCCTTGCCGAAGTCCTTGGACTGGCCACCGAACGGACGCTGGTAGATACGGCCGGTTTCGGTACGCGAGAACGGCAGGCCCATGTGATCCAGCTCGAAGACCGCGGCCGGGCCTTCCTGACACATGTATTCGATAGCGTCCTGGTCACCGATGTAGTCGGAGCCCTTGACGGTATCGTACATGTGCCAGCGCCAGTCGTCGTTCGGGTCGGCCGAAGCGATGGCGCAGGTGATGCCGCCCTGGGCGGATACGGTGTGCGAACGGGTCGGGAAGACCTTGGTGACCACGGCTGTCTTGTGACCGCCCTGAGCCAGCTGCAGCGCTGCGCGCATGCCGGCACCGCCGCCACCGATGATGATGGCGTCGAAGGAAATAGTTGGAATGCTAGCCATGGATCAGATACCCCAGAGAATCTGCACACCCCAGACGAAGTAAGCGAACATCGCAACGCCGCATACCGCCTGGAACAGGAAACGAATCGCAGTCGCCGACTTGCCGAACGACATCGGCGTCAGGTAGTCGGTGGCGATGGTCCACATGCCGACCCAGGCGTGAGCGCCCAGGGCAACGAGGGCCAGCAGACTGAAGATCCGCATCGCGTTGTTGGAGAACAGACCGTGCCACTGGGTGTAGTCGATGCCTGGGTGGGCGACCACGTAGCCGATCAGGAAGATGAAGTAAGCCGCGAGAACGACCGCCGAGACGCGCTGCGCCATCCAGTCATAGAGGCCCGAACGCGACAGGTTCGTGACATTGGTTACCATACCCAAACTCCCACCAGAACGATCAGCACCACGGAGATGACGATCACGATTTTCGAGCCCAGCTTGCCGCCTTCCAGCGTCTCACCGATGCCCATGTCCATGATCAGGTGGCGAACACCTGCCACGAGGTGATAAAGCAGGGCGGACAGCAGGCCCCAGGTCACGAACTTGGCCAGCGGGCTGGTCAGACACGCCTTCACCTCGCCGAAGCCTTCCTCGGAGCCCAGCGACTTGCCCAGTGCATAAAGCATGATGGCAAGGCCGATGAACAGGATGACGCCGGAGATACGGTGCAGGATGGACGTGTACGCAGTGACAGGAAGCTTGATGGTCCTTAGGTCTAGGTTTACAGGTCGTTGGCTTTTCACGGCTTTTTTCACACTGAAGAGCCCCTAGCGAATCAGGGCAAAGTTGTTGGTAAGTGTACTGGTCAGGTACCCACCACCCAGGGAACGGCGACCCCCAGCAGTTCGGGCTTGCAAGCCCCTGGCGGTCGGGTGCCGAGTATAGACAGTTAGGCTGCTTATGACAACGTGAGGGGGTAGCCCAAATAGCGCATTGCCTTTAGTGAGCAAAAGGCGTAAATGGGCGAGAATTTCGTGAAAAATCAGGCCTGCAGGCCGCTTTCAACCAGCCTTTAGGCAAATTGACATTCGAATTTACTTCTCTATAGTGGTGCGGGCCCTGCGTGGGGGGTCTGTCTGATGATTTCAAGCATTAATAGGAGGCCACATGGCTGACAAAAAAGCGCAGTTGGTCATCGAGGGCGCTGCCCCCGTCGAGCTGCCCATTTTAACCGGCACCGTTGGTCCTGATGTAATCGACGTCCGCGGGTTGGGGGCCACTGGTCACTTCACCTTCGACCCTGGTTTCATGGCGACTGCCTCGTGCGAGTCGAAGATCACCTACATTGACGGCGACAAGGGCGTACTGCTGCACCGCGGCTACCCGATCGAACAGCTCGCCGAGCAATCGGACTACTTGGAAACCTGCTACCTGCTGCTCAACGGCGAATTGCCGAATGCCGAGCAGAAGGCTCAGTTCGTCAGCACCGTGAAGAACCACACCATGGTTCACGAGCAGCTGAAGTCGTTCTTCAACGGTTTCCGCCGCGACGCTCACCCGATGGCGGTGATGTGCGGTGTGGTCGGCGCCCTCTCGGCGTTCTACCACGACTCCCTGGACATCAATAACCCGCAACACCGCGAAATCTCCGCGGTACGCCTGGTCGCCAAGATGCCGACCCTGGCCGCGATGGTTTACAAGTACTCCATGGGCCAGCCCATGATGTACCCGCGCAACGACCTGTCGTACGCGGAAAACTTCCTGCACATGATGTTCAACACCCCGTGCGAGATCAAACCGATCAGCCCGGTGCTGGCCAAGGCGATGGACCGGATCTTCATCCTTCATGCCGACCATGAGCAGAACGCCTCCACCTCCACCGTGCGCCTTGCCGGCTCCTCGGGTGCCAACCCGTTCGCCTGTATCGCCGCCGGTATCGCCGCACTCTGGGGCCCTGCCCACGGCGGTGCGAACGAAGCCGTGCTGACCATGCTCGATGAAATTGGCGATGTCTCGAACATCGACAAGTACATCGCCAAGGCCAAGGACAAGAACGATCCGTTCAAGCTGATGGGCTTCGGTCACCGCGTGTACAAGAACCGCGACCCGCGCGCCACCGTGATGAAGAAGACCTGCGACGAAGTGCTCGGCGAGCTGGGCATCAAGAACGACCCGCAGCTGGAACTGGCCATGCGCCTTGAAGAGATCGCCCTGACCGATCCGTACTTCATCGAGCGCTCGCTGTATCCGAACGTCGACTTCTACTCGGGCATCATCCTGAAGGCCATCGGCATTCCGACCAGCATGTTCACCGTGATCTTCGCCCTGGCACGTACCGTGGGCTGGATCTCGCACTGGAAAGAAATGCTCTCCAGCCCGTACAAGATTGGCCGCCCGCGCCAGCTGTACACCGGCGAGCTGCAGCGCGACATCGTCGACCTGAAGGACCGCAAGTAAGCCCCCCTGAGCCGAACGCTAAAAAAGGCTGCCCTCGGGCAGCCTTTTTTATTGCTGTGTCACAGGTACCCCACAATACTCAAGCTTTGCGGGATACCTGTGGGAGCCGGCTTGCCGGCGACATGGCCAGTTCAGACCTCAGTTCTTCTCAGCCCGCTCACGCAACCCTTTCAGGGTATTGAACGGCGCATCGACCACGAACTTGTTGGCAACCATCGCTGGCACACTACCACCCGGCTCGGTGTGCACCTGGTAGGTCACTTCGGTACTGTCCCCCTTGGGCACCAGCTTCCAGAAGCCTTCGACTTTCGCCACCCGCACAAACCCCTCCTCTTCCGGGATATAGGTCGGTTCTTCCTTCAGGTTACGCACCAGGCTGCCATCAGGGCCCTTGACCGTGGTGATGTGCAGCACAGAGTCTCGCGGCGTCACCGGCCATGGCGTATTGAACTGGGTGTAGGTCCAGCTCTGGTCACCCTCGTGCTTGAGCAGCTTCTGCGACTTGCACTCATGTATCCATGCGCATGCCCCAGCCGCGTCTTCCTGCAGCGCCTGCACCTTGGCCAATGGCGCCTTGATCAGGGTCACGCCCTGGTAAGCCTTGTACTTGGAGCCAGGCACTTCGCTGAGGGATATCTTGATCCCCTCCTCTTCCTTGGCCACCTGCCAGTTTTCCGCCCAGGCCGCCGGCGCCAGCAAAACACCCATGCCACACAGCAGTGCAATACGCTTGAACGATCTCATCATCTTTATCCTTGTTGTCGAAGATCCAGCCTTGTCACGCCGCCGTCATTTGCTCCCACCAACCCAGAATCCGAATCGCTTCCTCACGGTCACTGCCACAGACCTCGATGTCCGCCTGGAACCCTCCGCACACCGCTGGCCGCTCGGGCTTGCCGAACAAGTCGCAGAGGTTTTCGGCGGTCAGGTGCAGGCAGCGCTCGCCGGCCGGCTTGCCTTCAGGCATGCGCGGCATCGCCGAGCTGATGGACGGGGCAATGCAGCAGGCACCGCAACCCTCGCGACACTTCATGAAATCAGGTCTCCCAGAAGCAGAACGGGACGAACGTCCCTGGATAGTAACCGCTCAAACATGTGTTTGAAATTGCTGACCCAATGAAATCTGCCGTGACTCGGCAGTCAGTTCGCCCAGGGCTATTGGCGGAACTCGAATTCGATGGCCGCGCCCTCTACCTCGCGACGGCTGTCGTTACGCAACTGCAGCTGCATTTCATTGCTGATCAGGCGGCCGTTGAGCTGGAACGGGCTGTCGTCGTTCTGCGGCTTTTCGGTGAACATGGCAGGCAGCAAAGGTTTGCGACGTGTCGTGGACGTGCCGACATTCGGCTCAAGGTCCTTGACCATCTCGGCAGGCAGCCGCAAATCCACGGTGGCATTGGGCAAGGGTTCGGACACCACCTTGCTGATCGGCTTGCGCGCAGGCCTGGCTTTGCTTTTGACAGGCTTGGCCGTTTGCTTGGCCGTTTGCTTGACTGCAGGCCTGGCCGCCTTGCGCTGCTCCTTGGCGACAGGCTGCGCAGCCTGGGTCACGCCAACGGGCAGGCACAGCGGCGCAAGGCAAACGATCAGGGCAAGACTACGCAACAGGTTCATGGACATCGGCAGGACAGGCTGGAAAAGTGCGTATGCTCACCGTTCCGCCAGCGCCTGGCAAGCCTCACACGTAATTGGTTACAGACTCTCTGCACAATTGCTGAGCCAGCAAGCCCAAGGTAATCACTGCCCGCTCGGCTTCCTTGTTCCAGGGAATGCCACAATTGAGGCGAATGCAATGGTTGAACTGCTCGGTATTGCTGAAGATCAACCCCGGCGCAATGCTGATCCCCTGCTCGAGGGCGCGCACGTGCAGCTCCTGGGTGTTGACCCGCCCTGGCAGGCTCACCCACAGGATGAAGCCACCGGTGGGTCGGGTCATCTGCGTACCTTCGGGGAAGTGCTGCTGCACCGCCAGCTGGTAGGCACTGAGATTCTTGCGGTACTCCTGGCGAATGTAACGCAGGTGGCGGTCATAACCGCCATTCTCCAGATAGGCCGCCACGCCCATCTGCGTCACGCTGCAGGCCGAATGGGTGGTGAAGGTCTGCAGTCGCTGGATCTCTTCCTGATAACGCCCCGCCACCATCCAGCCGACTCGCACGCCCGGCGATAACGTCTTGGAGAAACTGGAGCAGTAGATCACCCGATCGAGCCGATCGAAGGCCTTCAGCGCCTTGGTCTTGCCCTGCTCGAACATCAGCTCGCCATAGATGTCGTCTTCAATGATCTGGATGTCGAAGTCCGAAGCCAGGCGCAACAGCTGTTTCTGCCGCTCCTCGGGGACGGTACCACCCAGCGGGTTGCTCAGACGCGCGGTCAACACAAGGGCCTTGATCGACCACTGGTTGGCTGCCAGCTGCAAGGCCTCCAGACTGATGCCCGTGGACGGATCGCTAGGGATCTCGATGACTTTCAGCCCAAGCAGGTCCGCCAGTTGCAGCAAGCCATAATAGGTCGGCGACTCGGCCGCAATGAGGTCCCCAGGCCGAGTCAGCACGCGCAACGACATCTGCAGCGCATCGACGCAGCCATGGGTGACGATCACTTCACGCGGATCGACCAGCACGCCGGCATCGCGCATGCGAATCGCGATCTGCCGGCGCAGCGGCTCGAAGCCGGGGCTGAACATGTAGCTGAAGGCACGGGGGCTGTGGAAGCGGGTGACCTTGGCAATCTGCTGATGCAGGGCGCGCACCGGCAAGTAGTCGACGTGCGGTACGGCGGCCCCGAACGGGAATACGCCGTCACGGCGCGCCTCGGTCAGCACTTGCTGGATGATGCTGGCGCGGGTGACCAGGCCAGGGCGTTCCACCCGGGCGATGTCCGGCGTCTGCGCGGTCAGTGCCGGAGTCTGGTGGACGTAGTAGCCTGATTGCGGCCGGGCACGGATCAACCCCTGGTCTTCGAGGTTGGCATAGGCCTGCAGCACCGTGGCATGACTGACATTGAGCTGGGCGCTCATCTTGCGCACGGACGGTACACGCTCACCCGGCTGATAGACACCACGGCGGATGTCATCGGCCAGTTGCTGGGCGATACGCTGGTACAGCAGCAGGTTGGTCATGGTGGACGGCTCATTGTTCTTGTGCGACTCACTGTCGGTAGAGAATACCGTAACAGTTGCAAAGTGTACTGGGACAGATTGCAGAATAGTCGACATTACAGTTGCGTGGCACCTAAACCTTGCCATCCCCTAGGGCTGTTCGGGCCCTATCGCCGGCAAGCCGGCTCCCACAGGTTTTCTGAACGCTGCGTACTAACCTATAGGAGCCGGCTTGCCGGCGATGAGGCCAGTACAGTCACCGCACTGGCGCGAGCTTGCCCTTGTCGTCGGAGAAGACGATTTCAACCCGGCGGTTTTGTGCCCGCCCCCGCTCGGACGCATTGGCATCGACCGGGTACTGGTCGCCATATCCTTCGACCTGCATGCGCTTCTCGTCGATCCCAAGATCGACCAGCATATCGGCCACCGCCTGGGCGCGATCGCGCGAGAGCTTGAGATTGTCCTCAGGCGCGCCTGTGCTGTCGGTATAACCCTCGATACGAACCACGCGTCTCGGGTTGAGCTGGAGGAACTGCACGAGCTTGAGCACCGTGCGACTGGCCGAGCTCTTCAGGTCGGCACGACCGGTGTCGAACAGCACATCGCCCAGGGTCATCACCAGGCCACGGTCAGCCTGTTCGGAGGCCATCGCGGCAATCTGTGTCTCTACCCACTGGCCCTGCTGCTGCACACTGGCCAGCTTGGCCTCGCGCAAGGCCAGCTGTAGGCGCTGACGCTCGAGGTCGAGCTTGGCCAGGCGCTCCTGGTTCAGCGCCAACTTGGCGTGCTCGCTGGCGATTTGGCTGTAGCGCTGACTCAGGTAGGCATAATGGCGCACATCACTGCCAGTGCCGACATAGCTCGACAAGCGCTCGGCACGGGCCAGCGACTCGCCCGCGCGGATCACGTCACGTGGTGCACTGCGCAGCACATTGGAGTCATCCTTGACCTTCTGGAACGCCGCCGTGGCGTCGCCCAGCGCCGCCGAGCTGCGCTGGCTGGCACAGCCCTGCAAGCCCGCCACCAGTGCCAGCAAGGCCAGTGCGGCCATTGGTCTAGTGCGCATCATGGCTGCACCTCCAGCTGCTTGCGCAAGCGCTTGACCCGCGTCTGCAACAGCTCCAGCTGCTCGTCGCTCTTCTGGTTCAGCACCTGCGCTTCTGCCAGGCGCGCATCCAGCTCGGCCTGCTCGGCACGCATGCGGGCATCCCGGTAGTCTTCGGTCAGCATGTTGGTCTTGGCCCGGGCGAACTTGCCTTCGGCCAGCTTCAGCGCCTCGACCTGGTCGGTGGCACCGACCGCCTTGGCCTGCTCCAGCGCCTGTTCGGAAATACGCATCTGTTCGTTGGGCGCCGGGTCATTGGCGCAACCGGCCAGGCCGAGCAAGGCCACGGCAAGGATCAGGGATTGGGTTCTCACGCACTCTTCCTACTGTTTGGGGGCGTCCGCCTGCACTTGCATCTGCGCTTTCCAGCGCTCGACATTACGCTGCAGCACGGCTTCGGACGCACCGGAGATCGGCAATTCTGTCAGTTTTTTCGCCAGTTGCCCACGCAACCAGGCGTCATTGCAGGCCGAGTTGTGCGATACCGCCAGGTACAGGCCGGGGCGGTCCACCGGCAAGCCACGGGCGATCAGGTGACTGCCCATGCCCAGGCTCTGGGTCATGGCCATGCCCGAGTAGCGCCCTGCGAGCACGTAATCGACCTGGCCAAGCACCAGTTTCTGGAACGCCTGAGTCAGGTTCTGTGCAGGCTCAAGCTTGAGCTGCGCCTTGGCGAAGGCGCTGAACGCAGGGGTCAGGCGGGCGCGCTCGGACACGCTGCCGCGGTACCTGGCCAGGTCCGCCGGCCCATCGAACGCCAGCACCGCATCATGGCGCGTCCACACCAGGTACTCGTTGAGCTGCAAGGGGGGGTGAATGTAGTCCAGCGCGGTCAATTGCTCCACTTGCATGGGGGTGTCGAGCAGCAGGTCCATGCGCCCACTGCGCACCTCTTCCAACGCCTGGTCGCGCCTGCCGGCACTGAGCACTTCCACTTGCACACCGAGTTCGCCAGCCACCTGCTTGAGCAGGTCGACATTGGCGCCGATCAGGTGCCTGGGGTCTTTCGGGTCCTGCCAGGAATAAGGAGGTGCGTCCGGGCTGCCGGTCGCCACCAGGCGCTCGCACTTGCCTGCCGCCATGGCCAGCGGCGAAAGCATCGCCACCATGCATGCCAGCACCCTGCCCGTTTCGCGAAACGCCATCCCTCACTCCTTGCCCGACAAAAAAAGCCCGACCCTCAGGATGAGGGCCGGGCTTCTTTATAAGTGAAGCAGGCGGATCAGACCAGCTTTTCCAGCTCCGGAACCGCTTCGAACAGGTCAGCGACCAGGCCGTAGTCAGCCACCTGGAAGATCGGCGCCTCTTCATCCTTGTTGATCGCAACGATCACCTTGGAGTCCTTCATGCCGGCCAGGTGCTGGATCGCGCCGGAGATACCGACGGCGATGTACAGCTGTGGCGCGACGATCTTGCCGGTCTGACCGACCTGCATGTCGTTCGGCACGAAGCCGGCGTCGACCGCAGCGCGCGAGGCACCGACGGCGGCGCCGAGCTTGTCGGCCAGGCTGTACAGGTGCTTGAAGTTGTCACCGTTGCCCATGCCACGGCCGCCGGAAACGACGATCTTGGCAGCGGTCAGCTCAGGGCGGTCGGACTTGGCCAGCTCTTCGCCAACGAAGGCAGACAGACCGGTGTAGTGCACGGCACCTACAGCTTCAACGGCAGCCGAGCCACCTTCGGCGGCCACGGCGTCGAAGCCGGTGGTACGCACGGTGATGACCTTGACCGCAGCGCTCGATTGCACGGTAGCAATGGCGTTACCGGCGTAGATCGGGCGCTTGAAGGTGTCGGCCGATTCTACCGAGATGATCTCGGAGATCTGGTCGACGTCCAGCAGTGCAGCAACGCGCGGCAGAATGTTCTTGCCGTTGGTGGTGGCCGGGGCCAGCACGTGGCTGTAAGCCTTGGCCAGCTCGACGATCAGCGGCGCGACGTTTTCCGGCAGGACGTGGGCGTAAGCCGCGTTATCGGCAACCAGCACCTTGGCCACGCCAGCGATCTTGGCAGCGGATTCGGCGACGCCACCGACGTTCTGGCCTGCGACCAGCACATGCACATCGCCACCGATCTTGGCGGCTGCGGCGACAGTGTTCAGGGTGGCCGGGGCTACGGCACCGTTTTCGTATTCAGCGACAACCAGGATAGTCATTTAGATTACCTTCGCTTCGTTCTTCAGCTTCTCGACCAGTTCGGCCACCGATTTGACCTTGATGCCAGCGCTGCGGGCAGCTGGCGCTTCGACTTTCAGGGTCTTGGTGGTGGAGGCGAGCGATACGCCCAGCGCGTCTGGAGTGACAGTTTCCAGCGGCTTCTTCTTGGCCTTCATGATGTTCGGCAGCGACGCGTAGCGCGGCTCGTTCAGGCGCAGGTCGGTGGTGACGATGGCTGGCAGGTTCAGCGCAACGGTCTGCAGGCCGCCATCGATTTCACGGGTGACGTTCAGCTTGTCGCCAGCGACTTCGACCTTGGAGGCGAAGGTACCTTGGGCAAAGCCGGTCAGCGCGGCCAGCATCTGGCCGGTCTGGTTGTTGTCACTGTCGATCGCCTGTTTGCCGAGGATGACCAGCTGCGGCTGCTCTTTATCGACAACGGCTTTCAGCGCCTTGGCCACGGCCAGGGAGTTCAGTTCATCGGCGGCTTCGACCAGGATGGCGCGATCAGCACCCAGCGCCAGTGCGGTACGCAGCTGTTCCTGGGCAGTGGACGGACCGACGGAAACGACCACGATCTCGCTCGCAACGCCTTTCTCTTTCAGGCGCACGGCTTCTTCCACGGCGATTTCGCAGAAGGGGTTCATGGACATCTTGACGTTTGCAAGGTCGACGCCGGAGTTGTCCGCCTTGACGCGAACCTTGACGTTGTAGTCGACCACTCGTTTGACAGCTACAAGAACCTTCATGGATTCCTCGTTACTCTCCGGTGAATAGATAGTCGCCTGGGGCCATGCCCGGCGATGCGCGTGGGTACAAGGGCACCTCTAAAAACGAACCGGTAAGCGCAAACTTCACAATGACCAATCAGTCCTGCCAGAAGCTTTGCGGCAAAACCCGCGGGTCATTTCCTGTCGTGGCGTGTAGACTCCACTACAAAACGGGCTCTGGCCCGGAAACCCTGCGCTACGCCTGGTTTTTAGGGGTGCACCTGCGCCCGACGGTCAGGCTACGGCGAACGTAAAACCGCTCGTATCTTGACCGTAACACCCAATCCGGTCAATACGGCAAATCGGTCACCCTTCAGCCGCGCTCCTGTGATTTTACTGGCCTGCGGCAAATTCAAACAAACGTTTGTATTGGACCCGCCGAGTGGTGTAGATATAATGCGCGGCCGAGACAAATCGGTGTAGTCCATCCATTGCGTAGCTACAGTTCCGCTCCCGTGATGAGCCGCTGCACGCAAGCACCCCAAATAAGACCAAGCAACAGCACGAGCCTTGATGAGTAGGAGAGAACCAGTGGAACGCGAATACATGGAATTCGACGTGGTCATCGTCGGCGCCGGCCCGGCGGGCCTGTCCGCCGCCTGCCGCCTGAAGCAGAAGGCCGCCGAAGCCGGTAGCGAGATCAGCGTCTGCGTGGTCGAGAAAGGCTCTGAAGTCGGCGCCCACATCCTCTCCGGCGCGGTGTTCGAACCGCGCGCCCTGAACGAACTGTTCCCCGACTGGAAAGAGCTCGGCGCACCACTCAACACCGAGGTCAAGCGCGACGACATCTATGTGCTCAAGGACGCCGGCAGCTCGACCAAGGTCCCCGACCTGTTCGTGCCCAAGACCATGCACAACCACGGCAACTACATCATCTCCCTGGGCAACCTGTGCCGCTGGCTGGCCCAGCAGGCGGAAAACCTGGGCGTGGAAATCTACCCTGGCTTCGCCGCGCAGGAAGCACTGTTCGACGAAAATGGCGTGGTCCGTGGCATCGTCACCGGCGACCTGGGCGTTGACCGCGAAGGCAACCCGAAAGACGGCCTGTACACCCCGGGCATGGAGCTGCGTGCAAAATACACCCTGTTCGCCGAAGGCTGCCGCGGCCACATCGGCAAGCAGCTGATCAAGCGCTTCAACCTCGACAGCGATGCCGACGCCCAGCACTACGGCATCGGCCTCAAGGAAATCTGGGAAATCGACCCGGCCAAGCACGAGCAGGGCCTGGTGGTGCACACCGCCGGCTGGCCGCTGGACGTGACGAGCAAGGACAATACCGGTGGCTCGTTCCTCTATCACCTGGAAAACAACCAGGTGGTGGTCGGCCTGATCGTCGACCTGTCCTACGCCAACCCCTATCTGTCGCCGTTCGACGAGTTCCAGCGCCTCAAGCACCACCCGGTGATGAAGCAGTACCTCGAAGGCGGCAAGCGCATCAGCTACGGCGCCCGCGCCATCTGCAAGGGCGGGCTGAACTCGCTGCCGAAGATGGTGTTCAACGGTGGCGCGCTGATCGGCTGCGACCTGGGCACCCTGAACTTCTCCAAGATCAAGGGCAGCCACACCGCGATGAAGTCCGGCATGCTCGCGGCCGACGCCGTGGCCGACGCACTGATCGCTGGCAGCGAGGGCGGCGATGCGCTGAACACCTACGTCGACGCCTTCAAGGCCAGCTGGCTGCATGAAGAACTGTTCGCCAGCCGCAACTTCGGCCCGGCGCTGCACAAGTTCGGCCCGCTGCTCGGTGGCGCGTTCAACTACATCGACCAGAACTGGTTCGGCGGCAAGCTGCCGTTCACCCTGCACGACACCAAGCCGGACTATGCCTGCCTCAAGCTCGCCGCCGACTCGAAGAAGATCGACTACCCGAAACCGGACGGCAAGCTCAGCTTCGACAAGCTCAGCTCGGTATTCCTCTCCAGTACCAACCATGAAGAGGAACAACCCTGCCACCTGAAGCTGACCGACCCGAACGTGCCGATCGCCAGCAACCTGCCGCTGTACGACGAGCCAGCCCAGCGCTACTGCCCGGCCGGCGTGTACGAAGTGGTCACCCAGGAAGACGGCAACAAGCGCTTCCAGATCAACGCGCAGAACTGCGTGCACTGCAAGACCTGCGACATCAAGGACCCGGCCCAGAACATCACCTGGGTCACCCCTGAAGGCGCGGGCGGGCCGAACTACCCGAACATGTAAGCCCTGCCCTTGCGGCAAAAAAAGCCCCGGGATCGCCAGATCCCGGGGCTTTTTCATTTGCCCGACGTCGTTATTTTTCGCCGCACATCACGGGCATCGGCTCAGCCGAAAATTCAAGCGGCTCGCGACGCTCGAAATACAGCGCCGTCAGCAGCCCGACGGTGCCCATGATCAGACAGAAGCCGACGCATACCCACGGGCTCCACGGCATCAATGCGATCAACGCCAACGGCGTAGTACTGGCCCACAGGGCATAGGCGACGTTGTAGGTAAAGGAAATCCCCGACACGCGGATTTCAGCAGGGAACAACCCGACCATCACAGACGGCACCACCCCAACCACGCCGCAGCTCAACCCCGCCAGCGCGTAGGCCAGCCAGGTCATGCCCCATTGCCCTACCAGGCTCGCATACAGCGCACCGATGCCCAGCGGCAGCAGCAGGCTGTAGATCATCAGTGCACGCCAGGCGCCCAGGCGATCGACCAGCATCCCGGCCAGCACACAGCCGATATTGAGGAAGACGATGCCCACGCTGCTCAAGGCGAACGTATGCCCAGCGGTCATGCCGAAGCGCTGCTGCATCACGGTCGGGGTAATCACCACCAGCACCACTACCGCCGAGGTCAGCACGCAGGTCAGCAGCGCAGCCGGGATCAACGCCGAGCGGTGCTCGCCCAGCACCCGCCGCAGCGGGAACTGCACCGGCTGCTCCTGGCGCTCGCGCAAGGCCAGGAATACCGGGGTCTCACTCAGCCAGCGCCGCAGCCAGACGCCGATCACGCCGAACACGCCGCCCAGCAGGAACGGATAACGCCAGGCGTAATCGAGAATCTCCTGGGGCGTGAACGCCTGCGCCAGCAGCGTCGCCGTCAGCGCGCCCAACAGGTAACCGAAGGTAAGACCCGCCTGCAGGAAGCCCAGCGCATAGCCGCGCCGCCCGGGTGGCGCGTGCTCGGCGACGAAGGTCCAGGCGCTCGGCACCTCGCCACCGACCGCAGCACCCTGCAGGATGCGCAGCCCCAGCAGGATCAGCGGCGCCGCGTAGCCGATGTCGGCATAGGTCGGCATCACCCCGATCAGCAGGCACGGCAGCGCCATCATCAGGATGCTCAGGCTGAACACCCGCTTGCGCCCGAGATGGTCGGCAAAGTGGGCCATGAGGATGCCGCCCAGCGGCCGCGCCAGGTAGCCGGTGACGAAGATGCCGAAGCTCTGCAGCAGGCGCAGCCACTCAGGCATCTCTGGCGGGAAGAACAGCTGGCTGAGGGTCAGGGCGAAGAACACGAAGATGATGAAATCGTAGATTTCCAGCGCGCCGCCTAGTGCCGCCAGGCCCAGGGTCCGATGGTCGCCACGGCTGAACCGGGGCGGGCGAGCGGTATCGATGGCAGTCATGGCAGGCATCCGCAAATCGGCAAAGGGCAAGAGGATAGCAAATCCCCGCCAAGCCCCGCCCTCCCCGTTAGCGGTTGAACACGGTATTGGCGAAATTCCTGCGTGGGTAGCCCGGCTTGCCGCCAGCGCAGAGACTGGACGGCAGCTCCAGCTTGCCGATCAGCAGCGGTGCATCGATGATCGCCATGAAAGATTCCAGCGCTTCGTTGTCCGGCACTTGCGGCAGGCTGACGTTCACCGCCTGGCGCTCGGTCTGGGGCACCGCCGGTACTTTCAGATGCTGGGAGTGATACAGCAAGGCGTGCTGGATCTGCGCGCTGACCCGGCAGAAACGCGCCAGATCGACACCGGCATGACTGCCCAGTTCGAAGTTGCCAAGCAGCAGATTGAACGGCTGCAGCGCGCAATGCACCAGGCGCTGCAATTCGTCGAAACTCTCCACCGGAGCAATCCGGTAATAGCCCAGGCCATTGAGCAGTTTTTCCAGCTGCAGGCGCTGGCACGGGTGCTCGTCGGCAATCAGGATGCGCAGGGTCTTGTTGGTCATTGTCGGACCTGGGCCGTGAGGTGAATTAGGGCACGCTCCCTGACCATACTGCGCCGGTGACAGGCAACCGCCAGGTGATACCTGGAGGGGTCAATTTAGATAGTTGTCGTGAAACAGTGAGAAATCAAGTTGCCAGCACACAGAATTTTCACCGGCTTACGACCACTTCTTCAGGTTTCCCATTGGCGCATGCGCACCCGGCAATGCTTCATGGCGTTGACGATATGTTTTTCCACAAGGCTGCGGGAGATGCCCAGGCGCTCGGCGATCTGCTGATGCGACAGGCCATCGAGCTTGCGCAACAAAAAACTTTCGCGGCAGGGCTTGCTCAACTCGTCCAGGGCCTTGCGCATCAACGCCAGCCGCTGGTCCTGCTGCAGATTCGAGGTCGGCGCCGCAGTGTGCCAGCGCTCGTCCAGGTCCAGGACTTCCAGCGGCTCGCACTGGCGCAGGCGGCTGCGACGATGCCGGTCGATCACCAGGTTCAGCGCGGTGCGATAAAGAAACGCACGGGGGTGCTCGATCTGCTGCGTGTCGCTACGTTCCAGCACCCGCAAGTAGGCATCGTGGGCGACGTCCTCGGCCGCCTGGCGATTGCCCAGGCGGGTAGAGAGGAAGCTCAGCAATTCGCGATAGTAATTTTCCACGACGGCACCTGGGGGTCGTCCTGACTGGCCGGGACAAGGGCTGAGTGATATCGCGAGGATATTACAAATTATAATTATTCTCAGCAACACGCCGATCTAAAGACACGTCGCTTGCCTTTGTTCGATGAAGGGCCGGCTTATGCCGGCAAGCTCGAAGCGAGTGGCACGCCGACCACCGTGCGCGTCGAGGCAGGGTGACCCATGATTTCTTGCGGATGTCGGGGAAAACCGGTGCAAGCTCCCATTTTCTGCTTCACACCCTCAGCGCTCAGTACGTAGCCCGCACCGTCAGCATGAAGTTGCGCGGGTCGCCATAGTAGTTGCCGTAGGTCGAGGTCCCCACCGTCTGGTAGTACTTCTTGTCGAACAGGTTGTTGCCGTTGAGCGCCACGTTCCAGTGCTCGTCGATGCGGTAGTCGACCATCGCGTTCCAGATCGCATAGCCACTTTGCTCGTACTCGAACGGCACGCTGCTCTGCAGCACATTGCCCTGGCCGTCCAAGGTCGCCGCGGTGCCGCTGACCTTGGTCGCGCTCTGGATGTCCACACCACCGCCGACGCGGAAGTCGTTCAGCGCACCCGGCAGGCGGTAGGTGGTGAACACATGTGCGCAACTGACTCCGAATGTTCTATGAGTGTCTGGGCGACGGCCTCTGCAGGGCCGTTTGTGTCGGGGACCACGCGGACTGCATGAGCGGTTGCGGGCGGGTCATGTAGTGAGACGCACGAACGCTAAAAAAACTGATAAGTTTTTTCATTCAGGATTGATTTGCACATACCAACGCCTGCCCACCACCCCGCTTGATGGTCAGCAGCCAATGGTCGCCTGCGGCGAAGAAGTCGGTGTGGATGCTGTGACAGCCCTTTCGCGGGATTCCCCGGCCCAAGGCTGGTTTCAGAGCGTCAATCCGCGGGCCTGGAGAAAGGCTGCCAGATAATCGATGAACGCCTGCACCTTGCGCGTCGCTCGGCGATGGCTGGGGTAAACGGCGAGGATGAGCGGGCCGAAAGCGTCCGGGTCGAAGTCGTAGTCCGTCATTACCTGCAGCAACTGGCCGCTCTCCAGGTAGGGCTGCACGCTCCACAACGGACACGCGTGCAGGCCCAGGCCCAGCAGGGTGTTGGCCAGCAACAGGTCGTAGTTGTCGCTCTGCAGGCGCGCATGCGGTTGTGCGACGCGCATGCGGACTCCGTCCAGGGATACCCACCAGTAGCGCTGATCCAGCGCCGGATGGCGGTAGATCAGCCACTGATGAAGGTCGAAGGTTTCCGGGCTCACCGTCAACGGGTGGGCCGCCAGGTACGCCGGGCTGCCACACAGCACGATGCGGTTTTCCCCCAAGAGCCTGACGATCAGCCCTGGCAGGTCACTGCGCCCTTCACGCAGGGCCAAGTCATAGCTGCCATCGCCAAGGTCGACGAAGGTATCGCTGAGGTCTACGCGCAGCTTGATCTGCGGATGGGCAACGAGAAAGCCTGCACAGGCCTGATCGAGAAAGGCCCGGCCAAAGGCCAGCGGCGCGGTCAGCCTCAGGTTGCCATGCAGCCCGTGCTGCAACTGGCCAATCTCCTCACCCGCCTCATGCAGGCGCTGCAAAACCTGGCGGGCGGTTTCCAGGTAAAGCCGGCCAGCCTCGGTCAGCACGGTGCGCCGGGTGCTGCGCTCGAACAGCTTCGCGCCAAGGTCGGCCTCCAGGTGGCTGACCGCCTTGGTCAGTGCCGAGGGGGTCTTGCCCAACTGCTCGGCCGCCCGGCTGAAACTGCCGTGCTCGGCGGTGGCGACAAACATGCTCAGGGCGCCGAGCGTGTCCATGCAGTTTTTCCTTTATGGCAAAATGGTTTTGCTTGCCAGCGATGTTCTGCCGGCCTGCACCATTGGTTAGTCTCGCGTGGAGTCCAATAAAAACTATAGGCCGCCTCGATGCAACGATTTATCTCGAACGTTCTGGTCAGTGCCATGGCTTTTGCCTCAATGGAAGCCATGGCCGCGCCCGATCTGCTGTTTTTCAATGGCAAGGTGTTCACTGCAGAGCCCGGCCAAGCGCTGGCGCAAGCCGTTGCCGTGGAAAACGGCAAGATCCTCAAAGTGGGCAGCGATGCCGAGATCAAGGCCCTTGCAGGCACCTCGACCGAGGTTGTCGACCTGGGCGGCAAGGTGCTGATGCCTGGCATGATCGACGGCCACAGCCATCCGATCTTCGCCGCCCTTGATGGCCTGGGTTCGAACCTGCTGGACGAAGTCAAACCGTTACCTGAACTTGAACAGTGGATCATTGCCGAGGACAAGGCCGGCCGTGCCCGTCGCGCCGACGTCATCAGCATTGCTGGGGTCAGCTCGGCCTACTGGGAGCAGGACCGGGCGCTCGGGCAGCGCTTCAACCAGGGCCGCTGGGCCGAGCAACCACTGGTCCTGAACGGTATCGACGGGCATACCGGCTGGGCCAACCAGGCCATGCTCGAACGCCTGAAGATCAACGCCGTCCTGGTGAAAGGCCTGCCGGAGAAGGAGCGCAACTACATTGCCCATGAGGCCGATTTCACACCGACGGGTTACCTCGCCGAAAATGGCTGGGATCGTGTGCGCAGTCAGCTGCCCAAGCACAGCGAAGAGATCATGCTGGAGGCCACCCGCCAAGCAGTGAAGATCAACAACCAATACGGCGTCACCGCATGGATGGACGCTGCCTCCAATGCCGGCGCTGGCGACTCGTTGTTCGAACTGCGCCCCACCGAGCAGAACGTCGGCGTGCTACCGCTCTACCGTAAGCTGTCGGAGCTGGGCGAACTGAATGCCCACGTCGCCGCCCTGCTGATTGCCTACCCGAAAAGCAAGCCGCAAGCGCTCGAAGCGTTGGCCAAGGTCATGCAACAGTTTGAAGGTGTGCCGAACCTGACATTCCCCGGCCTCAAGGTCTTCGCCGATGGCATCCTGGAATTCCCGGGCCAGAGCGCCGCAGTGCTTGAGCCCTACAAGAACAGCCAGAAGAAGGGTGAGCTGCTGATCGATCCGGCGAGCTTCGGCAAACTGGTTGAAGCTGCGGAAAAACACGACTGGATCGTGCATGTGCACGCGGTTGGTGACCGTGCCGTGCGTGAAGCACTCAATGGCTTCGCGTATGCCCGCAAGCTCGACCCCACCCCAATGCCGCACAGCATTGGCCACATTCAGCTGATTGACCCGAAAGACTTCCCACGCTTCAAGCAACTAGGGGTGATTGCCGACATGCAACTGCTCTGGGCCACCGCCGAGTCCTATACCGAGGAACTGGTAAAGCCCTACATCAGCGACTCCGCCTACCGCTACATGTACCCCGCGCAGTCCTTGCACAAGGCCGGCGCAGTGATTGCCGGTGGCAGCGACTGGCCGGTGTCGAGCCCTAATCCGTGGAATGCCATTGCCCAGGCCAGCACCCGCAAAGGCCCGCTTGGCGTGCTCAACAGTGGCGAAAGCATCGACCGCGAAAGCATGTTCTACGCCTACACCCTCAACGCCGCCAAAGCCCTGCGTCTGGACCGGCAGATCGGTTCCCTGGCGCCCGGCAAGCAAGCTGACTTGATTGTCCTGGACCGAGATGTGTTCAAGGTCAGCGACGAAGAACTGTTCGAAACCCAGGTGCTGAAGACCTACTTCGCGGGCAAGCAGGTATACGCCCCCAAGTCCTGATACGCCCCCTCAGAACACCAGAACAACAACCTCAATAGCCCAGCCCCGTGCATTGCACGGGGCTGGGCGAAGCATTGCCGCATCTGCCCGACACCAACAAGAACAGGAAGATTCGTATGCGCACGTTACCCGCTCAGCTTCTGCTTGGCCTTGTGCTAGCGCCACTGGGCAGTGCTCAGGCGTTCGAGCTCAATGATCAGTTTCGTCTCGATGTGACGCCCACGCTGGTCAGCGATTATCGCTCCAGTGGCCTCTCGCAAACCCTCGGCGACCCCGCCGCGCAGTTGAACATCGTGCTCAGCCACGCCAGCGGCCTGTACGCGGGTACGTGGACATCAAATGTCGATTTCGGCCATCACACCCGGACCCGCCAGGAAGTCGAGTATTACGCTGGCTACTTTTGGCAGATGACGGACGACATCAGCCTCGACACGTACTACACCAAGTACGACTACCCCCGAGAAAGCGACTTCAACCAGAGTGACGTACAGGCACTGCTGGATGTCTACGGCGTGCTGTTCGGTGCCAAGTACGTTCACAACGCCCTGGGGCCGGAGGTCTGGGACGATAATGAAGCGCACATCATTCACCCGGCAGGCAAAGACGAGGACCTGGCCTCGTTGCTGATCGGCTATCGCACCGTGTTGCCGGCAGAGGTCGGTTTCGAAGCCCGTTACGAATACGTGGACTACAAGGATGATGTCTTTTTCAGTAACGATGGCAACGGCCGCTCTGCGTACCGCAACTGGGAGGTCAAGCTGAGCCGTGAACTGGTGGGTGTGACATGGGGGCTCAGCTACGTCGATACCGAGTTGTCCGATGCCGAGTGCCAGAGCTTTACCGGTTACGACGACTTGTGTGGGCCTGCCGTGATTGCCAGTGCCAGCAAGACATTCTAGGTGCAGCTTCCCAAGCAAATACTGAAGGTTTCAGGTTCAGAATTTCTTTGCGGCCACTGGCCCTATCGCTGGCAAGCCAGCGATAGGGCCAGTGCAAGCGATGAAGATCACTGGCCCGCACGCGCCGGCACCTGCAACAACACCCGCAACCCATCACTGCGGCTGTCGAACTTCAGGCTGCCGGCACAGCGCTGCACGATCGCCTGCACGATCGCCAGCCCCAGCCCGCACCCGCCACTCTGCCCATGACGCCAGAAGCGCTCGGTCAGGTGCTGCAGATCGCCTTCGGCAATCCCCGGCCCGTGGTCGCGAACCATGAAACCGACCTGCCCCGCCTCCATCTGCACCTCCAGCTCCACCTCGCGGTCACCGCCATGGCGCAGGGCGTTGTCGAGCAGGTTGCGCAAGGCCGCCACGGCCAGCGGCGCAGGCATGCCCAGGTAGATCTGCGTGGCCTCGTCGGGCAAGTGCAGCACGATGCGCCGGTTGTCACCGCCCCCGGCATCCTGCACCGCCTGCCGTGCCACTTGCTCGGCGCTGCACTGCACGCCGTCCTCGAACGACAGGCTGCCTTCGACCCGCGCCAGCATCAGCAACTGCTCCAGGGTCCGGTGCATGCGATCGGCGCCCTGCTCGGCATGCTCCAGCGCCTGCTCGCGCACCACGCCGTCGGTCATGCGGGCTACCTGCAGGTGGGTCTTGATCGCCGTCAGCGGGCTGCGCAGTTCGTGCGCGGCATCGTCGGTCAGGCGCCGCTCGCGCTCCAGGGTCTGGCCGATACGCAGGAACAGCTGGTTCTGGGTTTCGAGCAAGGGTTGCAGCTCGCTGGGCAGGCCGGACACCTGCAGGGGTTCGACGCTGTCGGCGCGTCGCCTGCGCAAGGCATCGCGCATGCGGTTGAGCGGCTCCAGGCCCTTGCCCAGGCCGATCCACAACAACCCGAGGCTGCCCAGCAGGGCCATCAGCACCGGTGCCGAGGCCGCCAGCAGGATGGACTGGTTGAGCGCTTCGCGCTCCATGTGACGGTCGGCGGTGGTGATGCGCACATCGCCGTGGTTGTAGGTGAAGGTGCGCCACAACGCGCCGTCGATGGTCTGGTCGCGAAAGCCGCTCTGCTGGTCGTCCATCGTGCCGTCGTGCTTGTGGTTGCTGGCCAGGATCTCGCCGCGCAGCGAGGTCACCTGGCACGCCATGCCGTCGGGCACGCTGAACTGGTCGGCCAAGAAATGCGCTTCTTCGCCCTTGGCGGTCAGCGGTTGCGGCAACTGGTCGATCAGCCCGGCGACCATCCGCGCCGAGGCCACCAGGCGCTGGTCGAGGGAAAACATCATCTGCTGGCGCAGGTCGCGCAGCATCCAGGCGGCGGCAAGCACCCAGATGATGATGAAGGCACTGCCCAGGATCAGGCTGAGGCGGACCCGCAGGCTCATGAGGCGGCTTCCTCCGGCGCCTGCGCCGGCCCCAGGCGGTAGCCCAGGCCGCGCACGGTCTCGACGATGCTGTTGCCGAGCTTGCGGCGCAAGTGGTGGATGTGCACGTTCAGCGCGTTGCTCTCGACTTCGTCGCTGAAGCCGTACACGCAGTCCTTGAGTTGCTCGCTGGACAGCACCCTGCCCGGGTTCTGCAGCAGGGCCTGGAGCAAGGCCTGCTCACGCCGCGACAGGTCGACCGGCTGGCCGGCCAGCGTGGCTTCGCAGCTGCTGGGGTCGTAGCGCAGCGGGCCGTGCTCGATCACGTTCACCGCCCGCCCGGCGACCCGCCGCAGCAAGGTGTGCAGGCGCGCGGCCAGTTCGCGCAGGTCGAACGGTTTGAGCAGGTAGTCGTCGGCGCCGGCCTGCAGCCCGTCGACCCGGTCGGTCACCGCATCGCGGGCGGTGAGCACCAGCACCGGCAGGTCGATGCCCTGCTGGCGCAGGCGGCGCAGCAACTTCAGGCCGTCTTCGTCGGGCAGCCCGAGGTCGAGGATCATCACGTCGAACTGCGCCGCCTGGAGCATGGCCCGGGCAGCGGCGGCATTGGCCACGCGGTCGACGGTCAGGCCCTGGGCGGTAAGGCCGGCGCAGATGCCGCTGGCGATCAGGTCGTCGTCCTCGCAAAGCAGAACGTGCATGGTCAGGAGCTCCCGGAATGGTGTGGGTGGCATTGCACTATGAGGGGATTAACTGGGGATTATGGGCTTTATTCGGTGGACGGTGTGGGGTCATTACCTCGGCGCAAGTCGGAAAAAACCATTTCTGAATTTGCGCATGATTCTACTCGTTCGGAGACGATAGAGACCTTCCCTACAAGCTTTACGGATTTTTCCTCAATTGATCTGTGGTGAGATTTCCCCCTGTACGCGATGTCAGGGAGACACCTCATGTATCTGGATTACCTCGTGCCGTCATGGTTCGAGATCGAGTCACGCATCATTGACGCAATGGGCTATCAAGGAGGCGCCCATTTTCTCGATCACCTCAACCAGGCCGCCCCCTCGCTGTCCCTCAACCTGAACCGGGTCAAGGCGGTGCGCTCGGCCTTCAATCAGGCCGAGTGGCAGGCCAGCGTCATGCTGCGCCAACGCTTTGCCGAGCTTGAGATCGCCAGCATCGTCGATGACCTGCTGAGGGTGGTGAGGGACATGGCGATGATCGTCGCCGCCAGCACCCTCACCGGCGGCGCCATCGGCGCCGGGATCGGGGCATTTG
Organism: Pseudomonas plecoglossicida NBRC 103162 = DSM 15088; assembly: GCF_000730665.1. Lineage (GTDB taxonomy): Bacteria > Pseudomonadota > Gammaproteobacteria > Pseudomonadales > Pseudomonadaceae > Aquipseudomonas > Aquipseudomonas plecoglossicida. The sequence goes on from NZ_BBIV01000033.1 coordinate 33,922, forward strand.
GCGCAGGTGCAGGGGCCATTCCCTTTGCCGGCGCCGGCGCGGCGATGGGCCTGAAGGTCAGTGGCTGGATCCTCGGCGTGCTGGGGCTTGCCTCCATCGCCGAGTTCTTCGTCGAAGGCCCCCACCATTGGCCCACAGTGGAAAAGCGAGATCCACAACCTCGCCATCGCCGCTGAATCAGTACTGATTACTGGTCTCAACATGGCTGGAGTGGTTTTGGCAAAGGTATTTTTTGGCTGGTCAATCCCCAAGAGTACGACTGTGTCGTCAACGCTTGGTTAGAAAACACAAAATTCGCGACATATGACAACTATCATCTCATAGCACGCAGCGCTTTTGGCGACCTCTACTTCTGGGGAGAGAAAACCGGGGCCTCACTTAAAATAAGCAGCATTCTTTCACGGTATGTAACCCGCACATCCATGTACACCGGCGACCAGCTTGACAAAGGCTTTCCTGCTTTTCTCTTATCCATAAGCACAGACTCTAACAATTACGGCGATTTGTTCGAACCCGCTTATCACAGGCTTGGCCCTCTCGCACCGGACGAAATGTACGGTTTTGTCCCAGCCGTAATGCTGGGCGGCCCAAACACACTTGAGCATCTTGCGAAACTTAAAGCCGTAGAGCACCTGACCTTACTATCTCAGATAGCAGACCTCCAGGGTTACAACCAATGAAATCCTAAAACATATACTGACTTTAAATTCAACCTCCTCGAGATAAACAATGGATAGGTTTTTTACTAGATTCGTCGAAGCCTTCGGCCCACCAATCGACCGCCGAGAAGTACCCACCTCAACAATTGAGCGGTACAAAGATAAGCTCCCTCCCAAACTATTGGAGTATTGGTCAGAGCATGGGTGGGCTGGCTATGGAAATGGCATATTCTGGCTGGTCAATCCACAAGAATACGATGCCATGGTTTCATATTGGCTAGAAAATACCAATCTTGGCTCCCACGACACCTACCACCTGATTGCACGAAGTGCTTTCGGAGACCTGTACCTGTGGGGTGAAAACACCGGTTCCATCCTGACCCTTGCGGCCTACCATTCCCGCTACTTCCTGAGCGCTCCAAGCTCAAGCAGCGAAGAACGGGACAACAAGATCCAGAGCCTGCTCATGTGGGCCATGACCGAAAACATCGGCCTGGACCTTTTCGACGAGGCGCGGGCAACATTGGGCGACCTGGCGCCAAATGAGATGTACGGTTTCGTGCCTGCCCTGATGCTGGGAGGCTCAGCCAAACTGGAACGTCTTCAGCGACTCGACGCCGAAGTGCATTTGATTCTGCTCTCGCAGATGGCTGAACTCGAGCCGTATGAGCTCGATGACGAGGAAGCAGAAGATGAAGGCAGAACGAAAGCGCTCAGCGGTAAACCGCTTCAGGCCGATCCACGTCCTGCAACACCCCGGCGTCCTGTACTTCAAGCCTGATGCAACTCGCCGGGTGCGCCTTCAGCACAGAACGCGCCCCTTCATCACCGGTCAGGCATGAAAGCGCCGGCCAGAAATCACGCCCGAACAACACGGGATGCCCCTGCTGCCCCTCATGCCATGGCAAGACGATGGTGGATGGACCTGCAGCCGATACCAGCTGGCCAAAGGTTGCCGGAGCGATCCAGGGCATGTCGCCCAACAGAATCGCCACCGCCACGGCATCGCTGTCGACCAGCGAAGCGGCGCCAGCCGCCAGGCTATGCCCCATGCCCAACCCGGCATCAGGGCTGGCAATGATCCGGCAGTCCCCCGGCAACCCGAGATCCTCGCCCCGCTCGCCATCACGCAGCACAACCCGCACATCGCCGAACACCGAACAGGCCCGCTCGACGCTGTGCACCAGCAAGCTGCGCCCGTCGTCCAGCGCGGCCCGGCGCTTGTCGGCGCCAAAGCGCACACTGCGCCCTGCCGCCAGAACCAGCGCCACTACACTCACAGCGCTGCCCGCTCGATGCCGTTGCGCTGGCGCAGGATATCGGCGAGCACCGCCAGGGCGATCTCCGCCGGTGTCTTGCTGCCCAGATTCAGGCCGATCGGCGCATGGATGCGGGCCAGCTCATCGGCGCCCAGGCCGCCAATCCGGTGCAGGCGTTCGCGACGCTTGTCCGAAGTGGCCCGGGAACCCATCACACCGATGTAGAACGCTTCGGTGCGCACGGCTTCGAGCATGGCCAGGTCATCGATCTTGGGGTCATGGGTCAGCGCCACCACTGCCGTGTCGGCATGGCAACCGCCATTGGCGATGAACTCCGAGGGCAGCTCGCGGCGCACTTCGATGCCGTCCAGCACGACGCCTTCGAGCACTTCATCGCGTGGGTCGCAGAGGATGACCTCGAAACCCATGCCCTTGCCGAACTCGGCACAGTAATGGGCGACGCTGGAATAGCCCGCCAACAGCAGGCGCTGGGCAGCACCGACCCGCACCTGCACACGGCTGGCATCCCGCGAAACCCGTGGTCCCTGGGCATTGTCATCGCTGAGCAGGCGGTCGCCTTGCGGCAAGCTCACCTCGCGCAGCAACCGACGCTGCCCCTGCAAGGCGCTTTCCAGCGCACGCAAATGCGCCTGCACCTCGCAGTCGCTCGGCAGGTTCTCCACCAGCACCTCGAGCACGCCGCCGCACGGCAGGCGAATGTTCGAGCGCCGGTCGCTACCGTCGCCATAGCGCACGATGGCCACCGGCTCCGGAAACTCGCCCAGCGCCACGCGCTCGAGGAAGTCGTCTTCCACGCAGCCACCCGACAGCGAGCCAACCCACTGCCCGCTGTCGTTGACCGCCAGCAACGAGCCCGGCGCACGGGGCGCCGAGCCGTAGGTGGCGAGCACCGTGCACAACCATACCCGCTGGCCGTTGCAGGACCACTGCAACGCCTGGCGTATGACCTGCAGATCGAGATGCTGCACTGTTACTCCGCCTTCAGCTCGGCGAGCTGCTGCACGCTCAGGTCACCGGGCAGTCCGCCCCAGGCCTGGCGCAGGTAGTTGACCATGTCCGTCACCTGCTCGTCATTGAGCTTGTCGGCAAAGCCCGGCATCGGCTGCATGCGTTCGAAGCCGGTGAACTGCTGCTCACGGATACCGTCGAGGATCGCCTTGACCAGGTTGCGCGAGTCGCCCTGGCGCAGCACCGTGTTGCCCTGCATGGCCACCGCAATGTGCGGCTTGCCTTCGCCGTCGACGCCGTGGCAACCGGCGCAGACGTTGAGGTACTGCTGACGGCCGCGCTTGGCGCTGCCTGTGAGCTGGTCCAGTGGCACTGCCTTTATGACCTTGGCAGCCGGTGGCTGTTCACCCAGCAAGTAGGTGGCCATGGCGGCCAGGTCGGCGTCCTCCAGGTGCTGGGTGCTGTGGTGCACCACCGGGAACATCTCGTTGAACATGCTGCCCTGGGCACTGATGCCGTGCTTGAGGAAGGTGGTCAGGTCAGGCTGGGTCCAGCCACGATCCGCCAGGTCCTGGGCCAGCAGGCTCGGGGCCAGGTAGCCGTTGAGCAGGCCACCGGTCAGGCGCTTGTCCTGTTGCAGTGCACCGATCGGATTGCGCGGGGTGTGGCACTCGCCACAGTGGCCCATGACTTCAACCATGTACTGCCCGCGCTGCCAGGCCGGGCTCTTACCCTCGGTGGGCTGCAACTGCACGCTCTTGCCGTAGAGCATGTTCCAGCCGGACAGGCCCGTGCGCACGTTGAACGGGAAGCTCAGCTTGGTTTCCGGTGCCGGACGGTTGATCGGCGGGATGGTCATCAGATACGCCAGGATCGCGTCGGAATCTTCCCGGGTGATCAGGTGGTACGAGGTGTACGGCATCGCCGGATACAGGTTGGCGCCATCCTTGCGCTTGCCCTCGGTCACCGCGGCGAAGAACTCGTCGGCGCTGTAGTTGCCGATGCCGTGCTGCTTGTCCGGGGTGATGTTGCTGCCGTAGATGGTGCCAAACGGCGAATGGATCGGCAGGCCACCGGCGAACGGTGCGCCACCCTCGGCGGTGTGGCAGGCCATGCAGTCGGCGGCGCGGGACAGATATTCACCACGCTTGACCTGGGCGTCATCGGACGCCTGTGCAGCCAGCGAGACGGCGAGGCCAAGCGCCAGCGCCAGGCCGGAACGAACGAAGCCCATGCTCAACCCTCCTTGACCAGGCCAAGATCATTGAGCACCGTGCGCGTGGCGTCGTAATAACGCACATAACCGGTGCAACGGCAGATGTGGTGACCGAGGCTGGCCTCGATGCTGTCTTCCACTTCGCTTTTCTTCAGCGGCTGGCGCTGGGCCTTTTCCACCAGCACGGTGGCGGCGTTGACGAAGCCCGGTGCGCAGTAGCTGCACTGGAAGGCGAACAGGTCGACGAACTTCTGCTGGATCGGGTTCAACGTCAGGTTGCCGGCCTCGTCCTGCTTGGCGTGGCCTTCGATGGTGCGCACTTTCTTGCCGGCAAAGTAATGGGCGCCGGTGATGCAGGTGCGCACTTCTTCGCTGGTGCCGTCGGGGTTGTCGACGATCACCACGCAGGCGTGGCAAATGCCCTGGCCGCAGCCCAGGCGGGAGCCGGTGAGGTTCTGGTGCTCGTGCAGGTAGTCGATCATCGCCAGGTTATCGGGGACCTCGACCGGGCCGACCGGTTGACCGTTGAGGGTCAGTTGAAGCGAACGGTTAGCCATTGAGGGCCTCCTTGATACGGGCTGGAGTAATCGGAAGATCGCGTACACGTTTGCCAATGGCATGGGCCACGGCGTTGCCGATGGCACCGACCACCGGGATCATCACCACTTCGGCGATGCCTTTGGACGGGTCGGTCGGCGACAGCGGCGGCAGGATTTCGGACGTCTGCTGCCATACCGCCACGTCCTTGGCGAACGGCAAGCGATAGCGGTTGAAGTTCCAGTCGCCCTCCCCCGGGCCGCCTTCATGCAGGGGCATGTCTTCGGTCAGCGCATGGCCGATGCCCATGGCGATACCGCCTTCGAGCTGGCCCTTGACCAGTTCCGGCACCAGCACACGGCCGCATTCGACCCAGCTGTGGTGGTTGAGCACCTGCACTTCGCGGGTGCCCTTGTTCACCTTCACTTCGACGATGGTCGCCACTGGGCTGTAGTAGGTGACCATGGCGTTGTTCAGCTGGGTGGCCGGGTAGCCCGGGTTCTGCCGGTCGAGCAGGTGGAAGCCGTTGCTGCTCATCTGGGCTTTCTTGGCATTCGGCGCACCGTCGCCATACTTCACCGCCATGGCGTCGAGCGGGAAGCGCTCGCGCACGCCGTCGATGACGAAGTCGGCCTCGGCCCAGCTCCAGCGGTTGAAACCGTGCACGCTGACGCCGGTCACCAGGCCCATTTCGTGGGCTTTTTTCGCCAGTTCGGCGAACGGGATTGGCGCCAGGCCGTTGCCGGTCAGCTCGCCGTTGACCCACACGGCATTCTCGCGGCGCACCACCAGCGGGTTGGCCTGGCCACCGAACGGGCCCTTGCTCCACAGGGCCATCGCTGCGGGCCACAGGCCGTGGTTGAACAGCACACGCGCCGCTTCACGGGTGGCGTGGCTGAAGTAGAAGGCCGAGTTGGTCGCCGACGACGGCGAGGCCAGCTTGCCGACCCAGCGCGGGTTGCGCAGCGCAGCATCCTGCTCGGCCTGGCTGATCAGGTACGGGTTGCCGCTGGTGCTCAGCTGCAGCTCGGGCCATTCGGTGATGGCTGTCTTCACCTCATCGGCCGAGCGGCCGAGGAAGTCGCTGACCACCAGGGCCTGGGAGGTCGACATGCCAGTGCCCAGCTCGGTGCCGATGTGGCGCAGGCTGATGCGGCCGTCCGCGGTGAACTCGACGCTGGCCATCGGCGCTTCGGAGCCGGTGCCGAAGTCTTTCTGGCAGATGGCGAAGCCCACGCCGTACCAGTGGTCCGGGTCCTTGGCGTCCATCGCCTTTTTGCGCGCGTCGCGGTTGCGCCACCACTCGTGGGCGGCAGCCTTGTCGAGGATCTCGTGCAGGCGCAGGGCACCGGCCGGGACCGCGCCCTGGGTGTTCTTCATGCCCGACTTCAGCGCGTTGGCACGGCGCAGTTCGATGGCATCCACGCCCAGGCGGCCGGCGACCTCGTCGACCATCATTTCGGTGGCGGCCATGGACTGCAGGGTGCCGTAGCCGCGCATGGAGCCGGCCTCGACGCCACGCGAGTGGTAAGCGGTGACCGACAGGTCGTTCTGCGGCATGTAGTAGATCGACTGGGCAGCCGTGGCGCCCACTGCAGCCACCGACGGGCTGTAGTTGATGCGACCACCGCCGTCGCAGCTCATGTCGGCGCGGAAGATCTTGAAGCTGTTGTCCTTCTTGTCCACGGCCAGTTGGTAGCGAATGTCGAAGGCGTGACGCTTGATGCCGCTCTGGAACTGCTCGTAGCGGTCGTTGGCCAGGCGGATCGGCACACCGGCGCCATACAGCGCGGCGACTGCGGCGTAGAACACGAAGATGTTGTTGTCCTTGGAGCCGTAACCCACGGTGTAGCCAGGGTGCATGTTCAGGTGCTGCAGGGCGAAGCGCGACGGCTTGATCATGTGCACGCATTCCTGCGCCACTTCGAACGGGCACTGGGTGGCGACCACGAAGTGTAGCGTGCCGCTGGCCGGGTCGTACCAGCCGTTGCCGTTGTCCGGCTCAAGAGCCGCCGGCTCGATGGACGGGGTCTTGTAGCGCTCGTCGAACACCAGCCAGTCCTGCGGCGGGTTGTCCAGCTGCTCGCCGATGCGCTTGGCATAGAACAGGCCCTGCTCGGTCAGGTCGCCGTGCTGGTTGGGTTCCTTCGACCACACCGGTTTGCGGTTGAGGATGGTCGGGAACAGCATGGAGTTCTTCAGGCTGGAGAACTCGTCGTCATCGAACGGCGTGGCACCGCCGACGCGCACGAAGCGGAAGCTGCCGTAGGGGTCGCGCTGGAACAGCGGCGCCTGGGCGCCGTAGCGGATCGCCTTGTCGTTGAACTGCAGCTTGCGCTTGGCCTGGCGATAGCGCTCGAAGTCGTGCCAGATCAGGATCGCCACCGGGTGGCCGATGAACATCGGCACCTTGCCCGGCGGCAGCAGCGGGTCGGGCGAATGGGCTTCGGGCCAGGCGATACCGTCCTTCTGCAGGTCGGCGGCGGTGACGATGCGGTCCGGTTGCAGGTCGGCGCCGAGCCAGTCGAGGTCGTAGCCTGCGTAGATACGGTCGGCCTTGGTGATCTTGAGCAACATCGCGTGGCCTTGCTGGGCGGGCCAGCCGGGCATGTCCTTGGAACGGATGTCGCGGGCGAAGACCTTGTTGCCACACACCTTGGAGAGGGCATCGTTACGGAAACGCGCCTTGCCATCGTGGTTCATCCACTTCTGCGGCGAGGTGGTGACGCGGTCTTCCATCAGGGCGGCGAACGCCTGGCTGCCGAGTGGCGCCAGGGTCACGCCGACGCCGGCGATCAACCCACCTTGCAGGAAGGAGCGCCGGGAAATATCACGGTTGGACATGCTTGATCCTCTGGGCAGAAAGGGAGGTCTGCCCATCTTTTGATTCTAGGTGCTGGAGAACTGGGAGGGGGGAAGCCTGGAAGCTGACTACAAGGTCAGATTTATATCAGAAAAACGCCCCTAGGCAAAGTCAAGCGGACAGTATGTCGCGGCGTGTCTCAATCGGACGACAGCATGTGTGGGAAGCGGGTTAACCTTGGGTTAATCGACCCACGCCAGCATGGCCCCACTTCACGTACTGCCAAGGCGAAGACATGCGCGTTTTCCTGCTCTTCCTGACATTGCTGCTGGCCGGCCCACTGCAAGCCAATCCCTTCGACGTCAAGCCCGACTTCCTGCCGGTGAACCAGGCCTTCGTGTTGACCCACGACCGCCAGGCCGACGGCCAGGTGCGCCTGTTCTTCCAGATCAAGCAGGGTTACTACCTGTATCAGAAGCGCCTGAAGTTCGACGGCCTGCCCGCCGAGCAACAGCCGCAGCTGCCACCCGCCCTGAACCACCACGACGAATTCTTCGGTGACAGCGCGGTGTACCGCGATCAGCTCGAATTGCTGCTGCCGGCCGACGCCCAGGGCCAACTGCGCCTGGGTTGGCAGGGCTGCGCCGACGCCGGCCTGTGCTACCCGCCGCAGACCACGGTGATCGAACTGGGCGGCAAGGCCGCACCCTTCGCCGCACCCGCTGACCAGGCCAGCGATCAGGCCCTGGCCAGCGGCCTGCAGAGCGCCAGCCTGGCCTGGAGCCTGCTGGCGTTCTTCGGCCTCGGCCTGCTGCTGGCATTCACCCCCTGCTCGCTGCCGATGCTGCCAATCCTCGCCGGCATCGTCCTCGGCAACGGCGCCAGCGCCCGGCGTGGCTGGGTGCTGGCAGGCGTCTACGTATTGAGCATGGCGCTGGTGTATGCGGCGCTGGGCGTGGTCGCCGCCCTGCTGGGCGCGAGCCTGCAGGCCTGGCTGCAACAGCCGTGGCTGTTGGGCAGCCTGGCGGCGTTGTTCGTGGTACTGGCGCTGCCGATGTTCGGCGCCTTCGAGCTGCAGCTGCCCGCCGCCCTGCGCGACCGCCTGGACCGTGCCGGGCAAGGCACCCAGGGCGGCAACCTGTTCGGTGCCGCGTTGCTGGGCGCATTGTCCGGGCTGCTGATGGGCCCGTGCATGACCGCGCCGCTGGCCGGTGCGCTGCTGTTCATCGCCCAGAGCGGGGATGTACTGCAGGGCGCGCTGGTACTGTTCACCCTGGGCCTGGGCATGGGCGTACCACTGCTGTTGCTGGTGACCCTGGGCAACCGTTACCTGCCGCGCCCCGGCGCCTGGATGAATCGGGTCAAGGGGGTGTTCGGCTTCGTGTTCCTGGCCATGGCCCTGTACACCGTGCGCGGCCTGCTGGGTGCCCCGCTGCTGCTGGCCTTGAGCGGCGCCTGGCTGATCGCCCTGGGCTGGGCCGCCTGGCCTGCCCTGCAGCGCCTGCCGGCGCTGCGCGCGGTGCCGCTGCTGGGGGCCCTGTGGGGTGGCTTGCTGCTGGTCGGCGCCGCAGCCGGTGGCGATGACCTCTGGCAACCGCTGCGGCCGTTCGCCGGTGTCGCCGCGCCGGCTTCGGCCCAGCAAGGCGAAGAGGTGTTCGTCACGGTCAGCACCCCGCAAGACCTGCAACGCGAACTGGACGCCGCCAAGGCCCGCGGCCAGTGGGTGATGCTGGACTACTATGCCGACTGGTGCGTGTCGTGCAAGGTCATGGAAAAGCAGGTGTTTGCCCATAATGAAGTGCAGGACAGCCTGGCTGGCGTGCACCTGTTGCGCCTGGACGTGACCGCCGACGCGCCGGCCAGCCGCGAGCTGCTGCAGCGCTACCAGGTCCCCGGCCCGCCGAGCATCATCTGGCTCGGCCCGGAAGGCGAAGAGCGCCGGGCGCGGCGCATTACCGGTGAAGTGGACGCTGCCGCGTTCCTGCAACACTGGACCCAGACCCGGAGTCAAGGCTGATGCTGACCGTCACGCTGGGGCCGCTGACCATGGCCCTGAACCACCTGTTGATGCTCGCGGCTCTGGGCGTGGCCAGCCTGGTCGGATGGTGGGCAGCCCGGCGTGGCGGTGAAAGCCCGGAATCGGCGCTGTTCAACCTGTTCCTGGTCGGCATCGTGTGTGCCCGCCTGGGCTTCGTCGCCGCCTACTGGCCGATGTACCGCGACGACCCGCTGCAGGTCATCGATATCCGCGATGGCGGTTTCCTGTTCTGGTCGGGGCTGGTCGGCATCGTCCTCGCCGCGCTCTGGCAAGGCTGGCGCCACCCCGGGCTGCGCCGCCCACTGGGCTGGGCGTTGTTCAGCGGTGCGCTGTTCTGGGGCCTGGCCAGCCTGGGCAGCCACCTGTACAGCAAAGGCACCGAGCTGCCCGAGCTGAGCCTGCGCAATGCCGGCGGCCAGCCCGTGGCCCTGCACAGCTACCGTGGCAAACCCTTGGTAATCAATATCTGGGCCACCTGGTGCCCGCCCTGCCGGCGGGAAATGCCTGTGCTGCAGCAGGCCCAGGGCGAATACCCCCACGTGACCTTCCTGTTCGTCAACCAGGGCGAGACGCCGGAAAACGTCAGCACCTTCCTCGCCACCACCGGGCTGAGCCTGACCCACGTGCTGTTCGACGGCACCGGCGCGCTGGCCCAGCGGGTCGGCTCGATGGCGCTGCCGACCACCTTGTTCTACGACGCCGACGGCCGCCTGATCGGCAGCCACCTTGGCGAACTGTCCCGGGCCAGCCTGCGCCATGCCCTGGAACCTTTCCAACGGGCCGCCGCGCCCGCCTCTGCCGCACAAGGAAATTGACATGCGATTGACTGCACTGCTGCCCCTCTCCCTGGCCCTGCTGGCCGCCCCACTGGTACACGCCGAGGAGTTGCCCAAGGCGATCCAGCAACTGCAAGCCAAGGGTGCCGTGATCAAGGGCAGCTTCGATGCGCCCGACGGCCTGCGCGGCTATGCCGCCGAGTACCAGAACAATGGCATCGCGCTGTACCTGACGCCGGATGGCAAGCACGTGCTGGTCGGTAGCCTGTTCGACGAGCAAGGCAAGGACATGAGCGCCGAGCCGCTGGAAAAGCTGGTGTACGGGCCAATGTCCAAGGCCATCTGGGCGAAGCTGGAAAACACCAGCTGGATCGCCGACGGCAAGGCCGATGCGCCGCGCAAGGTGTACCTGTTCAGCGACCCGAACTGCCAGTACTGCAACATGTTCTGGCAGCAGGCCCGACCGTGGGTGGAGTCGGGCAAGGTGCAGCTGCGGCACATCATGGTCGGCATCATCCGTGAGGACAGCCCGGGCAAGTCGGCGGCGCTGCTGGCGTCCAAGGACCCGGCCAAGGCGCTGCAACAGCACGAGTCGGCTGGCAGGGCGAGCACCCTGAAGGCGATGGACAAGGTACCGGAGGCGGTGCAGAAGAAGCTCGAAGGCAATCTGGCGTTGATGGAAGAGATGGGATTGCAGGCGACGCCGGCGATCTTCTATCAGGATGAACAGGGCAACCTGCAGAGCCAGCAAGGGGCGCCGCGGCCGGAACTGCTGGGGCAGATTCTCGGCAAGCGTTGAGTTGGCGGCGGGCCGCACAGCGGCCCCACGAACTCGGCGCAACGTGCAACGTTCGAGCAACCGCGCCCCCAGGCTTCGGAATTCAATCGGCAGGCGCCGTGACGCTGATCCGATAAGGCTGGAAGATCCGCGTCAGTTCGCCGGTCTCGCGCAGGTAGCGCAGCAGCGCGGCGAACTGCTCGGCGCTGATGGGGGCGCCTGGGCGCAGCAAGGCATAGTGGTGATAGACCTGGTCGATGCGCTCGGAAGCCATCAGCTGCTCGAGGCTTGCGGGGTTGCGCACGAGGAAATCGCTGAGGTAGGAGCGCGTGACCAGGGCGATGTCGGCACGCCCGGCCTGGACCATCAGCAGGTTGCTGTCATGGGAATAGGTCAGGGTCGCGTTGAAGGCCGTGCGCAAGTGATCGGGGTCGGGGTCGAAGCTGGCGAACGCGTAGTGATAGCCATTGAACAGCGCCAGGCGCTTGCCCTGCAGGTCATCGAAGTACTGCTGGCCACGGCCCTCGAGCCTTTTGGCGACGAACACCTCGGCGTCTTCCAGGCCCATGTCCACGGTCTGGTGCGGGATCTGCTGCCAACCCCAACCCGGGTTCTCGAAGATGGCCATGTCGGTGCGGCCTTGCTGCAGGTCGCCAAAACGCCGCTGGATGGACGTGGGCACCAGGACGAAGTGGTAATCCCGTTGCAAGCGGTTCAAGGCATCCACCAGTTGCGGCAAGAGCCCTGTGTCGGCGCCCTGCTCCGGGCGCACGGTATATGGCGGGAAATGCGCGGCACCGACCTTCACCTCGATGGCATCGGCAGCCCATGCCGGTGCCGCCAGCCAGATAGCGGCAAACAGCAACAGCGTGGAAACAACCTTCAGGCCGGGCGCTGGAGTCAAGACGGACACTCATCACGGTTCATACCTGGATGGCCTAAGCTAGGCGTTTTCCGAAACGGGCACAACTGCTGGAAGCGCCAAAATGAGGGCATTTTGCCAGAGGGTGCCATGCGCCCGGACATTGGCTACGCTGCTCTAGCATTCATGGCGAGGGAGCCTGGTATGGGCCACTGGTTGGTGATCGACCTGGAAGCCACCACCGATGACGGTGGCTGGCCGGTCACGGAAATGGAAATCATTGAAATCGGCGCCAGCCTGGTGACCCGCGAGGGCCGCGAGGTGGACCATTTCCAGCGTTTCGTGCGGCCGCGGCGGCGGCCGCAGCTGACGCCGTTCTGCCGCGAGCTGACCCACATCAGCCAGGCCAGCGTCGACAGCGCCGCGCCGTTCCCGGAGGTGTGGGCGCGCTTCGAACGCTGGCTGGGGCACCACCGCGGGCAACTGCAGGCGTGGGTGAGCTGGGGCGACTACGATCGCCAGCAACTGTTGCAGGAATGGCAGCAGCATCATCTCGACAGCCTGTTGCGCACACTGCCGCACATCAACCTCAAGCAGCGCTTCGCCAAGGCCCGCCATCTGCAGCGCCCGACCGGGCTCAACGGCGCCTTGCAACTGGCCGGGATGCACTTTTGCGGCCAGCAGCACAGGGCCCTGGAAGATGCCCGCAATACCGCGCGCCTGTTGCCCTTGAGCCTGCCTGAAAGCAGATGACGGCGGGAATGGGCTTGGGCATACTGGCCAGCCCGTTTTCACCCCCATTCTTTCAGGAGTCGCCCATGTTCCAGGTCAATGAGTACTTCAACGGCACCGTCAAGTCGATCGCCTTCGCAGGTACCGAAGGTCCGGCCACCGTCGGTGTGATGGCCCCGGGCGAATACGAGTTCGGCACCGCCAAGCGTGAAATCATGCACGTGGTTTCCGGCGCGCTGACCGTCAAGCTGCCGGGTAGCGACAACTGGGAAACCTTCAACGCCGGCGACAAGTTCAATGTGCCTGCCGACAGCAAGTTCCAGCTGCAGGTCAAGGTGGATACCGCTTACCTGTGCGAGTATCGCGACTAAGCAACACGCCTGCTCTGGCCCTATCGCCGGCAAGCCGGCTCCCACAACAATCGTGTGGGAGCCGGCTTGCCGGCGATGAAGCCAGCGCTATTTCAGCAAAAAACCCGCCACCCGCTCAGCCGCCACCTGCAGGTGCTGATCATGGCTGAACCCCGAAGCCTTCAGCGGCTTGAGGTCATGATCCCCCGCCACCAGCCAGCTCACCTCGATCGCCGCTGACAACGCATACCCCTGCACCGCCTCGCGATTACCCAACGCATCCCGCTCGCCCTGCACGATCAGCGTCGGTGTCTTCAAGCCCGCCAAATGCTCGACCCGCGGTTTCTCCGGCTTGCCCACCGCATAGAACGGATACCCCAGGCACACCAGCGCATCGGCCCCCAGTTCGTCCGCCAGCAGGCTGGCCATGCGCCCGCCCATGGACTTGCCGCCAATCGCCAGCTTTCCCGTGACCAAAGGTCGCACCTGCCGGTACACCTCGCGCCAGCACTCGAGCAATACCCCCTGCGGATTGGGTGGCCGCTTGCCCCCGCCAGCCCTGCGCTGGGCCATGTAGGGGAACTCGAAGCGAACCACGCCAACCCCAAGCGCAGCCAGCCTTTGCGCCATTTCGTTCATGAACTCGCTGTCCATTGGCGCACCTGCGCCGTGGGCCAGGATCAAGCACCCCGCAGGTGCACTATGTGCCTGATTCGAAGGGGAATCGCAGCGCAAGCCTGGGACATTTCCGATCTTCGCCCATTGATCCCCGTCAATACAGGCACTTTGCCCATTAATCATGCTTGCCTCGCTATATAGCCTGCCAAATAACCGTGGATGGGAACCCATACATGAACACAACCAACAGTACCGCCTATAACTACAAGGTGGTCCGCCAATTCGCCATCATGACGGTGGTGTGGGGAATCGTCGGGATGGGGCTCGGCGTCTTCATCGCCGCCCAGCTCGCCTGGCCTTCCCTGAATTTCGACCTCCCCTGGACCAGCTTCGGCCGCCTGCGACCCCTGCATACCAATGCGGTGATCTTCGCCTTCGGCGGCTGTGCGCTGTTCGCGACCTCCTATTATTCGGTGCAACGCACCTGCCAGACCACCCTGTTCGCACCCAAGCTGGCCGCGTTCACCTTCTGGGGCTGGCAACTGGTCATCCTGCTGGCAGCCATCACCCTGCCGCTGGGCTACACCAGTTCCAAGGAGTACGCAGAACTGGAATGGCCGATCGACATCCTGATCACCATCGTCTGGGTCAGCTACGCCATCGTGTTCTTCGGCACGCTGATGAAGCGCAACACCAAGCACATCTACGTCGGCAACTGGTTCTTCGGCGCGTTCATCCTCACCGTGGCGATGCTGCACATCGTCAACAACCTGGCACTGCCGGTCAGCCTGACCAAGTCGTACTCGGTGTATGCCGGTGCCACCGACGCCATGGTGCAGTGGTGGTACGGCCACAACGCCGTGGGCTTCTTCCTGACCGCGGGCTTCCTGGGGATGATGTACTACTACGTGCCCAAGCAGGCCGAGCGCCCGGTGTATTCCTATCGCCTGTCGATCGTCCACTTCTGGGCGCTGATCACCCTGTACATCTGGGCCGGCCCGCACCACCTGCACTACACCGCGCTGCCTGACTGGGCGCAGTCGCTGGGCATGGTGATGTCGCTGATCCTGCTGGCGCCGAGCTGGGGCGGCATGATCAACGGCATGATGACCTTGTCCGGGGCCTGGCACAAATTGCGCAGCGACCCGATCCTGCGTTTCCTGGTGGTATCGCTGGCGTTCTACGGCATGTCCACCTTCGAAGGCCCGATGATGGCCATCAAGACGGTCAACGCCCTGTCCCACTACACCGACTGGACCATCGGCCACGTCCACGCCGGCGCCCTCGGCTGGGTGGCGATGATCTCGATCGGCGCGCTGTACCACACCATCCCGAAAGTGTTCGGCAAGGAGCAGATGCACAGCATCGGCCTGATCAACGCGCACTTCTGGCTGGCAACCATCGGCACCGTGCTGTACATCGCCTCGATGTGGGTCAACGGCATCGCCCAGGGCCTGATGTGGCGGGCGGTCAACAGCGACGGCACGCTCACCTACTCGTTCGTGGAAACCCTGGTGGCCAGCCACCCTGGCTTCATCGTGCGCTTCGTCGGTGGCGCGATCTTCCTCAGCGGCATGTTCCTGATGGCCTGGAACACCTGGCGCACCGTGCGCGCCCCGGCCGCCAATGCTGCCCCTGCCAACGTGCAACTGGCCTGAGGAGAGATGCCTGATGAAACATGAAGTGATCGAAAAGAACGTCGGCCTGCTGGCCCTGCTGATGGTGTTCGCCGTCAGCATCGGCGGCCTGACCCAGATCGTCCCGCTGTTCTTCCAGGACGTGACCAACAAGCCGGTCGAAGGCATGAAGCCCTACACCGCGCTGCAACTGGAAGGCCGCGACATCTACATCCGCGAAGGCTGCGTCGGTTGCCACTCGCAGATGATCCGCCCGTTCCGCGCCGAAACCGAGCGCTACGGCCACTACTCGGTGGCTGGCGAAAGCGTCTGGGACCACCCGTTCCTGTGGGGCTCCAAGCGCACCGGGCCGGACCTGGCACGCGTCGGCGGGCGCTACTCGGACGACTGGCACCGCGCGCACCTGTACAACCCGCGCAACGTGGTGCCGGAGTCGAAGATGCCATCCTACCCGTGGCTGGTGGCGCAAAAGGTCGACAACAGCCACACCGACACCAAGATGCGCACCCTGCGCACCCTCGGCGTGCCGTACAGCGACGAGGACATTGCCGGCGCCCGCGATGCGGTCAAGGGCAAGACCGAAATGGACGCCCTGGTCGCCTACCTGCAGGTGCTGGGCACCGCGATCAAGAACAAGAGGTGAGTGCGATGGAAATGGACATCGGCATGATCCGCGGCCTGGGCACCCTGGTGGTGGTGATTGCCTTCATCGGCCTCACCCTGTGGGTGTTCAACCGCCGTCGCGACCGTGATTTCGCCGAAGCGCGCCTGCTGCCCTTCGTCGACGACCGCCTGCCCCCAGCCGGGCGGGAACCTGCCATGAGGAGTAAAGGGTAATGACCACCTTCTGGAGTACGTACATCAGCGTACTGACCATCGGCAGCCTGATCGGCCTGGCCTGGCTGTTGCTGTCGACCCGCAAGGGCCAGAGCAACAGCACCACCGACCAGACCATGGGGCACAGCTTCGATGGCATCGAGGAATACGACAACCCGCTGCCCAAGTGGTGGTTCTGGTTGTTCGTCGGCACCCTGGTGTTCGGTGCCGGTTACCTGGTGCTCTACCCTGGCCTGGGCAACTGGAAAGGCATCCTGCCCGGTTACGAGAACGGCTGGACCGGTGCCAACGAGTGGCAGAAGGAAATGGACAAGGCCGACGCCAAGTTCGGCCCGATCTTCGCCAAGTATGCGGCCATGCCCGTGGAGGAAGTGGCCAAGGACCCGCAGGCACTGAAGATGGGCAGCCGCCTGTTCGCTTCCAACTGCTCGGTGTGCCACGGCTCGGACGCCAAGGGCGCCTATGGCTTCCCCAACCTGACCGACAAGGACTGGCGCTGGGGTGGCGAGCCGGAAACCATCAAGGCTTCGATCATGAATGGGCGCCAAGGGGTGATGCCGGCCTGGGCCGAGGTGATCGGCGAACAGGGGGTGGCCGACGTCGCCGCCTATGTGCTGACCAACCTCGACGGCCGCAGCCTGCCGGAAGGGATCAAGGCCGATGCGGCGAAGGGCAAGGAAATCTTCGCGGCCAACTGCGTGGCCTGTCACGGGCCTGACGGCAATGGCACACCGGCCATGGGCGCGCCCAATCTGAACCATCCGCAGGCGTTCATCTATGGGTCGAGCTTCGCCCAGTTGCAGCAGACCATTCGCTATGGCCGCCAGGGGCACATGCCGGCCCAGGCGCAAATCCAGGGCAATGACAAGGTGCATTTGCTGGCGGCTTATGTGTACAGCCTGTCGCAGGAGGCTGAAAACCTGACTGCCAAGTAATACCCAGAGCCGCTTGCGGCCCCATCGCCGGCAAGCCGGCTCCCACAGGATTTTGCAGCGCTGCGATCTTTGTGGGAGCCGGCTTGCCGGCGATTGGGCTGCAAAGCAGCCCCCAGCCCTCTCCCGCACCACTCTCCGCCTTGCACCCCCCCCTAACCGAACTAAGCTTGTTGCCTCAGTGGGCTTCGCTGCCAATCCAGCGAGGCAGACGCGGTGCATTGCCTGACGCCGTCCGCATGAAAAGCCTGACCGATCGATCAGAAAAAGGTGAAAAACGGTACACATTACAAATATTTATTTGTGTACAATCGTCCACAACCTGTTGCCGCGGGACATCGGCGACAGGGCCCGGACACGGGTCGGCGCAGGTTTCCTTGCGTTGCCTTAACCCTGGTGGTTAACGATACTGGCGCCGATTTTTCAACCAACAAGAACACCAAAACCGTGGAACCTTAGCAATGAGCACAGCAATCAGTCCGACTGCTTATAACTACAAGGTCGTCCGCCAGTTCGCCATCATGACGGTGGTCTGGGGGATCCTTGGCATGGGCCTCGGCGTCTACATCGCCTCGCAGTTGGTGTGGCCACAGCTGAACCTGGACCTGCCCTGGACCAGCTTCGGCCGCCTGCGCCCCCTGCACACCAACCTGGTCATCTTCGCCTTTGGCGGCTGTGCGCTGTTCGGCACCAGCTACTACGTGGTGCAGCGAACCTGCCAGACCCGACTGATCTCCGACAGCATGGCCGCCTTCACCTTCTGGGGTTGGCAGGCGGTGATCCTCGGCGCAGGGATCACCCTGCCGATGGGCTACACCACCTCCAAGGAATACGCCGAGCTCGAGTGGCCGCTGGCGATCCTCCTGGCCGTGGTCTGGGTGACCTACGCCCTGGTGTTCTTCGGCACCATCATCAAACGCAAGACCAAACACATCTATGTCGGCAACTGGTTCTACGGTGCCTTCATCCTGGTCACCGCGATGCTGCACATCGTCAACCACATCTCGTTGCCGGTGAGCCTGTTCAAGTCGTACTCGGCCTACTCCGGCGCCACCGATGCGATGATCCAGTGGTGGTACGGCCACAACGCCGTGGGCTTCTTCCTCACCACCGGCTTCCTGGGGATGATGTACTACTTCGTGCCCAAGCAGGCCGAACGGCCGATCTACTCGTATCGCCTGTCGATCGTGCACTTCTGGGCACTGATCACCCTGTACATCTGGGCCGGCCCGCACCACCTGCACTACACCGCGCTGCCTGACTGGGCACAGTCGCTGGGCATGGTGATGTCGATCATCCTTCTGGCACCGAGCTGGGGCGGCATGATCAACGGCATGATGACCCTGTCCGGTGCCTGGCACAAATTGCGCACCGACCCGATCCTGCGCTTCCTGGTGGTATCGCTGGCGTTCTACGGCATGTCCACCTTCGAAGGCCCGATGATGGCCATCAAGACCGTGAACTCGCTGTCGCACTACACCGACTGGACCATCGGCCACGTCCACGCCGGCGCCCTGGGCTGGGTGGCGATGATCTCCATCGGCGCGGTTTACCACATGATCCCGCGCCTGTATGGCCGCGAGCAGATGCACAGCGTCGGCCTGATCAACGCGCACTTCTGGCTGGCAACCATCGGCACCGTGCTCTACATCGCTTCGATGTGGGTCAACGGCATCACCCAGGGCCTGATGTGGCGCGCCATCAACGATGACGGCACGCTCACCTACTCCTTCGTCGAAGCCCTGCAGGCCAGCCACCCAGGCTATATCGTCCGGGCCCTGGGCGGCGCGTTCTTCGCCTCCGGCATGCTGCTGATGGCCTACAACGTGTTCCGCACTGTACGCGCCGCCAACCCGGCGCAGGCTGAAGAAGCCGCCAAGATCGTCGTCGTGGGAGCGCACTGATGAAGCATGAAGCCGTCGAGAAGAACATAGGCCTGCTGGCCTTCTTCATGGTCATCGCCGTGAGCATCGGTGGCCTGACCCAGATCGTCCCGCTGTTCTTCCAGGACGTGACCAACAAACCCGTCGAAGGCATGAAGCCGCGCACCGCGCTGGAACTCGAAGGCCGCGATATCTACATCCGCGAAGGCTGCGTCGGCTGCCACTCGCAGATGATCCGCCCGTTCCGTGCCGAAACCGAGCGCTACGGCCACTACTCGGTGGCCGGTGAAAGCGTCTGGGACCACCCGTTCCTGTGGGGCTCCAAGCGCACCGGCCCGGACCTGGCCCGTGTCGGCGGGCGCTACTCGGACGACTGGCACCGTGCGCACCTGTACAACCCGCGCAACGTGGTGCCGGAATCGAAGATGCCGTCCTACCCGTGGCTGGTCGAGCACAAGCTCGACGGCAAGGACACCGCGAAGAAGATGGAAGTGCTGCGCACCCTCGGTGTGCCGTACACCGACGCTGATATCGCCGGTGCCCGTGACGCGGTCAAGGGCAAGACCGAAATGGACGCCATCGTCGCGTACCTGCAGGGTCTTGGCACCATCATCAAGAGCAAACGGTGACGCTGATGGATATCGGGATGATTCGCGGGCTCGGTACCGTGGTGGTGATGGTGGCGTTCGTGGGCCTGGCGCTGTGGGTGTTCAACCCACGGCGCAAAAAGGAATTCGACGAAGCCACGCAACTGCCCTTCGCGGATGATCCCGAAGCCAAAAAGCACGTCGAGCAAGCGCAAGCAAAAGCTTCTGGGAGCAAACACCAATGACAACCTTCTGGAGTCTGTACGTCACCGTCCTGACCCTGGGCACCATCTTCTCGCTGACCTGGCTGCTGCTGTCGACCCGCAAGGGCCAACGCGAAGAGGTCACCGACGAAACCGTCGGGCATGCCTTCGATGGCATCGAGGAATACGACAACCCACTGCCGAAATGGTGGTTCTGGCTGTTCGTCGGCACCATCATCTTCGCCCTCGGCTACCTGGTGCTGTACCCGGGCCTGGGCAACTGGAAAGGCATCCTGCCAGGCTATAGCTACCTGGATACCGACAAGCAGACCGAGTTCACCAACGGCCAGCCAGGCTGGACCGGCGTGCACGAGTGGGAAAAGGAAATGGCCAAGGCCGATGCCCGCTTCGGGCCGA
Source organism: Pseudomonas plecoglossicida NBRC 103162 = DSM 15088 (assembly GCF_000730665.1). Taxonomy (GTDB): domain Bacteria; phylum Pseudomonadota; class Gammaproteobacteria; order Pseudomonadales; family Pseudomonadaceae; genus Aquipseudomonas; species Aquipseudomonas plecoglossicida. Next base: position 54,015 of record NZ_BBIV01000033.1, read on the forward strand.
TCTTCGCCAAGTTCGCGGCCATGCCCATCGTCGATGTGGCCAAGGACCCGCAAGCCCTGAAGATGGGCGCACGGCTGTTCGCCTCCAACTGCTCGGTTTGCCACGGTTCCGACGCCAAGGGTGCCTACGGCTTCCCCAACCTGACCGACAATGACTGGCGCTGGGGCGGCGAGCCGGACACCATCAAGACCACCATCATGGGCGGTCGCCACGGCGTGATGCCGGCCTGGTCGGAAGTGATCGGCGAGCAGGGCGTTGCCGATGTGGCGGCCTTCGTGGTCAGCAAGCTCGATGGCCGCAGCCTGCCGGAAGGCGTCAAGGCCGACGCCGAGAACGGGCAGAAGATCTTCGCTGCCAACTGCGTCGCCTGCCACGGGCCCGAGGGCAAGGGCACGCCGGCGATGGGTGCGCCTAACCTGACCCACCCGCAGGCGTTCATCTACGGTTCGAGCTTCGCCCAGCTGCAGCAGACCATTCGTTATGGTCGCCAGGGGCAGATGCCGGCGCAGGAACAGCTGCAGGGCAACGACAAGGTGCATTTGCTGGCGGCTTACGTTTACAGCCTGTCGCATCAGGCTGAGCCGGCCAAGGCCGAGTAAGGGAGGCCTGGCCCTATCGCCGGCAAGCCGGCTCCTACAGATGCCTCCCAGTGTTGTGGAGACCTTGTGGGAGCCGGCTTGCCGGCGATAGGGCCAGCGAATCCACCCGCTTCATGACCTGAATCAATTGACACCCGCCATAACACGATTCATATCCTGGACCCAACGCGACTAAAGGTCGCAGCGCGACCCCAGCGTGCCATCACCGGCGTATCATGGATCGCAGCGCGCCAGCAGAAGGCGCGAGACTGCGGCCGGCACGCACTGGCCGCGGCGTTTCTCCACTGCCGTGGGACTTGATGATGAGCAAGCAAATTCCGGTACATGACGTCACCCCGCCTGCCAGCAAAGGGAAGGACTCCGTCGATCTCTACGCCTCTCGCGAGAAAATCTACACCCGCGCCTTCACCGGCGTGTTCCGCAGGCTGCGGATCGCCGGTGGGGCCTTGCTGTTCCTGCTGTACTTCGGCACCGTGTGGCTGAACTGGGGAGGCCACCAGGCCGTCTGGTGGAACCTGCCCGAACGCAAGTTCTACATCTTCGGCGCCACCATCTGGCCACAGGACTTCATCCTGCTCTCGGGCATCCTCATCGTCGCCGCCTTCGGCCTGTTCTTCATCACCGTGTTCGCCGGCCGCGTGTGGTGCGGCTACACCTGCCCGCAGAGCGTGTGGACGTGGATCTTCATGTGGTGCGAAAAAGTCACCGAGGGTGACCGCAACCAACGCATGAAGCTCGACCGGGCGCCGATGAGCGGCAACAAGTTCCTGCGCAAGTTCGCCAAGCACAGCCTGTGGCTGCTGATCGGCTTCGTCACCGGCATGACCTTCGTCGGCTATTTCTCGCCGATCCGCGAACTGGTCATCGAATTCTTCACCGGCCAGGCCGATGGCTGGGCCTACTTCTGGGTCGGCTTCTTCACCCTCGCCACCTATGGCAACGCCGGCTGGCTGCGCGAGCAGGTGTGCGTGTACATGTGCCCCTATGCGCGCTTCCAGAGCGTGATGTTCGACAAGGACACCCTGATCGTCTCCTACGACCCGCGCCGCGGCGAAACCCGTGGCCCGCGCAAGAAAGACCTGGACTACAAGGCCAAGGGCCTCGGTGACTGCATCGACTGCACCATGTGCGTGCAGGTCTGCCCCACCGGCATCGACATCCGCGACGGCCTGCAGATCGAGTGCATCGGCTGCGCCGCCTGCATCGACGCCTGCGACAGCATCATGGACAAGATGAACTATCCCAAGGGCCTGATCAGCTACACCACCGAGCACAACCTGTCGGGGCAGAAAACCCACATGGCGCGCCCGCGCCTGATCGGCTACGCGGTGGTGCTGCTGGTGATGATCGGCGCCCTTGCCACCGCTTTCGCCACCCGCTCGCTGGTGGGCTTCGACGTCAGCAAGGACCGCGTGCTGTACCGCGAGAACGCCCAGGGCCGGATCGAGAACGTGTACAGCCTCAAGGTCATGAACAAGGACCAGCGCGACCACGTCTACGTGCTTGAGGCAACCGGTCTGCCCGACCTGCGCCTGGAAGGCCAGCGCGAAATCCGTGTGGCCGCCGGCGATATCGTCAGCCTGCCGGTGCAATTGTCGGTCGCCCCGGAAAAACTGCCCTCGACCACCAACGAAATCACCTTCATCCTCAAGAGCGCCGACGACAGCGCCGCCGAGGTCAATGCCAAGAGCCGCTTCATCGGCCCACAGATTCGCTGAGAGAGAACATCGACAATGCCTACCACCGCCGCCAGCCCCTGGTACAAGCACCTCTGGCCCTGGATCATCATCGGCATCCTCACCACCTCGGTGTGCCTGAGCCTGACCATGGTCAGCATCGCCGTGAACAACCCGGACAACCTGGTCAACGACAACTACTACGAAGCCGGCAAGGGCATCAACCGCTCGCTGGACCGTGAACTGCTGGCGCAGACCCTCAAGCTCAAGGCCAGCGTGCACCTCGACGAACTGACCGGCGAAGTGGACGTGCACCTGAGCGGCGACAGCGACCCGCAGAGCCTGGAGCTGAACCTGATCTCGCCGACCCAGCCGGACAAGGACCGCAAGGTGCTGCTCAGCCGCTCGGAGCCGGGCCGTTATGTCGGCCAGCTGGACGACAAGGTCGAAGGCCGGCGCTTCGTCGAGCTGCTGGGCAGCCAGGATGAGCATGTGTGGCGACTGTTCGAAGAGGAGAAGGTCGAACATGGCGTGGCGCTGCAACTGGGCGATGAAGCGCTGCAAGGTGCCGAGCACCAGTAATGACCCAACCCACCCCCTGCTACCACTGCGCCCTGCCCGTTCCCGCTGGCAATCGCTTCACCGCCGTGGTCCTTGGCGAGCCCCGGCAGTTCTGCTGCCCCGGCTGCCAGGCAGTGGCCGAATCGATCGTCGCCGGCGGCCTGGAGCACTACTACCAGCACCGCAGCGACAGCAGCGCCAACCCCGAGGCATTGCCCCGGCAACTGCAGGACGAACTGGCGCTGTTCGACCGCAGCGACGTGCAGCAGAACTTCGTCCGCCACGCCGACCAACAGGCCGAGACCACCTTGTTGATCGAGGGCATCAGCTGCGCCGCCTGCGGCTGGCTGATCGAAAAGCATCTGCGCAACATTCCAGGCGTCGCCGAAGCCCGCCTGAACCTGTCCAACCACCGCCTGCTGGTCAACTGGGACGACCGGCAATTGCCACTCTCCAGGCTGCTCGCCGAACTGCGCCAGATCGGCTACGCCGCCCACCCCTACCAACCCGACCAGGCCGCCGAACAGCTGGCCCGGGAAAACCGCAGCGCCCTGCGCCGGCTGGGCGTGGCCGGGCTGCTGTGGTTCCAGGCGATGATGGCGACCATGGCCACCTGGCCGGAATTCAACATCGACCTGTCGCCTGAGATGCACACCATCCTGCGCTGGGTTGCCCTGTTTCTGACCATCCCGATCGTGTTCTACAGCTGCGCGCCGTTCTTCAAGGGCGCTGCCCGCGACCTGCGCACCCGCCACCTGACCATGGACGTGTCGGTCTCGCTGGCCATCGCGCTGGCCTTCGGCGCGGGGATCTGGACCGCCATCACCGGCAGTGGCGAGCTGTACTTCGACACCGTCGGCATGTTCGCTCTGTTCCTGCTCACCGGTCGGTACCTCGAGCGGCGCGCCCGCGAACGCACGGCAGCGGCCACCGCGCAGCTGGTCAACCTGCTGCCGGCCTCGTGCCTGCGCCTGGATGCGTTCGGCCAGACCGAGCGCATCCTGCTCGGCGAGCTGCAACGTGGCGACACCGTGCAGGTGCTGCCAGGCGCGGTGATCCCCGCGGACGGGCGCATCGTCGAAGGCCGCTCCAGCGTCGATGAGTCGCTGCTGACCGGCGAGTACCTGCCGCAGCCACGACGGGTTGGCGAACGGGTCACCGGCGGCACGCTGAACGTGGAAAGCACCCTGCATGTGGAAGTCGAAGCGCTGGGCCACGACTCGCGCCTGTCGGCCATCGTCCGCCTGCTGGAGCGCGCGCAGAGCGAGAAACCGCGCCTGGCGGAAATCGCTGACCGCGCTTCGCAGTGGTTCCTGCTGTTCAGCCTGCTGGCGGCGCTGGCCATCGGCCTGTGGTGGTGGCACCTGGACCCGACGCGCGCGTTCTGGATCGTCCTGGCCATGCTGGTGGCCACCTGCCCTTGTGCCTTGTCACTGGCGACCCCTACCGCCCTGACCGCCGCCACCGGCACCTTGCACAAGCTCGGCCTGCTGATTACCCGCGGCCATGTGCTGGAAGGCCTGAACCAGATCGACACGGTCATCTTCGACAAGACCGGCACCCTTACCGAAGGCCGCCTGGCCCTGCGCAACATCCGCCCGCTCGGTACACTGCCCGCCGACCGCTGCCTGGCCCTGGCGGCCGCGCTCGAAAACCGCTCCGAACACCCCATCGCCCGCGCCTTCGGCCGCACCGCCAGCACCGCCGATGATGTACAGAGCGTGCCCGGGCTGGGCCTGGAAGGCCTGGTCGAGGGCCAGCGCCTGCGCATCGGCCAGGCCACCTTCGTCTGCGCCCTCAGCGGCGCCGAGATCCCCGGCGTGCCGGAACCGCGCGGGCAGTGGCTGCTGCTGGGTGACCGCCAGGGCCCGCTGGCCTGGTTCGGCCTGGACGACCGCCTGCGCGAGGATGCCCCAGCCCTGCTGGCCGCCTGCAAGGCACGGGGTTGGCGCACGCTGCTGCTGTCCGGCGACAGCTCGCCGATGGTCGCCGAGGTGGCCGCGCAACTGGGTATCGACCAAGCCATTGGCGGCCTGCGCCCGGACGACAAGCTGGACCGGCTCAAGGCCCTGCAGGCGGCGGGTTGCAAAGTGCTGATGCTCGGCGATGGGGTCAACGACGTGCCGGTGCTGGCCGCCGCCGACATCAGCATCGCCATGGGCAGCGCCACCGACCTGGCCAAGACCAGCGCCGACGCGGTGCTGCTCAGCAACCGCCTGCAGGCCTTGGTGCAGGCCTTCGAGCTGGCCCGCCGGACCCGCCGCAACATCCTCCAGAACCTGCTCTGGGCAACCTTGTATAATGGCCTCATGTTGCCGTTCGCCGCGCTCGGCTGGATCACCCCGGTATGGGCGGCCATCGGCATGTCGGTCAGTTCGCTGATCGTGGTGCTCAACGCCTTGCGCCTGACCCGCCTGCCTCACGGCACGGGCTCGTCCGCCGTCGGCGCTGGGCAAACTGGAAGGAAGTCAGCATGCCCGCCCTCTATGTCATGATCCCGGCTGCCCTGCTGCTCGTCGGGGTTGCCGTCTATATCTTCTTCTGGGCGGTGGACAGCGGCCAGTACGACGACCTCGACAGCCCCGCCCACAGCATCCTGTTCGATGACCAGGACCCACGCCACCAAGCCGCCGTGAAGAACGACGACAGCCAACCCGACGACAAGGACATACCACCCCGTGCCTGACCTGCTTGCCCTGCTGGGTTCGGCGCTGGTCCTCGGCCTGCTCGGCGGTGGCCATTGCCTGGGCATGTGCGGCGGCCTGATGGGCGCACTGACCCTGGCCATCCCGCCCGAGCAGCGGGGCCGTCGCGCCCGCCTGCTGCTTGCCTACAACCTTGGACGCATCCTCAGCTATGCCTGCGCCGGCCTGCTGCTGGGCCTGGCAGGCTGGGCCGTGGCCAGCAGTCCGGCGGCCCTGGCGTTACGGGTGGTGGCCGCGCTTCTGCTGATCGCCATGGGCCTGTACCTGGCAGGCTGGTGGAGCGGGCTGACGCGCATCGAGGCCCTCGGCAGGGGGTTGTGGCGGCATGTACAGCCTGTGGCTTCGCGGCTGTTGCCGGTGTCCAGCCTGCCTCGGGCGTTGTTGCTCGGCGCCTTGTGGGGCTGGTTGCCGTGCGGGCTGGTGTACAGCACCTTGCTGTGGGCCGCCAGCCAGGGCAATGCGGGGTATAGCGCAGCGCTGATGCTGGCGTTCGGCGTGGGTACATTGCCGGTATTGGTGGCCACTGGCTTGGCGGCGGAGCGGGTGAACCGCCTGTTGCGACGGCGCAGCGTGCGGATGGCGGGCGGCTTGCTGGTGATCCTGTTCGGCATGTGGACCCTGCCTGGCCCCCATCAGCACTGGCTGATGGGGCATTGAGGGGGCTGCTGCGCAGCCAATTTCTTTTGATGTAAATCAAAAAACCGATTTCACGCCCGCCCCGCCGCCCTGATGCCTTTTGATACAAATCAAAACGACTCTCTTCGGACAGTCATAGACTCCGGACACTGCTGCTCATTCCGGGAACCGCCCACATGTTCGAAGATCTACGCTGGGATGCCGACCTGATCCGCCGCTACGATCTGGCCGGCCCGCGCTACACTTCCTACCCCACCGCCGTGCAACTGCACAGCGAAGTGGGCTCGTTCGACCTGCTTCACGCCCTGCGCGAAAGCCGTCGAGCGGCGCGCCCGCTGTCGCTGTACGTGCACGTGCCGTTCTGCGCCAACATCTGCTACTACTGCGCCTGCAACAAGGTCATCACCAAGGACCGGGGCCGCGCCGCGCCCTACCTGCAGCGCCTGGAACAGGAAATCCAGCTGATCGCCTGCCACCTGGCCCCGAAACAACGGGTCGAGCAGCTGCATTTCGGCGGCGGCACGCCCACCTTCCTCAGCCATGTCGAACTGCGCCAGCTGATGGCCACCCTGCGTCAGCACTTCAACCTGCTGGACGACGACACCGGCGACTACGGTATCGAGATCGACCCGCGCGAAGCCGACTGGTCGACCATGGGCCTGCTCCGCGAACTGGGGTTCAACCGCGTCAGCCTCGGCGTCCAGGACCTCGACCCGACCGTGCAGCGCGCAGTCAATCGCCTGCAGAGCCTGGAACAGACCCGCACCCTGGTCGAAGCGGCGCGCACCCTGCAGTTCCGCTCGATCAACCTTGACCTGATCTACGGCCTGCCCAAGCAGACCCCGGAAGGTTTCGCACGCACGGTGGAGGAAGTGATCCGCCTGCAGCCCGACCGCCTTTCAGTGTTCAACTACGCGCACCTGCCGGAGCGTTTCATGCCCCAGCGGCGCATCGACAGCAACGACCTGCCGGGGCCCGGAGCGAAGCTCGAAATGCTGCGAAATACCATCGAGCAGCTCACCGCAGCCGGCTATCGCTACATCGGCATGGACCACTTCGCCCTGCCCGACGACGAGCTGGCCATTGCCCAGGAGGAAGGCACGCTGCAGCGCAATTTCCAGGGCTACACCACCCACGGGCACTGCGACCTGATCGGCCTCGGGGTGTCGGCGATCAGCCAGATCGGCGACCTCTACTGCCAGAACAGCAGCGACCTGAACACCTACCAGGACAGCCTTTCCAACGCCCAGCTGGCAACCCAGCGCGGGCTGCTGTGCAACCATGATGATCGGGTACGGCGGGCGGTGATCCAGCAGCTGATCTGTCATTTCGAGCTGGATTTCGAAGCGATCGAGGAGGCTTTCACGATTGATTTTCGCGGTTACTTCAACGACCTCTGGCCAGAGCTGCTGACCCTTCAGCGCGACGGCCTGATCAGCCTCGACGGCAAAGGCATCCGCATCCTGCCGGCCGGGCGCCTGCTGGCCCGCTCGGTGTGCATGCTGTTCGATGCCTACCTGGCGATGCAGAACCGCCAGCGTTTCTCCCGGGTGATCTAGCCGCACGAGTCGTTCGACCGCATGGACAACCGCCCTTGTCGGGCACACTATGGATACCAGCGAGCCCCAGTCATCATGCAGCTGGGGTTCGGCGGCAGCGCGCCACAATTGCGCTGCCGCTGGCCTATTCCCTGTGTCGTGAGTTACCCTTACGACTTATGTGTGCTTTCCCCACAAGGATTGATTGAAAATGTCCGAGCCAGTCAAACTGCGCCCCCACAACCAGGCCCACTGCAAGGACTGCAGTCTGGCGCCCCTGTGTCTGCCGCTTTCGCTCAACCTGGAAGACATGAATGCGCTGGATGATATCGTCAAGCGTGGACGCCCCTTGAAGAAGGGCGAATTCCTGTTCCGCCAAGGTGACAATTTTGGCTCGGTCTACGCAGTACGCTCCGGTGCGCTCAAGACTTTCAGCCTGAGCGACAGCGGCGAAGAGCAGATCACCGGCTTCCACCTGCCCAGCGAGCTGGTCGGCCTGTCCGGCATGGACACCGAAGCCTATCCGGTGTCGGCCCAGGCTCAGGAAACCACGTCGGTGTGCGAGATTCCTTTCGAGCGCCTTGATGAGCTCTCGGTGCAATTGCCACAACTGCGCCGCCAGCTGATGCGCGTGATGAGCCGGGAAATCCGTGACGACCAGCAGATGATGCTGCTGCTGTCGAAAAAGACCGCCGACGAGCGCATCGCCACGTTCCTGGTCAACCTGTCCGCACGCTTCCGCGCCCGCGGCTATTCGGCCAACCAGTTCCGCCTGAGCATGTCGCGCAACGAGATCGGCAACTACCTGGGCCTGGCGGTGGAAACCGTGTCGCGGGTGTTCACCCGATTCCAGCAGAACGGCCTGATTCGCGCCGAAGGAAAGGAAGTGCACATTCTCGATCCGATCCAGCTGTGTGCGCTGGCCGGTGGTGCGACAGAGGTCTGAAAGCTGCGTTTAAAAGGTATACTCGCGCAATCGTTTTCCCCTGGATACCCGCAATGATGCACAGCGACGCCTTCGACCTCAAAGCCCTGATCCGCCCGGTAGTGGACTTCCCCAAACCAGGGGTGATCTTCCGCGATATAACCCCGTTGTTCCAGTCGCCGCGCGGTTTGCGCTACGTGGCCGACCAGTTCATCGAGCGTTACGTGGAGGCTGAATTCAGCCACATCGGCGCCATGGACGCGCGCGGCTTCCTGATTGGCTCGATCATCGCCCACCAGCTGAACAAGCCACTTATCCTGTTCCGCAAGCAGGGCAAGCTGCCGGCCGACGTGTTGTCGGAGGGCTACCAGACCGAATACGGCGAAGCGTTCCTGGAAGTGCACGCCGACAGTCTGTGCGAAGGCGATTCGGTGCTGATCTTCGATGACCTGATCGCCACCGGCGGTACCTTGCTGGCTGCGGCCAACCTGGTGCGTCGCACCGGGGCCGAGGTATTCGAGGCGGCGGCGATCATCGACCTGCCCGAGCTGGATGGGTCGCGCCGGCTGCAGGCCGCGGGGGTGCCTACGTTCTGCCTGACCGAGTTTTCGCTCAGCGAGTACTGAGTGGGTTCTGGGGCCGCTTTGCGGCCCCACGCAATCACAGCGAAATCGGCCTGCGCCCCGCAAAGGCATGCGCCAGCGTCCCACCATCGACCAGCTCCAGCTCGCCGCCCAACGGCACGCCATGGGCAATCCGCGAGGCCACCAGGCCTTTTTCGGCCAGCAGCTGCGCAATGTAGTGCGCCGTCGCCTCTCCCTCCACCGTCGGGTTGGTCGCCAGGATCACCTCGGTGAAGCTGCCCTGCTCCTCGATCCGCGCCATCAGCTGCGGTACACCGATCGCCTCCGGCCCCAGACCATCGAGCGGCGACAGATGCCCTTTGAGCACGAAGTAACGACCGCGATAGCCGGTCTGCTCCACCGCATACACATCCATCGGCCCTTCCACCACGCACAGCTGCGTGTCGTCACGGCGCGGGTCGGCGCATTGCGGGCACAGCGCCTGCTCGGTCAGGGTACGGCACTGGCGGCAATGACCAACCCCTTCCATGGCCTGGCTCAGCGCCTGGGCCAGGCGCAAGCCGCCACTGCGATCACGCTCGAGCAGCTGCAAGGCCATGCGCTGGGCGGTTTTCTGACCGACGCCCGGGAGGGTGCGCAACGCGTCGATCAGTTGGCGAATCAGGGGGCTGAAGCTCATGTAGACAGGCCTGCAAGTCTTGGGAAACAGAATGAACAAGGGAGCAACGACCGCCAGGCCGTTACTCCCCCTGTGTAGCAAAAAACCAATCAGAACGGCATTTTGAAGCCCGGTGGCAGCTGCATGCCAGCGGTCATGCCGCCCATTTTTTCCTGGCTGCTCTGCTCGACCTTGCGCACGGCGTCGTTCAGCGCCGCAGCGATCAGGTCTTCCAGCACTTCCTTGTCGTCTTCGTCGGTCGACATCAGGCTCTGGTCGATGCTGACGCGCTTGACGTCATGACGACCGGTCATCACCACGCTGACCAGACCACCACCGGATTGGCCAGTCACTTCGGCGTTGGCCAGCTCTTCCTGCATCTTGGCCATTTTTTCCTGCATCTGCTGGGCCTGCTTCATCAGGCCGGCCATGCCACCTTTCATCATGGGGGTATACCTCGATTGGGTCATGTGATGCGGCCCGGCAAAGGGCCGGCCGCATGGTTATAGGTCACTGCTCCTGGCTGACCAGGGCTTCTACAGGCTCAATAGTATCCTGCCGCACCGTGGCACCGAACTGCTTGATCATTTGCTGGATCAACGGATCCTGCTGGATCGAACTCACGGCATCCTGCTGGCGTTCGGCGCGCTTGCGCGCCGCCGCCTGGGCCGGGGTTTCTTGCTCGGGGCGGATCAGCTCGATGCGCAGGTGCAAGGTCCGCCCCAGGTGCTGGTTGAGCGCTTCGTTCAGGCGGCGTTGCTGGGTGGCGTTGAACAGCGCGCCCTGGCCCGGATCGAGGTGCAGCAGCCAGTCGTCACCGTCAACGGCCATCAGCGTACAGTTTGCGGCGATGTTGCCTGTCATCCCGGAGACAGGCAACTGTGGGAACAATTCCAACCATTGCAGGGCCAGGCCGGTGGCCGGCTGGGCGGCAGGCATCGGCTCGGGGGCGATGACAGGCGCCTCTTCCTGCACATGGTCGACCAACTCGTCGAGGTAGCTGAAGCCGACCGGGTCGCTGTCGCCGCCGTAGTAGTCCTCATCCATCGGCGGTTCGTCGTCGCGATCCATGCCGGCCGGGGAATAGGCTGACGGGTCGAAAGGCGGCTCATCGTTGGCCGGCTCTGGCACTGGCTCAGGGGCTACGACTACTGGAGCGGGCTCGGGCTCCACACTGGCGGGCGCCGATGCAGCGACTGGCTCCTCCCAGGGCAGGTCGATGACCTCCTCTGCCACCGGCGCGGATTCAACGGGCTGGGGCTGGGGTTCCGGCGCAGGCTCTGGCTGGGGCTCTGGCTGCGGCGCAGGAACAGGAACAGGAACAGGAACAGGTGCAGCCTGCACCACCGGCGCCGGCTCCACGGCAGCGACGACAGGCGCCACGGCTGCTGGCGCTGCCACTGGCGTTGCAGGATCAGCTGTGGCCTGGCTGATCCCCACCGGCTTTAGTACCGGCTTCGGCGCATCGTCGGTATCGGCCGGGCGGAAGGCCAGCATGCGCAGCAGGACCATCTCGAAGCCACCCCGCGGGTCCGGCGCCAGCGGCAGGTCGCGGCGGCCGATCAGGCCCATCTGGTAGTAGAACTGGACATCCTCGGCCGGCAAGGCCGAGGCCAGCGCCAGCACCCGCTCGCGATCGCCCTGGCCGTTGTCCACCGCTTCCGGCAGGGCCTGGGCGATGGCAACCCGGTGCAGCACGTTGAGCATTTCCGCCAGCACACCGCTCCAGTCCGGCCCCTGTTCGGCAAGGTTGCGCACCGCTTCCAGCAGCGCCCGCGCATCGCCTTCGAGCAGCGCCTGCAGCACGCCATAGACCTGGCCGTGATCGAGGCTGCCGAGCATGGCGCGCACATCGGCAGCCAGCACCTTGCCCTCGCCAAAGGCGATGGCCTGGTCGGTCAGGCTCATGGCATCGCGCATCGAGCCATCGGCAGCGCGGCCGAGCAGCCACAAGGCGTCGGGCTCGAACGGCACGCTCTCGGCCTGCAGCACATGGCTCAGGTGCTCGACCACCCGCTCCGGGCTCATGTTCTTCAGCGAGAACTGCAGGCAGCGCGAAAGGATGGTGGCCGGCAGCTTCTGCGGGTCAGTGGTGGCGAGGATGAACTTGACGTAGGGCGGCGGCTCTTCCAGCGTCTTGAGCAAGGCGTTGAACGAGTGGGTGGAGAGCATGTGCACTTCGTCGATCAGGTAGACCTTGAAGCGCCCGCGGCTCGGCGCGTACTGCACGTTGTCGAGCAGTTCGCGGGTGTCCTCGACCTTGGTGCGGCTGGCGGCGTCGATCTCGATCAGGTCGACGAAACGGCCCTCGTCGATCTCTCGGCAGACCGAGCAGGTGCCACACGGCGTCGAGGTGATGCCGGTCTCGCAGTTCAGGCATTTGGCGATGATCCGCGCGATGGTAGTCTTGCCCACGCCGCGCGTGCCGGTGAACAGATAGGCGTGGTGCAGGCGCTGGTTGTCCAAGGCATTGATCAAGGCCTTGAGCACATGGGCCTGGCCGACCATTTCGCGGAACGAGCGCGGACGCCATTTACGTGCAAGAACCTGATAACTCATCGAAAAACCATCGCAGCCTGATCGAGCGGAAGATCGCTAATGCTAGCGGAGCGGGACCGAAATTGCACCCTGCACGGTTCGTCTACGCTTAGGCACTGGCACGTTGCCCAAGGAGAGTGCGCATTGCGAAGACTGCTGGCCCTGATGCTGCTCTGGTCCACTTACAGCCTGGCGGACCTGCCCGTACTGCGTTTTTCCGTGGTCGAAAGCTGGAGCATGCCGCTGGTACGGGTCGAGGGCGATCAACCGGTGGAAGGCTTGATGTTCGACCTGATGCAAGCCATGGCCCGCGAAGTCGGCGCCCGCCCTGAGTACCACGTGCTGGCTCGCTTGCGCATGCAACAGGCGATGAACGATGGCGATATCGATGTGCGCTGCTATGTGAGCACCCAGTGGTTCAATGACCGCCCGGGGAACTTCGTCTGGAGCATACCGTTGTTTCACCAGCGGGATGTGCTGGTCGGGCGGGCGAGCGACAGTGGCCCCGTCCGCCCGGAACAACTGCCTCAACAGGCGATTGGCACCGTGCTGGGGTATGCCTATGGCACGCTCGAGCCGCTGTTTGCACAGGGGCATTTGCGCCGCGAGGACAGTCGCAGCCAGGAGCTGGCGCTGCAGAAGCTGCGGATCGGGCGTTATCGGCATGCGGTGAGCAATGAACTGGCGCTGCGCTGGTTCAATCAGCAATTGCCTGCCGAGCAGCGTCTGCGGGTGCTGACGGTGCTGGAGGAGCAGGCATTGGGGTGCATGGTGCGCAACGACCCGGCGATCCCGACGCAGGGCGTGCTGCGGGCGCTGGTGAGGATGAAGGAGTCGGGGGAGATCGAGCGGATTGTGCAGCGGTATGGGGCGACGGGGTATTCGGAGAAGGTTTCGGCGGCTCGGCCTTGAATTTTTTGCGACTGGGGGTGTTCGCCTTGGGGGATTTGTCGTGTTCAAGATCGAGCG
>NZ_BBIV01000032.1 GCF_000730665.1 Pseudomonas plecoglossicida NBRC 103162 = DSM 15088
GCTCGCGATGCGCCGCGCGGGCGGCGCTCGATCTCAAAACCACCGTTATCCTCAAGACATGCACTTCGCCCCCATCACCTTCAGCGCTCACGCATGAAGAACCCCGCCACATACTTGCGGAAGGTCTCCAGGCTCTTGAAGTCGGCATAGCGCTTGAAATTTTCCGCATCCGGTTCCGGCCCGAGCGGTTGCTCCAGCAACGACACCGACAACACCCGATCCTGATCCGACGTCAACACCAGTTCATCCATCACTTGGCCACCGATCACGGGCCGGCGCATCTGCACTTTCACGCCCTTGCCGGCCATCCAGTCGATCAACGAGACCAACGCCTTGAGCGGCTCGCGCTCTTCGTCGCGATAGACCGGGAACATATGTGAACGCGACAGCACCGGTACGCTGGCCACGTGGATCAGCTCATAGAAATGGCTGCCTGCCGTGGCCGGGGAGTACAGTGCCAAAGCCAGCAGGGGCCCGGACGCGCGGCTGCCACCCCAGTACAGATGATGGCCCTGGAAGTCGAAGCCATCCTCGCTGCGGTTGTTGAACAGCTTGCGCCCGCGCACTTGATCGACGCAGTCGAGCATCAGCCCGTGGCGGCGGTGGTTGCCGAACACCGTGGCCTCGCGCAGGCGCGCCTTGAGCATCATCATGTGCTTCATGTCCAGCCGGGTTTCCAGGTAGTTGCTGGCCGGCACCCGCTCGAGCAACGGGTAGCGGCTGGCGACACTGCGCAGTTCGGCGAACTGGACGGTGAGGTCCTTTTTCAGGTGTGTGGCATACAGGTTCAGGCCGCTGGTCTCGATCCAGGTCAGCAGCAGCGAGAGCAGGCGCTGCTGTTCGCGCCGCTCGCTGGCGTCGCCGCTGCCACCATCGCCTTCGCTGGCCTTGCGAAAATCACCGATCAGGCGCAGTGGCGTATCCGGTGCCAGCCAGGCGGCGGGCGTGACGGGCTCGGCCTCGCGCTCGGCAGCCTCGCGTTCGTCCTTGGTGAACGGGCAGCCGGGTGCATGTTCGGCGGTGCCGGGGTTGTTCTTGAGAAACAGCGTGCCGGTGTTGCCGTTGAGGGTGACATTGAGCACCGGCAGCGCATCCTTGCGGCAATCGCAAGCCAGCCACTGGTTGGCGCTGCGCACCTTCATCAGCAGCTGGTTGGCCTGCAACAGGCGGGGGCCGGCGAGGCTACCGCTGGCGAAACCCGCCAGCAGCTCCTCTTCGGCCGGTGTCAGGCTGCGCACCTGCGCGGCGGTTTTGTCGATGATTCGCATGAGGCAGCTCCAAGCTACGAGCCCCAAGCTTCGGGCAAAGCCGCGTCGCTTTCAACCTGGCGTTCAGTTGCCGCCGAACATCTTCGCGGCGCGGGCGCGAATCTCCTCGGGGCTGAGGTCTTCCTTGTGAGTGGAGACGAACCACAGATTGCCGAACGGGTCTTTCAGCGTGCCGCTGCGGTCGCCGTAGAACTGGTCTTTGACCTCGTGCAACTGGGTGGCGCCGGCGGCAAGGGCCTGGGCGTAGACCTTGTCGCAGTCCTCGACATACAAGTGCAGGCCTACCGCAGCGCCGTCGAGCTTCTGGCTGGCGGTGAGGCCGCCTTCCATGTTGTCGCAGGGGTCGGCAAGCATCAGCGACGAATCGCCGATCCTGAGTTCGGCATGGCCGACGCGGCCGTCCGGGCCTTCGAGGCGGAACATCTCCTGCGCGCCAAAGGCTTTCTTGTAGAACTCGATGGCCTTGGCGGCGTCCTTGATGGCCAGGTAGGGGGTGATGCTGTGCTGGCCTTCGGGAATGGGTTTGACTGCCATGTTCGTTGCTCCTGTATGACTTCGGTTGCAAGGGGCACTCCACGCGCCCCTTTTGCATAGAGTCGTTTGCAGGGATGAAAGATCGACGAGCCGGCTAGACCGATTGTCTATAAACCCCAGGCCTTCAGAAGATGTAATCGGTAGTGAGGAAGCTCGACTGCCGATTGCGGATGATCTCGCTGATCAGCGTCTTGTTGGCGTCCTGGAAGCGGGTCGCCACCAAGGTGCGGATCGAGAACACGCGCAAGGCGTCATGCACCGACAGCGTGCCCTCGGCGCTGTTCTTGCGGCCGTTGAACGGGTAGGTGTCGGGGCCACGCTGGCACTGGGCATTGAGGTTGATGCGGCCGACCTGGTTGGCGAAGATGTCGACCAGGCTGCCGATGGTGGCCGGGTCGTTGCCGAACAGGCTCAATTGCTGGCCGTAGTCGGAGTCGAGCACGTAGTCGATCACGGTCTGCAGGTCGCGGTAGGGCACCACGGGCACCACCGGGCCGAACTGTTCCTCGTGGTACACGCGCATGTCGCGGTTCACCGGGTACAGCAGCGCCGGGTAGAAGAACGAGCCGCGGCTGAGCCCGCCGCCTTCATTGAGCACGCGGGCACCCTTGGCGGTGGCGTCGGCCACCAACTGGTCGAGGTAGTCGACCTTGCCGGGTTCCGGCAGCGGGGTCAGGGCGACGCCGGGCTCCCAGGGCATGCCTGGCTTGAGTGCGGCGAGCTTGCGCTGGAACTTGTCGATGAACGGCTCGACCACGTCTTCATGCACGAACAGGATCTTCAGTGCGGTGCAGCGCTGGCCGTTGAACGACAGCGCGCCGGTCACGGCCTCTTCGACCGCGTTGTCCAGGTCTACCTGCGGCAGCACGATGCCGGGGTTCTTGGCATCCAGGCCCAAGGCCGCACGCAGGCGGTGGGGGCGCGGGTGCAGCTTCTTCAGGTCGCTGGCGGCCTTGTGCGTGCCGATGAAGGCGAATACGTCGACGTTGCCGCTGGCCATCAATGCGCTGACGGTCTCTCGGCCACGCCCATAGATGACGTTGATCACCCCTGGCGGGAAGCTGTCGCGGAAGGCTTCGAGCAGCGGCCGGATCAGCAGCACGCCGAACTTGGCCGGCTTGAATACCACCGTATTGCCCATGATCAGCGCCGGGATCAGCGTGGTGAAGGTCTCGTTCAGCGGGTAGTTGTAGGGGCCCATGCACAGCGCCACGCCCAGCGGCGCCCGGCGGATCTGGCCGAGGGTGCCTTGTTCGAGCTCGAAGCGGCTGGAGCGACGGTCGAGGTCCTTGAGGGCGTTGATGGTGTCGACGATGTAGTCGCAGGTGCGGTCGAATTCCTTTTCCGAATCCTTGAGGTTCTTGCCGATCTCCCACATCAGCAGCTTGACCACGGCAGTGCGTTGTTCGCGCATGCGCGCGAGGAACGCCTCCACATGCTGGATACGCTCGGCCACGCGCATGTTCGGCCATTGGCCACGGCCCTTGTCGTAGGCCTGCACGGCGGCGTCGAGTGCGGTAAGGGCGGTGTCGGCGTCGAGCAGCGGGGCGCTGCCGAGGATCACTTGGCGCTCACCGTCGGCGTGCTTGAGCCACACCGGGCTGCGCACCGTGGCCAACGGCCCGTCCCAGCGCCTGAGTTCACCGTTGACCAGGTAATCACGTTGCTCCAGGGGAGCGTCGAGGTGCCACGCTTCGGGGATGTCGTCAGGGCTGGGAAACAGCGAATCGAGCAGGGAATCCATGGGTGCCGCACCTCGCAAGTCTGGGTAGGTGAATCGCTTCAGCTTCGAGCATGCACCTGGCCAAAGAAAAATACCAGTCTGGCTCAACATTGCCGGCCCTGCGCCGATACAGAAGCAATCGACCGCGTTCGCAGGCTTATGATCCCGTCCAAATCCCCCTTTCCAGAAGCGCAGGAACCGACCGTCGGCACGCTGCGCCAAGCCTTTTGCCGCTGGCTGCCAGTCGGATTCGCCGTGGTGGGTATTGGCGTCTCTGCGTGGCTTGGGCGGCTGGCTGTGCAGCGGCCAACGGATGGCCTGCCGGCCAATGCGTTCGCCTCGCCGGTGTTTTGGTTCGCCCTGGCCTGCACCGGCCTGACCTGCCTGTTTCTCACCCAGACCCATCGCAAGCAACGCCAGTTGCAGCAGCGCAACCGCGAATTGCGCCGCTCTCAGGCGCAGCTGGAACGCCTGGCCCATTACGACACCATCACCGGTCTGCCCAACCGGGTGTTGTTCCAGCGGCAGCTGGCCGAGGCTGTCCTCAAGGGCGACGGGTTGGCGGTACTGTTGCTGGACATCGATGGCTTCAAGCAGGTCAACGACAGCCTCGGCCATGCCATGGGCGACCTGTTGCTGCAGCAAGCCACTGCGCGTTTCCTGCAGGAGCTCGACAGCCCAGACCGGGTATGTCGCCTGGGGGGCGACGAATTCGTGTTCATGCTGCGCGGCACCCAAGGCCAGGTGAACCACCAACTGGCCGGCCTGCTGCGCTGCCTGCAGCGGCCATTCGACCTCAACGGCAATGCCGCGCTGGTCACCGGCAGCATCGGCCTGGCCTGGTGCCCCCAGCACGGGGCGGACGTCGACAGCCTGCTGCGTCACGCCGACACCGCCATGTATGTGGCCAAGGAAAGCGGTCGCAATACCTGGCGCCCGTATCATGCCGACATGACCGCACGCCTGCAGCAGCGCCTGGACCTGGAACGCAACCTGCGCCGGGCGTTGCAGGCGAACGAATTCGAGCTGTGGTACCAACCCAAGGTCGACCTGTTCAGCGGCTGCCTGGAAGGCGTGGAGGCGCTGCTGCGCTGGCGCGACCCGGTTCATGGGCTGATACCGCCTGGCGAGTTCATTCCGCTGGCCGAGCGCACCGGCCTGATCATTCCGCTGGGCGAGCGAGTGCTGGAGCTGGCGTGCGCGCAGATGGCGGTCTGGCGTGACCAGGACCGCATTCCCGGGCCGCTGGCGATCAACGTGGCGGCGCTGCAGATCGAACGCAGCGATTATGTCTCGAGCCTGGCCCAGGCCCTGGAG
This sequence comes from Pseudomonas plecoglossicida NBRC 103162 = DSM 15088, assembly GCF_000730665.1. Classification (GTDB taxonomy): domain Bacteria; phylum Pseudomonadota; class Gammaproteobacteria; order Pseudomonadales; family Pseudomonadaceae; genus Aquipseudomonas; species Aquipseudomonas plecoglossicida. Next base: position 4,843 of record NZ_BBIV01000032.1, read on the forward strand.
CGTCACGACCTGCCGCCCAAGCTCCTGGAGGTGGAAATTACCGAAAGCCTGCTGATGGAAAGCCAGCAACAGGCCTGCGCGGTGCTGGCCCAGTTGCAGGCCATGGGCGTGACCACGGCGGTGGACGACTTTGGCACCGGCTACTCGTCCCTGGCCTACCTGCGGGCCTTGCCGATCGATCACTTGAAGATCGACCGCGCCTTCATCAAGGACTTGCCGGACGACGACGATGCCGTGGCGGTCGCCAGGGCGATCATCGACCTGGGACATGCGCTGGGCTTTCGCATCACCGCCGAGGGTATCGAAACCCAGGCCCAGTACGACTTCCTGCGCAATGCCGGCTGCGACCAGGGCCAGGGCTTCCTGCTGGCCCGGCCGATGCCGGCGGCGGACCTCGCGCGCTGGCTGGCGGCCCGCCGCGAGCAGGGCGGCCAGGTCGGTGCGTGAGCCTTCAGAGATCCAGCAACAGCGAGGCCGACGTGGCCAGCGCCCGCTCGCGGAACTCGGCGTCTTCATTCATGCGCTCGAGCGCTGACCAGATTTCCTGATAGCCAGCAGCGACATCGTCACGTTCGGCAACGTCGTCGATCAGCAGGCGCAGTTCGCGGCGGTAGTGCAGCGGTACGCGCGACCATAGCTGTAACTGGGCGGTGCTGGCGTCCAGTAGCAAGGGTTCGTACTCGAAGTCCGAAACCAGCAGATCGGCGCCATGAAGCTGGTAGTAATCCTCGATCTGTTCGCGGATCGGCAGGCCCAGGGTTTCGCTTTCCAAGCTCAGGGCATTGGCGGTCGCGGTGGGCAATACGAACCCTGCGGGCAGTCGCACGAAAAGGTTGTCCGACAGATCGATGACCCTGGGAGAGGCGAGACGCTCCAGCCCGTTTGGCAGCTCCGAAAGGCCGCACTCGACCATGAACAACGACCTGATCGTGCTCATCCTGGTCATGTCGGGTGCGTTGACCAGCCGATTCAGTGACAAGTCCAGCACCTGCAGCGAGGTCATCTGCTCCAGTGTCGCCTGGGCATGGGCATCCCATGAAATACGGTTGTGCTCCATGTCCAGCCAGGTCAGTTGGCCGGGTTCGGCAAGCTGTGGCAGACGCTCGAAGGCGCAGCGACCCAGGATCAGCCTACGCAGGTTGGGCAGACCGTCGAGCCAATGCCCTGGCAACTCGCTCAAGGTGGCATTGCCGCCAAGGTCCAGCTCGATCACATGTTCCAGGCCGTTGGGCAGTCTCAGTGTGGCCAGATCGAGGTTTTCAAGCCCGAGGCCAGCCAGGTCCAGGTTCGGAATGTGCTCGCCATTGGGCAGGCGCAGTATCGAATTGTACCGCCAGCTGTTGAGTATGGCGGTACTGGCCCGTTGCCGACGCGCGGTGCCGGCAGCCCAACGCTCCAGATGAGTGCGAAATGCTTGCAAGGCGTTCTCGCGTATTTGCAGTTCCAGTTCCGGCGAGCGCATGGCGTGTTGCCAGCCACGGCGCAGTTGGTCGACCTGTTCCGGTGAGATGGACGGGTACAGCCTGCGCAACCGTGCTGGCACCGAGTCATTGAAGAACGGTGAAGGTGGCGGCAACGGGTCCAGCGGCGCTCCGCCGCGCAGTCTGAGCCGCGGCGCCGTGCGGCTGGCGGTCGGCCCCCACAGGCGATAGGGCCAGAACCGTCGCTCGCTTGCAGCCAGTCCCTGCACCCGTTCGCGCAGTAGGTCGAGGTCGCCCCAGGATTGCCTGAGCTGCGCTGGCACAGCGGCATACAAAGCCTGGTAGCGGTCGGCGAACACGGGGCCGGGTGCGGGGCGTTCAGCTCGATACACTTCGTAGCCTTGGCTTGATTTGAGCAGCAGCACGCGCCGGCCGGCCCGCGGGTCGCCGAGACTGGCCAGCAACTCGCCGTCAGGGCTGGCGGCACGAATCTCCAGGTGAAGCTCACTGGGCCATTGGCCCAGCCGCTGCATGCAGACGAGCAGCAAACGGTCGCTGTCGATGCTTCCCAGGCCGGGTTCATAGAGGCCCTCCAGCGCCCTGGCCAGCAAACGCTCATGCCCGGCTGGTTCAGCCGCTATTGTCAACGGCGATAGAAGGCTATCCCGTTGCGTGGCTGACAGCTCCGGCAGGCGCCTGGCCAATGCCATGCGCTGCAAGGTTTCGGTCAGCAGGGGAGGCGTGGCGGCCCCCGCCAGGTGGACTGCCTGCAACTGTGCGCGATCCACGCCGCTGATGATCAGCGCTTGCCGTAGCGCGGTGTCATCCAGTGCCGCCGTGTCCAGCCCCAGGCGCCGCACTGCCTGGCTGTCGGACCAGGCCTGTGGCACTTCGTGTTCTTCGCGCCAGGCACCTTGGCCATTGTGTTCGAGCAGCGGCGGGTAGGCCTTCGGGTTGTGCGGGTGGACGATGCGCCAGCGCTGGGTATTGTCGTCCCAGCGCACCTCGAACAGCTCATCCCTCATGCGCACGTACCGTGCGCCCTCATGCAGAAACTGGCCCGTGCTGTCAGCTGCAAGCTCCGCGGGGAGCTGGACGGCGCTTGCGTAACCGGAAAGGTCCGCGTCCCAGAGTCGCTTGCTGCCATCTGTCAGTTGCACCGGATTGAGCTTTTCCATCAATGGGCTGCTGAACAACCTGGGTAGTGCCTGGCCGGCCATGTGCAAGCCGCCCAGCAAGGCGAGGTTGAGGCCCACGGACTCCAGGTGCCGCAAGGCCAGATGGTGATCGCCGATGCTCCAGGCCTCGTAACCTTCATAGACCTCGCCCAGCAGCTGGCACACCATGACCGCCGTCATGCAGGTGCCAAGGCCGGGGATGAAGAAGCCGGCGAGCATCAAAGTGTCCATGCCCAGGCTCTGCCACTGGGCAACGCGACGCTGGCGAGCCTGCTCGTCGACCTGTGCCGTGGGCACGGCCAGCAGGGCAGCTTCCGCCTTCAGGCGGCGGACATGCTCGGCATAGAGCCAGGGGAACAGCGCCGAATCCAGCGCGGTCAGGCTCAAGTGCAGGTCGATGTCGTCGCCATCGATGTTCTGCTGCAGCAGGTCGAGGAAGCGGTAGTGCTGATCCTTGGCCACATGGCGCAGGAAGGCGCTGCGATGGATGGGCTGCAACAACCGTGCAGCCAGATGCTGGCGAAGGGGTTCAGCGCCATCGAACTGCAGCAGGCTTCGCTCGCCGCCGGGGTTGTAGAACAGCAGGCTGCCGCGCCGGTCGTTGATGACCAGCACTTCATGCAACGGGATGCCGAATAGTGACGGCTGCCAGCAAGGCACCGGTTCGTCGGCTACCAGCGCGGCGATGACATCTTGTGCCAGGCCGTCGATATCGTTACGCACAAAGGCCAGATCGGCTGCCAGCTGCAGTTGCTCGCGCTGGACGGCGATGAAGGCGGCGCCCACCGTCTGCGAATGGGTGTCGAAGCACACCTGCAGGTGCTGCTGATAGCGCCGGCCGATGTCCAGTTGCCGACAAGTGCTGGCGAACGCCTCGGGGGACAGGTCAAGCGGTTCGATCACGAACGTTTCGGAAGGCAAGTCGATATCGACGTGTGTGTCACTGTCACCCAGGGTGGTCTGGCCGACCACGGTGGTGGGGGTGAATTGTGCCTTTCCTGCCAGCGCCAATGCGCTGTCGCGACCGAACGCCGTGGCGTCTTCGAAGTTGTGCAGGGCGGCTTCAAGCAGGCTCACCGTCTTGTGCTCGGTGACATAGGTGCCGAACGTGAACAGATGGTGGACCTGCACCAGTTCGGTAGTGCGCAAGGGGACCGATAGCCCGTGTTGGGTCTGCATGGCGTGCATCAGCAGTTCTTCCGCGAACTCGCCAATGTTGCGCAGGTCTTTGAGTGTAACGGCCAACGCGTTTTGAGCGCGGTGCAGCCGCTGCTGACGGGTGAGCACGGCCTCACGCAAGTCGGGGGCGGCATTGGCGAACCAGGGCGCTTGTGCGTCGGCAAGGCCCTGATCAGGCAGGAGACTTTCGCGCAAGGCGCGCCATTGTTCGGTAGTGGCATGGGTGGACCAGGCAGGCAGTTGTTCTGCAATCAAGTGATGATGCGGATTGAGAGGGGACATGGCACGGCTCCTGCTGAAATGGACTCGCAGGAGGCCCTGAAGTCATGTCTCAGGCGCAGTAGATATTTATCAATTGAATAAATGAATGGATAAAACGCTCGTGTCCGCAAGTTTGACGTCATAAAACAAGGCAGGGTGCTAGCAAAATGCCGCTTGCCAAGCAGCAAACCACCATCTTAAATTGTTACTTAATGTAAGAGTGATCGCTGAAAGTTATTTCATTTTTATCAGTAACTTATGCAACTGTCTTAAGTAAATGACATCGTTTTCTCCGCCCAGGCCAAGGAATCTACAAAGGACGTCGAAGAAGCATGAAAACGCAACTCAAGGCAGTGGCCCGCAAACTCATCTCGCCCTCCCTGCGCTATGAAATCAGAACCGTTTCAAGCACGTTACGGGACATGGCCGGTCGTGCCTGTTTCTGGCGCTGGGAGATCGCCCGCTTCAAGCTGCAGCAGGCCAGCCCTTACGAAATCCTCTATATCGGCAGGAAGCAGCAGCGCGAAATGGCCAAGCTGCTGATTGGCGGCAAGGCGCCTCGCGATGCCGGGCAGCCGCAGGAGCCGGCGCCTGCGGCTGGCCAGAACCATGTGGTGGTGGTCAGCGAAATGCCCAGCGCCGGCGCACTGTCGGTGCCCCATTACCTGAGTGCAGTGGTGCCGCTGGGGCGTTCGCTGGACGATATCACCGGGCGCTATGACAGCGAATTGCGTCGCAGCATTCGCAAGAACCGACCGCTGTACGAGATGCGACAGACCTTTGACGACGATGAAATCGCCATGGCCGACCGTGAGTTGCTGCGGCCCTATGCCACCGCCCGCCAGGGCATCCATGCTGCGCAGTTTGCTACCGAGGAGGTGTTCAGGCTGGCCAAGGGCGTGGGCCGGCTTGACCTGATCAGCTTGAACGGTGAAGTGGTGGCCTGCCATTTGGGCTGCGAGATCACCCGTGGCGGCAAGCGCTACTGGAGCACCCTGCGTTTCGGTTACTGCGAAGCGGTGTTTTCCGACGCCAAGCGACTGCGTGAAGTCAACTCCATCACCACCTTCATGGCATTGGAGTGGGCCCTGCAGAATGGCTACGACTATTACGACATCGGCCTGTGCCTGGCGCGGCCGGATGACGGCTTGCTCAAGTGGAAGCGCCGGCGCGGCGGCGATATCGACTCGTTGGGCAATCACGCCTATATGTTCGTGCGCCTGCCCCGAACCGGCACAGCGCAATTTCTCTGGGACACACCGCTGTTTGCCATGGAGGGCAATAAATTGACGTTGCACCTGGGCCTTCCTGACGGCGCCACGGATGAAGAAGTGGCCAGCCGTTATCACGAAATGGTCTTTGGCGGGTTGCACAAGATCTACCTGTATGGCGCCAAAAGTGCCGGGGAGTCGTTCCTGGAAACCTTGCGCACGCGCTATGCCACGTTCAAGTCACCGCCCCAGCTGGAGCGCGTGGCGTCCAGCTGAGCAGATCCGCCAGGCCGGTAACAGTCCCTTTGCTGCAGATCCTTGTCCTGTGCCCCGAGGAGGCCGCTTCATGCAAAGCGATATCTCGAAACTCAGTGATCATCCGGTAGCCAGCGATCATGCCTGGACGTTGGCGGCCTACCGGCACATGGCGCGAAAGCGGCTGTTGCGCAAAGCCGATATCGATCTCAAAAACTTCGCCGAAACAACTTGGGATATCGCACCTGGGGAAACTACCGTGTCACCGCCAGCCATCTACCTGCCCGATCAGCTGGCACGGGTTACCGGCTGGGAGGCCAAGCGCTTCTTCCCGTACGTGCATCCGGCGCGGACCATGGAGGGCGGTATCCAGATGGAGCAGGGGCCGACTCGGGGTCATCTGTTCAAGGACGTCTGGCTGATCGATGGCGCACTCTACAAGGGCAATGCCAGCCATTGGCTGTCACTCAAGCCCAGCAATTTCCCGAGTATCGTCGTCGAGCATGAAATTGAGCGTGGCGCCGCCTACTGCACGCAAAACGGCAATACCTGGTTCGGCACCTGGTTGATGGAAGACTGTCCAACCTATGCCTTGGCCTGCAACGAGGGAGTGCCGATTACCACCGCGCCCTCGGCACGCTACCCGCTGTTCACCCAGGGGCCGGCCTATGAGCAGTGGCTGGGCATGCAGCCCTTGCGCTTGCGCAGCGCCTTCTTCCATGAGCTGGTGCTGTTCGATGATGTCAGCAACAACCGCAGTCGGCACCTGCGTTACCGTGCCATGGGTGACAAACTCTTGTCGCATGTGGATGCAACACCGCACCCAGGCGTGTTCATCCTGCGTGGAAGTGACGGCGACCTGCGTCTGTTGCGCAATGAGCTTGAAATCGCCGAGCACCTGCGAAAGCACCGCGGTTTTCGGGTGATCAACCCGATGCAATCGGATGTGCCGAGCATCGTGGCGGCCTGTGCAGGGGCCAGGACGGTGATCGGGGTGGAAGGCAGCCAGTTGGTCCATGGCGTCAACGTGTTGCAAACCGGCGGCAATCTGCTGGTGTTGCAGCCGCCGAACCGTTTCGTCAGCTACTACAAGTACCTCACGGATCGTGATGGCCAGCATTTTGCATTCGTTGTCGGTATGCCCCAGGGCGACGGTTTTACCGTCGACATCGATGAAGTCGAACGTACGCTAGACCTTCTGCCGTCATGAACGGTTTGGGAAACGCAATGATTCGTACCTGTTCTCGCCGGTGAAACAGTTCCATGCGGCTGAAAAACGGTTTTGCAGACTTTCAGCACCTTCGAGAAACGGCGAGATTGAAAATGCAATATCGCTCAATTTCAAATACTTGCTCGTTGGTTATATAGTGAAGTCTCAACTGCAATTTCTGGGTGGCAGTAAATTGACGAACAGTGAGGCGGGTCATTGAATTTTATTATGGTGTCGGATCATTGACGTAGTGTCATTGTGCCCATAAGCTCCAATCACCAGCAGTCAAATCTTCTGACAAATCCACAGTCACTGTCCTCTTTTCTGGAGGGGAACATGCGCTCGACCTTGTTCATCAAATCGATTTTCTTGTTGGTGTTACTGAGCGGTGCAGCACGAGCAGCTGATTCATACATGAACCAGTCGAATATTGTTCCTTTAACTACCGCAGGTTGGCTTTTTACCTTTGCAGTCATTGGCTTCGTGGCGGTAGCCAATAGAAAGAAGATCTAAGGTTTCATCCCGTTGGTAGTCCAGAAGTTTGTATTTATTACCGCAATGCCAGCAACTTGACGCAGTACCAGAGGTTTTGGGGTTTGGGACCTGGCAGCTCACTTGTCAATTTTCCAACCATTGCTATATTCCACTAGCCAGCGCCCCATGGGGGCGATGGGCAGCAAGGGCAGGCAAAGCGGCATCGCGGTAATGGGCCTCCAGGATTGGCAGGCCAGCGCAGCGGGTTCGAGGCTGCGTCGTGGAGCGAGAGGTTTGCAGTTGTTCTCATTCAGTGCTCTTAACCCGGGCCGTTTGGCCGGAGGGATCCCTCATGGCGCGTTTGCTGATTTCCATGTTCTGCGTTCTGCTCGCCTGGTCTGGCGCGAGCGTTGCCGATGACAAAGCGTACCTGCTCAGCCCCGGCGACAAAGTCCTGATTTCCGTGTGGCAGGAAGACACCCTGCGCCAGGAAACCGTTGTCCTTCCCGACGGCAGCATCACCTTCCCCCTGGCGGGCCGCATCGATGTGGCCGGTCTCGACGTGACCGCAGTCGCCAACAAGGTCACCCAAGGCTTGAAACCCTACCTCGCCGACCCGAACGTCAGTGTTGTCGTGACCGGCACAGCCGGCAATCTGGTGTACGTTCAAGGCAAGGTGATCAAGCCCGGCCCGGTCTCGATGACCGGTCCTACCGCAGTACTGCAGGCCCTGAGCATGTCGGGTGGAATGGACAAATTCGCCGACGAAAGTGCCATCAAGGTGATCCGCGGCCAAAAAGTGATGCCGGTACGTTACAACGACCTGGTTTCCGGGCGTGACATGTCCACCAACTTCCAACTGCAGGCTGGCGATACGCTGGTCGTACCTTGACACTTCTAACAATTAAGAATTTCTAGTGCCTATTTTTCGACCAAAGCGTGTTGCAGCAGCAATCATGATGATGCCGCTCGCAGGGGTGGTTAATGCCGCCAATTGGCAGTCTACAGTCGTGGTCCCGACGACTGTCGAGTACGACAGTAACCCATTGCTCCTGACGTCCGAGGAGAAAGGTGTGACGCGTACCATCATTGCACCTGACTACAACCTGATCGGTCAGTTCGACCGCGACCAGTTGCGCCTGGGCCTGGGGATGCATCTATTGCGTTCTTCCGACCGCTCGGTGGTCGACGACCGTGAAGACCCCAACCTGAGCCTGGGCTGGCAGCGCCAGACCGAAACCGGTGGCTTTGGCCTGCTGGCGCAGTACAACGAAAGCTCGACGCTGTCCGGCACGGTGCTCGATACCGGCGTGGTGACCACCGACGGCACGCAGAAGATGTCCTCGCTGACGGCCAACTGGAGCAGCGCGGTGACCGAGCGCAGCACCCTGGCCAACGAAACCCGCTACAACCATGCCCGCTACGACATCGACACCCTGACCGGCTACGACGAGTACTCCAACTATTCGAGCTGGACCTACGCCTGGAGCGAGCGCACCGACCTGATCACTGGCCTGGAGGCCCGGCGTTACGAGCCCCAGGACACCACCACGGCGATCGCCAGCAACAGTTACGTGCCCAGCCTCGGCATCAAGCACCTGTTTTCCGAACGCCTGGAAGGTGCCGCGCATATCGGCGTCAACAAAACCACAGGCTCCGGTGGTGGGCGCCGCGGTGAAGGGGGGGCGTCGCTGTTCTATCGCGGTGCGCGTGCCGAGGCCAGCCTTAGCGCCGATCGCAGCACAGTGGCCAGCGCCGAGGGCGGTTTCGCTGAACTGGACATGGTGCGCGGTGGCTGGAGCTACCTGGTCACCGAAACCAGCCGGGTGGGGGTCGAGGCTACTTGGCAGGACGCCAAGGGCGAAACGCCCAATACCCTGCAGACCTACAGCGTGTGGGCCAGCCGCGAGCTCTCGCGGGCCTGGGACATGCGGTTCTCGTTGATGTACAAGGAGCGTCAGCAAGATGGCTTGCCAGATGCTGAAGCAACGATTGTTGGAATGACGCTGACATACCGATATCCCGACATCTGACTTTCGCAAGGGTGGCCACTGATGAAATCCGAGTACGAGCTTTCCCTCAAAGACTACATCGCCATCATCAAGGACCGCGCCTTGTTGCTGGGGGTGAGTATCGTAGTCGTGCTGGCGGCGACCGTGGGCGTCGCGCTCAGCGTGCCGCCCCTCTACCAATCGACCGGCACCATCCTGGTGGAATCGCAGCAGATCTCCCCGGACCTGGTGTCGGCGGGCAACAACAGCTTTGCCGACGAGCGCATCGAGGTCATTCGCCAACGCGTCATGACCCGCGAGAACCTGCTGCGGATCATCGACAAGTACGGCCTGTTCGCCGACAAGGGCCGGCAGTTCAGCCAAACCGACAAGATCGAGCAGATGCGCAATGCGATCGTGGTGGCCACGCTCAGCACCTTCATCAAGGGGCGGGGCGAAGCGACCGTGGCCTTCACCGTGTCCTACGAGGACAAGCGCCCGGAAGTCGCCAAGGAAGTGGCCGACGAACTGGTGACACTGTTCCTCAATGAAAACATCAAGCAGCGTACCGAACGCGCCACCGAGACCACGGAGTTTCTCTCCCAGGAAGCCAACAAGCTGGGTGCGGAGTTGGCCGACCTGGAAAACCAGCTGGCCGACTTCAAGCAGACCCATGCCAATGCCTTGCCGGAAAACCAGCAACTGCGCATGAGCATGCTGTCGCGTGCGGAACTGGAGTTTCGCGAAGTCGATCGCGATTACAAATCGGCCCAGGAAGAACTGCGTTACCTCGAGCTGGAACTGTCGGCTGCCTCTGCAGGTGTGAGCAGCCAGGCTGCCAATGGCAAGCCGACAACGGCCGACCAGCCGCAGGACCTGGCGAGCCTCAAGGCCGAGTACGCCCGGCTGATGACCAAGTACAAGGAAGCGCACCCGGACGTGCAGGCGGTCAAGCGCAAGATCGAAGTGCTGCAGGCCTCGGGCGAGAAGGGCATCGCTGCGGCGGCATCGCTGAACCTCGATGCAGCCCGGGTGCGGACCAAGATGGCAGCGGCGCAATCGCGCATCGCCTCGCTGGCTGAGCAGAAGCGTCAGCTGACCACCAAGATGGAAGCCTACGAGGCCGACATCCTCGAGGCACCACAGGTGGAGCGCGGCCTGATCACCTTGATGCGCGACCACGACAACGCGCGCAAGAAGTATGAAGAAATCCGCAACAAGGAAATGGGCGCGAAGATCACCGAAAGCCTGGAGCAGGAAAACAAGGCCGAGCGCTTCGTGCTGCTTGAGCCGCCGCTGATGCCGGAAAAACCGGTCAAGCCCAACCGCAAGAAAATCGTCGCCCTGGGCCTGGTGCTGGCACCGACCGTGGGTGGTGGGCTGGTGATGTTGCTGGAGATGCTCAACCAGCGTGTGCGCGGCGTCGGCGCGCTGGAAAGCGTGTTGGGCAAGCGGGTGCTGGTGGCGGTGCCGTATATCGCGACCCAGGCCGACAGGGCCAGGCGGCGAAAATGGCTGATGATGCTTATCGTCGCCGGTTTGGTCCTGGTGGCTATGCTGATGGTGGTCGTCCATGTCTTCTACATGCCGTTGGACGTCCTGCTGTTTAAAGCTATGGCGCGGTTTGAATAGGGAACGCAGCGATGGACAGAATTACGCCCGCTATTGGAAAGAACCTTCACCAGATTGCACCCACGTCAGTGGAAACACCGAAAGCGCCGATGCTGGCGGAAAAGTCCGCACTTCCAGGCGAGTTCGATTATGTGCGGACCAAAGTGGTCCCGCTGCGCGCGGATCACCTGGAGCGCAATCGGATTGTGTCGTACAACAAGAATTCGAACATGAGCGCAGCCATCGACTTGTTGCGCACGCAAGTGCTCAAGACCATGGACGAAAACGGTTGGCGCACCCTGGGGATCACCTCGCCGACCCCCGAGGCCGGCAAGACCGTGCTCGCAGTGAACCTGGCCATGAGCATTGCCCACCACACCACCAAGACCGCTTTGCTGGTGGACTTCGATCTGCGTCGGCCGCGGGTCGGCAGTACCCTGGGCTTGCCGATGGACAAGGCGCTGAACGATGTGCTCAGCGGCAAGGCGTGGCTGGAAGAGGCGCTGGTCAACCCGACGCTGCCCCGCTTTGTGGTGCTGCCGACCCGCGAACCGATCCCGATGTCCACCGAAATGTTGTCCTCGCCCAAGGTCGACGACATGATCACCGAACTGCGCGACCGCTACGAGTCGCGCATCTGCATTTTCGACCTGCCACCGTTACTCAGCTCCGATGACGCAATGACCGTGCTGCCGAAGCTCGATTGTGTGCTGCTGGTAGTGGCAAACGGCATGAACAGCAAGAAGGACATCGAGGATTGCCTGTATCACCTGGCCAACGCCAATCTGGTCGGGGCGGTGCTGAACAAGGCGGATGAGCAGCCGCGGACTTACTACTAAACCGCGCCGCCCGCGAGGCCCGATCGCCGGCTTGCCGGCGATTGGGGCCGACCCGATCATGCATCCGTAAGCATGCTCAACGCCGCCACGGATACGCGCGTTCCCAGTTCCAGGCATGCCCGACAATGTCTTCCAGCCGTGCAAACTGCGGCGTCCAGCCGAGGATGGTTTTCGCCCGCTCGGCATCCGCGACCAGCCTCGCCGGGTCACCTTCTCGACGTGCGGCCTCGATCACAGAGATTGGCCGCTCCGTCACCGCCCGCGCGGTATCGATCACTTCCTGCACCGAGAACCCCAGCCCATTGCCCAGGTTGAATGCCGTGCTGGCACCCCTCTCGTGCAGGTACTTCACGGCCAGTGCATGCGCCGAAGCAAGGTCCGCCACATGCACATAGTCACGCACGCAGCTGCCATCCGGCGTGTCATAGTCGTGGCCGAACACGGTGACTGCCTCACGCCGCCCGGACGCTGCCTGAAGGATCAGCGGGATCAGATGTGTTTCCGGCTCATGGCATTCCCCTAGCAACCCCTCAGGGTCAGCCCCCGCCGCATTGAAATAGCGCAAGCACACCGACCTCAAGCCATAGGCGCGGTCGAAGTCTTCGAGTATCTGCTCGACCATCCACTTGCTGCGCCCATAGGGGTTGATGGGCGCCTTGGGGTGTTGCTCATCGATGGGGACATACTGCGGGTCGCCATACACGGCGGCGCTGGAGGAGAAGATCAGTTGCTTGATATCGGCCCGGACCATGGCCTGGAGCAAGGTCAGTGTGGCCGCGACATTGTTCTGGTAATACTTGCCAGGGTCGCTGACCGACTCGCCCACCTGGATGAAAGACGCGAAGTGAAACACGGCGTCGAAGTGGTAATCCGCAAACAACCTGTCCAGGGCACCGGCATCGGCGATATTCAGTTCGACCCATTCGATATCAGGCGCCGGGGCCTCGATATCGGCGACCACCACGTTATGTCCGTCAGCCACCAGGTGCTTGACCATGTGCGAGCCGATATAACCTGCACCGCCGACAACCAAGTACTTCATCCAATCCTCCTGGAACAGACGCAGCGTCGAATGCCTGGATTACAGGTCTGAATTGACTCTAGATGGCTATTTCAAGAACAGCCAGTTGGCCATGGTCTGGCCGTCGAAGGTGATCAGGTAGCGCCCGTCCTTGTAGGTCGAAGCCAGGGTCTGCTCGCTGCCATCGGTGCGGCGGCTGTAGAGCTTCAGGCCTTTTGGCGCCTGGATGCTCACGGTGCCTTCGAGTGGCTCGACATGGAATGGCGTCATGTCGTCGGGCCGTGGCACGGCACGGCTGCCGAGGGAAATCAGCAGGCTGTGCGACTGGTTCAACGGTTTGGCGTCCAGGCTTTGCACCACCACGCTTGCATAGTGGGTCTTCAGCTGCACGGCGACATCGCCCAGTTGCACCGACTGGCCACCGAGCCAGCCAGTGGCGGCTTGGGTCAGCGCGGTGTCGATGGTGTAGAGGCCTTGTTGCCAGTTGCGTTTGAGCTCGCCGGTATCGCTGGTCGATTCGCTGGCATTGGCGTCCAGCACCGACTGGTCCGGGTCGTTGAACACGTGCGCATCAGCGGGAATGGCAGCCGCCTGCAACCACGGCAGTTGCGCGGTCTGCGGCAGGGCGATCTGCAGCCGGCCCTTTTCCATGGCGGTACGCAGCAGCACCGAGTTGCCGGGGGTGATGGCCCGGTTGAACAGGGTCTCGGCACTGGGCGCGAAGACGTAGCGGGTGTTGGCCGGCTGCACGTCTTCACGGCGGTAGAGCAACGCCGAGGCGGGGAGTGTGGCGATCATTGCCGGGTCGTTGTAGGCATTCCAGTTGTCGGCCCGGCGCCAGCCTTCGAGGAACGCTTGCTGGCTGTAGGCGTATTGCATGATCGCGTCCCAACCCTGGTGGGCGGCGGTGCCAGCCACGTACAGCGGCAAGGAGTGGCGGTCGGGCAGGGGGAAGGGCTCGGCGTTCCACTCGGTGACGGTCATCGGCAGGCCCAGCACCTGAGCGGCGCCAAGCCAGTTGATCATGCCGTCGCTGGTCAGCGGGTTCTTCTCCAGCTGACCGCTGCCACCATAGCCGTGGGCGTCGATCACGTTGCCTGCAGTCAGGGCCGGCAGCGCGGCAAGGCCGTTGCCGCCCCAGGTACTGGTGGTGACGATGGGCACTTTCACGCCCAGGCTGTGCAGGTGGTCGATCATGTCGACGTTGAAGCGGTGCTCCAGGTCGTTGAGAAACAGCTTGCCGGGGCCGGGCTCCCAGGCGCGCCAGGTCTTGTCCGCAGGCAAGTTGGCGCGTGCGGCGAAGGCTTTGGCCTGGTCCATGAACAGCCGGTTGTGCTTGGGCACGCCCTTGTCCGGGAGCAGGGCATTGCCGAAGTGCTGGGTCACGTCGTTCTCGTTGGTGATCAGCACGGCGGCGATGGCCGGGTCGTCCTTGTAGGCCAGGCCAGTGAAGGCATTGACATGGGTCAGGTACTGCTGGGCAAAGCGTTTCATGGCCTGCTGGATGGCCACGTTCACATAGGCATAGCCCTTGATCCCGGCATACTGCTCACCCTTGGCCAGTTCGTCGAAGGCATAGATGTTGTCATTGATGGTGACGATGCGCTCCACGTGCAGGTCGAGCCACACGTAGATACCTTCGTCCTTCAGGCACTTGATCCACCAGTCGATCTTCTTCAGCGAGGCGGGGCTCAATTGCTGGGTGTCGCGCAGCGCCTTGACCTCGCCAAAGATGTTCGGGCTGACCCAGGGCGAATCATGGTGATGCAGCCGCACCAGGTTGAACCCCAGCGCGGAAAGGCGCTTGGCCTGTAGCTTGATTTCATCGTCGGGGGTGTTGAACAGGGCGTAGGCCGACAGGTTGGTACCCCAGAAGCGGGCGGGCGTGTTGTCGGCAAACTGCAACTGCTCGCCGACGGCCTTGACGAACCCGCGCTTTCCTGCAGGTTTTTCCGCAGCGTTGAGGAAGGACAAGTCCACTGGCGAAGTGCGCCAGCCCAGCTGGTCATCTGGCCAGCGCGTGGTATCTGCCAGGCCGAAGCGTTCGGTCGCGGTCGGGCCGACCTCGATGTCACCTGTCAGGTTCAGCGTCGCCTTGAACTGTTGGCGGCCTGGCTCGATCGGGTCGGTATAGAAGAACGCGCGGATTTCCGAGGTGTCGCCGCGTTCGAAATAGACCTTGGCCAGCGCCGGCTCGAAGCGCAGTTCGATGCGCCGGGTGGCACTGCCCCAGGTCCAGCCACGGTTGCCGGGCAACAACTGCGGCTCACCCATCTCGGCGGTGAACAGGGCAGGGTCGAAGCGGAACACCATGCCGCCACCCATCACGCCGCGGCGCAGGCTCTTGGCGGTGAGGTCGAAGGCCCAGCTCAGGGTCTGCGGCTGTGGCCTGCCGATGTCTGCCGCCAGCTCGAAATCCAGTTGCGGGTTCTTGCCGTTCAGGGTGTAGCTGTAGGGTGCGTTGACCTTGAACGCCGTGCCGAAGCCGGTCCAGCTCCAGTCGGGCCCCCAGAAATCGAAGCGTGACTGCATGGCCGGCCCGCCACCGCGGGTGACGCTGGGCAGGCCGTTCTGTTCGTCGACGCTGACGGTCCATGCCGAGGACCAGGCGAGCGCGGGAAACAGCAACAAGCCGATGAGTAGCGATGCCCTGACCTTCGGGCGCAGACCAATCCCTGTCATGAAAGTACCTGGTTCGAGGGCTGGGAAGTGCCCAGCACGGTGGTTTCACTGGCCCTGAGCCTGCGCACCATCTGCACATAGGCCACGCACAAGCCGCCCACCGACCAGTACACCACCGGGATGACGGTGATGCTGCTGACGGTGAAGATGATCATCAGGATGCCGAGCAGGGTGGCCAGCAAAGCACGCCCCAGTCGTCGGTGCTCGTCCTCCTTGTCGGGGAACGCCCGCAAGGCCTTGTACATCGACAGCAGCACGCTGGCGAAGAACGCCACGAACAGCGCCAGCCCGACCAGGCCGAAGCGCAGCGCCAGGCTGATGTAGCTGTTGACGATGTCGATGATGCCCTCGCCCTGGATCATCGACTGCATCTCCGGGGTGTTGCGGAAGTCGAACGAGCCGAACAGTGGGTTGCGCTGGATGGTGATCCAGGCGTTGTCGAGCAGTCGTTGGCGGTAGGTGATGTTCTCTTTTTCCAGGTTGCCGACGAATGGCAGCAGGTCGAGCACCTTTTCGCCGCCGGGCAACAAGGTCAGTAGCGGCAACGCCAGCAGGCCGGCGCAGGCCAGCAGCGTCAGGCGCTTGACCGCGCCCTTGCCGGTGGCGATGAACACGCCGATGATCAGGCCCGCGCCGATCCATGGCCCGCGCGACAGCGGCACGACCAGCCCGGCGGCCAGCAGCAGGGCGCCCATGTAGCGCTGCAGGCGGTTGCGTACGTAGCCTTGCACGAACAGGTACATGCCGATCGCCACGCTGATGACGTAGGCCAGGGCGATCGCCTGGCCGGTGGTGGCGCTGGCGCGCAGCGAGCCGCCGCGGCTGAGGTAGCTGGACATGCTCCATTTCACCCCCATGGCACTGATCAGGCCGTTGTACAGCAGCCAGTGACGGGCGAACTCGGCCACCGCGATGATCGACAGCAGGAACGCGGCGAGGACGAAGGCGAGCAGGGCGTCCTTGAAGTCCTGCACGGTCTTCAGCCCGCGGCTGGCGACGTAGTAAGGCAGGAACACATCGATGTACAGCGACACGGCCTGGCGCAGGGTATCGGTGACCGTGGTTTCGCGCAGGTAGAGCAAGGTCATCAGCACCAGGCTTGCGGCCAGCAGCTTGTCGGGCCAGAGGCGGCCGAAGCGCACCGTGTCGCCCTGCTTGCTCAGGGTCAGCGCCGTGGGCAGCAGCACGCACACGGTGAGGATGCGGATGTGGTTGAGCTCGATCAGGTAATTGATCACGCCAAAGCCCGGAATATCCACCGACGCCGGCGGAATGGCGAACACCAGCATGAAGAACAGCGTCATGGGGTTGTGTTCCCGGCGCCGGGCCAGCAGCAGGGTGACGATGGCCGCCGCGGTGTAGACCCAGAAACTGAAGGAAAAGAACGCCAGCAGGGTGATCAGCAGCCACAGGTTGCGCCGGCGCTTGAAGTCGCGATCGGGAATCAGGTCGCTGGCCGGCCGGCGCGCGAGGAAGAACACCACGCTCGCGACGAACAGGATGACGACGAGCGCACGAAATTGTTCAGGCATGGGCTACAGGCACCTATGAATTCTGTCGGTGGACGACGGCTAGCGTCATGGCTAATTGAAACTATAGTGAGGTTTAGCTATTCAGTCAGAGATTGAAATCATGCCGTCGATTGAAGTGTCAGCAGCTGGGAGTCTGCGCAAGCGAGCGATGGGTGCCGGGGCCTGGAACCTGGTTTCCCTGCTGGCCTCGCAGGGCATGCGTCTGGGCGGCAACCTGATCATGGCACGCCTGCTGTTGCCGGAAATGTTCGGGGTGATGGTCATCGCCACCACGGTTTCGGTCCTCCTGCACCTGCTGTCCGATGTCGGCCTGCGCCAGAACATCATCCAGAGCCCCCGTGGCGACGACCCGCTGTTCCTCAATACCGCCTGGACCGTGCAGATTCTGCGCGGCCTGCTGCTGTTCGGGCTGACGCTGCTGCTGGCGGTGGCCGCGTGGGTCGCCCAGCAGGCCGACCTGTGGCCCGCGGCGTCCACCTATGCTGCGCCCGAGCTGCCCCTGGTGCTGGCGGTAACCGGCCTGCAGGCGATCATCTGGGGCTTCCAGTCGACCAAGATAGACGTCGCCGTACGAACTTTCCAACAGAAGCGGGTGGTGCTGATCGACCTGGCGTCGCAAGTCATCGGCCTGGTGGTGATGCTGATGATCGGCTGGTTCACCCGTTCCATCTGGTCACTGGTTGCCGCCGGCGTGGTCGCCGCCCTGGCCGGCACGGTGCTCGGCCATACCGCCTTGCAAGGGCCGGGCAATCGCCTGCAGTGGGACCGCAGCGCGCTGACCGAACTGGTCAATTTCGGGCGCTGGATCCTGCTGTCTTCCATCGTTGGGGTGCTGGCGATGTACGGCGACCGGATCTGGTTCGGCGCCAGCATGACGGTCACGGAACTGGGCGTGTATTCGATTGCCGTGCTGATTCTCGGCTCGATCCAGACCGGCCTGATGAAGCTGTTCGGGGCAGTGGCCTTGCCAGCGTTCAGCGAGGCGACCCGCGACGGCGACAAGCACCGCCTGCGGACCCTGTACGACCGCTTCAAGCTGCTGGTCGACCTGGTCATGCTGTTCGTCTGCGGGCTGTTCCTGACCGGCAGCCCGCTGCTGATCGGCTGGATGTACGACGAACGCTATGCCGAGGCAGGCTCGATGCTGGCGATCCTGTCGCTGTCGTTCCTGATGCTGCGCTACACCTTGACCCACCAGATCTGGATCGCCCTGGGCCACACCAAGTACCAGGCCATGGACAACATCATCCGCGTGGTCTCGCTATGGCTGCTGCTGCCGCTGTTGCTGTACATCGGCGGGCCGCGCCTGGCGATCTGGGGGGTGGCGCTGCATGCCTTGCCGACGTTGGTACTGATCGTCTACGTCAACCGCAAGCTGGAAATCCTCAACATCAAGCGCGAGCTGATGGTGCTGCCGATGGTGCTGGTGGGTGCCCTCTGCGGCGAGCTGCTGGTGTGGTTCTTCGCCTGGCTCTAGCGGCCCGGACGAAAAGGCCGGTTGGCGTGATGAGCAGGGTAGCGCATCGCGGATAAGTGACTAGGATTCATAAGAAAATGGCACGGGTTTGGGGATCATGGGGAAGCTTGTGTATTGCGCTGCGCTGGGTCGTAGGGGCTTTCTGCGCAATTGTGTCCTGTTGGGGGTGGGTGGTGCAGTGTTCGGCGTCTTGCCTGGCACCGCCCGCGCCGCCGCAAGTGAACCTGCCGAGCCGAAAGGGTTTGTCGTGATCAACGGTTGGGTGTTGCCGTCCCAGTACTTCCGGAAGCAGTAGACATGATCAACGACTACCAGGCGCAGACAACGCTGCGCGAAAGCTATGACGTGTGCATCATCGGCGCGGGGCCTGCGGGCATTACCCTGGCCCTGCGCCTGGCGAAGGCCGGCTGGCGGGTGGTGCTGATCGAAGGCGGTGGCCACGAGTACGCACCGCGCTCGCAGGCGTTGTACCAATGCACCTCCTCGGGGCTGGAGCTCTACGCCGAAGAGACGCGCCTGCGATTTCTCGGCGGCACCTCCAATCACTGGGCGGGTCGTTGCCGACCGTTCACCGCGTCCGACTTCGCCGTGCAGCCACCGGGCGACTTGCCGGGTTGGCCGATCCCCTATGCCGAGATCGAGCGTTACCTGCCGGCCGCCATGGACATCGTCGACCTGCCGCAGGGCAAGGACTTCCAGGCGTTGAACGATGCCCTGAAAGGCGGCGACTTCGATGCCGATCGTTTTCTGCTCAGCCCACCCACGCGCTTCGCGCAGAAATACGCCACCGCGCTCAATGAGACCGACGGGCTCGATGTGTTCATCAACTGCAACTGCGTGGACCTTGAGTTCGACAAGGCTACCGGCAGTCTGACCTGCGTGCAGGTGTCCGACTACGACAACCACCGCCAGCGGCTGGTGGCCAAGCAATTCATCCTGGCGACCGGCGCCATCGAGAACGCACGCCAGCTGCTCAACAGCCAGTCGCTGCAGGCGGCCGGTGTGGCAAGCCGCGAGGGCCTGGTGGGGCGCTGTTTCATGGAACACCTGAACATCGACATGGGCACCTTCATCCTCGGCGACGGGCAGGACACCGCCCAGCACCAGTACTACACCACCGACGCCTTCGTCGCCGAGTACCGCGCGGGCAAAGGCAACGTGACCACGGCGGTGCTCGACGATGTCAGGACCTACGGCCGAACCGCCGAGGTCAAGCACTTCCTGGAGAACCTCGCCTGCGAAATGGGTGTGGCGAGCAAGATCGCCTTCATCGCCAACTTCAGCTGCCCCGGCGATGGCGTCATCAGCACCATGATCGAGCAGTTTCCCAATGTGCAGAGCCGCCTCTCGCTACTGGATGAGAAGGACGCATTGGGGATGCGAAAGATCAATGTCAACTGGGCACTGAGCGCCGAAGACCGGCATACCATCAAGTGCATCGGCAGCGAACTGGCCAAGCAGTTCGCCGAAATGGGGCTTGGCTTCGTCAAGTTGCACGACTTCGTCTACGACACGGCCTTGCCCCTGAGACTTCAGCCCCATGCCCACCACATGGGCACCACGCGCATGGCCGCAACGCCCGAGTTCGGCGTGGTCGACCGCGACTGCAAGGTGTTCGGTACCGAAAACCTGTATGTCGCCGGCAGCAGCATCTTCGCCACCAGCGGTGCGTCCAACCCGACGATGCCGCTGCTGCAGTTCGCCCTGCGCCTGGCAGACCATCTCGACGCCAAGATGAACACCACCAGCAGGGCGGTCGCATGAACCGCCAGGAGCGTGCCACGGCATGAAATGACAGCGATCAGCGCGGTTGACAAGGGTTGAGTGCGATGCGGTCAGCAACAAGAAGAACGAGACCGGGTTCGCCTCAGGAGCAGTCCAGGAAGACGTTACTAACGAGGCAGACAGCATGTTCGGATGGCTACGGAACGCCCTGTACCACTACGCCAACGCAACTGGGCGAGGCAGCTCGCTGTGGAGGAAATTCTGCAACCCCTCGCCCCTGCAATGGGGCACCTACCAGGCACGATGGGGCAAGTTTCATTCGATCGGCAACAACGTGCACATCAACTGCGGCGTTTGCGTCACCGATCCGACCCTGGTGCGCATCGGCAGCAACGTGGGCCTGTCGGACTGCACCCTGATCGGGCACGACGGCGTGGTGGCGCTGATCGAGGTGTGTTACGGCAAGCAGCTCGATTCGGTGGGCTACATTGATATACGTGACAACTGCTTCGTCGGCCATGGTGCCATCGTCATGCCGCGGGTCACCATCGGGCCGGACTCGGTGGTCGCCGCGGGTGCGGTGGTCACCAAGGATGTGCCACCGGGCATGGTGGTGGGGGGCAACCCGGCCAAGGTCATCTGCTCGACCGAGGAGCTGATCAGGCGGGTCGAGGAACGTTGCAATGCGTATCCCTGGATAGACCTCGTCAAGCAGCGCAAGGGGGCTTACGACCCGGCGCTGGAACCGACCTTGGCGGCAGTGAGGCGGCAGTATTTCTTTGGGGACGGAAACAATGGATAGCAAGCCCGTTGATGTGATGGTCGTCAATTTCAACACCGCATCGCTGTTGCAGCCGATGTTCGACGCGTTGCGCCAGGCCGACAGCGAGCGGTTGGCAAGCTACCTGGTGGTGGACAACGCCTCGGCCGACAACTCGCTGGAATGCCTGGCGCAGGTCTGCCCCGAGGCGCTGCTGTTGAGCAACAAGCAGAACGTCGGCTTCGGTCGCGCCAACAACCAGTTGCTGGCGCACCTCAAGGGCAAGTATGCGCTGCTGCTCAACACCGATGCCTTCGTCGCCCGCGACACCCTGGAAAAAACCGTCGCCTACATGGACGCTCATCCCGACTGCGGTGTGCTGGGCGTGCGCCTGGAAGGGCGCGAAGGGGATCTGCAGCCGTGCTGCCGGTACTTCCCGACACCCTTGAACATCTTCGTTGCCCGCACCGGCCTCGGGCGGTTGTTCCCCGGGCTGAAGATGGTCGACGAAATGAGCTGGGACCATGGCTCGGTGCGCGAATGCGACTGGCTGCCGGGGTGTTTCTACCTGGTGCGCCGCGAGGTGCTCGACAAGGTCGGGCTGTTCGACCCGCGGTATTTTCTCTACTACGAGGAAGTCGACCACTGCAAGCGGGTCAAGGAAGCCGGCTGGAAGGTGGTGTTCTACCCGCATACCACGGTCGTGCACATCGGCGGCGAAAGCTCCAAGTCGGTCGCCGAACTGGAGGCCGCCAGCCGGCAGATCTCCACCTACCAGATCGAAAGCGAACTGCTGTATTTCCGTAAGCACCACGGCGCGGCGGGGCTGGCCTTGCACATGTGCCTGGTCAGCCTGGGCGACCTGGTACTGGCGCTCAAGGCGCTGTTGAAGGGGCGTGGCCGGGCCGCCATCAAGGCCTGTTGGCAGCACACCCGCGCCACCTGGTCGCTGCTGTTCAAGACCCGCTATGCAACGCAGCCAACACGGTAAGGTGAAGCCATGTTCGAGAATATCCGCGCGGACTTGCGGGCATACGGTGGTGATTGGGGTGCCCAGGGCTTCTGGGTGATGCTGGTGTACCGCTTCGGCCGCTGGCGCTATGGCGTGCGTCCGGCGCTGCTGCGCAAGTTGCTCTCGTTCATCTACAAGGTGCTGTTCAAGTTCGTGCAGATCATCACCGGCGTCGAACTGCCGTGCGAAGTGGTGGTGGGGCGCAACTTCGTCATCGACCATTTCGGCGGCATCGTCATCAGCGGCTACGCCCGCTTCGGTGACGACTGCAGGATCCGCAACGGCGTGGTGGTGGGCCTGAAGAACGTCAGCGAGCCGACCGCTCCGGTGATCGGCAACAACGTCGATATCGGTGCCGGGGCCAAGTTGCTGGGCAACATCCGCATCGGCGACAACGTGGTGATCGGCTCCAATGCAGTGGTGCTGATCGATGTGCCGGACAATTCGCTGGCGGTGGGGGTGCCAGCTACGGTCAAGGCCCGCAAGCACAATGAGGCAGCGCAGTACTCATGAACCGTCTGCTGGATGGCGGTGATCGGCGAAGGGCAGTCAAGGGTGGCGAGTGAGGCGCATGGTGACAGGCATCGGAGTGGTGGTGATCGGTCGTAACGAAGGCATGCGCCTGGAGCGCTGCCTGGCTTCACTGGCACAGGGTGCGGATCAGGTCGTGTATGTCGACTCGGGCTCCACCGACGACTCGGTGCAAAAGGCGCGCAGTCATGGGGTCGAGGTGCTCGCGCTGGACTTGAGCACGCCGTTCACCGCGGCGCGGGCGCGCAACGAAGGTTTCGCCTGCCTGCTGCAGTTGCGCCCGGACCTTCGCCATGTGCAGTTCGTCGACGGTGATTGCGAGGTGGTGGCGGGGTGGCTGAACCGTGCCCAGCGGTTTCTCGACGCGCACCCCGAGGTCGCGGTGGTCTGCGGCCGGCGCCGGGAGCGCTTTCCTGAACGTTCGGTGTACAACCTGTTGTGCGACCTGGAATGGGATACCCCGGTGGGCGAAGCCAAGGCCTGTGGTGGCGATGCACTGATGCGGGTCGATGCCTTCATGGCCGTGTCGGGCTACCGGCCGGGACTGATTGCCGGCGAAGAGCCGGAACTCTGTGTACGCCTGCGAGCCCGTGGCTGGAAGATCTGGCGCCTGGGCGCCGAAATGACCTTGCACGATGCGGCCATGACCCGCTTCAGCCAGTGGTGGAGGCGCTGCGTGCGGGGCGGCTATGCCTTTGCCGAAGGTGCTCACCTGCACGGCTTTGCGCCCGAGCGGCACTGGCGCCGTGAGTCGCGCAGGGCCTGGTTGTGGGGCCTGGGCATTCCACTGGCAACGCTGCTGCTCAGTGGGCTGTTCGGCGGCTGGGGGCTGTTGCTGCTGTCGATCTACCCCTTGCAGGCCCTGCGCCTGGCGCGTCGCGGTGGACGCTCGCTGCGCGAGAACGGCCTGCAGGCAGTGTTCCTGGTACTGGCGAAGTTTCCTGAAATGGTCGGGCAGGTGAAGTTCCTGGTGGACAGGTTGACCGCCAGCAAATCTGCGCTGATCGAGTACAAGTGAGATGACCATGAACCTTGTATCACTCGCCAGCAGCTTGCCAGCGGTACACCCTGGCTACTCGCCGCGAGCGTTGAAGAACAGGCTTGCCCTGGCCTTGCTGATGGTTCGCCAGCGGCCACGGCTGCGGGTCTTCATGCAGCGCCTGAACACTGCCCTGGGCGAAGACTGCGTTGCTGTGCTGGGTGACGACTGCATCGGTATCCTGCAGTGGCCCTACATCAGCAAAGGCTGGGATGCACCTGAACGCCTTGCAGTGGTGGCCTCGCACTACGAGGTGGTGGCCGGGCAATTTCCGTCCCTGCTGCTGCTGGGGCGCGACGATCGACGTACCCTTGCGGACCTGTCGGCATACTCCCAGGGCTGCACCCTGGTGTTGGACCGGCCGATGTGGTTCAAGCGTGAAGGGGAACTGGTGCTGAACCTGTTCCAGGGCGAGTTGCGGGTAGCGTCGCTGGCCTTCAGCCTGTGCCGGGTGGACGGCGAACTGTGCCTGCTGATCGGTGCCGTGCAAGGGATACACAAAGGTATCGACAGCGAGACCTCGCTGAACATCTACCGCGACCTGACCAAGGACTTCGAAGGCCTGCGCCCACGCAGCCTGTTGATCGAGGCCACCAAGTGCGTGGCACGGCTGGTGGGCGCAGCGCATATCCATGCCGTCAGTGACGCCTACCGGCATCATCGGCATCCCTATTTCGGTGCGGACACGGGCCGCGAGCTTGCCGCCAACTACGACACCATCTGGCAGGAGAACGGCGCCCAGATGCAGTCGCGTGAAGGATTCTTCGCCATCCCTTTGATCGCGGCCAAGCGCTCGGCCGACGACATCGCACCCAAGAAACGGGCCATGTACCGGCGTCGGCACGCGCTGCTCGATGACCTGTTCGGGCAGCTCGAGGCTGCGTTGCCTGACCATGAGGTCGCCCGGCAACTGAGTGTGCACCACCAGCGCCTGGCCAGTGCGCTGGCGATGCAGCAGGACACGCAGGCCTGCGCCCCGCTCGGAGTCAAGGACCGGTTGACCAGGCTGCTGCGTCAGTTCATGACCGAGCCCCGCCCGGACCAGCGTTTCATCGCCTACCTGCGCAAGGCGGGTCTGTACCCGACGCTGAAGAAGGCATTTCGCGAACTGCTCAAGCATGGCCCGGCACTGTTGTGGAAGCCCGCCGACAGCAAGCGCAAGAGCCTGCCGCTGGACGACCCGAGCGTGCCGGCCAGTGAGTTGTTCCCACGTGAGCTGCTGGTGATCTGCGAAAGTGATCTGGCCCAGGGTTGCAGCGCTCGGCCCAGCTGGCTGCAGCACGCCCTGCAGGGCCTTGGTTACCATTGCCAGGTGCTCGACTGGCGCGATGGCGCGGCCTGCATGAACGCCTTGCAGACCGCGTCGGTGGTGATCTTTCATCGACTGCCGGCCACGGTCGAATTGCTGCAACTGCTCGAAGAGTCCAAGCGGTTGAAGGTGAGCTCGATCTGGGATGTCGACGCGTTGATCTTCGACCCGCAGGCGTATCGGTTGCACCATGACCTGAGCCCGTTCAGCGAGGAAACGTCCGGCCAGTTGCTGGCGGCGGTCAACTTGTACCAGCAGGCCTTGCTCGCCTGTGATCGTGCCATCGCTTCAACGCCGGCACTGGCCAAGGCCATGCTGGACATGGGCGTAGCCCATGTCACCCTGGTCGAGTGGGACGCGGCGGCCCAGACGCTGAACAGCGAGCAGCTCGGCCAGTTGTTCCCGACGCTGGCGCGTGATCGCACCCGGCGCGTGCTGGCAGCCAATATCTTCTTCGCCCCGCGCAGTTTCGGTGGCGCCACGGTGGTGGCTGAACAGATGGCGCGCTTGATGGTGGCGACCACCACCTTCCAGCAGTTCATCTTCACCTCGTTGCCGCAAGCCGACGCCGAGCCCTACAGCCTGTACCGCTACGAGGCCCACGGTGCCGCGGTGATCGGCATGGGCCTGCCGGACCAGCGCAGTGCCCATGAGGAATTCGAAAACCCGGCCACGCTGCCGGTGTTCGACACCGTGCTCAAACGCGTAGCCCCGGACCTCGTGCACATGCATTCGATCCAGGGCTTGAGCGCATTGCTGGCCGACAGCTGCCGGCGCGCGGGCCTGCCGTTCGTGGTGACGTTGCACGACTGCTGGTGGATCTGCGGGCGCCATTTCATGATCGACAACCATGGCAAGTACTGTGGCCAGACCACCATCCGCGCCGACGTCTGCGCGCGCTGCGTCGACGACCCGGAGCTCAACGACTATCGCCAGGCGTTTCTGGCCAGCACGCTGAAACAGGCCAACCTGTTGCTTGCGCCCAGCCACTTCGCGCGCAACCTGTACATCGCCAATGGCTTCGATGCCGCGACGATCCGCGTCAACCGCAACGGCATCCTGCCGCCGGCGGCCGATTACCACCGTCACCCGGGCAAGGCGATCCGCTTCGGTTTCGTCGGGGGCAATGCGACCATCAAGGGTATCGACGTGATCACCCGCGCCTTCGCCGGGCTGCAGCGCACCGACTACGAACTGAGAGTGGTCGATAACCTGCTGCACCTGGGCTTTCGCTCATTGAACCGTCACAGCATCAAGATACCCGGCACCGTCAGCATCGTGCCGGGCTACACCCAGGCCAACATGGACGAATTCTTTGCCGGCATCGATGTGCTGCTGTTCCCCACGCAGTCCAAGGAAACCTTCGGGCTGGCGGTGCGCGAGGCGCTGGTGCGCGATGTCTGGGTGATCAGCACCCACGCCGGTGGCACCGTGGAAGACATCGTCGATGGGGTCAATGGCACGCTGATCCCGCTCAGTGCCGACGAGAAATACTTGCGTCAGGCACTGGTCGACATCCTCGAGCACCCCGAGCGCTATCGACAGCACCGCAATACCTTCAAGCAAGGCATCACCCTGTGCAGCGACCAGGCACTGGAACTGCAGGCCATGTACGACGAAGTGCTCAAGGCGAGCGCGAAAGCCAAGGGCCTGTGCCCGCAACGTTGAGCGGGCGTCAATCACGCAGGTAGGGATCCGGATTCATATGCGCATCGCTTATTTCATCAATCAGTACCCGAAGGTCAGCCACAGCTTCATCCGCCGGGAAATCCTCGCGCTGGAGCGCCAGGGGGTGGTGGTCCAGCGGATCGCCCTGCGGGGTTGGGACGGCGAGCTGCAGGACGCCGAGGATCTGGCCGAGCGGGAAAAGACCCAGTACGTCCTGCAAGGCGGGGTCAAGGGCCTGCTCAAGCCGGTGTGGCAGGTCCTGCGGGCCGAGCCACGGCGCTTCGGCTCGGCCTTGTGGCTGGCCCTGCGCCTGGGCCTGCGTGCGGACCGGCCGCTGCCCTATCACCTGGTCTACCTGGCCGAGGCCTGCCGCGTGGTGCAGTGGCTGCAGGCATTCGGCGCGGAGCATGTGCATGCGCACTTCGGCACCAACTCCACCGAAGTGGTGATGCTGGCCAATGCCCTGGGCGGGCCGCCTTACAGTTTCACCGTGCATGGGCCGGAGGAGTTCGACAAGCCGCAGTTCCTGCACGTGGGCGAAAAAGTGCGGCGGGCCGCCTTCGTCGCCTCGGTCAGCTCGTATGGCCGTAGCCAGCTTTATCGCTGGGTGGCCCATGAGCACTGGGACAAGGTCAAGGTTGTGCATTGTGGCCTGGAGCCTGGCTTTCACCAGGTCGAGGCGCAGGCGGCCCCCGCTGCTCCGCGGCTGGTTTGCGTGGGTCGATTGTGCGAGCAGAAGGGCCAACTGCTGCTGATCGAGGCGGCGCGTCGGCTGGCCGATCAAGGCCAGGACTTCGAGCTGGTGCTGGCCGGTGACGGCGAAATGCGCCCGCAGATCGAGGCGCTGGTCGCCCGCCACCGGTTGCAGGCCCAGGTGCGGATCACTGGCTGGATCAGCAGTGCGCAGGTGCGCGAAGAGATCCTCGCTGCCCGTGCGCTGGTCCTGCCGAGCTTCGCCGAGGGTTTGCCCGTGGTCATCATGGAGGCCATGGCCTTGCGCCGGCCGGTGCTGACCACCTACGTGGCCGGCATTCCCGAGCTGGTGAGGCCAGGGGAGAACGGCTGGCTGTTTCCCGCTGGCGCCGTCGACGAACTGGCCGCGGCGATGGCCGACTGCCTGACGCAACCGGTCGACGTCCTGCAGCGTATGGGCGAGGCAGCGCGTCAGCGGGTGCTCGAGCGCCATGACATCGACACCGAGGCGGCCAAGCTGGCCCACTACTTCAAGGCTCCCGCATGATCACACTCATCACTGGGTTGCTGAGCGCCCTGGCGATCCTGATCCTGGTGCCGGTGACGGTACTGTTCACCCAGGTGCTGCTGGCCTGCCTGCCCGCGCGCGCACGGCAAGCGGGCACCACAACCCGGCCACAAGTGGCCGTGCTGGTGCCTGCGCACAACGAGGCGTCCGGCATCGTCGCGACGGTGCAAGGCATCCGCCGTCAGTTGCGCGAGGGTGACCGCCTGCTGGTGGTGGCCGACAACTGCAGCGACCAGACAGCGGCGCTGGCTCGCGTCGCCGGTGCGCAGGTCGTCGAACGCCAGCACGCGCAATTGCGCGGCAAAGGCTATGCGCTGGACTGCGGTGTGCGCCACCTGGCCGACGAGCCGCCGGAGGTGGTGGTGATCATCGATGCCGATTGCCAGGTCAGCGAAGGTGCCATCGAGCATTTGGCACAACGCTGCATCGAAGCCGCGCGCCCGGTGCAGGGCCTGGACCTGATGTGCGCGCCGGCGGGCGCGGGGCTCAAGGTGCAGATCGCCGAGTTCGCCTGGCGCGTCAAGAACCTGGTGCGTCCGCTAGGCTGGGCACGTGCGGGGCTGCCGTGCCAATTGATGGGCACGGGCATGGCGATTGGCTGGCAGGACATCGCTGCCGCCAACCTGGCCACCGGGCATCTGGTCGAAGACCTCAAGCTGGGGCTGGACTTCTGCCGTGTCGGCAAGCCCCCATTGTTCTGCCCCCAGGCCCGGGTCACCAGCCTCTTTCCAACCAGCCAGGAAGGTCTCAGCGGCCAGCGCACGCGCTGGGAGCATGGCCACCTGGGCGTGCTGCTGGCAGATGGGCCGAAACTGCTCGTCAGCGCCCTGGTCAAGCGCAACTGGCCGTTGCTGGCCATGAGCCTGGACCTGATGGTGCCGCCGCTGGCGCTGTTGACCTTGGCGTTGGCGGGCGTGTTCGGCGTGTCATGGCTGATGTTCCTGCTGCTGGGCATCGCGCTGCCGGCTGCGCTGGCGACGCTGGCGCTGGCCATGCTGGGCTGTGCTGTCTGGCTGGCCTGGAGCCGTTTCTCCCGGGAAGTGATCCCGTTTTCGGTGTTGATCTATGCACCGCTATACGCGTTGAAGAAGATCCCGCTGTACCTTGGGTTCCTGGTCAAGCGCCAGGTCGAGTGGGTGCGTTCGAAGCGGGATGATGGCTGATGGACAAACCAGGCTGGCAAGGCCGCTGGCAGGCGGTGACCGAGAAGATGCGCCGGGTGATCGACCCGGCAGACGAGCAGCGCGTGCTCCATGCGCTGACTGTACCGGATCGTGCGCTGGTGCTGGGTTTCGTCAATGCCCATGCGCTGAACCTGGTGGCCCGGGATGGCGCCTTCCTGCAAGCGCTCACGGCTGCCGATGTGCTGTTGCGTGACGGCTCAGGGGTCGCTCTGTTGTTCCGCCGCATGGGAGCGGACCCTGGGTTGAACATGAACGGTACCGATTTCATTCCCAAGTTGCTGGCCGCGTTCAAAGGTCGTCGGGTGGCATTCTGGGGCACCCGGCAACCGGTGTTGGCAGAGGCAGCCAGGCGCAGCGAGGCGCTGTACGGTGTCACTCCGGTGTCGTTGCACGATGGTTTTGCCGAGGTCCGCACCTACCTTGAACTGGCGCAGGACTTGCAGCCTGAACTCATTGTGCTGGGTATGGGCATGCCCAGGCAGGAGCTTGTCGCCCGGCAGCTGGCGGCCAGCGGCGGCCCGTGTCTGATCGTGTGTGGGGGGGCGATCCTGGATTTTCTCGGCGGCAAGGTGACGCGGGCGCCGCGGTGGATGCGGCGCCTGGGTGGGGAATGGCTTTTCCGACTGATGAAAGAACCCAGACGGCTGTTCATGCGCTATGTTGTGGGTAATCCGATGTTTATTTGTCGCACATTGATGTTTACGGCAAACCGCCAGAAAGACGTCACCGATAATCCGTCGGCATGATCGTTGCGGGCGTAATGGCAATATACTGCTACCCTAAGATCAAATGAAATTATCCGCCTCGGGGCATGTAAGTTTTCGATATATATACAAAGTTATAGTGTTGCTGTCGCCGACCCGGTGAAAAGTTTCTGCTGCGCTTAAATTTGATGAGGCCTGAGAATGGTTTTCGAACCCAGAAGCAGTCGTTCCTTGCTCCAGCGAAGAAGCAGCGTCAGCAACGCCGTCCAGGCGGGCCTCGACGGCATTGCCGTGACCGGCGTGGCCTGGTACCTGATCTACGATCAGATCGGTTACATCACTTCCGACTACGTGATCATGCTGCTGCTGCTGATCGGCGCCCTGGCGGTGATCTACGACCACTACGCCATCTATCGTACCAACGTGGGCTTGTCGATCAAGGCGTTCAGGCTGTTCAAGGCCTGGTCGGCGACCTTCTGTTTCCTCGTGGTGCTGGCGTTCCTGACCAAGCAGAGCGAGACCTATTCACGCATGGTGGTGGGGCAGCTGTTCGTGATCGGCTATGTGGTGCAGCTGTTCCTGCACTATGCCGTGCGCGAGGTGCAAAAACGCTTTACCGCCCATGCCCGGCTGGATAATGCCCTGATCATCGGGTCGGGTGATCTGGCCAACTTCCTGTATCAGAAGATCAGCAACAACCCGTGGTTTGGCGAGCGGGTAGTGGGTTGCGTGCTGATTGATGAAATGGCCGAGCAGGGCAAGGAAACAGCCGACGGCAAACAGCGCTTGCCCATTGTCGGGCATATCGATGAACTGGATGAGCTGGTCGCGCAACATGCAATAAGAACTGTTTATCTGGTTACCCCGCTGGGCGGTTCGGAAGTTATCAACGAAGTGTATTTGAAGTTGCTCGACAAGTGCATCGCGGTCAATTGGGTACCCGATATCTTCTCGTTGCGACTGATCAACCACAGCGTGCGTGAAATTGCCGGTATCCCGGTGCTGACGTTGTCGGAGACGCCGCTGACCGGCATGAGCCTGTTCCTCAAGAACCTCGAGGATCGGGTGCTGGCGGCGCTGATCCTGCTGTGTGCATCACCGGTACTGCTGGCCGTTGCCCTGGCGATCAAGCTGGACAGCCCGGGGCCGGTGTTCTTCCGTCAGGAACGCACGGGCTGGACCGGCGAGTCTTTCCGCATCTGGAAGTTCAGGAGCATGCATGTGCATCAGCCCGAGCAAGGCGTAGTCAAGCAGGCCCAGAAGAACGACCCGCGCTTGACCCGAGTAGGGGCGTTTATTCGGCGCACCAGCCTGGACGAACTGCCGCAGCTGTTCAATGTGCTGACTGGCGAGATGTCCCTGGTCGGGCCGCGTCCCCATGCCTTGCAGCATGATTCGCTGTATTCGCAGGACATCGTCGACTACTTTGCCCGCCACAACATCAAGCCGGGCATGACAGGTCTTGCCCAGGTGCGTGGGTTCCGTGGCGAAACCCGTGACATCGAGCAGATGATCCAGCGGGTCGACTCGGACATCGAGTACATCAACAATTGGTCACTGTGGCTCGATTTCGTGATCCTGGTGCGCACGCTCAATGCCTTCACGGGCAAACAGGCGTACTGACCTCTGCGCGCGGGGGATCAAGCCAACGGGTGCAATGCCCTGAAACTCTGCGCTTCCTCGACCAGCCAGTCATGCACCGCTCGCGCGCCAGGCTGGTTCAAGCCGCCTGGCGGGTAATGCACCACGTAGCGCTTGTAGTTGGCGATCGGCACCCCGAACGGCACGATTAGCGCCCCGCGTTCCAGTTCGTCGTTGAGCAGCGTGCGCCGAGCAATGGCCACGCCGATGCCGGCGATCGCCGCCTCGATGGTCAGGTGATTGCGGTTGAAGGTATGCCCGCGGCGTACATCCAGCCCGCCTGCGCCGATGCCGTCCAGGTAGAACTCCCATTCGGCGTATTCCGAACTGCCGCGCCAGGCGGTGATGTCATGCAGCAGCGGGTAATGCACCAGGTCCGCCGGGCCGTGCAGGGGCGGGCGGCCGCGAAGCAGGGCGGGCGAGCAGACCGGGAAGATCTGCTCGTCCAGTAGCGGTGTCGACAGCATGCCGGGGTAGCTGCCGTCGTTCAGGTCGATGGCCAGGTCGAAGTCACCGGGGTG
This sequence comes from Pseudomonas plecoglossicida NBRC 103162 = DSM 15088, assembly GCF_000730665.1. Classification (GTDB taxonomy): domain Bacteria; phylum Pseudomonadota; class Gammaproteobacteria; order Pseudomonadales; family Pseudomonadaceae; genus Aquipseudomonas; species Aquipseudomonas plecoglossicida. The sequence continues at coordinate 36,540 of NZ_BBIV01000032.1, forward strand.
CAGGGCCTGGGCGCTGTCTTCGGCCACCAGGCGCAGTTCGATGTCTGGGTAGCGTTGCTGGAAGCGCGGCAAGCGCGGCGTCAGCCACTTGGCCAGGAACGACGGAATCGAACGCAGGCGCAGGGTGCCACGGATTTCCCCGGCATCCAGGCGCAGCAACTCGGCCTCGATGCTGCCATAGGCTTCGGCCACGGTCTGCGCCAGGCGCTGGCCCTCGGCACTCAGTTCCACGCCACGCGCCCGACGCAGGAACAACCGATAGCCCAGGCGCTCTTCCAGTTGACGCATCTGTTGGCTGACCGCGCCCGGGGTGATGTGCAGTTCCTCCGCGCAGCGGGTGAACGACAGGTGCCGTGCCGCGCAGCTGAAGACATGCAGCCAGACGAACATCTGGCCATTGAGTTGCCGTCGCATCGTTTAGCACCACTAAAGACATGCTTAGGAAATTTCGTTGGTCATCTGCAGATGAGCGCGGCAGTATCGCTCAAATCAGCAGTACCGTTCAATTTTCCCAGAGAGCCGTGCAGCGGCGCGTACGCGTCGGCACGGTCAGGCATTAGCATGGCTATCAGTGTTTTCGACCTTTTCAAGATTGGCATCGGCCCATCGAGCTCCCATACCGTCGGCCCGATGCGGGCCGCGGCGACCTTCGCCCAGGCCTTGCGTGAGCGTGGCCTGCTGGCGCAGGCAAGCCGGGTGGAGGTGCGCCTGTATGGTTCGCTGTCGGCAACCGGGGTCGGCCACGCCACCGACCGGGCCTGCCTGCTCGGGCTGATGGGCCAGTGGCCGGACCGCATCGACCCGGCGACCATCGAGCCGCGCATCGGCCACGTGCTGCAGGAGAAGTGCCTGATGCTCGATGGCAGCCATCCGCTGGAGTTCGACTACGCCCGCGACCTGTTGCTGCTGGACGAGAGCCTGCCTTATCACCCCAATGCCATGACCCTTGAAGCGCAGGGCGGGCAGGGCGTGCTGTTCAGTCAGACCTATTACTCCATCGGCGGTGGTTTCATCGTCGAGCAGCAACAGGTCGACGCCCCCGAAGCCGCGCTCGGCGCCGTCAGCCTGCCGTACGAGTTTTCCAGCGGCGCCGAATTGCTGGCCCTGTGCAAGGGCCACGGCCTGAGCGTCAGCCAGCTGATGATGGCCAATGAATGCGCCTGGCGAGCTGAAAGTGAAGTGCGCGAGGGGCTGCTGCGCATCTGGGCGGCCATGCGCGAGTGCGTCGACAACGGCTTGCGCCACGAAGGCGTGCTGCCTGGCGGGCTCAACGTCAAGCGCCGCGCCGCCCGTTTGCACCGCAGTCTGCAGGAGCTGGGCAAACCCAATGTGATCGGTTCGACCTTGAGTGCCATGGAGTGGGTCAACCTGTTCGCCCTGGCGGTGAACGAGGAGAACGCCGCAGGCGGGCGCATGGTCACCGCGCCGACCAATGGTGCCGCTGGCATCATCCCGGCGGTGTTGCACTACTACATGAAGTTCAACCCGGCTGCCTGTGACGACGATGTGGTGGCTTTCCTGCTGGCCGCGGCCGCGGTAGGCATCCTGTGCAAGAAGAACGCCTCGATTTCCGGTGCCGAAGTCGGTTGCCAGGGCGAAGTGGGTTCGGCCTGCTCGATGGCCGCCGCGGGCCTGGCCGAAGTGCTGGGCGCGACACCACCGCAGCTGGAGAACGCTGCCGAGATTGCCCTTGAACACAACCTGGGGCTGACCTGCGACCCGGTGGGCGGCCTGGTGCAGGTGCCCTGCATCGAGCGCAACGCGATTGCCGCGGTCAAGGCGATCAATGCCGTGCAGATGGCCTTGCGTGGCGACGGCGAGCACTTTATCTCGCTTGATCGGGTGATCCGTACCATGCGCGACACCGGGGCTGATATGCATGCCAATTACAAGGAAACTTCGCGGGGTGGATTGGCTGTGGCTTTTGTGGAGTGTTAAGGCCCCGCGCGAAACTAGCTTAGGAAATTTCCCACGATTCACTCGGTATCCACCGACTATGCGCTTGTGGCCCTTGCTGGAAAACTATGCCCGTTTCGGGTATGGTTCTGGGGTTCTCATGGAAGTGTTCAAGCGCAAGGATTTCGCGCGTTGGCAAGTAGCCCAACGGCTCTCGGACAGCCTGCTGTGCCAAGCCGTGGAAGAGATGCGTCAAGGGTTGGTGGATGCCAACCTTGGTGGCGAGTTGTTCAAGAAACGTGTGGCTGGCCATGGCGCGGGCAAACGAGGCGGATATCGAACGCTGCTGTCGGCCCGGATCGGCAATCGCTATGTTTTCCTGCACGGTTTTGCCAAAAGCGACAAGGCCAACATCACCGTCGAGGAAAGGAAGGCATTGCAGTTCGCTGGCAAGGTCTTCCTGGAGCTTTCACCTGTAGCACTTGGCAGGGCCTTGCAGTCAGGTGTGTTAATGGAGGTCAGCTGTGAGCCAAATCATTGAGTCGTTGCGTGAAGATCTCGTAGCGCTTCATGAGGCCGGGGCTGTCGGCAAGGTCACCTTGCGCGATTACGACATGCTCTGTCCTGCGCCAGTACAGGAGTTCAGTGCGCTGGATATCCGTCGTTTGCGAGAGGCACTGAACTTCAGCCAGCCGGTGTTTGCCCTGCACTTGCACACCAGTGCTTCAACCATCCGCAAGTGGGAGCAGGGCGAGACGAGGCCGGCGGGACCGGCGTTGAAGTTGCTGAACGTGATTGCCAGCAAAGGCTTGCAAGCGATCCTATGAACTTGAAGTAGTTTCTAGAATTATAAATTCGTTATAAAACAGACTATTACGATAGGTATTTAAATTAAATTCTTGCTTGTGCGGTAACCACCGGCGCGCCGTAGGTACGCTGCGGTGGTTACCTTCAGGCGTCGTTATCCCAACGCCTCACGCAAGCGATACCACAACATCCCCAACGCCAGCAGCGGCGAGCGCAATGCCTTGCCCCCAGGGAAGGTCAGGTGTGGCACGGCACTGAACACGTCCAGCCCGTGGCTCTGACCGAGCGCAATGCCTTCCGCCAGCAGTTTCGCCATCCAGTGGGTCACGTTCAGCCCATGCCCGGAATAGCCCTGGGCATAGTAGACATTCGGGTACTGACTCAACCTGCCCACCTGCGGGAAGCGGTTGGCGGTGATGCCGATCATGCCACCCCACTGGTAGTCGATGCGCACGTCGGCCAACTGCGGGAATACCTTGAGCACTTTCGGCCGCATGTACGCCGCGATGTCGCTGGGGTCGCGGCCGGAATAATGGCAAGCGCCGCCGAACAGCAAGCGGCGGTCGGCTGTCAGGCGGTAGTAGTCCAGGCCGACTTTCTGGTCGCACAGCGCCATGTTCTGCGGGATCAGCGTGTACGCAAGCGCTTCGGGCAGCGGTTCGGTCGCCACCACATAACTGCCCGCCGGCAGCACCTTGCCGCTCAGCCGTGGTTCCAGTTCATCCAGGTGAGCGTTGCAGCCCAGTACCAGGTTGCGCGCACGCACCTTGCCACGTGAGGTGTGCAAGGTAACCGTGCTGCCATGCTCGATGCGCAGCACCGGGCTTTGCTCGAAGATGCGCACCCCCAGGCCGTGTGCCGCCCGCGCTTCGCCCTGGACCAGGTCCAGTGGGTGCAGATGGCCTGAGCCCATGTCCACCAGGCCACCGGCATACTGGTCGCTGGCAACCACCTCGTGCATGCGCGTCGCTGGCACCAGGCGGGTTTCGTGGCGGTAGCCGAGGGCAGCGAGGTCGTCTTGTTCTTCCTTGAAGGCAGCGAATTGCGCAGGCGTGTTGGCCAGTTCGCAGAACCCCCAGCGCAGGTCGCAGTCGATGCCGTATTGCTCGATGCGGCTGGCCACCAGGGCCACCGAATCGATGCCGGCCTGCTTCAGGTAGCGCACGCCATCCTGGCCGACGTAGCGGGCGAAGCCGCTGACGTCATGGCCGATGCCGCGGATCAGCTGGCCGCCGTTGCGCCCGCTGGCGCCCCAGCCGATGCGTCGGCCCTCGAGCAAGATCACCGAGAGGCCCCGCTCGGCCAGTTCCAGGGCGGTGTTGACGCCGGTCAGGCCGCCGCCGACCACGCACACGTCGGCCGTCAGTTCGCCGTCGAGGCTGGGGTAGGGCGCCGTGTTGCGTGCCGTGGCAGCGTAGTACGACGCGGTATGTTGGGTATCGAAAGGCATGGCGCGTTCTCGGCTCAGCGGTTGGACTTGATCTTGCTCCAGGAGCGGGTCATGACGCGCATGATCTTCGGGCTCGGGGTGCTGGAGATGTACAGCTTGTCCAGTACATCCTGGGGTGGGTAGATCTCGGGGTTGTCGACCAGTGCCTGGTCCATGTAGGCCTTGGCGTCGGGGTTGGCGTTGGCGTAGCCGACGCTGGCGCTGACCTTGGCGATGACCTGCGGCTGCATCAGGTAGTTGATGAAGGCCAGTGCCTGTTCGGGGTTGTTGGCATCCTTGGGAATGGCCAGCAGGTCGAACCACAGGTTGCTGCCTTCCTTGGGGATGCTGTAGGCGACTTTCACGCCGTTGTTCGCTTCCACAGCGCGGTTGGCCGCCTGGAACACGTCGCCGGAGTAGCCGAAGGCCACGCAGACATCGCCGTTGGCGAGGTCCGACACGTACTTGGAGGAGTGGAAGTAGGTGATGTAGGGACGCAGTTCGAGCAGGCGAGCCTCAGCCTTGGCGTAGTCGCCTGGTTTCTCGCTGCGCGGGTCCAGACCCAGGTAGTTGAGCATGGCCGGGAACAGCTCGTCGGGCGAGTCCATGAAAGCGACGCCACATTGCTGGAGCTTCTTCAGGTTCTCGGGTTCGAACAGCACCGCCCAGGAATCGACATGGTTGATGCCCAGCGCGGCCTTGACCTTGTCGACGTTGTAGCCGATGCCATTGGTGCCCCACAGGTAAGGGACGGCGTACTGGTTGCCTGGGTCGTTCTGTTCGAGCTGCTGCAAGAGTTTCGGGTCCAGGTGCTTCCAGTTCGGCAGCTTGCTGCGGTCCAGCGGCAGGAAGGCGCCGGCTTGTGCCTGGCGGGCGAGGAAGTGGTTGGACGGCACGACCACATCGTAACCGGTGCGGCCGGCGAGCAGCTTGCCTTCGAGGGTTTCGTTGGAGTCGAACACGTCATACACCACCTTGATGCCGCTGCTGGCCTGGAAATCAGCCAGCGTCGTATCACCGATGTAGTCGGTCCAGTTGTACACGCTGACGCTGGGCGTGGCCTGCGCGGCGGCGCCGAATAGCAGGGTGAATGCTGCGGGAACCAGGGATTGCAGATGACGCATGTCGACACCTCGTTGGTCTTGTTCTTCGAATTCGGTGTTTTGGGGCTGCTGTGCAGCCCAATCGCCGGCGAGCCGGCTCCCACAGGTACAGCGATGATCATGTGGGAGCCGGCTTGCCGGCGATTAGCGTTAAACGCTGAGCAGCAGGAACTCACGCTCCCACGAGCTGATCACGCGCTTGAAGTTTTCATGCTCGGCACGCTTGACCGCCACATAGCCCTGGACGAACTGCTTGCCCAGGTACTGCTGCACGGTCTCGCAGTCTTCCATGTGCTGCAGGGCATCCTCGATGGTGATCGGCAGCCTCAGGTTGCGTCGCTCGTAAGCGCGGCCTTGCACCGGTGCGCTCGGATCGAGCTTCTCGACCATGCCCAGGTAGCCGCACAACAGGCTCGCGGCGATCGCCAGGTACGGGTTGGCGTCGGCGCCCGGCAGACGGTTTTCCACCCGCATCGCCTCGGGGCTGGAGGTCGGCACGCGCAGCCCGGCGGTGCGGTTTTCCTCGCCCCATTCGACGTTGACCGGCGCCGAAGTGTCCGGAAGGAAGCGGCGGAACGAGTTGACGTTCGGTGCGAACATCGGCAGCAGCTTGGGTATGTACTTCTGCAGGCCGCCAATGTGGTGCAGGAACAGCTCGCTCATGCTGCCATCGTCATTGGCGAACACCGGTTTGCCCGTGGCGATGTCGATCACGCTCTGGTGCAGGTGCATGGCACTGCCCGGCTCGTCGGTGATCGGCTTGGCCATGAAGGTGGCCGCCACGTTGTGCTTGAGCGCGGCCTCGCGCATGGTGCGCTTGAACACCGTGATCTGGTCGGCCAGGTCCAGCGCGTCGCCGTGACGGAAGTTGATCTCCATCTGCGCCGGGCCGTCTTCGTGGATCAGCGTGTCCAGGTCCAGGCCTTGCAGTTCGCACCAGTCGTAGACGTCCTCGAACAGCGGGTCGAATTCGTTGGCGGCATCGATGGAGAACGACTGACGCCCGCTTTCAGCGCGGCCCGAGCGGCCCATCGGTACTTGCAGGGGAAGGTCCGGGTCTTCGCAGCGCTGGGTCAGGTAGAACTCCATCTCCGGCGCGACGATCGGCTGCCAGCCCTTGTCGGCATACAGCTTGAGGACTTTCTTCAGGACGTTGCGCGGCGACAGCTCGATGGGATTGCCGTGCTTGTCGAAGGTGTCGTGGATGACGATCGCCGTCGGCTCGATGGCCCACGGAATCTGGTAGACGGCCGTCGGGTCGGGGCGGCAGACCATGTCGATGTCGGCGGCGTCGAGCAAGTTGTAGTAGATGTCGTCGTCGACGTAGTCGCCGGTGACCGTCTGCAGCAGCACGCTTTCGGGCAGGCGCATCCCGCGTTCGTGGAGGAATTTGGCGGTCGGCGCGATCTTGCCGCGGGCGATGCCGGTCAGGTCGCTGATCACGCATTCGACTTCAGTGATGCGGTGCTCTTTCAGCCAGGTGGACAGCTGATCGAAGGGGGCGTTCATACAGACCTCTTGGTTGGGTTTTTGTGGCACTTGCGGGTAGGAGCCTTCCCACCCGGCGTGCTGGCGACTATCTTGGTCGCAGGCCCCGTGGCTGATCTATCCACTTTATTCGGCAATGAATGCACCAAAAGAGTGCAAATAGGACCAAGCGTGACAACGCCCAATGCCTTGCAAGTCCAGGCTTTTCACACCACCGATGTCACCGACCAGGTGCGTGCGAGCCCCGGTTGGCAGCAGCAATACCGGCAAATGTCGCCGGGCCACTTCAGCGGCCAGCTGCGCTGCCTGGGGCTCGACGGCGTGGAGGTCTATGAAGAGCGCCTCAATACCCGCGTCGAGCAGTTCTTCCGTGCCCCGAGCGGCGCCCTGGCGTTCTGCTTCGACCGCAGCGAGAACAGCCTCTACCTGCTCAACGAGCAGAGCCGCAATATCTGGATCACACCAGAGAACTATCAGGAAGTGGCGGTGGTGTTCGACCAGGCCTTCCTTGCTCGGCACGGTCTCGATCCGCAGCGTCTGGAAGGCTTGTTCATGGTGCCGTTGGGCAGTGGCCAGAACGCACTGTTCGGCAGCTGGCTCAGCGCTACCCTGACGCGGCTGAGTGACGCCGACTGCCCGCTCGAGGGCCAGGCGCTTGCCGAGCAGCTGCTGGAAGACTGCCTGTTCATTCTCGACAATGCCTGCCAGCGCCTGCAGGGCGGTGCCCTGGGTCGGCGCGGGGTGGAGCGGGGGATCATGCAGCGGGTCAGCGAATGGGCGGCGGACTGCCCGGAGGAAACCCTCAACCTGGTGGAACTGGCAGCTGTTGCCGGCGTGTCCCTGCGCCAGCTGCAGGATGCCTTCAAGGCCTTTACCGGCATGCCGCCTGCGCAGTGGTTGCGCCTGCGCCGCTTGAACGGTGCTCGGCGCGACTTGCTGCGCGGTGGCGAGCTGACGGTAGCGGAAGTGGCCATGCGCTGGTCGTTCTGGCATTTAGGAAGGTTTTCAGAGAGTTACCGGCAATTGTTCAAGGAGTTACCGAGCGAGACGCTGCGGCGCGGCAAGGGTTAAAACCTGCTATCGTGCGGGCAGTTTCCACCCGAGGTTGCGATGTTCTACCTGCCTTTGCCCAGCGACCAGGCCGACCGCCTGGCCAGCGGGCCTACCGACTTCTTCCACACCGCCAGCCTGCTTGAGGCCGCCGCCGTGCTGTTCGTGCAGAACCTGCCACGCCAGCCTGCAAGCGTTTCGGCCGATGCGCAGGAACGGCGTTTTGCCGAGATGGTGCGCATCGCCAATGAAGTGGAAGCAGCCGCACCCGGGCGTTTCCAAGGCCAGGTGGCGCAGCATTTCGACCGCGAAGCCTTCGCCATGGGGCTTGGCATGCTGGGCGAAAATGGCGTCGGCCTGGTTTCGTCCGAGGTCGACTACGCAGCTGATGATTTTCAGGACAGCGAAGGCCAGTGGAACTATCGGTTCGCCGACAGCTACCGCCAGCGTGTGACGCCGTTGCACCCGGTGCACCTGCCGTCCCTGGCCAGCGACTTGCTGCTCAGTGACCAACAGAACCGCCTGCTGCGCGAGTTCCTTTCCGGCGTCGACGAGTCGGTGGCGGTGCAGGGTTTTGCCGGCACCGGCAAGACCTTCCTGATCCAGCAGTTCGCACGCCTGCTCGACCCGCCGCGGACCTTGTTGCTGGCCCTCACCGAAGGCCAGTTGCGCGCGTTGCAGGCGCGAGTCAAGGATGCCACGGCCTACACCGCGCTGACCTTCGGCCAGCTGGCCGACGAAATTCTCAATCGCGACCTCACCAGCAACGGCTGGCGCCTGCGTGACCCGTACCGGACCAAGCTGTCATGGCGCCCGCAGGAAGCGCAGGTGGTGAAGTGGCTGGCCATCCCCGATATCGGACCGCTGGCGGCACGTGATGTGGTGGCCTTGTGCATCAAGGCCGTGCGCAGTTTCTGCCGCAGTGTCGACAGCCAGGTGCAACTGCACCATCTGCCCTGGGCCGGCCCCGGCACCACGCCGCTGGACCAGGAAGTTCTGCTGGAAAAGGCCCGGCTGTACTGGCAGGAGCTGATTCGCCCCTCGGCCCGTGAAATCCAGCTGCCGGTGCGCGACTACCACCGGGTCAAGCTGTTGTCGCTGACCGCCGAGGTGATCGACAGCCGCTACACCCATGTGATCGTCGACGAAGCCCACGAGCTGTCCGCGCCGATGCTCGCCGTACTGGACCGCAGCCCGCAGTCGGTGATCGCGCTGGGTGACGAGCTGCAGAACCTCAATGGCTTGAGCCCGCACCACGGCGGCTTCATCCGCCAGCGCTACATCGACCACTCGCTGCGCGCAGGGCCAGCCATGGACAACGTGCTCAACCCGCTGATCCAGGCGCACCCGGCGGCTATCCAGGCGGCGTTCAGCGGCAGCGCCGAGCATTACACCCGGGTCAGCTTCTTCGACGCGGTGACGGTGCCCGAACAGCCCACTGCACTGATCGTCGATGACGAGTGGGGGCTGTTTGGCTGGTTTCAGCGCCTGACTCACCAGGGCGTGCCGTTCGTGCTGTTGAAAAGTGCGCGCAAGGACTTCGAACTGTTCGTCGAGGACTGCATCGAGCTGTACCGCCATGGTACGCGGGCCCGTCACCCGATGTTGTTCCGCTATCCCAGCTGGCAGGCGCTGGAACAGGACAAGGGCGACGACAAGGCCTTTGCCGCCGTGGCTGGCATGCTGCGCAAGGGCTACACCCCCGAGCACTTCGCCAAGGCCAAGAGCCGTTACCGCTGGGACAAGGCGCCGAAGCTGTTCCTGGGGCGCGTGCGCGATGTGAAGAACATGGAGTTTGCCCGGGTGATGGTGTCACCGGAGCTGATGGTGGCGCCGACCACGGCGGGCAATCGCAATGAACGGGCGCGGATGCTGGCGGGGTTGTATACCGCGTGTTCGCGGGCGCGGCATGAGCTGATCGTGCCCGGGGGGATGCTGGACTGGGTCAAGGACCAGGTCAGGGATTGAGGGGGTAGGGGCCGCTGTGCGGCCCCCCCGTGCATCGAATCAGTTACGATCCAGCCAAACCGTCTGCGCGTTGGTGAACTCACGCACGCCAAAGTGCGATAGCTCGCGCCCGAAGCCGCTCTTCTTCACGCCGCCAAACGCCACGCGGGGGTCGGAAGCGCAGTAGCCGTTGATGAACACGCCACCGGTGTCCAGCGCCGCAGTCATGCGCTCGGCCAGGGCATAGTCGGCGGTGTAGATGGTCGACGCCAGACCGAACTCGCTGTCGTTGGCCAGTTCCACGGCATGGTCGGCATCACGGGCAGTGATGATCGCCGCCACCGGCCCGAACAACTCCTGCTTGAACGCAGTCATCTGCGGGGTCACGTTGGCGAACACGGTCGGTGCGTAGAAGTTGCCCACGCCCTCGACCTTGCTGCCACCGAGCAGCAGGGTGGCGCCTTCGGCGAGGGTCGCCTGGACCTGGCCATCGAGCTCGTCGCGCAGATCGAAGCGGGCCATCGGGCCGATGTAGGTGTCGTCCTGCAGCGGGTTGCCGACTTTCAGCTGGCGCGTCGCTTCGACGAACTTGCGCGTGAACTCCTCGACGATGCTGGCTTCGACGATCAGGCGCTTGGCTGCGGCGCAGACTTGGCCAGTGTTCTGGTAGCGGCCGATCACCGCAGCCTTGACCGCAGCGTCCAGGTCGGCGTCGGCCAGGACGATGAACGGGTCGGAACCGCCCAGTTCGAGCACGCACTTCTTCAGCGCGGCACCGGCCTGGGCACCGATGGCCATGCCGGCGCGCACGCTGCCGGTGAGGGTCACGGCGGCGATACGCGGATCGTTGATGGCGCGGGTGACACCTTCCGGCGTGACGTTGAGCACCTCGAACACACCTTCAGGCACGCCGGCATCCTTGAACAGTTCGCCCAGCAGGTAAGCACTGCCCATCACGTTCGGGGCGTGCTTGAGTACGTAGGTGTTGCCGGCCAGGATCGCCGGTACCGCGCCACGCAGCACCTGCCAGATCGGGAAGTTCCACGGCATCACGGCCAGGATCGGGCCCAGCGGGCGGTACTCGATACGCGCTTTTTCCACCTGGGTCGGCTCGGCAGCCAGCATGGCCGGACCGTGCTCGGCGTACCAACGGCACAGGCCGACGCACTTGCTCACCTCACCGCGGGACTGGCCGATCGGCTTGCCGATTTCGTGGCTGATCATCTGGGCGAAGGTTTCAGCCTTGGCTTCCAGCGCCGAAGCCAGGGCCAGCAGGTATTCGCTGCGCTGACCCAGCGACACCTGGCGCCACTGGCGGTAGCCGACCGTGGCGCGTTGCAGCGCCGCTTCCAGTGCGGCGTCGGTGTCGAAGGGGTAGGCGCCGATCTGTTCGCCGCTGAAGGGGTCGACGGAGATGGCGTGGGTCAGGCTGCTGATCGCGCTCATGGCGGGGCACTCGTTGTTGTTAATCAGTGACGCCAGACTAGTGGGCTATGGGTTTAATGAAAACTGAATAATAATGAGCGAAACATTCACGTTTGGAGAATGACTGTGGACCTGGTGCAACTGGAGATCTTCAAGGCCGTGGCCGAGCAGGGCAGCATCAGCGCCGCCGCCCAGCACATCCATCGGGTGCCGTCGAACCTGACCACACGTATCAAGCAGCTCGAGGAAGACCTCGGGGTGGAGTTGTTCATTCGTGAAAAGAGCCGCCTGCGCTTGTCGCCGGCCGGCTGGAACTTTCTCGAATACACCCGGCGTATCCTCGACCTGGTGCACGAGGCGCGGCTGACCGTGGCCGGCGAAGACCCGCAGGGCACCTTTGCCCTGGGCTCGCTGGAAAGCACGGCGGCGGTGCGCATTCCGGCGCTGTTGGCGGCCTACAACCAGTGCTACCCCAAGGTCGACCTGGACCTCTCCACCGGGCCGTCCGGGACCATGCTCGAAGGCGTGCTCTCCGGGCGCCTGGTGGCGGCATTCGTCGATGGGCCGGTGCTGCACCCGACGCTCGAAGGCATGCCGGTGTTCGAAGAGGAAATGGTGGTCATCTCGCCGCTCAACCATGCGCCGGTGACCCGCGCCCAGGACGTCAACGGCGCGAGCATCTACGCGTTTCGCGCCAACTGCTCCTACCGCCATCACTTCGAGAACTGGTTCGTCCAGGACCAGGCGGTGCCCGGCAAGATCCATGAAATGGAGTCGTACCACGGCATGCTCGCCTGCGTCAGCGCAGGCGCAGGCCTGGCCATGCTGCCGCGCAGCATGCTCGACAACATGCCCGGCTGCAGCACGGTCAGTGCCTGGCCGATGTCGGAGGACTTTCGCTACCTCAAGACCTGGCTGGTCTGGCGGCGTGGCACCGTGTCGCGAAGCCTGAGCATGTTCGTGAAGTTGCTCGAAGAACGGCGCGGGGCATGAACCTGGCCGCTGGCCAGGGTTCAAATGTCAGGTAAGCCATCTCCACAAGGAGGAGCTGACCATGCGTAATCATCACCATGCCCTGGGGGCAGCACTGCTGCTCGCCCTGGCACTACCCTGGACCCTCGCCGCTGCAGCGGACCCGAATGCACCGATCGACATGCAGGGCGTACAACTTCAACAGCAGGAGCAGAACGGCATTCGTTACCTGGAAGGCGGTATCGGCCAGGATGAAGCCAATGCTCTGCGCAAGACCGGCGGCTACGATCTTCATGTAGAGCTCTCGACCGGGCCTGAAGGCGAGTTCCAGAGCGGCGCGTCGGTCGACATCCAGAACGCGCAAGGCAAGTCGATGCTCAGCCTGCAGGATGCCGGGCCACTGCTTTACGTACAGCTGCCGCCAGGTCAGTACAAAGTGATCGGGCAGGCTGACGGCAGGACGGTGCAGCAGCATGTGACCGTCAACGACAAGTCACCGGCCACGGTGAGCCTCAACTGGCGTTAGATCCAGCAAGGGGTACATTTGTACTCCAGTGATGAAAGGAGCACATCGCCATGGGCCTGGACGTTCAAGTGCAGCAGTTGCAAGAGCAGGGCTATGTGCTGCTTCCCGGCGTGATCGACCTTTTGCAAGTCGCGTTGCTGCGGTGCGCCATCGACGACTTGCAGCCCATCCACTGGGATTACCAGGGGCAGCTCGAACACTACAAGTGCGTCTTCAATCGGCACCCGCTGTGGCTGCCTTTTCTCGACCTGCCACCGCTGATCGCCCTGGCCGAGGCGGTGCTTGGCCACGATTGCCATGTGATCGGCCAGACCGCCTGGCGCAGCCATCCCGGCTACCCGGGCATGGGTTTGCACCTGGACCATCTGCCCATGCAGCTGCCGACATGGATCAGCGGGCGGGACGACTTCGTCCAGCCGGTGCAGATTCTTACGGCGCAGCTGTACCTTTGCGATATCGACCTCGCCATCGGGCCGACCTGCATCGTGCCCGGCAGCCACCGTGCGGCACGCCCGCCGCAACCCGGCGAGCTGCAATGGCAAGGGCGCGAAGCGAAAACGGTGTTGTGCCAGGCAGGCGATGCACTGGTGTTTCGCAGCGATGTCTGGCACGGCGCGGGCGCCAACAGCAGCACCAGCGGCGAGCGCGACATGCTGCAGGTGCACTACGGACGGCGCATGGTGGCGCAAAAGTTTTCCCCGTATTTGAGCTGGCAGTTCAACCCGCATGTGCTGGAGGCAGCGACCCCCAGGCAGCGGCGTTTGCTGGGTGAACATGAAGAGGCCGAATACGACTGAATCCCGGGTGGGGTGGGGGCGGCAACGAAGATTAGCCATTAGTGGCAAATCACTTTCAACTTTCTGATTATCTAGACAATAATCAGAAAAATATTACGTCGAGTGACTACTAGATCCACTTGTCACCGAATCGAAATCGAGGGGTCCAAGCCCCCGCTTGTCGAGTTGACCATCAGGAGAAGTCATCAATGAATACCCGTCTAGCCGCTTCGCTGGCCGCAGCCGTATTGGCGTTCACCGCGGCCAACGTGGCTCAGGCAGCGCAGGTGTCGGGGGCCGTTGGCGCCACCGGCCAGGGGGACATGACCTACCGTATCGGCATATCCTTCGACTGGGACAGGAAATGGCTGGAAAGCAGCACCGGCTTCGTCACCGGCTATTGGGATGCGGCCTACACCTACTGGGAAGGGGGCGACTACAGTGGCGCCCACTCGCTGTCGTTCAGCCCGGTGTTCACCTACGAGTTCAGCGGTTTCACCTACACCCCCTACATCGAGGCAGGCATTGGCCTGGCGGCGTTCTCCAAGACCGACGTGGGCAATCAACGCCTCGGCTCTTCGGTCAACTTCGAAGACCGTATCGGCTTTGGACTGAAGCTGCCAGGAGAGCAGAAGATCGGCCTGCGTTTCATGCACTACTCCAATGCCGGTATCAACCAGCCGAATGACGGCATCGAGTCGTACTCACTGTTCTACAGCAAAGATTTTTGAGCGCCAGCAGCCAGGGGCAGTGCCGCCCCTGGCTGCTGGCAGTTCAAATAAATAGCTTCATCCCTGCATGCCTGTCGTTATAAAAAACGACCAACCGCAGTTCGTCGTTTCCATGGAGCTGTGAATAAATTAGGATCTCCGAATTTTTATAGTGTCCGGACATGCCGAAGCCGTGATCAATTGCACCATCAGGTAGCAGGCGTGTGACGACGCCGGTGGAGCGGTTGCCTACCCGGTGATTGGAAGCAATCATGATATTGCCTGCGGCATCGGTATCAATACCCACGACAGCGATTGATTCATCGTCAAAGAACAGGGTCACTGCTCCATTCGTGCCAAATGAAGGGTCGGGCATGCCGTTGAGGTCGAAGCCACGCAAAAGTATGACCGTTTTACCTAGGTCGCGCGGTGTACCGGCGCCAACTAGAATGCGATTCTTGCTGACATCCACATGCAGTTTAATTGAGTTTCTAAAACCTGTTATATCTTGTTGTCCCGCCACGCCGAATGTGCGGTCCAGCACGCCTCGCTTATCGAATTTGACAATAATCTGTTTCCAGTTAATCGAGGCTGCGACCAGGAAACTACCATCGTCGAAGAAGTGACTGTCCGATATGATCATCGAATAAGCTGGCAGGTCCGGGTCGTATCGGAGTCTGGGCAGCGCAAGCTGGCTTTGTGACAGATCCTCACCTAGCCCGTTGACCGGCAGACCGGTGGTAGGGCCGAGCAACGCAATCCACGAGGTGGGTTCATCGTCGACCCTATCCCGTTGGGACATGTACAACGATCTGATCTCCCCATTCACCCATTGGCTTTTGACAACGGCAGCTTCCATCAGTTTGAGGTCGGTAGCGGTTTTCTCATGATCGGGAAGCAAGGCCTTGATCCCTAAGTCACCGAAATCTGGCTGAGGATCGAAGTTGGAGCGAAAGTGTCCCACTGCTGCCGAATATAATAAATAATAATTTGTTATCTTCGGTCAAGGACCACGTCTGTGACTGTGCAACATAGGACGGTTCGACATTGTTGCTGCGCGTAATTAGGCCGAACAGCTGGCTGCCTTCTGGCAGTGATGGCGATATTTCGATTTTTTTGTGGCCTATCTCTTCGTTCCAACTACCGTCTGCATTCAGTCTTACGAAATAGCGCGTCGGGCTTGTACTGGGCGAGCCGCCGCATGCCGATAAACTGCCGTCTGGGTCTACTGCCACAGCGGCGCCTACATGAAAAGACTCATTGGGTTGCACGCCCGGAAATATGGCATACCCATTGGAGCCATAAGTGGTGTCAATTTCGCCTGGTTTAATCATGGTGAGGACCTCGTGCTTGAGGAGACCAGATTAATCGCGGCTCATGTTGAAAGTAACTGTTAATTATAACGGTTGACAAATGAACATTTCCAAAACCGTCTTGCAACAACTGTGGCGAGGAGCTGCAGAGCAGCCCCTGTTCGATGATGTGTGCGTTGCAAACTTAACGCGTCCCCTTGATCGCCAGCACGTTGCACAGCGGATGTTCCAGCACATGGGCGGTGGTGCCGCCGAGGAAGGTCTGCATGGCGTCGTGCCGGTGGCTGCCCATCACGATAACATCGATCCGGCTATGGCTGACGAACTGGGCGATCGCACGCGTCGCTGTACCTTCCAGGAAGTGCCGTCGCTCCAGCTCGATCTGGTGGTGGTCGCCGAGCCGGTTGAACGCCGCGCGCTGGCCATTGCGCACGCTGGCATCGAAACCGGGCATGGTCACCGTGCCGGCGCCGAAGTCGGCGATGTGGGTCTTGGCCGCATCACAGACATGCAGCAAGTGCAGTTCGGCGTTGCACTGCAGGGCCAGGGCATGGGCGCAGTGGATCACCTGTTCATCCAGGTGTTCGCCGGCGCCATGGCTGTTGAGGTCGACTGCGGCGGCGATCTGCCGGGGCAGCGGCAGGCGGATGTCACTGACCAGGTGCACGGCGATCGGGCTGTCCTTGAGCAACTGCCAGTCCAGCGGGGTCACTAGGAGGCGCTTGAGCACCGGTTCATGCTGCACGTCCTTGACCAGCAGGTCGCAGCCAACTTGTTCCACCCGTTCCAGCGCGCTGCCCAGCGGGTCGCGGGTCAACAGCAGCTCGGTGGACACATCGAGCCCGGCAGTGCCCAGTTGCTCGGCCTGGTCGGCCAGCCACTGGCGATTGTCGGCGAGCAGCCGCTCGCGTTCACGACCGTCGCTCATCAAGCCAAAGGTGTCGACATCGTCGACGAACACATTGATATCCAGCAGTGCGCCGTTGGACTCCGCCAGTGCCGCTGCACGTTGCAGGGCTGGCGTGTGGCGCATCTGTGGGCCGAGCATGACGAACAAACGCTTGAACTGACTCATCGCACACCTCCTCGTGTGGGCAGCCCCCAGGTTCTTGCCGCGTTGTCTGTACAGTCTAGACCCAGCTTCGGCTGGCACGCACAACCGGTCTCTCGGGTATGATGCGAGCCCCGACTTCTACCGAGAGCCCGCCCCATGTCCCTGAACGCCGAACAGATCGCCGAATACCGCGCCTTCGCCGAGCAACTGGCCGATGCCGCTGCCGCCGCGATCCAGCCGTACTTTCGCGCCAGCCTGGACGTCGAGGACAAGGGCGGGCGTTTGTACGACCCGGTGACCGTGGCCGACAAGGCGGCTGAAGACGCCATGCGCGCGTTGATCCAGGCGCGCTACCCCGAGCACGGCATTCTCGGTGAAGAGGCGGGCGTGGCCGTGGGCAGCAGCCCGCTGACCTGGGTGCTCGACCCCATCGACGGTACCCGCGCCTTCATCACCGGCCTGCCGCTGTGGGGCACATTGATTGCCTTGAACGATGGCACCCGCCCGGTGCTGGGGGTGATGAACCAGCCGTTCACCGGCGAGCGTTTCGTCGGTACCCCAGCGGGTGCCTGGCGCAGTGGCACGCCGCTGAAGACGCGGGCCTGTGCCGACCTGGCTTCGGCCACCCTGATGTGCACCACACCCGACATGTTCGACACGGCTGCGCGCAAGACCGCGTTCGAGACCGTGGCCGGCAAGGCGCGGCTGATGCGCTACGGTGGCGACTGCTATGCGTACTGCATGCTGGCCTCGGGCTTCGTCGACGTGATCGTCGAGGCGAGCCTGCAGCCTTATGACGTTCAGGCCCTGATGCCGATCATCGAAGGGGCAGGCGGGGTGATGACAGCCTGGGACGGCAGCTCGGCGCAGGATGGCGGGTGCGTGGTGGCCTGTGGCGATCCGGTGCTGCATGCGCAGATGGTGGAGATGTTGCGCCACGCCATGTGAGGGTTTGGCTGACTGTACCGGCGATGAGGCCATGACAGGCATCGCACTTTTTCCATTTTCCGGGCTCTATGCTTGGTCAGGCCGCGTCGATCCCCAGCACGGCCGCCGATCCTGTCCCGGTGCCGATGGTTGCAAGCAAACCCGAATTCTTCCCCCGGCTGCTGCTGGCAGCCGCCCTGGTCTGCCTCGGCGCCTGCACCCAGCAACAAGGCCGCGACATCGTCAGCCAGTTCGGCGACGGCAAGCCCAGCGAGCTGTTCCAGACCAGTGTCGACCGCATGGCCACCCTGGCGATGCGCGACAACCTGCAGAGCCTGTACTTGCTGATGAGCAAGCTGTACCTGCGCAACCCCAACCAGTTGAAACTCTCCGGCTACCTCGACGCCGCCACCGCCGAACGCCAGATCCGCCTGGCCATCGAACAGCGCCAGCCCTTGCCGCAGCTGGGCAACCGGCGCGACCTGGCGGCCCTGAGCTATGCCCTGAGCCCCGAGTTTCGTGGCGACCGGGTCGGCGCCTTCATCTACGCGATCGGCAGCATGCTGGTCACCGCGCACGGCGGGCGCACCGAGTTCTACATGACCGATACCCTCGACCCGCTGTTCATCAACAACGCCGCCCGCAACATCGAGAAGGCGACCTGGATGCTGAGCCAGCGCCAGGATGCCAATGGCGTGCTGCTGCTGTTCTCCAACGAGATCTCCGAGGAGGGCAGCAACCTGAGTTTCGCCGTCGAGTTCGGCAAGATCGTGGCCCGTCTGGATCTGCTGGCCGAGTTGCTGGACGAGCGCTACCGGCGCATCGGGCTCAACTACGCGCAAAGCCTGTTGCTGATGAACTTCCTGCCGGTGCAGTGAAAGGCGTCACGCGCTGGGGTTGAGCAGGGCTCGAATTCCTCCAGCAGCCACTCGCGCAAGCGTCGGCAACTGGAGTCATGTTCCTTGTCTTCGTTGAACGCCAGGAAGTGGAAGGTGTCCTTGAGCACCAGTTCCTGCGCCACCGGTCGCACCAGCAGGCCCTGTTCCACCAACGGCGACACCAGGTGATGCCAGCCCAGCGCCACGCCCTGGTTGCTCAGCGCCAGTTGCACCAGCAGGTTGTAGTCGTTGGCATTGAAGAAATGCGGTGCGGTGCTGGCGCGGCTCTTGAGGTCGACGTCATGGAAGGCCAGCCAGACGTTCCAGTCCACGTGCTCGGCCACCTGCGAGCGGCCATAGGGGCTGAGGTTGAGCAGCGAGCCATCGCGCAAGCCCTCCAGCGTGCGCAGCTCGGGGTGCGCGGCCAGGTACTGCGGGCTGCACACTGGGTAGATCACGTCGTGGTTCAACGAGTGGCAAGCGTAGCCGGCCTGGATCTTGCCCAGCTTGGTGATGTAGATGTCCGGTCGTACCCCCGGCTCCATGGCAAGGAAGTTCTGGGTGGTCACCAGGCTGATGTCGATGTCCGGGTTCTGCGCGAAGAACTTGGGCATCCGTGGCCCCAGCCACAGGGCGGCAAACGCCGGTGAGCAGCACAGGGTGACCACGTGCTTGGGGTTGGTGTTGCTGCGGATGCGCTCGGCGGCCTGGGAGATGTTGACGAACGATAATTGCACCGCATCGAAGAAGATCGAGCCGGCCACGCTCAGTTCCACCGCCCGGCCCGGCCTGGCCCGGGCACTGGCCAACGACCCGACCATCCTGCTGATGGACGAAGCCTTCTCCGCCCTCGACCCGCTGATCCGCAGCGAGATGCAGGGCGAGCTGATGCGCCTGCAGGCCGAGCAGCAGCGTACCATCATCTTCATTTCCCACGACATCGAGGAAGCCATCCGCATCGGCCATCGCATCGCGATCATGGAAGGCGGCCGCGTGGTGCAGATCGGCACTCCGCAGGAGCTGATCAACCAGCCGGCCAATGACTACGTGCGCACCTTCTTCAAGAGCTTCGACAGCTCGCGGGTGCTCAAGGCCGGCGATGTGGCCCGGCTGGACCCGGCGGTAGTGTGCAAGGTCAACGGCAAGGCGCCGAGCTTCCAGCCCGGGGTGCCGTTCGGCTACCTGGTGGACGAGCGCGGCCAGTTGCTGGGTGTGGTCGACACCGACGCCCAGGGCGCCAGCGTCAGTGAGCGCTACAGCCTGCACGAGCAGCAGCCGGTGTACACCGACACGCCGCTGCACGAGGTGCTGGGGATCGCGGCGAACCTGCCGTATCCGGTACCGGTGCTCGACCGCCAGGGCGCCTTCAAGGGCACCCTGTCGAAGAACGAGCTGCTGCAGACCCTGAGCCGCCACTAATCCACCAAGAGGTTTGCCCTCATGTCCGAATTCAGCCTGCTCGACCCGTTCCAGGCGGCCACCATTCCCCTGGGCGACTGGGTGACCGCCACCCTCAACTTCCTTGTGCACAACTTCCGTGAAGTGTTCCGCGCCATCCGCTGGCCGATCGACCAAGTACTCAACGGCATCGAATTCACCCTGTAGAGCATCCCGCCGACCATCGGCATCCTGCTGTCGTCGCTGCTCGGCTGGCAACTGGCGGGCAAGCGCATGGCCTTGCTGTGCTTCGTCACCCTGACGCTGCTGGGCTTGATCGGTGTGTGGTCGGAGTCGATGACCACCTTGGCGTTGGTGCTCACCTCGGTGTTCTTCTGCGCGGTGATCGGCATTCCCTTAGGCATTCTCTGCGCCCGCAGCGACGCCGTGGAACGCATCATCCGGCCGTTGCTCGACGCCATGCAGACGCTGCCGGCGTTCGTCTACCTGGTGCCGGTGGTGATGCTGTTCGGCATCGGCAACGTGCCCGGGGTGCTGGTGACCATCGTGTTCGCCTTGCCGCCGCTGGTGCGCCTGACCAACCTGGGGATACGCCAGGTACCGGAGGACAAGATCGAAGCCGCCCGCGCCTTTGGCTGCACACCGCGGCAGATGCTGACTCGGGTGCAACTGCCGCTGGCCACCTCGACCATCATGGCCGGCCTCAACCAGACCCTGATGCTGTCGCTGTCGATGGTGGTGATCGCCTCGATGATCTCTGTCGGCGGCCTGGGCCAGATGGTACTGCGCGGCATCGGCCGCCTGGACATGGGCCTGGCCACGGTCGGTGGCGTTGGCCTGGTGCTGCTGGCGATCTTCCTCGACCGCCTGACCCAGGCCATGGGCGCGCGCAGCAGTGCCGACCCGAGCCTGCGCTGGTATCACACCGGCCCCGTGGGCGTGGTCCTGCGCCTGTGTGGTGCAGGGCAGGTGCAAGGGCGGCGCAAGACCGCCTGACTGCTGACACATTCGAACTGCCGCACACGACAAAAACACAAGAAGGTACGCGACGATGTTGGAATCCAAGTTCTCCCGCAGCATCCTGCAAGGCGCCAGTGCCCTGGCCCTGGTGATCGCCTCGCTGTGCGCAAGCGCAGCCTCGGACAAGCCCGGCGAAGGGGTCAAGGTCACGCCGATCTTCCCGTCCATCGCCGAAGAACGCTTCCGCGGCGAAGTCGCCATGGAGGGCCTGCGCGAACTGGGCTACAAGGTCCAGGAGCCGAAGGAGACCGAGTACGGCGTGATGATGGTAGCACTGGCCAATGGCGATGCCGACTTCACCGTGCACCTGTGGGAAAAGCTCCACGACAAGTTCTACCAGCAGGCCGGTGGCGATGAGGTGATGGTCAAGACCGGCAACATCCTGCCAGGCGTGAGCCAGGGCCACCTGATCGACAAGAAAACCGCCGACCAGTACAACATCAAGTACATCACCGACCTGAAGAAGCCCGAGATCGCCAAGCTGTTCGATACCGACGGCGACGGCAAGGCCGACATGACCGGCTGCAACCCTGGCTGGGGCTGCGAACTGGTGATCGCCCACCACATGAAGGCCTACGATCTGGGCAAGACTGTCAATGTCAACCAGGGCTCGTACTTCGCGCTGATGGCCGACACCATCACGCGCTACAAGGAAGGCAAGCCGATCCTGTACTTCACCTGGGTGCCGCAGTGGATCGCCAGTGTGCTGGTGGAGGGCAAGGATGTGGTCTGGCTGGAAGTGCCCAAGACCGACCTGCCGGACGGCAACAATGACGTCGACACGATGTATCAGGGCAAGAACCTCGGTTTTGCCGTGGACAAGGTCGTGGCGGTGCTGAACAAGGACTTTGCCGAAGACAACCCGGCGGCTGTGAAATTTCTATCGCTGGTGCAGATCAGCACCGCTGACGAAAGCAACCAGAACCTGAAGATGCAGCAGGGCGAGAAGAAACCTGCCGACATCACCCGCCATGCCAAGGAGTGGGTCGCCGCCCACCGGCAGCAGTTCGACGAGTGGCTGCAGGCGTCGCGTGCGGCTGCCACCCAGGCCAGCAACTAATCTGTTCCACCTTCAGTGGCCTCATCCGTGTAGTGAGTCGAACCATGAGCCATTTCGAAAGCATCCTCAAGAACACCAACCTGGCCCACCTCGACCCGGCCAGCCGCGACGCACTGTCGCTGCCGTGCCGGCGGGTGGCCTTCGTCCTGCGCGAGCACTTCTCGATGATGGCCTTCACCGCCGCCATGGATACCCTGGTCACTGCCAACCTGATGAGTGCCACGCCGCTGTTCCTCATCCAGGTGGTGGGCGAGGGCGCCCAGGTGATGAGCGACCTGGGCATCGCCTTGCCGGTCACTACCCCCTTGGCCGAGCTGCAGCTGCAAGGCCTGGACAGCCTGCTGGTGTGCGGGGGCTTGCGTGTGCGCCTGGAGCCTTCGGCACTGCTGCGCAGCAAGTTGCGCCATGCCGAGCAGTTCGGTTGTCAGCTGGGCGGGCTGTGGAATGGTGCGTATTTCCTCGCCGAAGCGGGTTTGCTCAACGACCACGATTGCGCGTTCCATCCCGACGGCCGGGCGATGATGAGCGAGCTGTTTCCCAAGGTTCGCATCAGCCGCCAGGCCCATGTGCTGGACCGCCGGCGCATGAGTTGCGCCGGCGCCAGCAGTGCGCTGGACATGATGCTGGCCCTGCTCGAGCAGCAGGGCGGTGAAGGTTTGCGCCGGGCGGTGGAGCAGATGCTGGCGTGTGATCGCGCGCGGGGGGCGGGCGACCTGCCGGCCAGTGCACCGGAGATCGACCCGAGCCTGCCGCGTGGCGTGCGCCTGGCCCTGGAGCTGATGCATGCCAATATCGAAGACCCGATCGGCATCGACGAAATTGCCGAGCACGCCGGCTTGTCGCGCCGCCATCTGGAGCGCCTGTTCCGCCGCCACGTGCAGGCCACGCCGCCGCGCTATTACCTGGAGTTGCGCCTGACCCATGCTCGCCAGTTGTTGCAGCACACCAGCAAATCGTTGACCGAAGTCGCGGTGGCCAGCGGGTTCGTCAGCTTCCCGCATTTCTACCGGCGTTTCCGCGAGCTCTTTGCCATTGCGCCCAGGCAGTTCCGGGCGCGTAGTCAGGGGTGGGTGGGGCGGGAGGAAGCGGTTGTGCACTGAGGCTTAATGTTGCACTTTCGGGCCTCATCGCGCACCCCGCCCAAGCACCTGGCCGCTGTCCGCCCACCCAATCCACAGGTCGCATTGCCCAACCCCCACCTTTTGCTTAGTGTATCGTCCAATGACCGTGAACGACCGCGACCACAGGCCCCGGAGCCCGTAGGAAGCGGCGCCCAGAAAAATAAAGACAACGAGTGCCTTGCCTATGGAAAGCCGCCTGCTGAGCGAGCGCAGTAGCGTGTTCCATCACGCCGACCCGTATGCTGTGTCCGATTACGTCAACCGGCACGTGGGCCAGCACTGCATTGGCTTGTCGCGCACCACCCATCCCCAGGCGAGCCTCAGCCATCGCAAGTTCGCCGACCTCGACCTGTGCCGTATCAGCTACGGCGGCAGTGTGCGGGTCACATCGCCGGCGCTGGAAACCATCTACCACCTGCAGGTGTTGCTCAACGGCAACTGCCTGTGGCGCGGCCATCAGCGCGAGCACCACCTGGTACCTGGCGAGTTGCTGCTGATCAATCCGGACGATCCGGTCGACCTGACCTACTCGGACGATTGCGAAAAGTTCATCCTCAAGGTGCCCACCCGGTTGCTCGACTCGATCTGCGAAGAGCAGCGCTGGCAACGGCCGGAAGGCGGGGTGCGATTCTTGCGCAACCATTATCGGCTGGACGAACTGGACGGTTTCGTCAACCTGCTGGCCATGGTCTGCCATGAGGCCGAGGTGATCGATTCGCTACCCCGTGTGCAGGGGCACTACAGCGAGATCGTGGCGAGCAAGCTGCTGACCTTGATGAGCACCAACATCCGCCGCGAGCGCCTGGGCAGCCCCGGGGCGGGCCTTGAGCGGATCCTCGACCATATCGATCGCAACCTGAAGCTCGAGCTGGCGGCCGAGACGTTGGCGGAGCAGGCGTGCATGAGCGTGCGGTCGTTGTATGCGCTGTTCGACCGGCACCTGGGCACCACACCCAAGCAGTACGTGCGCCAGCGCAAACTGGAGCGCGTGCATGCGTGCCTGAGCGATGGCAGTTGCACGGTGCGCAGTGTGACCGAATTGGCCATGGATTATGGCTTTTTGCATCTGGGGCGGTTTTCGGAGATTTATCGGCAGCGGTTTGGTGAGCTGCCTTCGGAGACGTTCAGGCAGCGGCGCTGACTGCACCGGCCTCATCGCCGGCAAGCCGGCGATGAGGCCGGTGGCATCACAACGGATAGTGCTTCAACTCCCGCGCAATCAGCATCCGCTGGATCTCGCTGGACCCTTCATAGATCTGGGTGATCCGCGCATCCCGGTAATGCCGCTCCACCGGGTAATCCTCCAGGTAGCCATACCCGCCATGCACCTGGATCGCCATCGAACAGACCCGCTCGGCCATTTCCGAGGCGAACAGCTTGGCTTGGGAAGCCTCCGAAAGACACGGCCTGCCAGCACTGCGCAGGCGCGCGGCATGCAGGATCAGCAGGCGCGCGGCATTGATCTGGACCTGCATGTCGGCCAGCAGGTTGGCGATGCTCTGGTGCTCGTTGATCGGCTTGCCGAACTGTACCCGGTCGCGCGAATACAAAAGCGCCGCCTCGAACGCGGCACGGGCGATCCCCAGTGCCTGGGCCCCTATACCGATACGCCCACCTTCGAGGTTGGACAGGGCAATGGCCAGGCCCTTGCCGCGTTCGCCCAGCAGGTTGGCCGCCGGAATTCGGCAGTTGTCGAACGTCACGGCGCAGGTGTCGGAGGCGCGAATGCCCATCTTGTGTTCGCTGCGGTCGACCTTGAAGCCTGGGTTGTCGGTCGGCACCAGGAAGGCCGACAGGCCTTTCTTGCCCAGCTCCGGGTCGGTCACGGCAAACACGATCGCCAGCCCGGCACGACGGGCATTGCTGACGAACTGCTTGGCGCCATTGATCACCCACTCGCCGTCGATCAGCTCTGCCCGGGTACGCAGGTTGTGTGCCTCGGAGCCCGCTTGCGGCTCGGTCAGGCAGAAGCAGCCGATCACCTCGCCACTGGCCAGGCGCGGCAGCCATGCCTGCTGTTGCTCGGGTGTGCCGTAGGCCAGCAGCGGGCCGCAACCCACCGAGTTGTGGATACTCATCATCGCCCCGGTGGCGCCGCAGCCGGCGGCGATTTCCTCGACCGCCAGGGCATAGGCGACGTAGTCGGTGTAGCTGCCGCCGAACTGCTCGGGCACGACCATGCCCAGCAGGCCCAGCTCACCCATCTTGCGTACCACGCCGTCGTCGATCCAGCCGGCCTTTTCCCAGGCCTGTGCGTGCGGGGCGATCTCGCCACGGGCAAAATCCCGGGCCATGTCGCGGATCATGATCTGCTCTTCGCTCAGTTCCAGGTCTTGCATCTGTGTACTCCCGGGCTCACAGGCCTTCGAAGAATTGGTCGACGCGCTCAGGTGGCAGGCCGGCCAGGGTCGGCGGGTTCCAGCGCGGCTGCTTGTCCTTGTCGACGATCAGGGCGCGCACGCCTTCGATGATGTCGCCGTACTGGAACCACTGGCGGTCCAGGTGCAGCTCCATGGCAAAGCAGTTTTCCAGCGTCAGGTGACGGCCGCGGCGCAACATCTCAAGGGTAACCGCCATGGCCAGGGGCGAGCGGCTTTCCAGCTGGTCGGCGGTGGCCAGGGCCCATTGGTGGCTGTCGCCCAGGCTGACGGCGCGCAGCTGCTCGATGATCGCCGCCACGTCGGGCAGACCGAAGAAGTGGTCGATGACCGGGCGCAGCGTCTGCAGCGGCGCGTCGTCCAGGGTCTGGCTGCCAAGTTTGGCCAGCAGGCTCTGCAGGTCCTTGAGCGGGTGCTCGGTGAAGCGCAGGCGGTCCAGCCCTTCATCGAGGGCGGCGAGCTTGTCGCTGGGCACATACCAGTCGGCCAGCCCGCAATACAGCGCGTCGGCGGCCTGGATCTGGGCACCGCTGACGCCCAGGTAGGTGCCCAGCTCGCCGGCAATGCGCGAGAGGAAGTAGCTGCCGCCCACATCGGGGAAGTAGCCGATGCCGACCTCGGGCATGCCCAGTCGGCTGCGTTCGGTGACCACGCGCAGGTCGCAGCCCTGGGCCAGGCCCATGCCGCCACCGAGGGTGAAGCCGTCCATCAGCACCAGCACCGGCTTGCGGTAGCGGTGGATCAGCAGGTCGAGGGCATATTCCTCGACGAAGAAGTCTTCGTGCAGTGTGTCGCCAGCTTTGTAGCTGTCGTGCAGCGAGCGGATATCGCCCCCGGCGCAGAAGCCCTTGGGGCCTTCGCCGCGCAGCACCACGGCCTGCACCTGCGGGTCGTCGGCCCAGCGGTCGAAGTGCTGGCGCAGGCTGCGCACCATGTCCAGGGTCAGGGCATTGAGGCCGGCGGGGCGGTTAAGGGTGAGGTGGGCAATCTGGTTGCGGACCTCGGCCAGTACATTAGCCGTTGCCGAGGTGTGAGCATGCGCGGTCATCGCGTTCTCCCTGCTTTGTTATTGATTTTCCAAGTGAAGTCTGGAGTGCGCTGGGGTGTCGCCGGATCGTGGCATGCGAATTTGCCGTGCACAATTGATAAAAGTGCAGGGGTGTCGTGCATTTTTGCAGTGCGCACGGTGCGAGGCATGCAGCGCATTCCGGATCGAGCGCCAATTGCGGCGCATCGCGGATAAATCCGCTCCTACAGGTGTAGCAACCTAGCATGGCCTGTCAGACATAGGCACCCTGGGCGCTGGTTTATTAACTTGAGCGTAACGATCGCGCCCCCAGCTTGATTGATCCCCTCATCCCACCCGCCCTAATGTGCCTCCACGACAGCGAACCCGTGGAGTCACCCATGACAATACCGAAGAATCCACCGCCGCAGTGGTCCAGGCGGCGCGCCGAAAAGCAGCGCCGCCTGGACCGCGTCCGCCACCTCGCCGACGGTGTGGTGCTGCCCACCGAGCGCATCGTCGAAGCCCTCGAACTGCTGCTCGCACCCGGCGACCGCGTGGTGCTCGAAGGCAACAACCAGAAGCAGGCCGACTTCCTCTCGCGTTCCCTGGCCAAGGTCGACCCCGAGCGCCTGCACGACCTGCACATGATCATGCCCAGCGTCAGCCGTGCCGAGCACCTGGACCTGTTCGAGCGCGGCATCGCGCGCAAGCTCGATTTCTCCTTCGCCGGCCCGCAGAGCCTGCGCATCGGCCAGCTGCTGGAAGACGGCCTGCTCGAAGTGGGCGCCATCCACACCTATATCGAGCTGTACTCGCGGCTGCTGGTCGACCTGATTCCCAACGTCACCCTGGTCGCAGGCTTCATGGCCGACCGCGACGGCAACCTGTACACCGGCCCCAGCACCGAAGACACCCCGGCGCTGGTCGAGCCTGCAGCCTTCAGCGACGGCCTGGTGATCGCCCAGGTCAACCAGTTGGTGGACCGTGTCGACGACCTGCCACGGGTCGATATCCCGGCCTCGTGGGTGGATTTCGTGGTGGTCGCCGACCAGCCGTTCTACATCGAGCCGCTGTTCACCCGCGACCCGCGCCATATCAAGCCGGTGCACGTGCTGATGGCAATGATGGCGATCCGCGGCATCTACGAGAAACACCAGGTGCAGTCGCTCAACCACGGCATCGGCTTCAATACCGCGGCCATCGAGCTGATCCTGCCCACCTACGGCGAATCGCTGGGCCTGAAGGGCAAGATCTGCCGCAACTGGACCCTCAACCCGCACCCGACGCTGATCCCGGCCATCGAGACCGGCTGGGTCGAAAGCGTGCACTGCTTCGGCACCGAACTGGGCATGGAAGACTACATCGCCCAGCGTCCGGATGTGTTCTTCACCGGGCGCGACGGCTCGCTGCGCTCCAACCGCATGATGTGCCAACTGGCCGGGCAGTACGCGGTCGACCTGTTCATCGGCGCCACCTTGCAGGTCGACGGCGATGGCCATTCCTCCACCGTCACCCGTGGCCGCCTGGCCGGTTTCGGCGGGGCACCGAACATGGGCCACGACCCCCGTGGGCGGCGCCATGCGACCCCGGCCTGGCTGGACATGACCGTTCCCGACACGATGCTCGAACGCGGCCGCAAGCTGGTGGTGCAGATGGTCGAGACCTACCAGGAAGGCGGCAAGCCCA
Organism: Pseudomonas plecoglossicida NBRC 103162 = DSM 15088; assembly: GCF_000730665.1. Lineage (GTDB taxonomy): Bacteria > Pseudomonadota > Gammaproteobacteria > Pseudomonadales > Pseudomonadaceae > Aquipseudomonas > Aquipseudomonas plecoglossicida. The sequence goes on from NZ_BBIV01000032.1 coordinate 64,513, forward strand.
CCTTCGTCGAAACCCTCGACGCGGTCGAAGTGGCGAAGAAGGCCGGCATGCCGCTGGCACCGGTGATGATCTATGGCGACGACGTCACCCACCTGCTCACCGAAGAGGGCATCGCCTACCTGTACAAGGCACGCAGCCTTCAGGAGCGCCAGCAGATGATCGCCGCCGTGGCCGGGGTCACCGCCATCGGCTTGCGCCACGACCCCAAGGACACCCTGCGCCTGCGCCAGCAAGGCCTGGTGGCCCTGCCCGAAGACCTCGGCATCCGCCGCACCGACGCCAGCCGCGAACTGCTCGCCGCCCGCAGCATCGCCGACCTGGTGGAGTGGTCCGGTGGCCTCTACACCCCCCCCGCACGGTTCAGGAGTTGGTAATGCATACACTCACCCTGCAACCCACCCCCCACCCCGTGGGAGCCGGCTTGCCGGCGATAGGGCCAGCAAGACCGAGCGAAATCCCCCTGGCCGACCACCTCGCCGACCTGGCCGTGGAATCCCTGATCGACGAAGCCGATCTATCCCCCAAACCTGGCCTGGTAGACCGCCGCAGCAGCGGCGCGCACAGCGACATGACCCTGCCCCTGATGCACGCCTCGGCGCTGTCCCTGTGGCCTTGCCTGCGACAAATGGCCGAGGCCGCCCAGTACCAAGGCCAGATCAACCAGCCCCTGCGCGCCGCCCTCGGTCGCCTTGGCCGCGAAGGCGAGGCGGCGATGCTGTTCACCACGGGCGGCGTCAACACCCACCGCGGTGCGATCTGGGCGCTCGGCCTGCTGACAGCGGCCTGCGCCCTCGACCCCGGCGCCGACGCCCAGACCATGGCCGCCCGCGCCGGGCGCATCGCCCTGATCGACGACCCGGCCGCCATCACCCAGGACAGCCACGGCGTCCAGGTGCGCCGCCGCTACGGTGCCAGCGGTGCCCGCGAACAGGCCCAGCAAGGCTTCCCGGTAGTGATCGAACACGGTCTGCCGCAACTGCGCCGCAGCCGCGCCGACGGTGCCAGCGAAACCCACGCCCGGCTCGATGCGCTGCTGGCGATCATGGCCGCGTTGAGCGACACCTGCGTGCTCTGGCGCGCCGGCCCGCAAGGCCTGCAAGCACTGCAGCAGGGCGCCCGCGCGGTGCTCGCGGCCGGCGGCTGCGCCTCGCTCGACGGGCGCCGCCACTTGCGCCTGCTCGACGCCCAGCTGCTGCAGATGAATGCCTCGCCAGGCGGCGCTGCCGACTTGTTGGCCGCCTGCCTGTTCCTCGACAAGACCGGGAGCCTGTGACATGGAAACCCTGACCTTTCAATTCCCCGCCGCCGAGCCTGGCCGTGGCCGCACCCTGGTCGGCTGCGTCAGCTCCGGCGACCTGGAAGTGCTGATCGAACCCGGCATCCCCGGCCAGTTGGACATCCAGGTGGTGACCTCGGTCAACGGCAGCGGCGCCCGCTGGGGCCAATTGTTCCAGCGCCTGTTCGAAGGCCGCGCCGTACCGGCCGTGAAGATCGACATCCACGATTTCGGCGCCACCCCCGGCGTGGTGCGCCTGCGCCTGGAGCAAGGTTTCGAGGAGATCGCCCATGACTGACATCGCACGCCTGCTGCAGAGCCGCAGCTTCGTCGAACTGGGGGCACGCCAGCGCGCCCGCGCCTTGCTCGACCCCGGCAGCTTCCGCGAGCTGCTCGGCCCCTTCGAACGACTGATGTCGCCCTGGCTGCCGCGCCAGGGCATCGTGCCCCAGGCCGACGATGGCGTGGTCATCGCCAAGGGCCTGCTCGATGGCCGCAGCACCGTCATTGCCGCCATCGAAGGCGCCTTCCAGGGCGGCAGCATGGGTGAAGTGGGCGGGGCCAAGATCGCCGGCGCCCTGGAGCTGGCCATCGAAGACAACCGCAACGGCATCCCCACCTGCGCCGTGCTGCTGCTGGAAACCGGCGGCGTGCGCCTGCAGGAGGCCAACCTGGGCCTGGCGGCGATCGCCGAGATCCAGGCGGCCATCGTCGAGTTGCGCGCCTATCAACCGGTGGTCGGCCTGGTCGCAGGCTCGGTCGGCTGTTTCGGCGGCATGTCCATCGCCGCCGGGCTGTGCAGCCACCTGCTGGTTACCCGCGAAGCACGCCTGGGCCTGAACGGCCCGCAGGTCATCGAACAGGAAGCCGGCATCGCCGAGTACGACGCCAAGGATCGCCCGTTCATCTGGAGCCTGACCGGCGGCGAGCAGCGCCACGCCAGCGGCCTGGTGGACGGCTACGTGGCCGACGACGTCGACAGCATTCGCCAGCAGCTGCTGCAGTTGCTCGACGCAGCGCCTGCCGACCGCGCGGGTCAGCACGCCTGGTACCTCGAACGGCTGGCCAGCCTCGGTGACGACTGCCCGCAACTGGATGCCGCCGCCGTGCGTGCCCTCTACCAAGGAGATGCCTCATGAACCGTGCCTTGAACTGGCTGCCGGGCCTGGCCGGTGGCGAAGCCCTGCCGGGCTATCCCGCTTCGGTGCAGGTGATCGACGGCGAACTGGACCACCGCCTGGCGCGCTTCATCGCCGTGTTGCCGGATGCGCACAACCCGTTCCCCCGCGCCCGCTCGGGTGAAGTCGGCCTGCTCGAAGGCTGGGGCCTGGCCAAGGCGGTGAGCGAAGCGGTCGAACTCGACCGCTGCGGCGAGAAACGCGCCATCGTCGCGGTCATCGATGTGCCGAGCCAGGCCTATGGCCGCCGCGAAGAGGCCTTGGGGATTCACCAGGCCCTGGCTGCGGCGGTGCAGGCCTATGCCCAGGCACGCCTGGCCGGGCATCCGGTCATCGGCCTGCTGGTGGGCAAGGCCATGTCCGGGGCGTTTCTGGCCCATGGCTACCAGGCCCAACGGCTGATCGCCTTGGATGACCGCGGGGTGATGGTGCATGCCATGGGCAAGGCGGCAGCGGCGCGCATTACCCTGCGCAGCGTCGAACAGCTCGAAGCCCTGGCCGCCGAAGTGCCGCCGATGGCCTATGACCTGGCCAGCTATGCCTCTTTGGGCCTGCTGTGGCGGCGCCTGCAGGTGGACAACGCCGAAGCGCCGAGCGCGGCCGACCTTGCCCAGGTCCGTGCCTGCCTGGCCGAGGCGGTGCGCGATATCGGCAGCTCGACCGACCTGTCGTCACGCCTGGGGGGTGAGCATCGCAGCGCCTCGCGCGAAGTGCGGGCACGCCTGCGCAGCCAATGGCAGGAGGCCTGAGATGAATGCCCCGCAGCCCCATGACCTGCTTTGGGGGATGACCCCGCTGGCACTGCCGGCCGATGCGCCGGCCTGGGCCACTCAGGTGCTCGCGGCTGCCCAGCCCGTGGTGGTGCGGCGTGCCGTTTGCGCCGCAGGCCGGGTGGCGGTGGGCGTGCGCGGGCAAGGGCGGGCGCAGCGCCTGGGGGTGGAAATGCGCCTGGCCGACATTGGCCGGCAACTGGGTCCTGAGGCGCTGCGCTGGCAGGGCGAAAGCCCTTGGGCCGCGCTGCAGGCACTGGCCAGCGTAGCCCCGGTACTCGATGCCCAAGGGCTGCTCTGGGGGCCGACCGGAAGCGTCGGCTATCAGTTGGCGACGGGCATTGCCGCAGTACACGCCGCCAGCGACCTCGACCTGCTGGTCCGCACGCCGCAACCCCTGACGCGGGCCAAGGCGCGCGAACTGCTGGATATCCTCGACTGCGGCCCATGCCGGATCGATGTGCAACTGGAAACCCCGGCCGGCGCCGTTGCCCTGTGCGAATGGGCTGGCATGGCGCGGCGTGTGCTGCTCAAGTCGGCCCACGGTGCACGCCTGGTGGCCGATCCGTGGAACCTGCTGGAGAGCGCAGCGTGAGCAGCCTGTTCGCGTTTCCAGGCCAGGGCGCCCAGCAGGCGGGGATGTTGCACCGCCTGCCCGAGGGCAGCCAGGCGCTGCTCGAAGAGGCCAGCGATGTGCTGCGTGAGCAGGTGCTGACACTGGACAGTCCGCAGGCCCTGGAGGCAACCCGCGCTGTGCAGCTTTGCCTGCTGCTGGCTGGGGTCGCCTGGGCACGCTGGCTGATGCAGCGCAGCCCAGCGCCTGACTATGTGGCGGGCCTGTCGATCGGCGCCTATCCAGCCGCCGTCGCTGCCGGCGCCCTGGCGTTGCCAGATGCTGTGCGCCTGGTGGCACTGCGGGGGGAGCTGATGCAGCGCGCCTATCCCCAGGGCTACGGCATGACCGCCCTCAGTGGCCTCGACCAAGCCTGCGCCGAACGCTTGCTGGCCGAGGCAGGTGGTGAGGTCTACCTGGCCAACCTCAACAGCGACAACCAGATCGTCATCGCCGGCAGCGACGCCGCCATGGCCGAGGTCGCCGCCCGTGCCCGCAGCCGCGGCCAAGGCGTGGCCAGGCGCCTGGCGATCAGCGTGCCGTCCCATTGCCCCTTGCTCGACGGCCCGGCCGCGGAGCTTGCGGCCGCCTTCGCCCAGGTGGAGCTGCGCCGCCCGCGCATCACCTACCTCAGCGGCAGCAGCGCCCGGCCGATCCATGACCCGCAGAGCCTGCGCGACGACCTCGCCGGCAACATGGCGCGGTTGGTGGATTGGCGTGCTACGGTGCGCAACGCCTATGAACGCGGGGTGCGTCTGCACCTGGAAATGCCGCCTGGCAGCGTGCTCAGCGGCCTGGCCCGGCCGGTGTTCGAACAGGGCAGGGTAGTGGCCCTAGAACAGACCCGTCTCGATACCGTCGACGCCCTGTTGCGTCAGGAGGGCAGCCAGCGCCGATAACTGCCGTGTTTTTCGAAGGACAACAACAAGCAACTTCGACCCAACGCGAGGACAACAACAATGATTATCTACGGTGTGGCCTTTCTGGCCCTGTGTACCCTTGTCGGCCTGTTCATCGGCGAACTCCTGGGCAAACTTCTGGGGGTGCCGGCCAACGTCGGTGGTGTTGGCATCGCCATGCTGCTGCTGATCTTCATCGGCAGCTATCTCAGCAAGCGCGGCCTGATCAAGCCCAAGTCCGAGCAGGGCGTGGAGTTCTGGAGCGCCATCTATATCCCTATCGTGGTGGCCATGGCCGCTCAGCAGAACGTGCTCGGCGCGCTCTCCGGCGGCCCCATGGCGATCCTGGCCGGCGTCGTGGCCGTGGTCGCGAGCTTTGCCATGGTTCCGCTGCTCGACCGCATCGGGCAAAAGAAGCCTGAGGCGGGCACCGACAAATCCCTGACTGCCCCGCAACGGTGACCGCCATGTACGAATCCATGATGAAAGTGATCAACGGCTATGGCCTGATCAGCGGGGGCGTGGCCATGGCGTTCGGCTACACCGATGCCGTGAGCCTGACCACCATCGGGGCCGGCGCGGTGACCTACATCGTCGGCCCGGTGACCGGTGCGGCGATCGGCGCCAGCTCCGAAGTGATGGCGCTGTCGATCGCCGCGGGGTTGGTCAAGGCGATCCTGGTGATGGTCGTGACGCCGTTCGTGGCGCCGATGATCGGCCTGAACAACCCGCGCACGGCGGTCATCTTTGGTGGTTTGATGGGCACTTCCAGTGGCGTGGCTGGTGGGTTGGCGGCGACCGATCCGAAGCTGGTGCCCTATGGCTGCCTGACGGCGGCGTTCTATACCGCCCTGGGGTGCTTGTTGGGGCCATCGTTGTTGTTCTTCTGCATGCGCGGGTTGGTGGGCTGACGAAGCAGGGGCTGCCATGCAGCCCATCGCCGGCAACTCAATTCTCCCGGCTATACATCCGACATTCAGCCAGCAACGCCAACAGGTTCGGCTCCCGCTCCCGGGCCTTCAGAAACACCACCCCGATATGCTGCTGCAGCCGGTACCGCGCCTGCAGCGCAATCAGTTTCACCCGGTTCTCGTAGACCGCCGCGATCCTTCCTGGCAGCAGGGCAAACCCCACCCCCGAACTGACCATGCTGAGCAGGGTGAAGATATCGTTCACCTGCATCGCCACCTTCGGCTCGAACCCCGCCTGCTGGAACACCTGCGCACCGTCGCGGTGGGTGGCGAAACCCTGGGTCAGGGTGATGAAAGTGGAGTCGGCCAGGTCCGCCAGGTCGACTTCCTGCTGCTCGGCGAACGGCGAGTCGGTGGGCACGGCCAGGAAGATGTCATCGGAGAACAGCGGCAACTGCTCGCAGGCCGGGTCCGCCACGCTTTCATCCAGCGACACCAGGATCGCTTCCAGTTCGTGGTTTTTCAGGCGTTGCAGCAAGTCGACGTTCGAGCCCAGGGTCAGGTCGATGTTCAGTTCGCTGCGCCGCAGCTTCAGCCCCATCACCAGTTTGGGCACGGTCTTGACGGTCAGCGAGTACAGCGCCCCCAGGCGGAAGCGCTCGGCATAGAAGCCGGCTGCCTCGCGGGTCTGGCGCACCATCTGCTCGGCGTCATGGATCAGCTGGCGGGCCTTCTTCTCCAGGACGTAGGCGCTTTCCAGCGGGATCAGCTGGCGGCCCTCGTGCTTGAACAGCGGGCAGCGCAGGGCGCTTTCCAGGGAATGGATTGCCCGGTGCACGCTGACGGCACTGGTGGACAGCTCGACGGCGGCGCGACCGAGGTTGCCGCTGCGCATGAAGGCGAGGAAGGTTTCGAGCTTTTTCAGGGTCAGTTCTTCGTCGATCAGCATGGGGCCTGGGGTCGGAGAGGGTGGGGGATGATGATGGCATAGAGACGGAATGAGCGTGGGTGTTGTGGGTGGATGGATTGAGATTTTTTGCGTTCATGAGATCGAGCGCCGCCCGCGCGGCGCATCGCGAGC
>NZ_BBIV01000031.1 GCF_000730665.1 Pseudomonas plecoglossicida NBRC 103162 = DSM 15088
ACAGGAACGGACTGCCCCACCCTTGGGGGGGCAAGTCCAGGGGTCAACCATGACCCTGTGGGAGCCGGCTTGCCGGCGAAGAGGACAGGCACATTCCGACAGATTAATCGTTAGCCTGCTTTCATTTCCGTCGCGCAACGGCCATGATGGGTGCACGCCCAACCGCCCGCCCGCGAACGAGCCCATGACCGCGCAACAACCCGCCCCCGCCAGCAATACCTTCAGCATCACGCTACAGATCCTGTCGATCGTCTTCTACACCTTCATCACCTTTCTCTGCATCGGCCTGCCGATTGCCGTGCTGCCCGGCTATGTGCACGATCAGCTGGGCTTCGGCGCGGTGATCGCCGGGGTGACCATCGGCCTGCAATACCTCGCCACCCTGCTCAGCCGCCCTTTCGCCGGTCGTGTGGCCGATACCCTGGGCGGCAAGAAGGCCATTCGTCATGGTCTGCTTGGCATCGCCGGTTGCGGGATATTGACGCTGCTGTCGGCCTGGACCCTGAGCATTCCGCTACTGAGCCTGGTTCTGCTCCTGGGCGGCCGCTTGCTGCTCGGACTGGCCCAAGGGCTGATCGGTGTCGCAACCCTGAGCTGGGGCATCAGCCAAGTAGGGCCGGAGCACACGGCCCGGGTGATTTCCTGGAATGGCATCGCCTCCTACGGCGCCATCGCGATTGGCGCGCCGGTGGGCGTGCTGGCTGTCGATGGCTTCGATTTCAGCGTGCTCGGGCCGGCCCTGCTGGTGCTGGCCGTGCTGGCGTTGCTGGTGCTGCGCAAGCGGGAAGAGGTAATCGTGGTGCGCGGTGAGCGCCTGCCCTTCTGGTCGGCGTTCAGCCGGGTGGCCCCCTGTGGCTTGGGACTGACCCTGGCGTCGATCGGATATGGCACGCTGACCACCTTCGTCACGTTGTATTACCTGGAGCGTGGCTGGGTTGGCGCGGCCTGGTGCCTGAGTGCCTTTGGCATTTGTTTCATCATTTCGCGGTTGCTCTTCGTCAACGCGGTCAACCGCTTTGGCGGCTACAACGTGGCGGTTGCCTGCATGGCCACCGAGGTACTCGGCTTGACTCTGTTGTGGCTCGCGCCCTCGCCTGCCTGGGCGCTGATCGGCGCCGGGCTTACCGGGTTCGGGCTGTCGCTGGTGTACCCGGCCCTGGGCGTCGAAGCGATCCGCCAGGTGCCGAGCAGCAGTCGCGGCGCCGGGCTTGGCGCCTATGCGGTGTTCTTCGACATGGCGTTGGCCATTGCCGGACCGGTGATGGGCGCGGTGGCGATGCACCTGGGTTATGCCTCGATCTTCTGCGTGGCAGCCCTGCTCGCCCTCGTAGCGGTCGGCCTAACGCTGCTGCTGGCGCGGCGCGGCCGTGGTGGCTGAACGCTCTGCATGCGCCGGGGCGTCGCCCAGGGTCTGACTGAAAAATGCCGCCGTATCCCGCTGCAGGGAATGATGAATATGGCGCCGATCGACGCCTTCGGCATCCTTGCACAGTACAGGCATGCGCGCATGCTGCTCCTCGTCGCAGCGCGCCATGAACACGAAGTGCCCGGCCCCGGCCAGCAAACGATAGTCCGGCGTGACGGGCAACTTGCGCGCCAGCGCCTCGGCATTGCGGTCCACGGCCAGCAACTGGTCGCTGTCGCCACTGTAGATCAATGCCGGGACCTTGACGTTGGCCAGCGCATGCCGTCCAAACATCAGGCTCAGCGGCGCCATCAGCATCAGCGCACCTACCCGAGCGTCAGCCTCCGGCGCCAGCTCGTTACGGTCGGCAATCAGTATGCCGTGGGTCTTGCAGGCGTCGGCGTCGTTGGGGCGTTCGACGCAGTACCGGCGCAGGCGGTCCAGGTCAGGCCGTGCACCCGACAGGATCAGCGCAGTCTCGCCACCGGCCGAATAGCCGATCACGCCGACCTTGCCATCGTTCAGGTAAGGCCCCAGCAGCGCATCGTCACGTGCGGCGCTGATGGCCGCACTGATCTGCAACGGTCGGCCATACAGGTTGCTCAAGGTACCGAGGCGGCTATGGTCGCGAGCGTTGTCACCGGGGTGAACCACCGCCACCACGACGAAGCCTTGGCGCGCCAGGGACGTCGCCAGATAGTGCAGTGCGAGGGGGCTGCCGGTGTTGCCGTGAGACAGCACCAGCAACGGGTATCGCCCCATTGCAACCGGGGCTTCTTCGGCAACCTCGACGGGGTAGCCATCGATACGCAGGCGGCGGGGCGTACCCTGGGCGGGGTAGAAAGCCAAGGCTTGCATCGGCTGGGCATCGACCGGGTCGGCCAGGGTCATGTGGTGCAGACCGGCGCTCCAGGGGGCGGCCTGGGCATGCGTGAAAAGGCCCAAGCACAGGCAAGCTGCCAGCAAGCAACGGAGGATGTTCATCAGCCGGCTATCCGAGCGGAACGAGGGATAGGCTCAGGATAGAACCCGTCGCGCAGGTGACAGATGAAAGCTGAATGAAAGATGCGCCTGCACCGGTCCGTGAAGAGACCGGTGCAGGCAGCGGATCAGCCGGTCAGGCGGCCGCGAACAGCTCGGTGGCGATCTGCGCCTGTGCAGCATCGATTGCCTTGCTGCGGTGTTCCGGGCCGTAGGCCAGGCCATGGGCGCGCACGATCTCCAGGTCGGTGATACCGATGAAGCCGAGGAACACCTTGAGGAAGTCCTCGTGGCCGGCACCGCTCGGCTGGCCGGCATGCAGGCCACCGGCAGTGGAAACCAGCACCACTTTCTTGTCACCGCAAAGGCCTTCCGGGCCGGCTTCGGTGTAGCGGAAAGTCTTGCCGGCAACAGCGATGCGGTCGATCCAGGCCTTGAGCTGGGTCGGCACGGTGAAGTTGTACATCGGCGCGCCGATCACCACGGCGTCGGCGGCGAGGAACTCTTCCAGGGTCTCGGCGCTGAGCTTGGCTTCGAAGGCTTGGGCGGCATCGCGTACATCTTCAGGGGTGCCTGCAGCCACCAGGGTGGCGGCCGAGAAATGCGCGATGGCGTCGGCAGCCAGGTCGCGATACACCACTTCGATGCCAGGGTCTGCGGCTTTCCAGGCCTCGACCACTTCGCGGCTCAGCTGGCGGGAGGCGGAATTGTCGCCCAGGATGCTCGAATCGATATGCAACAGTTTCATGGGACTCTCCTGTGAATGAAGACCGCGGCGGTGGGCGATCACGATCGGAAGAATCCTACCTAGGCGTCGAATGGCTGATAAGCCGGTAAAAATGCGTTAGTTTGTCCCACAGGTAGAACAGTGAGACATCCCCATGCAAGACTTGAATGACCTCTTCTATTTCGCCCAGGTGGTCGAAGCCGGCGGTTTCGCTGCCGCCGGGCGCCAGCTGGGCATTCCCAAGTCGCGCCTTTCAAGGCGCATTGCCGAGCTGGAGGAACGCCTCGGCACACGCCTGCTGCAGCGCACCACGCGCCAGCTGAAGCTGACCACGGTGGGCGAGCGTTACCTGCACCATTGCCAGGCCATGCTGCTGGAGGCGGAGGCCGCCGACGAGGTAGTTGCCAGCATGAGCAGCGAGCCGCGCGGACGCTTGCGGGTGTCGTGCCCGGTGGCATTGGCCCACGCCTTCCTGCCGGATGTGATCAGCCGCTTTCTGCAGCAATACCCCCATGTGCAACTGGACATGGTGCTGCTCAATCGCCGGGTCGACCTGATTTCCGAAGGCATCGACGTGGCCCTGCGGGTGCGCGACCTGGGCGACGAAGACCCGGCGCTGGTCACCCGCCGCCTGCGTCAGGCGCAGATGCAACTGGTGGCCGCTCCGGGTTTTGCCGACCACGTGCGAGCGCCTGCCGAACTGGCTTCCTTGCCGGTGCTGGGCGCTGCCGAAGCCGACCGGCTGGTGCATTTGCGCCTGCTCGGGCCCAACGGCCAGCAACAGGAAGTTGCCTTGGAGCCGCGCCTGGCCATCGATGACTTCGTGGTGCGCAATGCCGCCGTACGCGCCGGGCTGGGGTTCACGGCGCTGCCAAGCATGTTCTGCGAAGAGGAGCTGGCACGCGGCGAGTTGGTGCGCCTGCTGCCTGAGTGGTCGCTGCCGGGCGGTTACTTGCAGGCGGTGTACCCGCACCGACGCGGGCTGCTGCCGGCCGTGCGGGTATGGATCGACCACCTGGCAGCCTCGTTCGAAGCCTGTGGAGAGCGCTATGTCTAGACAGAAGATGACCGAGGCAGAGGTGGCAGCGTTCTGCCTGAATCTGCCGGGGGCTCGGGAAGACTATAAATGGGGCGGGATCCGCGTGTTCTCGGTGGCAGGCAACAAGATGTTCGCCGTCATCGGGCTGACCGGGACAGGCTTGTCGTTCAAGGTGGCCGATGAACTGTTCCTGGGCTACTGCGACCGCCCTGGGGTGCGCCCGGCGCCCTATCTGGCGCGGGCACGCTGGATCATCATGCAGCCCCCCTACCCCATGGGCCGCGAAGAGCTGTGCGACCTGTTGCAGCGCTCGCACCAACTGGTGGTGCGACGGCTGCCGAAGCGTTTGCAGGTGGGCCTGCTGCTGTGAACGACGCGCTACGACAGCAGGTGACTGCCGAGAAACAACCAGTCGGCCCAGAACACCTGGTGCAGCAGCACGATGGCCCAGAACGCCACCTGATAGGAAACCTTGCGCGTCTTGTGCCGAAACAGCTGTTGCGCCAGCAATGCCCCGGGCCACCCACCGAGCAGTTCACTGGCGTGCAGCACTTTTTCCGGGGTCCGCCAGACCCCGCTGCGAGCCTGTTGCTTGTCCTGCCAGTACAGCAGGACAGCCACCAGGCTCGCCGCCGGATACAACCCCAAGGGCAACCACGATTGCCCGCTCCAGGCCATCTGCGTCGCCCCGGCCAGCGGCAACAGGCACAGCGCTGCCAGCGCCAGCAGCTTGAAGCGCATTCAGCCTTGCGCCGTCGACCAGTCGACCCAGCCGAACTGCCAGGTCGCCAGGATCAGCAAGCCGAACACGATGCGGTACCAGGCAAATGCCGCATAGCTGTGATTGGCGATGAACTTGAGCAGTGCGCGCACTGCGATCATGGCGAAGATGAACGAGGTCACGAAGCCGACGGCGAACACCGGCAAGTCGCTGGGCTGGAACAGATCGCGGTATTTGTAGCCGGAGTACACCGCGGCACCGACCATGGTCGGCATTGCCAGGAAGAACGAGAACTCGGTGGCCGCCTTGCGCGACAGGCCGAACAGCAGGCCGCCGATGATGGTCGAGCCAGAGCGCGATGTGCCCGGAATCATCGCCAGGCACTGGACAAAGCCGATTTTCAGCGCATGCGTCCAGCGCATGTCATCGACGTGATCGACCTCGACGCGATGCGAACGACGCTCCGCCCAGAGCATGATGACGCCACCGATGACCAGGGCAGTCGCCACCGTGATCGGGTTGAACAGGTAGCGGTGAATCAGGTCGGCGAACAGCACGCCCAGTACCACGGCCGGCATGAACGCCAGCAGCAGGTTGGCGGTGAAGTGGCGCGCCGTCGGCTGGCTGGTCAGGCCGAACACCACATCCAGGATCTTGCGTCGGAATTCCCACACCACCGCCAGGATCGCCGCCAGCTGGATGATGATGTTGAACGCCATGGCCCGTTCGCCGCCAAAACCGATCAGGTCGGCGACGATGATCTGGTGGCCGGTACTGGAAATCGGTAGAAACTCCGTCAGTCCTTCGACCACGCCTAAGATGATTGCCTGGAAGGCAGTCCAAAAATCCATCATTCCCCCGTTCGGGCGCTGCAGCTTGCAGGCCCCTTGCTCTTGATTTGCTTGTGATTGCCGCTCGCGGCGCGGCTCTTTTACAGCGACTGTTGGGTAAAACGCCAGTGGAAAAGTCCACCCAGCCTAAAGGTTTCATCTTGCGCGGCCGAGATCCTAGCAGAGCGGCCTGGTTGTGGCTTGCGCGAAATGCTGCAGGAAGGCGACGAAATAGCACTTAGCCATTAGTCGAGTGTGGGCCGCCGTCAAAGCATGCTTGGATGCACCTGAATAACAAGAACAATGCGGGAGTGCCGTTCATGAAGACGTTGAGGTCGATGTCGATCAGTCGCAGGCTGTGGCTGATCTTGCTGGTTACGGTAGGCATGTTGATGGTGCTTGGCCTGCTGATGTTGCGCCAGATCCACGGCGACCTGTACCAGGCCAAGGCGGAAAAGACCCGCCACGTGGTGCAGACCGCAGCCGGCGTGCTGGCCTACTACCAAGGCCTGGAAGCGGCTGGCACGCTCAGCCGCGAGGCCGCCCAGCAGCAAGCCTTGCAGGTGGTGCGCGCGTTGCGCTACGACCAGGGCGACTACTTCTGGATCAATGACCTGGGGCCGAAGATGATCATGCATCCGGCCAACCCCAAACTCGACGGCCAGGACCTTTCCGCCATCCGTGATCCGGACGGCTTTGCCGTGTTCAACGAAATGGTCGCCCTGGCCCGTAGCCAAGGCGCAGGTGCGGTCGACTACCGCTGGCCCAAGCCCGGTGCCAGCGAACCGGTGGCCAAGACGTCCTATATCCAGCTGTTCCAGCCCTGGGGCTGGATCATCGGATCGGGCGTGTACGTGGATGACGTTCAGGCCGAATTCGCGCGGCAGATGCGGGATGCGTCAATGGTAGGCATGGGCATTGCCGTACTGATGGCCCTGGTGGTATTGCTCATTGCCCGCAGCATTGCCCGGCCGTTGCACGAAGCGGTACAGGCCATGGCGGACATTGCCAGCGGCGAGAGCGACCTGAGCCGCCGCCTCGACACCCACGGCCGTGACGAGATCACCCGGCTGGGCGAGCATTTCAACCAGTTCAACGGCAAGCTCCAGGGCGTGGTCGTGCAGTTGCAGCACTCCGCCCATGCGCTGGCCCAGAGTGCCGGGCATGTCGGCGACAATGCCGGCGCTGCGCAACAGCACAGCGCCCAGCAGTCGCTGCAGATGGACCAGGTGGCGACCGCCGTCAATGAAGTCACCTACGCGGTACAGGACGTGGCCAAGACTGCCGAACAGGCGGCCGGTGAAATGCAGGCCGCGCAGCAGCAGGTCGAGCATGGCCAGCAGGCCATCACTGGCAGCCTGATGCAGATCAACCGCCTGTCACTGACCATCGACCAGGCCGTGCAGGTCATCCGCGACCTGGCAGGACACAGCACGAAGATCGGCGGTGTGCTGGATGTAATTCGCGCGATTGCCGAACAGACCAACCTGCTCGCCCTCAACGCCGCAATCGAAGCCGCACGGGCGGGCGAACAGGGCCGCGGCTTTGCCGTGGTGGCCGACGAAGTACGCCTGTTGGCCCAGCGCACGGCACAATCGACGGCCGAGATACACACCATGATCGAGCACCTGCAGAAACAGTCGGACGCCGCCGTCAAGGCGATCGATACCAGCAGCGAAGCCTCGCGCCAGACCGTCGAACAGGCCCGCGAGGCTGGCACCAGCCTGGCCGCCATCAATCAGGCACTCGACAGCCTTACCGCGCTCAACGCCACGATCGCCAGCGCGACCTTGCAGCAATCGCATGTGGTCGAGGAAATCAACCGTAACGTACTGGATACCGCCGGGCTGTCGCAACAGACGGCCGAAGCTGCGCGCCAGTCAAGTGACGCAGGATTGGCCATGGCGCAACTGAGTGCAGAACTTGAACAGCTGCTTGGCCAGTTCCGCGTCCGCTGACATCGCCCCGCTCTACAGCCCTTGTGCTAGAGGGGTTTTCTGCCGAGCCTGATATTTTTGCCAGTAGACGCCCCTCGAGGACGGTACGCACCGTGACACCTCCATCACACATGGGAGGTGCATCATGGAAGCGCGTTATCTTCTTACCACACTCGTGGCGGCTCTTTCTCCGGTAGTCGCGGTCGCTCAAGTCCCTGTCGCGCTCGATCCGATACAAACGCTGCAGCGGATCAACCGCAACTACAACAATGTCACCGATGGCTGCCGGGAGCCGGACACCCAAGCCCCCCGCGGCCATTACTACTGCAGTGGCGTAACCCTGAGGATGGTCGATGACGGCCCGTTCAACCCCTGGGACTACAGCCCTTACGCCATCAAGACGGGTGCCATCTCGTTCAGCTGGATTCGCTCAGACCTGAGCACCAATCGGATGATTCGCCCAGCCGGTTTCATTCTGCGCACCCCGATGGATTCACGCGCGCTGGACCTGCCAGTGATGGAGACCGGGTTCACCTGCATCTTCAGTTTCGACGGTTACACCGGACCTGAACGCAAGTGGTACGGATGCGGCCCCTACGGCAAACCGCTGAGGGCTGACTTCATGAAAAATTCCAAGACGTCTCCGTCAAACCGTAACGAAAAGTTCGCCTACGGAACCTGCGACAGCAGCAACATCGAAACTGCAGACGACTGGCGCAGGAACTACCGCTATGCACGCACCGACATGAACCGTATTGCCGTTCATGCTGAAAGAGCACTGGCACCTATGACGCTCCTGACGGTTGGCGCTGCCCCCCAACGCTGCATATTGCTGGGCCCACCCCCCACGTCGCGGATACCAAGTGCCTGGCAACTTTGTTCGACCTGAGGAGTTGCAGCGTAATCGCCACAACCGCGTTCTGTACGATAGTCTGTCCAGGCATCGATAGGGTAAGCACAAAATACATTGAGCCTGGCGAGTGGGCTTTGCACAAATTGCCGCGGCGTGAAGATGATACCGTTATTGGCGTTCATGCCAGGGTCTTGATAACCGATACCATCACTGCGCATCCATGAAACCGAAACACCACCCGACTTCTGCGACGCAGGGCTGGGGTTCCAAACATCATAGCGTTGGGGCTGCTTGTTGCCGCTCTCGTCCCAACGGTGGGTGGCACGGATCATCACGCCGGAGCAGTCCACCGCAGGGTCAGAACCGCAACCTGATGGCGTACTGTCGTACCAGCGGGTAATACTCTCAACAACATCTTTGCAACTATCAGCGCTAACGGACGCTGCGTAAGCCATTAACGACATGCATATTACGGGCGCAACTTTACCTGCCAAGATATTCATGACATTTGCCTTTTTTGTGAGAGTTAATACAACTTCACTGGCAGACTAAAGTTGTGGGCAAACATCAACAACTGACAAAAATGCTAGTTTTAAGGTTGAACACTCCTCCAGACTTTGCACTTAGCGCTGGCGTCTTGTGTACTTCACGATACAATCGCGCCTCCAAAACGCTCAAAGGATCGCCGATGTCCGGCCTCGAACTCATCGCCGCCGTGCTCGGCGTCACCGCCGTCTGGCTTACCGTCAAGCAGAATGCCTGGTGCTGGCCGATCGGTCTGGTAATGGTGCTTATATATGGCTGGCTGTTCTACGAGGTGAAGCTGTACTCAGGCATGCTGCTGCAACTGGCCTATGCCGCGCTGCAACTGTATGGCTGGTGGCAGTGGAAGCGCCCGGGCCGGGCCGAAGCGGGCCGGAAGGTTTCGCGCCTGCAAGCCACGGCCCTGGCCGCCAGCCTCGCGGGCGGCCTGTTGCTGAGTCTGGCCCTTGGCGCCGTCATGGCGTTCTGGACCGATGCCGCCCTGCCCTGGCTGGACGCCACGCTGACCTGTTTCAGCCTGGTCGCCCAACTCTGGATGGCACAGAAGCGCGTGCAGTGCTGGCCGCTGTGGATCGTCGTGGACGTGGTCTACGTCGGACAGTACCTGCACCAGCAGTTGTACTTCACTGCCGGCTTCTTCGCCGCCCTGACCCTGATCGCCGTGCGCGGTTGGCTGGAGTGGCGCCGTGACCCGGCGCTGCAGGCATGAAGGTCCTGGTACTGTGTGGCCCCGAGTCCAGCGGCAAGAGCTGGCTCAGCGGCGAAATCCAGGCGCATTTCGGTGGCGTGGTAGTGAGCGAGTATGTCCGCCATTTCATCGATCGGGAATGCCGCGATACCTGCTACGCCGATATCACGCCCATCGCCGAAGGCCAGCTGGCCTGGGAAGACCAGGCCCGGCAGCAGGCCCCGGACCTGTTGATCCTCGATACTCACCTGTTGAGCAACATGCTCTGGAGCCGCGCCCTGTTCCAGGATTGCCCCGCATGGCTGGAACAGGCCTTGCTTGTTCGCCGCTATGACCTGCACCTGCTGCTCAGTCCCCATGACGTGGGTTGGGTAGCCGATGGGCAACGCAGCCAGCCAGACCTGGCCGACCGCGACCGCTTCTTCACCGACAGCCTCCAGTGGCTGC
This sequence comes from Pseudomonas plecoglossicida NBRC 103162 = DSM 15088, assembly GCF_000730665.1. Taxonomy (GTDB): domain Bacteria; phylum Pseudomonadota; class Gammaproteobacteria; order Pseudomonadales; family Pseudomonadaceae; genus Aquipseudomonas; species Aquipseudomonas plecoglossicida. The sequence continues at coordinate 10,172 of NZ_BBIV01000031.1, forward strand.
AGGCACACCGGCAAAGGGTGCAAGTGATCGAAGGCGACTGGCCCCAGCGCAGTGCGGCGGCATTGCGCGCCGTACAGGGCCTGCTGGACGAAAAAAAAGCACTTTACCCCGCCCGGTGTTAACCCGGCGACACACTCCAGTGGGCCTAGACCCCCGTATTTGCGGAGTTCCCCGCTTTTGGGGGCTGGAGTGTCAAGCTGGTGAAACATTGCGCAAAAATGCCGATAGAGCAACATCCATACCGGAAAACAGCCCTGATTGCACAAAATCTGTCTCAGCACTGATACAACATCCTCCCGACCACCCCAACAAGTCACTGCAAGCCATTGATTAAACAGAAATAACCAAAAGCGGCACGCCTTCTGCTCTCCTCCTCGCAACGCCGAATCAGGCCATCGCTGAAGAAGGAATTGCAGTCATGGGAAAACTGGACAATGGCATCTGCCGCCTGCTGCTGGTCGGCTGTGCATTGGGCGCAAGCTTCAGCGTGCCGGTGCAGGCCGACAACGGCATCATCGTCATCACCCGTGATGTCCAGCCGCGCATCGCAACCCGCGCCCCACTGGCGCCCGACCCCTACCCGACCACGGCCAATGCCAACCCCTCCGCCTATGTGCTCAAGCAGACCAACGAGTTGAGCGATGGCGACTTCGCCAACGTCACCAGCGGAACCGGGATCTCCTCGCTGATCACCCAGCAGACCAACAACGTGGGCGGCAACATCGGCAACCAGACGCAGCTGCCCAACTTGGCGGCGGGTCGCGGCACAGGCTCCGGCAACGGCATCTCCAACATGGTCAACTCAAGTGTCCAGCGTGGCCTGGCACCCTTGCAGATCCTGACCGGAGGCAAATGAGATGAGGCAAACGCTGTTAGTCCTCGCCACCTTCTGCAGCGCAACGGCCTTCGCCCAATCCCCGGTCCCGGTGATCAACAGCGCCGACATCGACAGTTCCGGCGCGCAGTACCAGGGCAACTTCAGCGTCAACCAGGCGGCAGGCGACTTGCAGCAACAAGCCAACGCCCGGGCCTTCGCCACGGGAACCACGGCCACTGCCAACACGCAGATCCGACAGCGCCAGATGTCCATCATCGACCCCAACATGGATGCCCGTGCCAGCTTCAGCCATGGCAGCGGCGCCCTGGGCGTGAACCAGAGCGCAGGTGCCAGCACCCAGCAGGCCAATGCCCTGCGCATCAGCATCAGTACACAACCGCAAAGTCTCGACGACAGCGTCCTGTTGCAGCAGAACGTGGCGCTGATCAACAGCTCCGATCCGACTGATTCCTCCCCAGGCTATCGCCAGGTCACCACCGGTGACCAGGCATTCACCGGTAGCCGCGGGGTCATTCAGCTGAATCAGAGCGCCGGGGTGGGCAACCAGACGGCAAACACCCTGAGCGTACGGGTCGCGAATTGACCCGAAACAGGTAAGAACAACACTTAACCTAAAAAAGACGGAGAAACACCATGAAACCCTCGATGGCAATCAAGCCTCTGGTTTTCGCAATTGCTGCGGTCATGGCTGTTGCTGCAAACGCGGACGACCGGCGTGGCCACGGCCACAACAACAACCACACACCACCGGCAAAACAGGTGGATACCAGCGCCACTGCCCACGCCAATGATGTGCAACGCAGCACTGGCAACACCATCAGCAACGAAGGCACCATCAACGAAGCCGAAATGAGCAGCTCGGGCACCGGTGCCAGTGGTAACGTCGGGGTCAACGTGGCAGCCGGTAACGGCAACCAGCAAGACAACGCCGCCGCGATTGCCAATACTTCGTCCGACAACGCCGCGATCGACAACAGCTTCGTCTTCGGCAACTCCGAAGCCACTGCAAGCGTGCGTCAGTTCAGCAATGGCAACTCGGTCAGGAACTGGTCGACCCAAAGTTCTGCGGTCATGAGCGGATCGGCTGACGGCAGCAGCGGCAACGTGGGTATCAACATTGCTGGCGGCGACCTGAACCAGCAGAAAAATACCATGGCCATTGCCAACAACAGTGCGCCAATCGGTAACTCCACTGCCACTGCCTCGGCCAACCAGAACGGCCCTGGCCTGACCGTCGACAACCGTGCCGACCGCACCTACACCATCGACACGCTGACCTTCACCACCTCCAAGAGCGGTTCGTCCTCGCGTAGCGGCTCGTTCGATGCAAGCGTCGACAAGAGCTCCAGCTCGAGCTTCAGCGTGGCTGGCAACCAAAGCAGCAGCGCCAGCGGTTCGAAGAGCAGCAGCGCCAGCGGCTCGACCAGCATGACCGCAAGCGGCTCCCACAGCAGCAGTGCCAGCGGCACCAACAGCAGCAGCGCCAGTGGCAGCAACAGCAGCAGCGCCAGCGGTTCCAACAACTGGGCAGCCAATGGCACGGCAAGCAGCGATCACAGCGCTTCGTCCAGTGCTTCGGTTAACGCTTCGCTCGATGCCAGCGCCAACGGCAGTGCGAATTCGTCGCAAACCTTCGGCAACTTCACGCGCTCGCGCAGTGCCGACTTCGATGCATCGCTCAACGCTTCGCTTGACGCATCGGTCGACACCTCGCACGAGTCGTCGAGCAACTCGTCGTTCGACAACGCCTTGGCCTCGTCCTTCGACAGAACCCGTGAGTCCTCGTTCGACCGCTCTCGCGACTCCTCGTATGACCGTACGCGCGACTCGTCCTATGACAAGGCTCGCGATACTTCCTTCGAGAAGTCAAAAGAGTCTGCATGGGAAAAAGCCCAGGCTTCGGCCTTCGAGAAGTCCGGCGAGAAGGCCTCGGAGTCTTCCGACAGCATCTCGAAGAGCTTCAGCGAGGCTAGCGAGTACGCCATGAGCAACACCGTGTCGTTCCAAGTGCTGACCCCGACCGGCTGGGCCAACCCTGTGACCAACACCGCAACCCTCAGTGGCTCGGTGAATGGCGGCAGCGGCAACCTGGGCGTCAACGTGGCAGCCGGTGTGGGCAACCAGCAGAGCAACTCGCTGGCCATCTCCAACACCTCGATGTAACTGCGACCTCGAGGCCCCCTTCGGGGGGCCTCTTTTCCAGAATAAAAACAACAGGGGGGCATGGAACATGCGCATTATCGCCTTGGCATTCCTGCTGTGCATGGCCAGTGTCAGTGAAGCAGCCCAGATGCCACTGTCCGTCCTGCCAGGTGGCGCTGTGATCTACAAACCCATCCAGAGCATCCGCGAGCGCAAGTTCGCAGACCTCGTGCAACAGAAAACCGACTTCAGTTGCGGCGCGGCATCGCTGGCAACCATCCTGCGTCAGGCCTATTGGCTGGACGTGGACGAACAACAGGTGATCGAGGGCATGCTGGCCAACGCCGACCATGACATGGTGCGTACCCAGGGCTTCTCGATGCTCGACATGAAGCGCTACGTGGAAAGCCTGGGCATGCGTGCCCGCGGCTACCGGGTAGCGCCCGACACCCTGCACAGCATCCGCATCCCGGTGGTGGTGCTGATGGACATCCGCGGCTACAAGCACTTCGTGGTGATGCAGAGAGTCGACCGCGGCTGGGTCTACATCGGCGACCCGGTCCTGGGCCACAAGCGTTTCAAGCTCGATGACTTCATCAAGGGCTGGAACGGCATCATCTTCGCCGTCATCGGCCAAGGGTACGACAAGTCCAACGTACTGCTGGACCCGCCGCTGCCGCTCAGCGCCAAGAACCGCGTCAACCACTTCGCACCGGTGAAGGACGCAGAGCTGATGGACTTCGGCTTCATCCAAAGCGACTTCTTCTAATGACTGGGGGCAAGAGGCCCCGGGAGCACCCCATGAAGACTTCATGCTGGCTTGCACTCGTTTGCCTGGCCGCCAGCCTGCCGACCCAGGCACAGACGTTCAAACCCATCGAGCTGAAGGACCAGGAGCTGGCCAACCTGCGCGGCCGTTATGTGCTGCCGGGGCGTATCGTCAGCTTTGGCGTGGTCATGACCAGCACCTGGCAGAACGCCAATGGCGAGGTGATCGGTGCCACATCGACGATGCAGATCCAGCATACGACGGTGCAACCGCAGTTCTATGTCTCGATGATCAATGAAAAAGGTACCGGCAGCTCGCAATCGCAACCCCCCGGAACCGGTACGGTAACCGGTGGCAGCGGGCTCAACACCACCGAAGGCGTGACCCAGGTGGTGCGTGCCGCCGGCGATTACAACTCGGCCTACAACGACGTCGGCATCACCGTCACCAAGGGCAACCAGGCGCCCACCAACCAGGCCCAGGGCCAGGCCCTGGCGGCAGGCACCACGCTGGTGGGCGCCAACGGCGCCGGCTCGCTCAGTGTTTCCGCCAGCGGTAATGGGGTGCAGCTCGGCATCGTCGCCAGCAACAACCAGGGCAGCACCTTGCAGCGACTGGGCCAGGGCGGGCTGATGCAGAACACCACCCTGCTCGGTGCTGGCAACCAGGTGCGCAACCTGACGCAGCTCAATGTCGTGCTGCGCGACAGCCCTGCCACGGCAGGCCCGATGAACGCCAATCTCGATCAGCTCAAAGGCCTTCGTAACGGCGGATACTGATCTACGCTCAGTCTCATCGCACAAAGTAGTCAGAAGGGACGGCTAACCCATGCATCGTTTGTCGACGTTGAGAGCTATCGTTTGTTTGAGTACCTTGGCTCCGGCCACTCTGCTACAGGCGGCAACCGACCCTCAGGTCGAAGCATTGAAACAAGAACTGATCGCGTTGAAACAACGCTATGAAGCCCAACAGAACGCGTTGATGGTGCTGGAACAACGCCTTCGCCAGGTAGAGGAAGCACCGCCGGCCGCTGCACCCAAGCGCTTGACCAAATCGCCTGCAGAAGGCGTCAAGGGCGCGCAGACCGTGGCTTCAGGGGCTCCAGGCACCAGCGGCAGCTCCTACGGGCAGTCGCTCAAGGAGGATTCGGAACCGGCGCAAAGCGTGTCCAACCTGTATGACGAAGCCAGTGGTTTCTTCGGTGGCGGCAAGTTCAGTGTCGAAACCGGCATCACCTATACCCACTACGACACCCGGGCGTTGACGCTCAACGGCTTTCTGGCACTCGACTCGATCTTCCTGGGCAACATCAACATCGACCGCATCAAGGCCGACAACTGGACACTGGACCTGACAGCCCGCTACAACGTCGATCAACGTTGGCAGTTCGATATCAACGTGCCGATCGTCTATCGTGAATCGACCTATTCCTCCGGGGGCGCCGGGGGGGCAGCCGGGGTAAGTTCCGATGGCACGGTAACCCGCGACCCGATGATTGGCGACGTCAACATGGGCGTTGCCTACAAGTTCCTCGACGAATCCGAAGACTGGCCGGACGCGGTCGCCACACTGCGGGTCAAGGCGCCTACCGGCAAGGACCCCTACGGCATCAAGCTGATCCAGGACACCGCCAACGACAACCTGGCGATCCCCGAAGACCTGCCGACCGGCAACGGCGTGTGGGCCATCACCCCAGGCATCTCGCTGGTCAAGACCTTCGACCCGGCCGTATTGTTCGGTAGCCTGTCATATACCTACAACATGGAAGACTCGTTCAGCGACATCAGCCCCACGGTCAACACCAAGGTGCCTGGCGACGTGAAACTGGGCGATTCGTGGCAGATCGGCGGCGGTATCGCCTTCGCCCTGAACGAAAAGATGAGCATGTCGTTCTCGGTCACCGATCAGTTCGCCCGCAAGAGCAAGATCAAACCTGATGGCAGTGACTGGCAGTCGATCAGCAACAGTGACTACAACGCCGCGAACTTCAACATCGGCCTGACTTTCGCCGCCAGCAACAACCTGACCATCGTCCCCAACCTCGCCATTGGCCTGACCGACGATGCGCCGGACTTCTCCTTCAGCCTGAAATTCCCGTACTACTTCTGATCAATGCCTGGCAGTACCGGGCCTGCCCTGCAGGCCTGGATTTAGTAACCAACCTTGTGCCAAACCGCTTTCCTGACACCGGGCTGTTATCATCTCGCATCGCTATGTGACGTTTTGATGGCAATTAAGGAAAGTTTTCGTGAAGAACCTGTTCGGCCACCCGCGTACCCGGCTCGTCGCCCTGGCAATCCTGGTGCTGGTGCTTCCGCTGGCTGCGCGCGCCCTCCTGGGCTGGTCCAATCCTCTCGGTTATCTGTCGGACCTGGCCATCGGCAGTCTGCTGGCGCTGGTGCTGCACCGCCGCGCGTGGTGGCTGACATTGCCAGTCCTGCTGGTTTGGGCCTTGCTCTGGGTAGCTTCGGCAGAGCTGGTGAGCGCCGTCGGGCGACTGCCGACCAGTGCCGACCTGGTTTACCTGGTTGACCCTCAATTCATGGAAAACTCCACCTGCGGTGGCCTTGCCCACCCGTGGTTGCCCTGGCTGCTGGCCGTTGCCCTGCTTGGCTGGGTAACGACCGCCTGGCGCAGTCGAGGCAAGCAGGGCCAGCCCTTGCCGCGCTGGGCCCTTGCCATCCCCGCACTGCTGTTCGGGCTGCATTGGGGCAGCCAGCAACTGGCACCCTCCGACGCCGACCAGTGGCGCCAGTACAACCTCTCCCACCAGTTGCTCAGCGCCGGCGTGGGCGACCTGCAGCGCCGCGCCCTTGTCTGGACCGGGCACGAACAACCGATCACACCCATGCCCACGATCGGCCTGACCCTTGCCGACCTCAATGGCCACAAGCTGCTGACCGCCCCCGGCAGCGCACGCAACCTGCTGATGATCACCGTCGAAGGCATTCCTGGCGCATACGTTCGGCCAAACCGCCAGGCCCTGAACAGCCGGTTCGACGAGGAGTTGATGCCCAATCTGAGCCGATGGGCCGAGCGCGGCATGAACACGCCCGACTACGTGCTGCACACCCACCAGACCATTCGCGGCCTGTACGCCATGCTCTGCGGCGACTACGACAAGCTGGCGAACGGCACCCCAAAGGGCATGGAACTGCTCACCCAGCAGCAGCGCAACCTGGCCTGCCTGCCGGCCCAGCTGCGCCAGGCAGGCTTCAGTACACACTACCTGCAAGGTGCCGGCCTGCGCTTCATGGCCAAGGACCGGATCATGCCCCACATCGGCTTCGACTCGGTGCACGGCCAGGAATGGTTCCGCAACGAAAACTACCTGGAGTTCCCTTGGGGCAAGGATGACCGGGCATTCTTCGAAGGTGCCCTGGACTACGTCGGGCAACTGCGCCAGCAGGATCGCCCGTGGATGCTCACCCTGCTGACCGTGGGCACCCACCAGCCATATTCGGCACCGGCCGACTACCTGGCACGATATGACACCGCCAAGCAAGCCGCCGTGGCCTACCTCGACGACGCGCTGGGGGCATTTCTCGACAACCTCGAACGCCAGGGCGTGCTAAAGGACACACTGGTAATCGTCACCTCGGACGAGTCCCACGGTATCGATGGGGTGCGCCTGGCCTCCTCGTGGGGCTTCAACCTGATGCTGGCGCCGGAGCAGACACAACTGCCGCGCCTCAAGCAGGGCACCTACGGCCACATCGACCTTGCCACTTCCTTGCTCGACTACTTCGCCTTGCCGATTCCAGCCGCGCTGGGCGGGCGCTCGCTGCTGCGCGACTATGACAGCGGGCGCGAGATGATTTCCTACACCAATGGCATGTTGCGTTACCACGATGGCCAAGGCGTATTGACGGAATGCGACTTCCAGCAACGCTGCCGCCGTTATGCAAGCCAAGGTTTCATTGCTGACCAGGCCCGTTACCTCGGCCCGGCCGACGATCGCACCGGCCCACAGCTGACCGCCCTGGCCGGGGCGCTCGACCAGTCGCTGTTGCACACGCACCTGAACCTGCGCTACCAGTTCGGTGGCCCCTCGGCCATCCCGTTGCAGGCGCGCATTCGCGATGACTGGGCTGACAACCTGATTGGTGCGCAGTACCTGGAAATGCCCGAAGGCTCGCATACCCGGGTGCGGGTCAAGGTGCGCGCACTCGATCGGCAACACGTTGCCTACATCCAGCTCAAGGCCAAGGAGCTGGAGCAGGATGTGCCGCTGGGCTTGCCCGAAGAGATCCGGGTAACGGCCGATGAACCGCTGGAGATGGAATTCGGCTTCGACAACCCCACCGTGCGCAAGGCATTTTCCTTCCACTTGCTGGGGTATGGCGGCGGTGAAGTGGAGATCAGCGATTTCAGCGTGATTACCGCGCTGCCAGGTGAAGAAGAGACGATCGATGAACTCTCGGACGGGCATGTCGCGCAGTCGAGCTGAGCATTGTGGGAGCAACTGTCTTGCCCATGATCTTGAAAACTGGTGCGAAACCCATGTGGGAGCCGGCTTGCCGGCGATAGGGCCCAGACAGCTTGTGCATGTGCTGGCCTCATCGCCGGCAAGCCGGCTCCCACAGGAGTCGAGTCAACTTCTGGAAGTTGATCAAGACGGTTGCCTGCACAGGTTTTCTGCAGCGTGTGTGGCCGCGCAAGGTCAGCGAATCTGGTGCTTGTGCAGCAATCGGTAGAACGTCGGCCGTGAAACCCCCAACACCTTCGCCGCGATGCTCAGGTTGTTGCTGTGTCTGTCGAGCACATCGCACAACGCCTGGCGCTCTGCACGGTGCTTGTAGTCCTCCAACGTGCTCAAGGGCTGATCCTCCTGCTCGAGCACATGCAAGCCCAGGTCCTGGGCTTCGATCTGCCGACCTTCGGCCAGCACCAGCCCTCGCCGCACCCGGTTGGCCAGCTCCCGTACATTGCCCGGCCAATTGTGACGCCCCATGGCAGCCAGGGCATGGTCACTGAAGGACCGCGGCCGGCGGCCGGTCTCCAGGCTGTAGAAATGCGAAAAATGGTTGGCCAGCATCGACAGGTCACCGTGCCGGTCACGCAAGGGTGCAGTCACCACCTGCAACACATTGAGCCGGTAATACAGGTCTTCCCGGAAGCGCCCCTGTTCGATGGCCTTTTCGAGGTCCACGTGGGTGGCGGCCAGTACCCGCACATCGACCGGAATCGGCTGGCTGCTACCGACCCGCTCGATGTGCTTTTCCTGCAGGAAACGCAGCAGATTGGCCTGCAACTCCAGCGGCAGGTCGCCAATTTCGTCGAGGAAAAGCGTGCCGCCGTGGGCCGCCTCGATCCGCCCTATCTTGCGCTGATGCGCGCCAGTGAACGCGCCCTTCTCGTGCCCGAACAACTCCGACTGGATCAGATGTTCAGGTATCGCCCCGCAGTTGATCGCTATGAACGGCATCTCGCGGCGCTGGGATTGGCGGTGCAACGTACGCGCCACCAATTCCTTGCCGGTGCCGCTCTCGCCTCGGATCAGTACCGGCGATTCGGTAGGCGCCAGTTTGCCCAGCAATTTTCGCAGCTCGAGTATCGGCCGGCTGTCACCCAGCAGTTCGTGCTCCAGGCCATCGACCGGCACCGCCCCCTTGCCCCGCAGGCGTGCCATGCCGAACGCACGTCCCAGGGTCACGAGCACGCGGGAAACGTCGAATGGCAAGGTGTGGAAGTCGAAGAACCACTCGCAGACAAAATCACCGACGTTCTGCATGCGCAGTTGCTCGGCATTGAGCACCGCGATCCATTCGGTATTGCTGCGCTTGATCAGGTCCTTGACCGCATCCGGGTGGCGCAGGTGCGATTCCTGCAAACGCAGCAGGCCGAGGTCGCATCGGTTCTCCAGCGCCAGCTCCAGGCTACAGCTGCGGACCTCCCAGCCTGCAGTCTCAAGGCCCGGCAACAAACGGTGACAATCATCGCAGGGGTCAACGATGAGCAAACGACGCAGCGCGGCGGTATCGTGCATGACCGTTCCTTGGCGCCAATTTATGGTTTTTTACGTGAAAACAGTAAGTTGCGGCGCCGATTTAACAGTAGCAACGAACTTGACGGTGCCCACTACCGTCTGTCTGCCCGATTCTGGCCAAAACAACCCAAGCGGGAATTTTTCAAATTTATTGACGTCACAGGCGGCACAGGACAATAAACCCCGTTCAAATTTGAAAAAAAATAACCACGCTGTGTGACTCCTCCCCCAACTTGGAGCATCAGTACGAATAACCCCGCACTGCAGATCGCGATGAGCTGAAGCGACGTAGCAGTAAACGCGGACCTTCATTACGCTGTTTGGGACCATAGAGAGACCGAATCATGAATGCACCGCTCCGTGTCAACGAAGCCCTGCTGATTGCCGACCACGCCTTCGAACCCTTCCAGTGCGTGGCCTGGGATGCGCCCAACGGTACGGGTGAGCTGAGCCTGGCCGTGATCGACCGGACAAGCACCCGTATCGGTAGCAAGCAAGTGTCGTCGCGTATCTATTCCGACCCGGCACAATGGGCATGCCTGATCGAGGAAGTGCGCGCCGAGTTGTGCGAGAAGGGATATGACCTGCAGCCCTGGTCAATGCCAAAATAATAGCAACCCTTGCTCTGCAAGTGCGTGCCCGCCACGCACTTGTGCAACTTTCCAACCCGCCTTCAAGCAACTTTCCTATTGCGGCAAAGTGTCGCGCCTATTACCTCATTCGGTGACCCGGGACTGTTCCAGGTGCTGATACTCGGCCTGCAGTTGATCGGCCAGTTGCCGCGCGCGCCCCAGGCGAACCGGCGCCAATTCCATGTCCACTACCAAGGTGGCACAAGGCAAGGGCTGCACATCTTTCCAACGTTGCAGCCGACCATCGGTAAACACCAGGCAGCGCTGAAACTCGTGCGGGCAGGCTTTCTGCCGCGCTTGCAACCAGCGACGAGCCTGCTCCAGCGCTGCAATCAACGGGGTTCCACCGCCAGCACCCAGGTTTTGCAACCAAGGTTGCAAGGCGGCCGACGCTTTCAGTCCCTGACGTTGCCATTGCGGCGCTCCACCGCTGGCGGTCATCAACGCCAGCCGAGCTCGCTGGCGATAAGCCTGGTCGAACAGCGCTGCCAGCAGGCCCTTGGCCTGGCCCAGCGCCTGGTGGCGGCGGGTCGAGGCCGACGCATCAACGATCACCAGCCACAACTCGCAGGCCTGACCCTGACGCTGCTGCCAACACAGGTCGCGGCGCTGCAGCGGGCGCCCCTTGAGCAAGGTCGCCAACCAGGCGACACGGCCTTTGCTCGCCGCCTGCGCGCGGCCACGGCTGGCACCGGACAGTTTTCCGGCACGTGGCATGGCATCCGTCAACTGATTGCCCGGTGGGCGGATGCTCAGGGCTTTTTTGCCCAGTCAGGCACCTCGCGCCTGGCACCACTGGTGACGGGTTGGGCTGGCAACGCCCCCCACTCCCCTTGTCCGCTCCGGCTTTGCGTATCGCGGCCGCTGGTTGGGGGCGGCGAGGGCTGGGCGCCGGTCTCGGGCGTGTGGCGACGCCGGTGGCGCAGGGCGAATTCCGCCACGGCCTCGACATCGGCTTCTTCGATCGCCTCGCCCCCACGCCAGGCACAATGGGCGCGGGCCGCGCGCAACCAGACCAGGTCGGCACGCAGGCCGTCGACCCCGGCGGCATAACAGCGCTCGGTGATCCAGGCCAGGGACTGGTCGTCCAGGGCAATCGCCGACAGCCCTTGCCGTGCGGCCTGACAGCGCTCGCGCAGTTGCGCCTGGGCTGCGGCCCATTGCTCGCAGAAGGCCTGCGGGTCGCTATCGAAGGCCAGGCGCCGGCGAATGATCTGCTGCCGCGCTTCGGGGGCCGGCAGCCCTTCGAGCACGACATTGAGCCCGAAGCGGTCGAGCAGTTGCGGGCGCAACTCGCCTTCCTCGGGGTTCATGGTGCCGATCAGGACGAAACGCGCACTGTGCCGGTGAGAGATGCCGTCACGCTCGACGCGGTTGGTGCCACTGGCGGCAACGTCGAGCAGCAGGTCCACCAGGGTATCGGGCAACAGATTGACTTCGTCGACATACAGCACCCCGCCGTCGGCCTGGGCCAGCACGCCGGGGGAAAACTGCGCCTTGCCCTGCCCCAGCGCGGCATCCAGGTCCAGGGTGCCGACCAGGCGTTCTTCGCTGGCGCCCAGCGGCAAGGTAACGAAAGGCCCTTCGCCGAGCAGGTCCGCCAGGCCACGCGCCAGGGTACTCTTGGCCATGCCGCGCGGCCCTTCGATCAGCACGCCGCCGATCTTGGGATCGATGGCGGTCAGGCACAACGCCAGCTTCAGCGCGTCGGCAGCGACCACGGCCGCCAGGGGAAATTGCACGGGTTCACTCATTTCAAGCCTGTTCCTCGCCATCGAGCAGTTGTTCCTCGAGCGCTTCGCGGTACTCGCCAGGCTGTTCCCAGAGCCCACGCTGCTGGGCTTCCAGCAAACGCTCGGTGAGGTCGCGCAAGGCCTCGGGGTTGTGCTGGCGCATGAAGTCGCGGGTCGCCGGGTCGAGCACATAGGCATCGGCCAGCGACTGGTAATGATGATCGTCGATCAGGTGCGTGGTCGCGTCGAAGGCGAACAGGTTGTCGACCGTCGCCGCCAGTTCGAACGCGCCCTTGTAGCCGTGGCGCTTGGCCCCGTCGATCCACTTGGGATTGAGCGCGCGCGCACGCATCACGCGGTTCAGCTCTTCCTTGAGGGTGCGGATGCGCGGACGGTCGAGTTGGCTGTGATCGCCGTGGTAACTCGCCACCTTCGTCCCGCCCAAGGTCTCGGAGGCTGCCAGCATGCCACCCTGGAACTGGTAGTAGTCATTGGAGTCGAGCAGGTCGTGCTCATGGTTGTCCTGGTTCTGCAGGACGGCCTGGACCTGACCCAGGCGCCGGGCGAACTGGGCGCGTGCCGGGGTACCCTCGTCGCTCGCGCCATAGGCGTAGCCGCCATGGTTGAGGTACACCTCGGCCAGGTCTTCGCGGTTGTGCCACAGGCGACCCTCGATGGCATTCTGCACGCCGGCGCCATAGGCACCGGGCTTGGCACCGAAGACCCGCCAGCCGGCCTCCCGCGCGGCCTGCTCGGGCGCCATGCCCTGGGCTTGCATGGCGTCGCGCTCGTGACGGACACGGGCGGCAAGCGGGTTCATGTCGGCAGGCTCGTCCAGCGCTGCTACCGCTTGCACCGCCGCATCGAACAAACGGATCAGGTTGCCGAAGGCATCGCGGAAGAATCCCGAGACCCGCAAGGTCACGTCGACCCGCGGGCGGTCGAGCAGGCTCAAAGGCAAGATCTCGAAATCGTCGACGCGCTGGCTGCCCGTGGCCCACACAGGTCGCACGCCCATCAGTGCCATGGCCTGGGCGATGTCGTCGCCACCGGTACGCATGGTGGCCGTGCCCCAAACCGACACACCGAGCTGACGCAGATGGTCGCCGTGGTCCTGCAGGTGCCGTTCGAGGATCAGGTTGGCCGAGGCAAACCCAAGGCGCCAGGCGGTCGTGGTGGGCAGGTTGCGCACATCCACGGTATAGAAGTTGCGGCCTGTGGGCAGCACATCCAGACGGCCACGGCTCGGTGCGCCGCTGGGGCCGGCCGGCACGAAACGGCCCGCCAGCGCAGCGAGCAACCCGTTCATCTCGGCCGGCCCACAGGCGTCGAGATCCGGGGCCACCTGCTCGCACAACGCGCACAGTACCGCCTGCACGGGTTGCCACTGCGGCTCGTCAGGCAATTGCAAGGTCGTGTCCAGGGCGTGTTCGATGAGCTTCAACGCGAACAGTTCGAGCCGTTCACGGGCGTCGCCGCAGGTACGCCATGCCTCTTCGCTCATCGCTTGCAATGGGGCCGGATGCGGACCGCTCCAGGGCTCGCCGAGGTCGCAGTCAAGCGGATCGAAGCCCAGGGCAAACGCCTTTGCCAGGGTGCGCAACAGGCTGGCATTGCCCGCTCGCCCGTCACCACGCTCCACCCGCAGCAAGGCCAGCAAGGTATCGAGCCGCAGCCGTGCCTGTGGCGATTGGCCAAACACGTGCAAGCCATCGCGAATCTGCGATTCCTTGAGGTCGCACAGGTAGGTGTCCAGGCGTGGCAACCACACCGCAGCATCTTCCAGCTGGCCTTCGAGCTGCAGTTCGCGGTCGATGTGGTTGGCCTTGACCAGTTCGAGGATATCGCGCTGAAGCTCGCGGGCGCGTCGCGGGTCGAGCAACTGCGCTTCGTAGAATTCGTCGGCCAGCCGCTCGAGATGGCGCAGCGGGCCGTAGGTTTCGGCCCGGGTCAACGGCGGCATCAAGTGGTCGATGATCACTGCCTGGGTACGGCGCTTGGCCTGGGCGCCCTCGCCCGGGTCGTTGACGATGAACGGATAGATATTGGGCAGCGGCCCGAGCAAGGCGTCAGGCCAGCACTCGGCTGACAGGCCCACGCCCTTGCCGGGCAACCATTCCAGGTTGCCGTGCTTGCCCACATGGATCACGGCGTCGGCGGCGAAGGCATGGCGCAGCCAGAAATGAAACGCCAGGTAGCCATGTGGCGGCACCAGGTCCGGGTCGTGGTACACGGCGCTGGAGTCTACCTGGTAACCGCGTGCAGGCTGGATGCCGACGAAGGTCAGGCCGAAACGAAGGCCGGCCACCATCATGCGACCGCTGCGGTACATCGGGTCCTGCTCGGGCGCGCCCCAGCGTTCTAGCACAGCCTGGCGGTTGTTGGCAGGCAAGCGCTCGAAGGCGGCCTGGTATTCCGCCAGACTCAGGCTTTGCGCGCATGGGCGCTGATCGAGGTGATCGAGATCGTTGGTCACGCCACCGAGCAACTGGTGGATCAACTGTGTGCCGCTGTGCGGCAGTTGCTCCAGCGGGTAGCCCTCGGCTTTCAGGGCCTGGAGAATGTTCAGGGCCGCAGCCGGGGTGTCCAGCCCGACGCCATTGCCGATGCGTCCATCGCGGGTCGGATAGTTGGCCAGCACCAGCGCCACGCGCTTCTGGCCATTGGGCAGGCGTGCCAGCTCTACCCAGCGTCGTGCCAGTTCGGCGACGAAGTCCATGCGCTCGGGGTGGGCCCGGTAGCAGACCACATCGGACTGGCTGCGCTCGCTGCGCCAGGCCATGTCCTTGAAACTGACCGGCCGGGTGATGATGCGCCCATCCAGCTCCGGCAAGGCAATGTGCATGGCCAGGTCACGGGCACCCAGGCCTTGCTCGCTGGCTTGCCATCCCGGCTGGTTGTCCTGTGCGCAAATGGCCTGGAGCACCGGAATGTCGCGGCGAAACGGGCGCAGGTTGGGGCGCTCGGGGCTGGACAAGGCAAAACCGGTGGTGTTGATGATCACCTCGGCACCGACCTCGTCCAGCCACTGCTCCACCTGCTCCAGGCAGCCACTTTCCTTGAGGCTGGCGACCGCAATGGGCAACGGGTTGAGCCCCGCTGCCTGCAAGCGCTGGCAGAACACATCGATGAAGGCGGTATTGGCCGCCTGCAAGTGCGAACGGTAGAACAGCAGCGGCGCCACCGGATGCTCGGGGTTCCACTGCGCGAACCAGTGCTCGAGCGTGGCGCTGGTCTCGTTGGGGTGATACACCGAGGTGCGTGGCAAGGGTTGCGGTTCGTCCCAGGCGTAATCACGGCCAAGCCAAAGGCCTGCCAGGCAGTTGAACAGGTTGACGGCATTGGCTCTGCCGCCCTGGCGCAGGTAGTGCCAGAGGCGATCCGCCTCGGCACCGGTCACCGTGCCCAACCCGGTCAGCTCCGGGTCCGGGCGGTCGTCGCCCGGCACCATGATCAGCTCGACCCCTCGCTCGGCCAACGCGACCAACTGCTCGACGCCGTAGCGCCAGTAGCCGACGCCGCCATGCAACGACACCAGTATCACCTTGGCGTGGCGCAGCACCTCTTCCACATACAGGTCGACCGAGGCATGGTTCTGCACCTGCATCGGATTGGCCAGGCGCAGGCTGGGGAAATCATCCGGCAGTTGCTCGGCGGTTTCGGCGAGCAACGCCAGGTGCGAATCGCCGCTGCAGAGGATCGCCAGCTCGGCAGGCGTCTGGCCGAGGTCGGCAATGCTGTCGTCCGGCACGAAGCCGCCGGGCTGGGTCCGCAGCAAGTGCATGGGTCAGGCGCCCAGGGCCTGGCGCAGGCGCGCTTCCAGCTGCGCGGCATCGAGGTCCTGGCCGATCAGCACCAGGCGCGTGATGCGCGGTTCGTCGGCGCGCCAGGCACGGTCGAAGTGTTTGTCGAAACGGGTACCCACGCCCTGTACCAGCAGGCGCATCGGCTTGCCGGGAATGGCGGCGAAGCCCTTGGCGCGAAGGACGCCGAATTCCACCACCAATTGCGTCAGGGCATCGAGCAGAAGGCTCTCGTCGGCCTCCGGCAGGTCGATGGAGATGGAGTCGAAGGCATCGTGGTCATGGTCGTCATGATCATCACCGTCGTGGTGCGAGTCGTGGTGAGTGCGGCGGCCGTCAATATGCGCCTCGGACTCGGCGCCCACGCCCAGCAGGACGTCCAGCGGCAGGCGGCCACTGCTGGCCTCGATCACCTTGACCGCTGGCGGCAGCTCCTCGACCACTTCGGCGCGGACCTTGGCCAGGCCTTCGGCGTCGATCAGGTCGGCCTTGTTCAGCACCACAAGGTCGGCGCTGGCCAACTGGTCGGCGAACAGCTCATGCAGTGGGGATTCGTGGTCAAGATTCGGGTCGAGCTTGCGCTGGGCGTCGACCTGGTCCGGGAAAGCGGCGAAAGTGCCGGCGGCCACGGCCGGGCTGTCGACCACGGTGATCACCGCGTCGACGGTGCAGGCCGTGCGGATTTCCGGCCACTGGAAGGCTTGCACCAACGGTTTGGGCAAAGCCAGGCCGCTGGTTTCGATGAGAATGTGGTCCAGGTCGCCGCGGCGGGCAACCAGTTCGCGCATGACCGGGAAGAACTCTTCCTGCACAGTGCAGCACAAGCAGCCGTTGGCCAGTTCGTAGACGCGGCCGACGGCCTCTTCCTCGGTGCAGCCGATGCTGCATTGCTTGAGAATCTCGCCATCGATACCGAGCTCGCCGAATTCGTTGACGATGACCGCGATGCGGCGGCCCTGGGCGTTGTCGAGCATATGTCGGAGCAAGGTGGTCTTGCCCGACCCGAGGAAGCCGGTGACGATGGTGACGGGAAGCTTGGCCAGTGTTCTCATGTCGCGTTGCCCTTGGCAGGTTGGCGCGGGCATGCGGCACGAAAGCCGCGGACCAGGTCGGCCGGGCTCGTTCGCCACCGGATCACCCCGCCCGGTTGAAAGTCGAAAACGTGACGAGGCAGGTCTCCTGGCTTGCACCGTTCAGCCCCGATCGATCGGGGCTGGCGGGATGACGCCTTCCCGCGCCGTGAGCGCAGTGGCTGTGTCGATCCGTTGCCGGTGCCTACAGTTGCGGGGGCAGCCGCGGCTTGTACCGCGTTCCCGTCTTAGCTTCGGCCTGGCCGAAGAACCTCGAAGCGGCAAGGCTACGCGGGGGGTGGCGGGTGGTCAACTGATGGGATGGGTTTTGTGCAGCCCAATCACCGGTAACAAAATGCAACCGATTGACGCAAGCCCAGCCCCGTGCTCTCCTTACCCCTGCGTTCAGGTGCCCCTTCGGGGGTGAAACGGGAAACCGGTGAGTCACAGTCCCTCGAGCAGGGTCGGACAAGGCCGGTGCTGCCCCCGCAACGGTAAGCGAGCGAAGCGTCTAGACCACTGTGCCACGTCGTTCGGCATGGGAAGGTGACGCTTTTCAAGGAGCCCTGCTCCTCCTCGCAAGCCCGGAGACCGGCCTGACGTCACATGAACACCCCGCGGTGGGCGGGCGCTGTCGCATTCCCTCGGGCGCATCGCGCCCGGGGCTGCCGCGCTTGCCCGTTGAACCCAAGACAACAGAGGATCGCGTCATGCCCATCACCAGCGCCAAGCACAGCATCGCCACCCCCGTCACCCTCAGCCAGCGCGTCGTCATTGCCCTTGGCGCCAGCCTGCTGGGCCTGTGCCTGGTCTACTTCGCCGGTTTCTCGCACATCGAGGCCGTGCACAACGCCGCCCACGATACCCGCCACAGCGCCGCATTCCCCTGCCACTGAGGCCAGCAGATGATCAAGCATATTGCCCGCACCGCCGGGTTCAGTGGCCTGCTCGCTGCCTTGCTGCTGACCCTGCTGCAAAATTTCTGGGTCGCACCGCTGATTCTCCAGGCAGAAACCTACGAGTCGGCAGCACCCGCCGCCGAGCATCACAGCCATGACGGCGAAGCCGTTGCTGCTCATGAACACAGTGCTGAGGCCTGGTCGCCGGAAGATGGCTGGCAGCGCATCCTTTCGACCACCGGTGGCAACCTGGTGGTGGCCGTCGGCTTCGCCTTGATCCTGGCTGCCCTGTACAGCCTGCGCGAACCCAATCGGGTCGGCACCGGTGCACTGTGGGGCCTGGCCGGTTTCGCGGTGTTCTGCCTGGCACCGACCTTGGGCCTGCCGCCCGAGTTGCCAGGTACCGCCGCAGCCGAACTGGGCCAGCGTCAGAGCTGGTGGGTCGGCACTGCAGCCGCCACTGCACTGGGCCTGGCAATGCTGGTGTTTGCCCGGCACTGGCTGCTCAAGGTTGCCGGCGCGGCACTGCTGGTGGTGCCCCATGTCATTGGTGCGCCGCAACCTGAGGTCCACCAAAGCCTGGCGCCCGAAACGCTGGAAGCCCAGTTCAAGATCGCGTCGTGGGTCACCAACGCTGTGTTCTGGCTGGCCCTGGGCCTGCTCAGTGCCTGGTTCTACCGCCGCTCCCGACACGCCTGATGACCCTCGATACACCGCTGCCGGCGCTGTATGCCGGCTTCGGCTGCCGTCGCGGCTGCCCGGCCGATGTCCTCGACAGCCTGTTGCGCCAGTCCCTGTCCAGCCAGGGACTGCCGCTGGCCGCCTTGCACGGCATTGCCAGCATCAGCCTGAAGGCCGATGAACCGGGGCTGCAGCAGCTGGCCCGGCGCCTCGGCTTGCCCTTGGTGCTGTTCGACGCAAGCCAGCTGCAAGCATTCGAATACGCGCTGAGCCATCGCTCGCCGCTTGCCTACTCGCACAGTGGCTGCTGGGGTGTCGCGGAAAGCACCGCACTGGCCCTGGCCCACCGCGAACTCGGCTCGGCCAGGTTGCGAGTCACGCGGCAAAGCCAGGGGCCGGCTACCGTCGCCCTGGCCTGCGGCGGATAATCGCTTCAACCATTCTTCTGCAAGGAACTTCCATGACGGTCTACTTCATCGGTGCCGGCCCTGGCGACCCGGAACTGATTACAGTGAAGGGGCAGCGCCTGATCCGGCAGTGCCCGGTCATCATCTACGCCGGCTCCCTGGTACCGGCCGCAGTACTCGAAGGCCACCACGCCGAGACCGTGATCAACAGCGCCGAACTGCATCTGGAACAGATCATCGATGCGATCCGTGCCGCCCATGCGCAGGGCCAGGATGTCGCGCGTGTTCACAGTGGCGACCCCAGCCTGTATGGCGCCATCGGCGAACAGATCCAGCGTCTGCGTGAACTGGGGATCGACTACCAGATCGTCCCGGGCGTCACCGCGACAGCCGCCAGTGCCGCATTGCTCGGTTGCGAGCTGACCCTGCCGGATGTGGCGCAGACGGTCATCCTGACTCGCTATGGCGACAGCTCGCCCATGCCGGCGGGCGAAAAACTGAGCGACCTGGCGCGCCATCGCGCGACCCTGGCCATTCACCTCGGGGTCAGGCATCTGCCCCGGATCGTCGAGGAACTGCGCCCCCACTATGGCGCTGACTGCCCTGTCGCCGTGGTTCATCGGGCCACCTGGCCGGACCAGGACTGGGTTCGCGGTACCTTGGCCGACATCGTCGAGCAGGTCGCGGCAAAGGGCTTTCGCCGTACCGCGCTGATCCTCGTCGGCCACGTGCTGGGCGACGCGCCGTTTGCCGCCTCGGCTCTGTACCGCGCCGGCCACGCGCATCTCTACCGCCCCGGCGAGTGAGCATTGCCAATGGCAGGCCAGCCATAGCAGACTCCGGGCTTTATCCTCTTAATAACGGAGTCGCGCCCATGCTGGAACTACGCCCCAATTGCGAATGCTGCGATGCCGACTTGCCGGGCGACAGCTGCGAGGCGTTCATCTGTTCGTTCGAATGCACGTTCTGCCGCAACTGTACCGAAACGCGCTTGCAAAGCCGTTGCCCGAACTGCTCTGGCCAGTTGCTGCCGCGCCCGACACGGGTTGGCCTTGCGTTGACTGACAATCCTGCTTCGACGCATCGCGTGCGCAAACCCCATCCCGCCTGCAAGTGATCACCCGCCATCGCCATGCCTGGCGATGGCTTCCTTGACGTGTTGTAGGATTTTTCTACAACACCGACACACTTGTTCAACAGTTCTATACTCGCCATTACCAAGGAACCGGAATGGTCGTATCGTGCTGCGCTGCAGAAATAACTTGCAGACGTATTCCTGATTCTTCACAGGAAACGGACCACATTCCGACAGGAGTTAACTTCATGACAACTGTGTTGATCGTCGACGACCACCCCATCGTCAGACTGTCCATGCGCCTGCTGCTGGAGCGTGAGCGCTTCCGCGTGGTTGGCGAGGTAGGCAACGGCAGCGAAGTGGCACAGGTGGCACGCGACCTGCGCCCCGATGTGGTGGTGCTGGACATCGGCCTGCCGGGCCTGGATGGCATGGAGGTCATCAAACGCCTTCAGCAGCTGGAGCCTTCGCCCAAGATCATGGTCCTGACCGGCCAGGCGACCGACCTCTACGTGCGCCGTTGCCTGGACGCCGGCATTGGCGCGTTCGTGACCAAGGATGAGGACCATGAAGCGTTGATCTTCGCGCTCAAGGCACTGATCAAGGGCTATTCCACGTTTCCGCAGATGTCGGTCAACAGCAATACCCTGGACAGCGAACCCAGACGCCTGGAGAGCCTGTCCAACCGGGAGATGGAAGTGCTGCGACGCCTGGCACGGGGCGAGAACAACAAGCACATCGGCAGCAGCATGAACCTCAGCGCCAAGACCATCAGCACGTACCGGGGGCGCATCATGGAAAAGCTCAAGACCGAATCGTTGGTGGAAATGGTCGACCTGGCCAAGCGCAACCACGTCAGCTGAGCGCTACGCCGCCATGAATCGCTTATCGGCCGGCCTGCTCCTGCTCCTGAGCCTGGCCTGCTGCCCTCTGCCAACGCTCGCCGATGCCGAGCCACGCCAGTTGCTGGCGCGTGCCACCAGCGCCACCCAGCCCCTGCACCTGGACAGCCAGGACCGTCAGTGGCTGCAGCAGCGTAAAACCCTGTTGCTGGGCACTTCGCGCCCCGACTATCCACCCTTCGAAATCAACATCAGCCCAGCCGACTACGAAGGCCTGAGTGCCGACTTCGCCGGGCTGATCAGCGAGCAGCTGGGGATTGCGGTGGAAGTCAGGCGATTCTCCAGCCGCCATGAAGCGATCACCGCCCTGCGCGAGGGCAAGATCGACCTGCTGGGCAGCTCCAACGGCTTCGAGGCTGCCGATGCCCAGCTCAGCCTCAGCTTGCCCTACGCCGACGACCTGCCGGTGATCGTCACCCGTGAAGGTCGCCCCTTGAAGAACAACCCAGGTCTCGCCGGCCTGCGCCTGGCGATGGTCGACCACTATTTGCCTGGCGAAACAGTCCGCGCGCTTTATCCCAATGCACAGCTGAGTCTGTACCGTTCGACCGTGGCAGGCCTGGCCGCCGTCGAGCTGGGCGAAGCGGACGCCTACCTGGGTGATGCCATCAGTACCGACTTCCTCATCGGCAAGAGCTATCAGGGCACAGTGAAGATCGATCATTTCTGCCAGACGCAACCCGGCACTTTTTCATTCGCCCTGGCCAACGACAACCCACGCCTGCATCGCCTGATCGATGCGGCCCTGGACAGGATCACCGAAAGCGAGCGCCTGACCATCCTGCGGCGGTGGACCAGTGGCAACACCAGCCTCTTGCTGGAGCGCCACCTGTCTGCGCTGACCGATGAAGAAAAAGCCTGGATCGAGCGCCATCCCACGGTCAGCGTGCTGGTGGACCCGGCGCTGGCACCCCTGACCTTCAACGACGCCCAGCAACGCACCAGCGGCATCACCGTCGACCTGCTCAAGCAGATCACCTTGCGCACCGGGCTGCAGTTCAGGTTCATGGAGCGCCCTGCCGTGCAGACCATGGTCGAGCAGGTGTCCCGCGGCGATGCACAGATGATCGGGGCGCTGGGCTATGGCGCCGACCGCTCCAACCAAGTGCGCTTTACCCGACCCTACCTGGTCAGCCCCAGGGTACTGGTGACGCGCAACCAGGCGACATCGACCGGCCGCGACCTCGATGGCAAACGCATCGCCCTGCTACGCGGCTCACCATTGCGCGACGATGTGCTGCGCCAGTTTCCCAAGGCCCAGGTGGTCGAGGTATCGAACCCCTTGGCGCTGATGGAAGCTGTGGCCAACGGCGATGCCGATGTGGCCTACAGCAGCCATATCAATGCCACATACTACATCAACCATGTATTCAAGAACCAATTGCGCATTGCCGGCATCCTGGGTGACGACCCGGCCATCGCGGCGTTCGCCGTCGCCCCGGACCAGCCCCTGTTGCAGTCCATCCTGGACAAGGCCCTGCTGAGTATCCCGCCGGAAGAACTGGATCAGTTGATCAACCGCTGGCGTACCAGTTCGCTGGTCAGTGACAGCCAATGGCGCAACTACCGCACATTGGCCCTGCAGGTACTGGTGCTCGCGGCCTTGCTGTTGGCCGGCGTGGTGTTCTGGAACAGCTACCTGCGCAAGTTGATCCATCAGCGCACCGAAGCCCAGCATGCCTTGCAGGCGCAACTGGCCCTCAGCCGCGGCCTGCTCGAGCAACTGCGCCAGGCCAAGGACGATGCAGAACTGGCCAGCCAGACCAAAAGTACCTTCCTGGCCACCATGAGCCATGAAATCCGCACGCCCATGAATGCGGTGATCGGCTTGCTCGAACTGGCCATGGAAGACAGCGGCGCCGGACGCTGCGACGCCGAGACGCTGCGCACCGCCCATGACTCGGCGGTCGGCCTGCTGGGGCTGATTGGCGACATCCTGGATATCTCGCGCATCGAATCAGGGCACATGACCCTGCAGCCTGTGGCCACCGACCTGGTCGACCTGGTATGCGGCACCCTGCGGGTGTTCGAAGGCAACGCGCGCAGCAAGGGCATCCACCTGCACAGCGAGCTGCCGGCCGGCTCCGCCTGGGTACTGGCTGACCCGCTGCGCATCAAGCAGATCCTGTCCAACCTGCTGAGCAACGCGATCAAGTTCACTGACCGCGGCGAAGTGCATACCCACTTGCAGCTGACGACCCAAGACAACGAGGTGCGGGTGCAGTTGTGCGTGCGCGACACAGGGATCGGCATTGGCGTGGCAGACCAGGCCCGGCTGTTCAGTGCCTTCGCCCAGGCCGAAGGCCCACGGGCGCATCAGGGCGCCGGCCTGGGCTTGGTGATCAGCCGAACCCTGGCCGAGCTGATGGGCGGCGAACTGCACCTGCAAAGCGTCGAAGGCGTGGGTACCCGGGTCAACGTCATGCTGCAACTGCCCGCCAGCGTCGCGCCCCCGTCCGTCGAGGCCGACGTGCCCGACCAGGCGCACGAACGCAAGTCACTCGACATCCTGGTGGTCGATGACTACCCCGCCAACCTGATGTTGCTGGAAAAGCAGCTCAATACCCTGGGGCACCAGGTCACCCTGGCCGAACATGGCGCAGTGGCACTGGCCTTGTGGCAAGAGGGGGCTTTCGACCTGGTCATCACCGACTGCAGCATGCCGGTGATGGACGGCCACGAGCTGACCCGCAGGATTCGCCAACTGGAGCAGGCGCGCGAGATGCCACGCTGCAGGATCCTCGGCGTCACCGCCAACGCCCTGGCCGAAGAGCGCGCGCGCTGCCTGGCCAGCGGGATGGACGACTGCCTGTTCAAACCGATCGGCCTGCGGACCCTGAAGATGCACCTGCCACAGGTGCCCATCGACGCAAGCACAGCCCCCACGCCCAGCGGCTTCCACCTCGGGCAACTGCGCCACCTGACCCAGGACGACCCGACACTCACACGGCACCTGCTCGAACAACTGGCGCAGAGTGCCAGTGAAGACCTCGCTGCGCTGCGCGCACTGGGTGCCACGCCGGACGACGACAGCCTGGGCCGCCTCGCCCACCGAATCAAAGGCGGCGCCAAGATGCTCAAGGTGCGTGGGGTCGTGAGCGATTGCCAGGCCATCGAGCGGGCCCAGGCTCAGGGCCTGCCCACCCAGGCGCTCAGGCGACAACTGGAAAACAGCTTGCTGACCCTGCAGCGCGAGCTGGCCGATTCCCTCAGTGCAATTGCAGCGTCGAGCTGATCTGGCTGATGGCCTCGACCACGTGGCGCGAGCCCTGCTGAATTTCCATGATCACGGTCCCGGCTTCGTTGGCCAGGGCCACGCCTCGCCCGGTGCGTGACAGGCTCGAATGCATGCTGGCCACCGCCGTCTGTGAAAGGTCATGGTTCTGGCGCACCACATCGACGATTTCCAGGGTAGCCTTGCTGGTGCGCGCAGCCAGGCTGCGCACCTCGTCAGCGACCACGGCAAAGCCACGGCCATGCTCACCGGCACGGGCCGCCTCGATGGCGGCGTTCAGGGCCAGCAGGTTGGTCTGGTCGGCAATGCCGCGGATGGTCTGCACGATCTGCCCGATCACGTCCGACTGCTTGCTCACCGCATCGATGCTGCGCGCGGCGTCATTGAGCTCCTGGGAAATCTGCTCGATCACCTGGACGGTCTGCTGTACCACCTCGGTGCCTTTGCGCGCGCACGCGTCAGTCTGCACCGAACTGGCGTGGGCCGCGTCGGCAGCGCTCTGCTGGGTGCTGACCTGGGCAGTGATATCACTGGCGAACTTGACCACCTTGTACAGCCGCCCCTTGCTGTCGAAGATCGGATTGTAGGACGCCTCCAGGTACACCGTCTGGCCCTGTTTGTTGACCCGTTCGAAACGATGGGAATGGTACTCGCCCCGGTTGAGCGAGGCCCAGAACTCACGGTACTGGGCCGACTCACGCTCGTGGGGCTGGCAGAACAGCCCATGATGGCGGCCGACCACTTCTTCCAGGCGATAGCCCATGGTGGTGAGGAAGTTCTGGTTGGCCTTGATCACCCGCCCCTGCGCCGTGAACTCGACGACGGCCATGGAACGGCCGATGGCCTTGAGCAGGCTCTGGCTTTCATGTTCGTCCTTGACCCGTTGGCTGATATCGGTCGCCACCTTGATGACACTGGTGACCTGTTGACGATCATCCAGCACCGGCATGTAGCTGGCCTCCAGCCAGACCTCGCGGCCCGCCTTGTCTACGCGCTCGAAGGTGCCACTGATGGCGCTGCCCTCGCCCAGTTCGCGCCACAACTGCTGGTATTCGGCGCTTTTGGCGTAAACCGGGTCGCAGAACAACCGGTGGTGCTTGCCGCGCAATTCCTCGACGTCATAACCCATGGCCCGGCAGAACTGTTCGTTGGCGTCGAGGATGGTGCCGTCAGGTGAAAACTCGATCATCGCCATGCTGCGGCTGATCGCCGCGAGTTTGGCCTGGGATACTGCGAGGGAGTGGCGGGTACGTTGAATCTCGATCAGATCGGACTTGCGATGGAAGTCGAACATGGCGCCAGGGTCCTTTGTACGCAGGGTTTCCTGAGCATAGATCGGCCCAAGCGGCATGCAAGCACAATGCCACTACCTAATGATTAATCACTTGGTGATAGTCATGCGTGCACCTTGGCCAGGCCATTCATGTACTCTCCCGCACCATCAGCTCGAAGCCCATGTCTTGCTGTTCGGCCGCTACCCGCTTGCCATCGAGCAGCGCCAGCAACGCCTGCGCAGCGCCCCGACCAACGGCAGCCCGAGGCGTGCGGATGGAGGTCAGCCGCGGCACCATCTGCGCCGATGCCGGCAAGTCATTGAAGCCAACCATCGCCACCTGGCGCGGCACCTCGATGCCCTGGCGCAATGCCTGCAAAATTGCGCCTTGGGCCAAATCGTCGTTGCAGAAGAAGATGCCGTCCACATCAGGCGCCTTGCCCAGCAACTGGCTGAACAGTTCGCTGCCCAGCCCGATCGACGAGGGCTGCGGTGCCAGAACTTCCAGCTCGGTGGCTTGCAGGCCGGCTTCGGCAAGCGCCTGGCGGAAGCCTTCGGCACGCTGCATCACCCGTGGGTCCAGCTGCGCGGCGATGAAGGCGAGACGTCGCCGCCCTCGCTCGATCAGGTGCTGCGCGGCAGCGCGACCGGCCTGCTGCTGGGAAAAGCCCACCGACAGCGCCCCGGCCTCGCCGCCCAGTTCCATCATGTGTACACAGGGTACGCCACTGGCTGCCAGCATCTGCCGCGAGGCTTCACTGCGGTCGAAACCGGTGAGCAACATGCCACAGGGCTGGTAGGCCAGGTAATTGCGGATCAGGTTCTCTTCTTCGCCGGTGTCGTAGTGATAGTTGCCGATCAGCACCTCGAGCCCGCGCGGGCGCATCACCTCGTGAATGGCCTCCAGGGTGTCGATGAACAACTGGTTGGAAAGCGAAGGGATCAGCACAACCACCGATTGGCTGCGTGCCGACGCCAGTGCGCGCGCCGCCGGATTGGCGATATAGCCCAGTTGCGCGGCGGCGACGGTGACTTTTTCCACCAGCTGCGGTGCGACTGTGCTGACGCCGCGCAAGGCGCGCGATGCGGTGATCGGGGATACCCCGGAAAGCCTGGCGACTTCTGCCAGCGTGGGACGACCGGTGGTGCGAGAGCCTGTGCGGGACATGGATGTTGTAATTTTACTACTTGCCAAGGATGGGGAACGGCCACTAAGGTAGCGCTGTCTCAGGACGCAGGCAATGTAATCTTTGGTAGCAGCCACTACACGCCCTCTGCCAAGCGTCCATACTGCGTAAGGACAAAACCAACAACACCGGGGAGTGGCGTTTCGTCTGCGACGAGACAGCGCTATCTCGCCCCGCAGGAGGTATTGAATGAACTCTCCCCTGTCCGCCATCGTGGTGATGGGCGTGGCCGGATGCGGCAAAAGCAGCGTCGGTGCCGCCATTGCCGCCAGAAGCGGCGGCCGCCTGATCGAAGGCGACGCGTTTCACCCGCCCGAGAATATCCGCAAGATGAGCGCCGGCATCCCTCTGGACGACAGCGACCGCGCGGGCTGGCTGGTGCGCCTGGGCCAGGAACTGCAAGTCGCGGTCAAGGCCGGTGAACGGCCCATCCTCACCTGCTCCGCACTCAAGCGCCGTTATCGCGACACCCTGCGTGAAGCGATGCCGGAACTCGCCTTCGTGTTCCTCGAACTCACCCCGGCCGAGGCCCAGAAACGCGTCCTCGCCCGCCCCGGTCACTTCATGCCGGCGAGCCTGATCGAAAGCCAGTTCGCGGCACTGGAGCCCCCCCATGGCGAACCGTTGACCCTGCCGCTCGATGCCACCAGAGAGGTCCTGGCCCTGGCCGAGACCGTGGACGCCTGGCTAAAGCCTTGCGGTGAGCGGAAGCGGGCGCGGACCGCCTGAACCGGCGGTTTATCCGGCTCACCAAAGACAGCGCTGTCTGGACGCCTCCAGGCGCCGAAGTTTCAGAAAACAAGCTACGCCAAAAAAACAACGATAAGACCGAGGCATATCCACCATGTTCGGACTGGCTACAGATACCTACCTGCTGCTCGACGCCCTGGTAACCATCGTCGGGCTGATCCTGCTGATCACCCATTTCAAAGTGCACCCCTTCGTCGCCCTGACGCTGGCCGCCGGCTTTCTCGGCCTGACCTCCGGCATGCCGGTGGCCAAGGTCATGAAGTCGTTCCAGGACGGCTTCGGTGGGGTGTTGGGGTTCGTCGGCATCGTGCTTGCCCTGGGCACCATGCTCGGCAAGCTGATGGCCGACTCCGGGGGCGCTGACCAGATCGCGCAGACCCTGATCCGTGCCTTCGGCGTGAAGAATGTGCACTGGGCCATGATGTTCGCCGCGTTCCTGGTCGGCATCCCGCTGTTCTTCGAAATCGGCTTCGTGCTGTTGGTACCACTGGTGTTCATCGTCGCCCGGCGTTCAGGCGTGTCACTGATCAAGATCGGCATCCCGCTGCTGGCCGGACTTTCGGTGGTCCACGGCCTGGTGCCGCCGCATCCGGGTCCGTTGCTGGCGATCGGCATCTTCCACGCCGACATCGGCAAGACCATCTTCTATGGCCTGCTGGTGGCCCTGCCCACGGCGATCATCGCCGGCCCGCTGTTCGGCAGCTTCATCGCCCGCTACATCCCCGGCAACCCTTCGCAGGAGTTGATGGACCAGATCGCCAAGGAGTCCGACCAGAGCAACCTGCCGAGCTTCACCATCACCCTGGTCACCGTGCTGCTGCCCGTGGTGCTGATGCTGCTCAAGACGTTGGCCGATGTGGTACTGCCCGCCGAGCACATCGTGCGCCAGTGGATGGACCTGATCGGCCACCCCATCACCGCCCTGCTGGCCGCGCTGCTGCTGGCCTTCTACACCTTCGGCTCGGCCCGCGGCTTCAGCCGCCAGCAGATCATGAAGATGCTCGACCAGAGCCTGGCGCCGACCGCGGCCATCGTGCTGATCGTGGGTGCCGGCGGCGGCTTCAAGCAGATGCTGGTGGACACGGGTGTCGGCAACGTGATCGGGCAGATGGCAGTGCAGGCACAGATCTCGCCGATCCTGCTGGCCTGGCTGGTGGCCGCGGTGATCCGCATCGCCACGGGCTCGGCCACGGTCGCCACCATCACCGGTGCCGGCATCGTCGCCCCGGTGATCGACCTGGTACCTGGGGTCAACCGGGAACTGCTGGTACTGGCCACCGGCGCAGGCTCGCTGATCCTGTCCCACGTCAACGACGCCGGTTTCTGGCTGGTGAAGCAGTACTTCAACATGACCGTGGCCGAAACGTTCAAGACCTGGACCATGATGGAGACCCTCCTTTCGGTGGTCGGCATCATCTTCATCATGTTGCTGTCGACGGTGGTGTAACCGCTGATCGGGGTGATGGCACCTTGGCGTTACCGGCATGGACCAACTGAGGTAAGTGCCTTACCAACGCCAAGGAGCCACACCATGATTCGATCGACCCTGCTGCTGGCCGCCCTGCTCGCCGCTCCGCTGGCCCTGGCGGTCGGCACTGGCCCGACCTATCCGGACGACCCGCATAACCCGGCGCCACAGCCGGGTGTCGACAGCACACTCAACCCGATCGAGAAGCCGATGCCGCGCGACACCGACCCGCGCATTCAGGGCAACGATCCGGAAAGCCCGCCGGCCAAGCAAAATGACAACCGCGACCTGCCGGGCATGGATGGCAGTGGGTCGGAGGGTACGGGTGGGCAAGGGAGTAGCGAGGGTAGTCAGCGGTAATTGAGCCAAGGGGCTGCTTTGCAGCCCAATCGCCGGCAAGCCGGCTCCCACAGAGTCAACCTTTGGGAGCCGGCTTGCCGGCGATCGGGGCGCAGGGCGCCCCCGCTCACCACTGCCGCTTGTCGGGCCGGGTAAGCCCCAGTTTCTCGATCCGATAACGCAGCATGTCCCGCGACAACCCCAGCATCCGCGCCGACTTGGTGACATTCCAGTCGGTGCGGTCCAGGGTCTTGCACACCAGGTCACGCTCCATGTCCGGCAAGCTGGTGCCCGGCTCCGGCTCATGACGCGGCACTTCATAAAGCATCGGCGCCGGCATGGCCATCGGCTCGTCGACCAGCGTCATGCACAGGTTCAGCTGGTGCGCCTGGACCAGCTCGCTCGGCGCCAGCAGAACGGTCTGCTCCAGCATGTTGCGCAACTCGCGCACGTTGCCCGGCCAGCTGTAGCTCAGCATCAGGCTCTCGGCCTCGGCACTGAAGCGCAGGTTCGGTTTGCCATAGCGGCGACCGTGGTGGGTCAGAAAATGCCGCGCCAGCAGCAATACATCCTGCCCACGAGCATGCAGCCGAGGCACCTTCAGGGCGATGATGCGCAAGCGGAAGAACAGGTCGCGGCGGAATTTGCCCTGCTGCACCATCTGTTCCAGGTTGCAGTTGGTGGCGCTGATCACACGCAAGTCGACCTTGCGCTCCTTGACCGCACCAATGCGGCGGATGCTGCGGTCTTCCAGCAACTTGAGCAGCTTGGCCTGGAGCACCAGGTCCATCTCGCCGATCTCGTCGAGGAACAGCGTGCCGCCATCAGCCGCCTCGACCAGCCCCACGCGCCGCTCCTTGGCGTCGGTGAACGCGCCCTTTTCATGGCCGAACAGCTCGGCCTCGAGCAGATTGGCGGGGATCGAGGCGCAATTGAACTCGATGAACGGCCCCTTGCTGCGCGAACCGTCGAAGTGCAAGGCACGGGCGACCAGCTCCTTGCCGGTACCGGTTTCGCCTTCGATCAGCACCGGAGGCAGGTCGTCACTGGCCATGCGCCGCTCAGCGTCGAGCACCTGGTGCAGCGTGTGCTTGAGGGTGTGCATGACTGGCGATTCACCGATCAGCGCCTGCAGACCGGATTTCTGCGCCTCCCGCTCCTGGTAGAACGACAGGGTCCGCTCCATCCGCTCGGCGGCCAGGGCCTTCTCGAGGGTCAGCTTGAGCTCGGCCAGCACCACCGGCTTGGTCAGGTAGTGGAAGGCGCCTTCCTTCATGGCCTGCACGGCATCTTCGACATTGCCGTAGCCGGTCATCATGATCACCTTGAGGTCCGGCGCCTGGCCCACCAGCGTGCGCAACAGGTCATGCCCGCTCATGCCGGGCAGCGAGTTGTCGGTCAGTACCGCATCGGGCTGGGCCCGCTTGATGTGCTCGAGCGCAAGCTCTGCGCTGTCGCACAGTGTTACCTCATAACCCTTGAGGCTCAGGTAGGTGCGAATGTTCTCGCCGAGGATTTCATCATCCTCGACTACCAGGATGCTCTGCTCCATGGTCCCCTCCCGCTGCGATATTGAAAGTGAGGCTGACGCGGGTTCCTTCCTCTTCACGGCTGCTCAGGCTCACCGAGCCGCCAAACCGTTCCATGATCCGCTTGACCAGGGCCAGGCCAACACCGAGGCCGCCCTGTTTGGTAGTGAAGAACGGCTTGAACACCATCCGTTCCTGCTGCTCGGACATGCCCTTGCCCGTGTCGCTGAGCAGCAGCTGGACGCGCTGCCCCTCCTGCACGCTGACCTGGGCGCCCAGTTCGCCGCCCTTGGGCATGGCTTCCAGGGCATTGGCGAACAGGCTGTTGAGAATCTGCGTCAGCTGCAGGGGCTGGCTGGCGACCCACTGTGACTGCGGGCCCTCGAAACTGAAGCGCACGCCGTTGCGTGCGATCTGCTGGGCGAAGGCCTGATGGGTGTCCTCGATCGCAGCCACCAGGTCCACCGCCTCGGCCTGGTCGCTGGTCGGGCGCAGCGACACCAGCAGTTCGCGGACCCAGCGTGACATGCGGTCGACCTGGCCGATGATGTCATTGATGCTTTTCTGCGCCTGCGGGTTGGCGATCTCCTGGGCAAGCTCGGCGCTCGAACGGATATTGGCCAAGGGATTGCGCAGGCTGTGGGCCACTGCCGAAGACATCTCGCCCAGGGCCACGTAGGTTTCGCTGGCCACCAGGCGCTCTTGCTGCTGGCTGAGCATCTGCGCCGCGCGGCGCACGATCCAGAACAGGCCGAAGTAGATCAATGCCCCCCCTACCAGGGTCGAGGCCCAGATCACCACGTAGCCCCGCTGAATGCGCCGAACAAGGTCCTGGGGCTCCTTGTAGATCTCGACCATGGCCAGCACCTGCTCGCCCTGGCTGTCGAACAGCGGGATGTAGTTCTCGATGAACAGGTAATCCGGATCACGCAGGAACTTCTGCTCCTCGCGATCATCTTCGGCTTTGTGATAGCTGGCCGAAACCGACTTGCGCGAGCGGAAGGCGCGGTCCAGGTCACCGTCGGCACCGATACGCTTGCCCACCAGCGCCGGATTGGTCGACCAGACGATGGTACGGTCGCGGGCATAGACATTGGCCAGCAAGGAGTCCGGCAGGTGCTCGACATGGTCGAGGAACTCGACACGGGTCGACTGCGCCAGCTCAGGGGTGAACTGCAGGTGCTGCTGGTCCAGGCGCGGGTCGAGCAGCTCGCCCATGGTGGTACCCGGTGGCAACTGCGAGTGACGTACTTCGGCCTGGGCCATGGCCTGGATGAACTGCGCCGTGAGCATGGCATCGCGCTCGACGCTGTCGCGCACCACGAAGCGCGTGGACACATAGCCAAGGCCCCCGGCCACCGACGCGATGATGAGCAGGCTGATCAGGGAAAACCAGCGCAGCAGGTTGAACTGCTTGAGCGGTGCAGTGATGCCGCCAGGGGGGGCTCCGGCCTTGTCGGGAACTTCGTTTTCCAGCGTCTGCTGCATTGCTGTGTTCCCGCGCAGGGATTCCGTTCAGAACGCTATCGACGCCTTGCTACGCGAGGTAGCAATTTGATGGCATTCACCAAGGCGGCCGCAGCTGCCAGTTATCGCGCGTATTTCGTAGCAAAAAGCCAGCCATTACCGCCTGGCGACCTTCAATGCTTATTTTTCAATAAGTTATGAACGCGTTATGTCTTTAGTTTCAATCGAGTTCCCCACTATTGGGGTATTTCTACCCAATTTTTACTAATTCATTAATAAACATAGGATTACGTTGTTTTCTTCAACTGCTGTGTCATGTAGCTGCCAGCCGAAAATTGAGTGAAACCCGTGTGCCGTGGCCTTCACTGCTGCTCAGCCTGACTGAGCCGCCATAGCGTTCCATGATGCGCCTGACCAATACCAACCCCACGCCCAACCCACCTTGCTTGGTGCTGAAGAACGGCCTGAACGCCATGCGTTGCTGCTGTTCGTTCATGCCTTTGCCCGTGTCGGACAGACGCAAGGTCAAGCTGCGCCGGTCCTGCTTCACCACCTCCACACGCAAGCGACCACCCTGCTCCATCGCTTCCAGGGCATTGGCGATCAAGCTGTTGAAGATCTGCCCGAGCAGTGCCGGCTGACTCAGCACCGTCACTGCCGGCAACGCTTGCACATCCAGCGTCACGCCGTAGCGCACCAGCGGCACGGCAAAAGTCCGCAGGCTTTCCTGCAGGGCGTGCGACAGGTCCACCGGTACGGGGTCGTCATTGAGTGGCCGCAACGACTGCAACAACTGACGGATCCACTGCGACATGCGGTCGACCTGGCTGATGATGTCGTTGACATTGCGCTGCACCGGCCCCTCGTCGAACGCCTGGGCCAGCTCCGCACTGGAGCGGATGCTCGCCAGCGGGTTGCGCAGGCTGTGGGCCACCGCGGAAGACACTTCGCCGAGGGCCACATAGGTCTCGTTGTTGATCAGGCGCTTCTGCTGTACATCCATGACCCGCGCGGCCCGGCGCATGAGCCCGTACAGGCCGACGTAGACCAGCCCGGCGCCGACGGTGATGGCCAGCCAGATGAGTATCAGCCCATGCTCTATGCGCACGATCAGGTCGTGGGGCTCCTTGTAGATTTCCACCATCGCCGTGACCCGCTCGCCATCGGCATCGAACAACGGGATGTAGTTCTCGATGAACAACTGCTCGGGCGGGGTCACGAACTTCTGCTCGGCACGCGCCTGCTCGATGTCGTGGTAACTCGCCGAGACCCGCATCTTGTACTCGAACGCCCGGTCCAGGTCGTCGTCACCCTCGATGAGCTTGCCGATCAGGGCCGGGTTGCTCGACCAGATAACCGTGCCGTCCGGGGCATAGATATTGGCCAGCAACATGTCCGGCAGATGGGCGATATGGTCGAGGAACTCGCCCCTGGCCTTGCGCCGCGCCTCAGGGTCGACGTCGGGCAAGGACGCGCGATCGGTACGTGGGTCGAGCAGCTCGCCCATGGTGCGTACATTGGGGATCGACACATGGCGTACTTCGGCGTCGGCGATGGAGGTAATGAACTGGGCCGTCAGCAAGGCATCGCGCTCGACGCTTTCATTGATGATGAACCGGCTGGAGATCAACCCCAGACCCGCCGCCACCGAAAGGATGATTGCCAGGCTGACCCAAGCGTACCAGCGCAGCAGGTTGAAGGGCTTGCGCGGGACGACGGCCTCGATGTTGCTGGAGACTTCGGGCGTTTCGCAACGGGGGGCGATATCCATGGCGGGCTCCATTGCCGGGCACCTCTTTCAAAGGTTATAGCCCAGAGTCGGGGAACTTTCGTCAGGAGCCGCTGTAGGGTCAGAGCGGCGCGTCGGCGGCCAGGCCCTGCAGCTTGCGATACTCGCGCAGCACATTGGGTACGTAGCGCCGGGTCTCGGCGAACGGCGGCACCGCGCCGCGGCGCATCACGGCATCGGGGCCGGCATTGTAGGCGGCCACGGCCAGGGTGATGTCGTTGTCGAACAGGGTCAGCATGCGCTTGAGATAGCGCGCACCGCCCTGCACGTTGTCCTCGGGATCGAGTGCGTTTTCCACCCCCATTTCCCGTGCGGTATCCGGCATCAACTGCATCAGGCCGACCGCACCGGCCGCCGAGCGGGCCTTGGGGTTGTAGCCGGACTCTGCCTTGATCAGCGCATGCAGCAATGCTTGTGGCACATCGTGCGTGCGCGCCGCGGCCGCTACCACCTCGGCATAGGGCCGCCCGGTAATCAGCTGGGCATTGGCCGGGCCGGCCTGGGCGATGGATTCGCTGATCACCCGCTCATAGTGGCGTCCCGGTCGATGGACGTTGCTCAGCACATAGCCGCCCTTGGCATCGATGGAGATGTACACATCGGCCTGGGCGACACCTGCCGCCAGCCAAAGCACTCCCAGGATCAGTCCACGCATGTCGGTCGCCTCCCCGCCGTGCCCCCGATGTGGGGGAAATGCCCCGGAAAAACCGGGCTTTTCTGCTACGACGCAAGCACTGTGCCGCTTGCCGTGGCGCATGGCGCAAGGCCCCGAGGCAGACGTGCACGACAGTTGCATGGAGCGGCAAAACCCTGGAAAGGCATGTCCCCATGCAGGAGGGCTTCACCATGCAGCACAAACCCAATCGCCAACGTGGCTTCACCTTGCTCGAACTGCTGGTGGTGCTGGTGGTGCTCGGCCTGTTGGCCGGCATCGTCGCGCCCAAGTACTTCAGCCAGCTGGGCCGTTCGGAAGCCAAGGTGGCCCGGGCGCAGATCGAGGGCCTGGGCAAGGCCCTGGACCTGTATCGCCTGGAGGTCGGCCATTACCCCAACAGTGAGCAGGGGCTGCAGGCACTGGTCGCCGCCCCCAGCGGCGAGTCGCGCTGGTCGGGCCCGTACCTGCAGAAGGCCGTGCCGCAGGATCCGTGGGGCCGTCCCTACATCTACCGCCAGCCCGGCGAGAACGGTGGGGAATACGACCTGTTGTCGATGGGCAAGGATGGGCAGCCCGGCGGCGATGGCGAAAACGCTGAAATCACCAGCTGGCAGTGAGGAGCACGACCATGCGCTACAGCCTCAAGGCCCTGGGCAGACAGGGCGTGGTGCAACTGCAGATCGATGCCGACGATGCCGAACAGGCCCGCCGACGGGCCGAGGACCAAGGTCTGCGGGTGGTCAGCGTGCGCGGCCGTGGCAGCGCCCTGAGCAGCCTGCCCTGGCACCGCGACGCCGCGTTTGACCTGGTGTTGTTCAGCCAGGAACTGACCACGTTGCTCAATGCCGGCCTGCCGTTGATCGATGCACTGGAGAGCCTGGCCGAGAAAGCCCCGACCGGCTCGGCACGCAAGGTCATGGAGGCCTTGGTCCGCCAGCTCTACGAAGGGCGTTCGTTGTCCCAGGCGCTGGCCCAGCAACCCCGGGTGTTCCCGCCCTTGTATGTGGCCCTGGTGCAATCGAGTGAACGCACCGGCGCCCTTGGCGATGCCCTGCACCGCTATATCGGCTATCGCCAGCGCCTCGATCTGGTTCGACAGAAGCTGGTGGGGGCCTCGGTCTACCCGCTGTTGCTGCTGCTGGTCGGCGGTGGCGTGGTGCTGTTTCTGCTCGGCTATGTGGTGCCGCGCTTCAGCCTGGTATTCGAAGGCATGGGCAGCGAACTGCCCTGGTTGTCGCGGGTGCTGATGCAGATCGGCTTGTTCCTGCACGCCCAGCAATTGCCCCTGGCACTGGCAACAGCGGGCGGCATCGGCGTGCTGGTGCTGCTGCGCCGCAACCCGCTGGTACGGCGCTGGGGTTCACGTCAGCTGCGACGCCTGCCCGCCTTGCACTCGCGGCTGCTGATGTACGAACTGGCACGCTTCTATCGATCGCTGGGCATTCTGCTGCAAGGCGGCATTCCCATCCTGACTGCCATGGGCATGGCCCGCGGGCTGTTGGGCAGCGCCGCGGCACAGGGCCTGGAACAGGCCACGGGCCGTGTGGGCGAAGGCCTGCCGCTGTCGGATGCGCTGGAGGCCGGGCAGTTGGTGACCCCCGTCTCGCTGCGCCTGCTGCGGGCTGGGGAGCAGTCCGGCAACCTCGGGGAAATGCTCGAGCGCTGCGCGGACTTTCATGACCAGGAAATCGGGCGCTGGGTCGAGTGGTTCGTCAAGCTGTTCGAACCGCTGCTGATGACCTTCATCGGCCTGCTGATCGGCCTGATCGTGATCCTGATGTACATGCCGATCTTCGAACTGGCTTCGAGCATCCACTGATTCGCACCGATCAGTAGTCGAACCGATCCACCGCACGCCGCCGCTCGTTGTCATCGCGGCGATCATAACTGGCTGTGGTCTGGATGTTGGCGTGGTGCGCCAGCTTCTGTGCGATCGACAGGTCATGCTCTTCGATCACCCGGGTGATGAAGGCCCGGCGAAAATCATGGGGCATGATCTTCACCCCCACCTGGGCCCCGCGCTGGCGGGCGATGTAATAGATCGCATGCTTGGTGATGCGCGCCCGGGTGATGTGGTTGCCGCGGCGGATCCGGTTGAACAGGAACGGGTCGTCCTGCGCTCCGTCGGGCAGCGCCTCACGTCGCAGGTCTAGCCAGGCCTGCAGCTTCTCGAACGCCCAGGCCGGCGCATACTTGATCAGTTGCCGATTGCCCTTGCCCACCACCTGCAGGCTGCGCGCGGCGAAATCGACCTGGTCGAGGTCGATGTCCACCGACTCCGACTTGCGCATGCCAGTGCCGTACAGCAACGCGATGATCGCTGCATCGCGTACGCCCTGCGGGCGAGGGTCGGCAGCACACAGCTCCATCAGCTCGCGAATCAGGCTGCGCCGAAGGTTGCGCCCCGGTGGCAGGCGACTGCCGGTGGCCGGTTTGACCTCGCGGATGCGCAGCAGCTGCTCATGGTCGATCAGGCCCTGGCGCCAGGCTTCGTTCATGACCCCGCGCACGGCATTGACATACAGCGACGAGCTGTTGGGCGCATAGCCATCGGTGCGCAGCGCCGCCACCAGGCCGATCACATGGCCAGGCTCGAGCCGGTGCCAGGGCACCTCGGCCAGGTTGCAATCGACGAAACCAAGCCGGTCTGCGGCGTCCTGCAGGATGTAGCGCATGGTCTGCTGGCTGGAGGGCGCCAGGCGGGCCAGGTACTGCAGCAGGGGATTTTGCGAAAGGTCGGACAAAACGTGAATCCTGTAGCGATGCCTGGCACGAAGCAAGCGGCCCCAGGCGTGAAGCGGTCATGCCATTTCCTTGAAAATCAGAGGGCTCTGGCACGCACATGAGGGGAAATGTTATCCCATAGGCTATCGTGGTAGCCATGACTCCCTGTCGCCGAGGCCCCATGGCACTGCACCGACTGACCCGCACCCACCCCCGCCTGAGCCTTGCCGCGCTGGTCGGCGTCCTCGGTGCGTGGTTGATCCCGGCCAACGATAGCGTGCAGCGCATCCTTGCCGGCTGGAACCTCGGCGTCTGGCTCTACCTGCTACTGGTGCTGTGGCTGACCTGGCGAGCCAACCCGGAAAAGGTCCGCACCGTCGCCCGCGTGGAAGACGAAAACGCTGGGCTGGTGCTGTTCACCGTCTGTATCGCAGCCATCGCCAGCCTCGCCGCCGTGACCCTGCAACTGGCGTCCAGCCCTGGCCTGCATGGCAGCGACCTGGCCCTGCACTACCTGTACACCGGCTTGACCATTGCCGGCTCCTGGTTGCTGATCGGCTGCATTTTCAGCCTGCACTATGCGCGGCTGTTCTACAGCGGCGACCGCCACGAACCGGCGCTGCGCTTCGCCGACGGCGAACGCAACCCGGATTACTGGGACTTCCACTACTTCTCGTTCACCATCAATGTCGCCGTGCAAACCTCGGACATCGGTGTAGGCGGTCGCGGCATGCGCCGGGTGGTACTGGCCCATTCACTGGTAGGTTTCGTGTTCAACACGGCAATTCTCGGTTTCACCATCAATATCGCCGCCGGGCTGCTCGGCTAGCAGGCGCCTTGCACAGGCGCGAATGCGCTCGCAGACCACCTGCAACTGCTCGGCGTCGAGCACCAGCCCCATGCGTACGTGGCCGGCCGCGCTGGGCCCGAAGGCATCGCCAGGCAGCAGCGATACCCCCTCCTCCATCAACAGCCGCTGGGCGAATGCCTGGGCGCTAAGACCCGTGGCGCGAATGTCGAGCATCACGAACATGCCACCGGCCGGGCGATGGGCACGCACGCCGGGGCAGTCGGCAAGGGCCGCACAGACCCGGTCGCGCCGCTGCCGGTAGGCGTCGCGCATGCCCCGGACGGCGGGCAAATCCTGCTCCAGCGCGACGCAGGCGGCCTGCATGATGAACTCCGGCAAGCCGAACAGCATGGCCATGGCCAAGTTGGACAGGTGCTCGACCAGCGCAGGTGACGCCACCACCCAGCCTACCCGCCAGCCGCTCATGGCATGGGATTTGGACACACTGTCGATGATCACGCAGCGCTCGGCCATGCCCGGCAGGCTGGCGGGGTCGAGCGCTGCACCTTCGTACAGCAGGCCGCTGTAGACCTGGTCGCACACCAGCCAGAGGTCATGTTCCCGGCACAGTTGCGCCAGCTGCGCCATGTCCTTTGGCGAAATCGCGGTGCCAGTCGGGTTGTGCGGCGTATTGAGCAGCAGGGCGCGGGTGCGTGGCGTGATCGCCCGCGCCACCGCCAGCGGATCGAGCCGAAACCCTTGCTCCGGGCTGACCGCCACCGGCACCGGCCGGGCCGCGCAGGCGCCGAGTACACTGTGGTAGGTGACATACATCGGTTCGGCGACGATGACTTCGTCGCCCGCATCGAACAGGCATTGGCAAACGGCGTAAAGCGCGCACTGTGCGCCGGCGAGCACCATCACCTGGTCGGCACTGACCTGCACGCCGCTGCGACGGGCGATGGCCTGGCGCAGCGCCAGGCTGCCGCGCACATCGCTGTAATGGGTGTCGCCCCGGCGCAAGCTGCTGACCGCAGCATCGACGATGGCGGGTGGCGTGTCGAAGTCGGGGTCGCCCACCGACAGCAGGAAGATTTCCCTCCCTTCACGGCGCAAGGCCTGGGCCTGGTAGTGAATATCCCATGCTGCGGCGGCATCGCCGGCGATGCGTTGGGTGAGCGTGGAAAAGCGCATGACTGTCTCCCTGTCTGCCCAGCTCGCACCGCTTGTCCGAAAATGCCGTGCGCCGAATGTCGTAAAAATAGCAGAACCGGCCGGCAGTCATTGCAGCTGCATCCACGGAAAACGTTTGCCTGGCCATTTGCCGCCAGACGGCGTTCATCAGCGGGGTGTGACAGGCATCATGCATTGGTGAACTGGACGTATTTTCTGCTTGGTGTCAGCGTGCCAGGTGCTATGGTTAGGTTCCCGGCGGCCACCGGCGTCGCCAATCGCTCACCGCTTCCAGGTACGGACAAGGAGGCTGGCATGAACAAGATGACGTTCCCCAACGCCTGCCAGGTGATGCGCTGGCATTTCCACCCACTGGGTTTCGAAGCCAGCATGGATGCACCGCGCAGCATGATTGCCCGCCTCTTCGACCGGGCCACCGGCGAAACCCTGCTGGCCATCGCCGGCATCCCTTGCAGCACGATCATGGCCGCTGCGGATGTCGAGCGCATCATCGAAGCCGTGGAGGCCGAGATGGACGCCTTCCTGCCGGCTCAGCGCTTGCGCGACGCCAGTTAAGCCAGCGCCTGGTTACCCTGGCGTAACGCCTGCAATTTGTTCATGAACTGCTCCGCCGGCACCGGCTGCCCCAGCAGATAGCCCTGCAGCGAATCACACCCCAGGCGGGTCAGGAAGTCCTGCTGACCATCGGTCTCGACCCCTTCGGCCACGATTCGCAGCCCCAACGCCTGCCCCAGCGCAACGATCGCCGAGACGATCGCGGCATCATCGCTGTCCTGCTCCAGGTCGCGCACGAAGCCGCGGTCGATCTTCAGTTCGTTGGCGGGCAGACGCTTGAGGTACATCAGGCTGGAATAACCGGTGCC
Organism: Pseudomonas plecoglossicida NBRC 103162 = DSM 15088; assembly: GCF_000730665.1. Classification (GTDB taxonomy): domain Bacteria; phylum Pseudomonadota; class Gammaproteobacteria; order Pseudomonadales; family Pseudomonadaceae; genus Aquipseudomonas; species Aquipseudomonas plecoglossicida. The sequence goes on from NZ_BBIV01000031.1 coordinate 50,375, forward strand.
AAAGTCATCGATCGACAGGTCCACGCCCATGTCGGACAAGCGCTGGAGCACGGTCAGGCTGGCATCGGCATCGTGCATGGCGGTGGTTTCGGTGATCTCCAGGGTCAGCCGGTTGGCCGGCAGGCCGTTGTCGCGCAGTGCCCGGGCGACACTGTCGACCAGGCCGGCATGGCAGAACTGCAAGGCTGAAAGGTTGACGGCCATGCGCCAGTCCTCATGGCCCTGCTCAAGCCATTGGCGCATCTGCCGGCAGGCTTCATCGAGCACCCATTCGCCGATGGGGATGATCAGCCCAGTCTTCTCCGCCAGGGTGATGAATCGGTCCGGCAGCAGCAGCCCGTGCTGCGGATGCTCCCAGCGCAGCAGGGCTTCGGCGCCGATCGGCTGGCAAGCCTGGGCATCGAACTTGGGCTGGTAGTGCAGGCGGAACTGGCGCTGCTCCAGGGCCATGCGCAAGTCCTGCAGCAGTTGCAGCTGCTGGCGGGCATTGCTGTTCATCGACACGTCGAAGAAGCTGTAGCCGTTCTTGCCGGCGCTCTTGGCGTGATACATGGCGGCGTCGGCGTTGCGCAGCAGTTCGAGCTGGTCCTGGCCATTGCCAGGGTACAGCACGATCCCCAGGCTGGCGGTGAGCTGCAGATCATGCTCGGCCACGCGGTAAGGCCGTGAGACCAGGTTGACCTGCTTGACCGCCACGTCCATCGCATCTTCCGGTTCCTGCAGCTCCACCAGCAGCACGAATTCGTCACCGCCGATGCGCGCCAGGGTGTCCTGGCTGTGCAGGTGCCCGCGCAAACGAGCGGCCACCGCCTTGAGCAACAAGTCGCCGACATGGTGACCGAAGGCGTCGTTGACCGGTTTGAAGCCATCCAGGTCGATGAACATCAGGGCAAAACAGCCGCCCTGCTCCGCTACCTTGCCGATGGCCTGTTCGATGCGGTCCGACAGCAGGGTCCGGTTGGGCAGACCGGTCAGGGTGTCATGCAGGGCCAGTTGTGTCAGCTCCTGGTTGGCCCGGGTCAGCGAACGGGCCAGCTCCGCGGTGCGCGCCTCCAGGCGGGCGTCCAGCACCGAGGTCAGCAACGCCACCGCGAGCACCGCCAGGGTGGTGATCAGCACCAGGTAGACCAGGCCATCGCCCTGCAAGCCATCGGCCACGGCGCCGCAGAAACTGCCTTGCGGGAAATTGGCCGCCGCCATGCCCGTGTAGTGCATGCCGACGATGGCGACCCCCATCAGCATGGCCGCCAAGCCGCGGACCTGACGCACGTAAGGGGTATTCTGACGCAGGCGGAAGGCGATCCACAGCGCCGCCGCCGAGGCGCCCACGGCAATCGCCAGGGACGCGCCGAACAGCGTCGGGTCATAGTCGATGCCCGGCAGCATGCGCAAAGCCGCCATGCCGGTGTAATGCATGCAACTGATGCCCGCGCCCATGATCAGGGCACCCAGTGCCAGATGCAGCATTGGCAGGCTCGGTTGGCTCACCAGCCACAGGGCAAAGCCCGACGACAACACGGCGATCAGCAACGACAGCACGGTCAGGCCGATGTCGTAGCCCAGGTCGATGGGCAGGCTGAAGGCAAGCATGCCGATGAAATGCATCGACCAGACGCCGATGCCCATCGCCAAGGCGCCACCGGCCATCCACAGGTAGACCGCCCTTCCCTTGGCGGTGGCGATGCGACCGGTCAGATCAAGGGCGGTATAGGACGCCAGGATGGCCACGCACAGCGAAATCAACACCAGCGAAAAGGAGTAGCTACCGGTCAGCATTGGGGAGTTCCAGCGTCGGCTCAGGAGGGCCCGGAAAAACTGACGATTGTACTCAAGCTTTGGCGAAACGCACGGGGTTTTTGCGAATGGGAATGGGTCCGGCAGGATGTCAGCACCGGCCCCATCGCCGGCAAGGCGGCTCCCACAGGTACAACTCAGGTCTCGGGAACTGTGGTGTACCTATGGGAGCCGGCTTGCCGGCGATGGGGTTTCTACTCCTGTTGGGCGAATGCCTGTTCGGCATCCCAGCCGCCACCCAGCGCGGCGATCAGCTGTACGCTGGCCACAAGTCGACCCTCCAGCAGGTTCAGCACGCTGCGTTCGTTGCTCAATGCGGTGGCCTGCACGTTGACCACGTCCAGGTAGCCGATCAACCCGGCACGGTACTGGTTCTCGGTCAGGCGCAGCGACTCGCGCGCGGCATCCAGCGCCTCCTGGCGCACCACGGCCTCGTCGGCGTACACCTTCAGTTGCACCAGGTAGTTCTCCACCTCCTTGAACCCGTCGAGCACCGTCTGGCGGTACTGCGCCACGGTCTGGTCATACACCGCCACGGTGCGATCCACCTCGGCGCTGCGCTTGCCGGCATCGAACAGGGTCAAGGCCAACTGCGGCCCCACCGACCAGTAGCGGTTGGGCAGTTCGATCCAGTTGCTGAAGCTGCTGCTGGAGTAGCCACCGCTCATGCTCAGGCTCAGGTCCGGGAAGTAGGCAGCGCGAGCCACGCCGATACTGGCGTTGGCCGCCATGACATTGCGCTCGGCCGAGGCGATGTCCGGTCGCCGTTCAAGCAGCTGCGACGGCAGGCTGACGGGAATCTGCGGCAAAGCCGGGATGTCCTTGCTGTCGGCCAGGGCGAAATCGGCGGGCGCCCGGCCCAGCAACACGGCGATGGCGTTCTCGAACTGGGCGCGCTGCCAGATCAGGTCGATCAGGTCGGCCTGGGTGCTCTTGAGCTGGGTGCGCGCCTGCGCCACCGCATCCGGGCCGGCAACACCGGCACGGTACTGGTTTTCGTTCATCCGCAGCGAGCGTTGGTAAGCCGCCACGGTGGCTTCCAGCAGGCGCTTCTGTTCATCGATCACACGCAACTGCAAGTAGTTCTGCACCAGTTCCGACTGCTGACTGAGGCGGATCGCAGCGAGGTCGGCAAAGCTGGCCTCGGCGCTGGCTTCGTCGGCGTTCAGGGTTTCGCGCAGCTTGCCCCACAGGTCGATTTCCCAGCTCACGCCGAGCTGCGCATTGTAGGTATTGCGGATGCCGCTGCTGTTGTTCGACAGGCTCGAGCTGGAACTGCCGGTGCCTTGCGCCGAACGCGTCTTGCCGGCGCTCATGTCCAAAGTGGGGAACAACGAGGCACGGCTGCTGCGCACCAGGGCCTGCGCCTGGCGGTACTGGGCTTCGGACTGGGCGACCGTCTGGTTGCTGCGGTTGAGCTCATCGACCAGCGCATTGAGCCGGGCATCCCCATAAACTTCCCACCAGGCGCCGCGGGCGATGGCATCGGACGGGCTGGCCCGGGTCCAGCCTTCGGCCTGCTTGAACTGCGCCGGCGTGCTCAGTTCGGGGCGTTGGTAGTCCGGGCTCAAGGTACAGGCACTGAGCAGCGCCACGCACAGGCCGGCACCGAGCAGGCGCGAGCCTCGCCCTCGGGTCAGCAGCTGCAGGGCACGGTGAAGTGGAGTCTGGGCAAAAGTCATAGCGGAGTTTCCAGGGCGGCGTCGGTGCGCACGCCGCGCCAACGGTTGAAACGGTGGCGCAGGCGGTCGAGGTACAGGTACACCACCGGCGTCGTGTAAAGGGTCAGGACCTGGCTTACGACCAGCCCGCCGATGATGGTCAGGCCCAGCGGCTGGCGCATCTCCGCGCCCTCGGCGCGACTGAGCAGCAGCGGCAAGGCGCCGAGGATGGCGGCCAGGGTGGTCATCAGGATCGGCCGCAGGCGCAACAGGCAAGCGCGGCGGATCGACTCTTCCGGCGTCATGCCCTGGTGGCGCTCCAGTTGCAGGGCGAGGTCGATCATCAGGATGGCGTTCTTCTTCACCACGCCAATCAGCAGGAACAGGCCCAGCAGCGAGATCAGGCTGAACTCGCCACCCGTGACGTACAGCGCCAGCAAGGCGCCGACCCCGGCCGAGGGCAAGGTAGAAAGAATCGTCAGCGGATGGATGTAGCTTTCGTAGAGAATGCCCAGCACCAGGTACACCAGCACCAGCGCACCGAGAATCATGAACGGCTGCCCTTCCTGGGTCTTGGCGAAGGCATTGGCGGTGCCGCCGAGCCTGGCGATCACTTCCTCGGGCAGGCCGACCTTGGCCACCGCACGTTCCACCGCGGCAATGGCCTGGTCGGTGCTGTAGCCCTCGGCGACATCGAAGGCGATGTCTTCCGAGGCGAACTGGCCCTCGTGGCTGACCCGGTCGTTGGCCAGGCTGTTCTGGTAATGGGCGATGGTCGACAGCGGCACCCGCGCGCCGTCACTGGTGATGACCTGCACCTGCTCCAGGGTGCTTGGGTCCCAGGCGTACTTGGGGTTGATCTCCAGCACCACCTGGTACTGGTTGAGGCTGTCGTAGATGGTCGAGATCTGCCGCTGGCTGTAAGCGTTGTTCAACACCGTGGTGACCATGTCCATGTCGATGCCCAAGCGCTTGGCCTGGTCGCGATCGACCACCAAAGTCACCTGCTGGGTGCCGGAGCCGTCGCGGGCATCGATGGCAGTCAGCTCAGGCAGTGCGCGCATCGCCGCGACCACCTTGGGGAACCACTCGCGCAGCGCCGCCAGGTCGCCGCTCTGCAGGGTGTAGAGGTATTGCGAGGAGGTCTGGTCACGGCCTCCGCCACCGAGTTGCAGGTCCTGGTCGGCCATCAGGAACAGGCGCCCACCAGGGACCTTGGGCAGATCCCTGCGCAACCGCTCGATGACCTTCTGCGCGTCGAGCTTGCGCTCGCTGATCGGCTTCAGGCGCACCAGCACCATCGCATTGTTGGTGCCGCTGTTACCGCCAATGAAGCCGGCCACGCTCTGCACCGCCCGATCGGCGAGCAAGGCGCGACGGTAGATTTCCATCTTCGGCTGCATCACGCTGAACGACAGGCCGTCGTCGCCACGGATGAAGCCCATCAACTGGCCGGTATCCTGCTGCGGCATGAGGGTCTTGGGTACCACCACGTACAGGGCGATGTTCAGGCCAATGGTCGCCAGCAGGCTCAACAGGGTCAGGCGTTTGTGGCGCAGGGCCCAACCCAGGCTGGTGTCATAGACGCCGACCATGCGCTGGTGCAGGTGGTCGCTCCAACGCTGCAGGCGGGTCGGCTCGGCGCGCTGCGGCTTGAGCCAGCGGGCGCAGAGCATGGGCGTGAGGGTCAGCGACACGACCAGCGAGACGATGATCGCCGCCGCCAGGGTGATGGAAAACTCCTGGAACAGGCTGCGCACGATGCCACCCATGAACAGGATGGAGACGAACACCGCCACCAGCGAGACGTTCATCGACAGCAAGGTGAAACCCACTTCCTTGGCACCGAGAAACGCCGCACGCATCGGTGGCTCGCCGTTCTCGATATGCCTGGAGATGTTCTCCAGCACCACGATGGCGTCGTCCACCACCAGGCCGGTGGCGAGGATCAGCGCCATCAGCGACAGGTTGTTCAATGAAAAACCACACAGGTACATCACCGCGAAGGTGCCGACCAGCGAGACCGGCACGGCCAGGCTCGGGATCAACGAGGCGCGCAGGTTGCCGAGGAACAGGTAGACCACCAGGATCACCAGCACCACAGCGATCAGCAGGGTGTGCTCGGCCTCCTTGAGGGTGGCCTTGATCACGGGCGAGCGGTCCATGGCCACGTTCAGCTGGACGTTGGCCGGCAGCAACGACTGCAGGGCCGGCAACTGTGCCTTGATCTGGTCGACCGTCTCGATGATGTTGGCGCCGGTCTGGCGGTTGACCACCAGCAGCACTGCGCTCTGGTCGTTGAAGAAGCCGCTGTTGTAACGGTTCTCGACGCTGTCGGTGATGGTCGCCACATCGGACAGGCGCAGGATCGTGCCATTTTGCTGGCGGATCACGATCGGTTCGTAGTCCTTGGCGGTTTCCAGCTGGTCATTGGCACGCACCTGCCAGTTGCGCTCGCTGTCTTCGACGAAGCCCATGGGCCGGCGCTGGTTGGCATTGGCCACAGCCGTACGCACCTCGTCCAGCGACAGGCTGTACTGGTTGAGCAGTTGCGGCTCGACCGCGATGCGCACCGCCGGCAACGAGCTGCCACCGATCTGCACCTCCCCTACCCCGATGACCTGGGCCAGGCTCTGCGCCAGGATGGTATCGGCCAGGTCGTACAGCTGGCCCTTCTGCAGCACGTCCGAGGTCAGCGACAACACCATGATCGGTGCCTGGGACGGGTTGAACTTCTTGTAGGTGGGCATGCTGCGCATGCCGCTTGGCAGCAGGTTGCGAGTGGCATTGATGGCCGCCTGCACCTCGCGCGCTGCGCCGTCGATGTCGCGCCCCTGTTCGAAGCCGATGATCACCCGGGTCGAGCCCTGGTTGGAACTGCTGGTCAGGGTGCTGACGCCGGCGATGCTGCCCAGCTTGCGCTCCAGCGGTGTGGCCACCGTGGCCGCCATCACCTCGGGGCTGGCGCCGGGCAGGTTGGCCTGCACCACGATCACCGGGAAGTCCATCTGCGGCAGCGGTGCCACCGGCAGCAGGCCGAAGCTGACGCCACCGAGGAGCATGATCGCCAGGCTCAGCAGCATGGTCGCCACGGGCCGGCGAATGAACGGTCCGGACAGGTTCATGCCTGGGCCTGCTGGGCGTCGGCGGCCGGGCGCCAGCGGCGCGCCAGGCGGTCGAAGTACAGGTAGATGACCGGTGTGGTGAACAGCGTCAGGACCTGGCTCACCAGCAAGCCGCCGACCATCACCAGGCCCAGCGGCTGGCGCAGCTCGGCCCCGGAGCCGGTGGCCAGCATCAGCGGCACGGCGCCGAACAAGGCCGCCAGGGTGGTCATCAGGATCGGCCGGAAGCGCAGCAGCGCAGCCTGGTAGATCGCATCAAACGGGCTCATGCCCTGGTTGCGCTCGGCTTCGAGCGCAAAGTCGATCATCATGATCGCGTTCTTCTTGACGATACCGATCAACAGGATGATGCCGATGATGGCGATCATGCCCAGGTCGTTGCCGCTGAGGATCAGCGCCAGCAAGGCGCCCACCGCCGCCGACGGCAGGGTCGAAAGGATGGTCACCGGGTGGATGTAGCTCTCGTACAGCACGCCGAGCACGATGTACATGGTCACCACCGCGGCGAGAATCAGCAGCAAGGTGCTCGACAGCGACGCCTGGAAGGCTTCGGCGGCGCCCTGGAAGCGGGTCTGCACGCCGACCGGCATGCCGATTTCCTGCTGCACCTGCTCGATCACCTTCACCGCCTCGCCCAGGGACGCGCCGTGGGCCAGGTTGAACGACATCATCACCGCCGGGAACTGGCCAATGTGCGAAATCGCCAGCTGCGCCTGGCGCTGCTCGATGCGCGCCAGCGCCGACAGGCGCACCTGGCCGCCATCGCTGGCCTTGACGTGGATCGACTCCAGCGCCTGGGGCCCGAGGGTCGCCGCGTCACGCGCCTGCAGCACCACGCGGTACTGGCTGGCCTGGGTATAGATGGTCGAAATCTGCCGTTGGCCGAACGCGTCATACAGGGCGTTGGTGATCTGCGCAACGTTGATGCCCAGCCGGCTGGCCACGTCCCGGTCGATCACCAGGTACACCTGCAGGCCCTTGTCCTGCAGGTCGCTGGCAACGTCCTGCAGTTCCGGGCGTTGCTGCAGCGCCTGCACCAGCTTGCCGCTCCATTGCGCCAGCAGGTCGGCGTCGGGCGAGGACAGGCTGAACTGGTACTGGGTACGGCTGACCCGGTCCTCGATGCTCAGGTCCTGTACCGGCTGCATGAACAGGCGGATACCCACCAGCTTGTCGAGCTGCGGTTGCAGGCGGCGAATGACCTCGTCGGCCGTCACGTCGCGCTCGCCGTGGGGCTTGAGGTTGATCAGCAGGCGGCCACTGTTGAGGGTGGCGTTGTCGCCGTCCACGCCAATGTAGGACGACAGGCTCTGCACCGCCGGGTCCTGCAGGATCACCTGGCTCAGGGCCTGCTGGCGCTCGCTCATGGCGGCGAACGAAGTGGACTGTGGGGCTTCGGAAATGCCCTGGATCACGCCGGTGTCCTGGGCCGGGAAGAAGCCCTTGGGCACCGCCAGGTACAGCACCACGGTCAGTGCCAGGCTGGCCACGGCCACCAGCAGGGTCAGCGGCTGGTGCTTGAGCACCCACTGCAGGCCCCGCCCATAGTGCGCGATCATCCAGTCGATCCAGGCGCCGCTGGCGCGATAGAAACGCCCCTGTTCTTCCTCTTTGGGCTCACGCTTGAGCAGGCGTGCGCACATCATCGGGGTCAGGGTCAGCGACACCACCAGGGAAATCAGGATCGCCACCGCCAGGGTGATGGCGAACTCACGGAACAACCGGCCCACCACATCGGCCATGAACAACAGCGGGATCAGTACGGCGATCAGCGAGAAGGTCAGCGAGATCAAGGTGAAGCCGATCTGCCGCGCCCCCTTGAGCGCCGCTTGCAGGGGCGTCTCGCCTTCTTCGATATGGCGAGAAATGTTCTCCAGCATGACGATGGCATCGTCGACCACGAAACCGGTGGCGATGGTCAGGGCCATCAGCGTCAGGTTGTTGATCGAGAAGCCGGCCAGGTACATCACGCCGAATGTGCCGATCAACGACAGCGGTACGGCAATCGACGGAATGAGGGTGGCGCTGAAGCGGCGCAGGAAGACGAAGGTCACCATCACCACCAGCACGATGGCGATCAGCAGTTCGTGCTGCACGTCCTTGACCGCGGCGCGGATGGTCTGGGTACGGTCGGTCAGCACCGAGACGTCGAGGCCGGCAGGCAGGTTATCGGTGATCGAGGGCAGCAGTTCCTTGATGCGGTCGACCACTTCAATGACGTTGGCACCCGGCTGGCGCTGGATGTTCAGCAACACCGCCTGGTTCTGGTTGGCCCAGGCGGCCAGGCGATCGTTCTCGGCGCCATCGACGATTTCAGCGACGTCCTTCAGGCGCAGCGGCGCGCCGTTGTTGTACGCCAGGATCAGGTTGGCGTACTCCTCGGGGGAGCGCAGCTGGTCATTGGCGTCGAGCATCGACACCCGGGTCGGGCCATCGAAGTTGCCCTTGGGCTGGTTGACGTTGGAGGCGCCGATCAGGGTGCGCACGTCGTCCAGGTTCAGGCCGTTAGCGGCCAGTGCATCGACGTTGACCTTGACCCGCACCGCCTGGCGCTGGCCGCCGGCGATGCTGACCATGCCCACGCCGCTGATCTGCGCGAGCTTCTGCGCCACGCGAGTGTCGACCAGGTCGTTGAGCTTGGGCAGGGGCATGGTCTTGCTGGAAATCGCCAGGGTCAGCACTGGCGTGTCGGCCGGATTGACCTTGTTGTACACCGGAGGCGCCGGAAGATCGCTGGGCAACAGGTTGGTGGCGGCGTTGATCGCGGCCTGCACCTGCTGCTCGGCAACGTCCATGTTCATGTCCAGGCTGAAGCGCAAGGTCAGCACCGAGGCGCCGCCGGAGCTGGTCGAAGCCATCTGGGTCAGGCCGGGCATCTGGCCGAACTGGCGCTCCAGCGGTGCAGTGACCGCACTGGTCATCACCTGGGGGCTGGCGCCCGGGTAGAGGGTCATCACCCGGATCGTCGGGTAATCCACCTGGGGCAGCGCCGAGACCGGCAGCAACGTGTAGGCGATCAGGCCGGCCAGGACGATGGCCAGCATGCTCAGCGTGGTGGCGACCGGGCGCAGGATGAACAGGCGCGAGAGGTTCATGCGCCCGCCTTGCCCGCTGCGTTGCCTGGCAGTGCTTCACCCGTCTGCGCCGAACCCTTGGCATCCTGGCCCTGCAAGTGCTGGCCGGGGGTGGTCGGCACTTGCGAGCTGTCTTCGACGACGTCCACCTTGGTTCCTTCGCGCAGGCGGTCGGTGCCTTCCAGCACCAGGCGCTCACCGGCCTTCAGGCCATCGAGGATCACGCTGTTCTGGCCGTCGCTGGCACCCACTTTGAGCTTGCGCACATTGACGGTGTTGTCGGCATTGACCACATAAGCGAAGGTGCCGTCGTTACCGAACTGGATCGCCGCCGCCGGGGCCATGACCACCTGCTTGAGGGTGTCGGCCAGCAGGCGCACGTTGACGAACTGGTTGGGGAACAGCGCCAGATCCTTGTTCTCGAAGCGACCCTTGAACTTCAAGGTACCGGTGGTAGTGTCGATCTGGTTGTCGATGCTGCCCAGCACGCCTTTGGACTGCAGCTTGCTGTCGCTGCGGTCCCAGGCCTCGACCGGCAGGCTGGCGCCACTGCGGTAGCGCTCGAGCACGGTGGTCAGTTCGGTTTCCGGCAGGGTGAACGCCACGCTGATGGGCTCGGTCTGGGTGATCACCACCAGGGCGGTGGTGTCGTTGGCCGCTACCAGGTTGCCCAGGTCGAGCTGGCGCAAGCCCACGCGACCAGTGATCGGCGAGCGGATCTGGCTGAAGTCGAGGTTCAGTCGCGCGTCGATGACCTGGGCCTGGTTGGTCTTCACCAACCCCTGGAACTGCGCCACCTGGGCCTCGGCGGTATCGAGGGTCTGCTTGGCGATGCTGTCCTCGGCGTACAGGCCTTTGTAGCGGCCTAGGTCGACCTGGGCGTTCTTCAGCTGGGCCTGGTTCTGCGCCAGGGTGCCTTCGGCCTGCTGCAGGGCGATGCGGTACGGGCGCGGGTCGATCTCGGCCAGCAGGTCGCCGGCCTTGACCTGCTGCCCTTCGTTGAAGTGGATCTTGACCAGTTCTCCGGCGACCCGGCTGCGCACGTTGACCGTGTTGATCGCGGTTACCGTACCCAGTGCCTTGTAATAGAGAGGGAAGTCACCCACCCGTACCGGCTCGACCCGTACCGGTACCGGGTCGATCGAACCGCCAAAGCCCGGGCGCCCCATGCCCATGCCTTTGCCCGGGCGCCCTCCCTCCGCCTGTTTATGGGCAGGCGATGCCGGCCACAGCCACCAGGCCAGCAGGGCCACCAGCAGCAGGATCAGCAGGCCGACGAGCCAGCGACGAGGAGATCGGGAGACAGAAGCTTGCATGGGTTGAACGAACCTTGTTCGAAATGACGACTTTAGGAGGGTGAACGATAAGCACTGGCATCGTTTTAGCAAAGTGCCTTTACCAGAGGTTTACCTTTGCCTGACGTTGCCAAAACGCTGAACTTCAAATGAAAACGGCCCGGAACGTGTTCCGGGCCGTTACAGGGTGTTGCTTCGAGAGCGACCGGTGCAAAGAGTTCCTTTGCCCGCCCCGGCCCTATCGCCGGCAAGCCGGCTCCCACATTCAGTCGAACCTTACTTCAGAGAAGCCAGTGCTGCTTCATAGTTGGGCTCGTCGGCAATTTCGCCAACCAGTTCGCTGTGCAGCACTTTATCGTTCTCGTCCAGCACCACGACGGCGCGGGCAGCCAGGCCGGCCAGCGGGCCGTCGGCGATGGCGACGCCGTAGTTCTGCAGGAACTCGGCACCGCGCAGGGTCGACAGGTTCTGCACGTTCTCCAGGCCTTCGGCACCGCAGAAACGCGCCTGGGCGAACGGCAGGTCGGCGGAAATGCACAGCACCACGGTGTTGGCCACGTCATTGGCCTGGGCGTTGAACTTGCGCACCGAGGTGGCGCAGGTCGGGGTGTCGACGCTTGGGAAGATGTTCAGCACCTTGCGCTTGCCGGCGAAGTCCTTCAGCGAGGTGTCGGCCAGGTTGCCGGCTACCAAGGAGAAGGCAGGCGCCTGGGCACCGACCTTCGGCAGTTCGCCTTTGACTTGAACCGGGTTGCCTTTGAGAGTCACTTGAGCCATGGACGAAATCCTTATGCGGGGTTTGAAAAAGACCCTGAGTTAAGCATGAAGGCGGCCGCGTGCCTATGGGGACAGCTAAATTGTTCTATTTCCTGACATTTTTTGTGGACAAAAAAATGCCCGATTGGCCACAAGCCAACCGGACACTCTTCACCCCAGGTGCCGTATCAGGCCAGCAGGCCGTACACCACCGAGGTCAGGGCCACCAGGCCGATGACCGTGACGAACACGTTCGACATCGCACCGCTGTACTTGCGCATCGACGGCACGCGACGGATGGCGTACATCGGCATGAGGAACAGCAGTACCGCGATGATCGGGCCGCCGAGCGATTCGATCATGCCGAGGATGCTCGGGTTGAGCGTGGCGACGATCCAGCAGACCACCAGCATCAGCGCCGCGACCACGCGGTCCAGGGCCTTGGCGCCTGGGCGCGCGCCGGTCTTGGCGATGATGCCCTTGAGGCCTTCGCTGGCGCCGATGTAGTGGCCAAGGAACGACTTGGCGATGGCGATGAAGGCAATCAACGGCGCGGCAAAGGCGATGGTCGGGTTGCTGAAGTGGTTGGCCAGGTACGACAGGATCGACAGGTTCTGCGCCTTCGCTTCAGCCAGCTGGGCGCTGTCGAGGGTGAGTACGCAGCTGAACACGAAGAACAGCACCATGGCCACCATCAGCAGGTGCGCACGAGCCAGGATCTGCCCGCTGCGTTCGTCGGCGTGCTCGCCGTAGCGGCGCTTCTGGTCGACGGCGAAGGCCGAAATGATCGGCGAGTGGTTGAAGGAGAACACCATCACCGGGATCGCCAGCCACACGGTGTGCAGGAAGGCCGAACCCGAAGGCACCTGGCTGGCGCTGTCGAGGATGCCGCCGGTCCAGTGTGGCACCAGGTACAGGCCCAGCAGCGCCAAGGCGACGATGAACGGGTACACCAGCAGACTCATCACCTTGACCGTGGCCTGCTCGCCGCAGCGCACGATGGCCAACAGACCGAGAATCAGCACGAACGACAGCAGCGCCCGCGGTGGCGGCTCGATGTGCAGCTGGTGCTCCATGAAGCTGCTGACCGTGTTGGTCAGGGCCACGCTGTAGATCAGCAGGATCGGGAAGATGGCAAAGAAGTACAGCACCGTGATCAGCGCACCGGCCTTGATGCCGAAATGCTCTTCGACCACCTGGGTGATGTCGCTACCACTGCGCCCGGAGAGCACGAAGCGGGTCAGGCCACGGTGGGCGAAGTAGGTCATGGGGAAGGCCAGCGCGGCCAGGATCAGCAGCGGCCAGAAACCGCCAAGACCGGCGTTGATCGGCAAAAACAGCGTGCCAGCGCCGATGGCGGTGCCGAACAGGCCCAGCATCCAGGTGGTGTCGTGACGCGACCAGCTCTGCAGCGCTGCTGGGGTCGATTCTTCAAAGCGTTGTTCAACGCTTGGGGCCTGCTCATTCATTCCGGGTGAAGCTCCACTCGCAAGACTGCAACAGGCTGAGAATGGCGAAATAGACCTTTCGCCCTACTCAACCAAATAAAGAAGGGCGCGATTGTGCGCTGATGGTTGCACTTTGGAAAGCCCCACCCGAGGGACGGTTGCGCTTGTCATGACAACAGGTAAAACCAAAGGGCCGCAAAGCGGCCCCCTGCCTACATCACTTCTGAACGGCGGCGAAAGCCTCGGCCACCCGTTGCAGGTTGGCCGGGCGCAACCCGGACATGCACACCCGGCCGCTGTCGATCAGGTACACGCCAAACTCGTCACGCAGGCGACGTACCTGCTCGACGCTGAAACCGGTGTAGCTGAACATGCCACGCTGGCGCAGGAAGAACTGGAAGTCCTGACCCGGCAGCAGCACGGCCAGGGCATCGACCAGCGCCTGGCGCATGTCGAGGATACGCTTGCGCATCACTTCCACTTCCGCGGCCCACTGGCCATTCAAGGCCTCATCGCCGAGCACGCCGGCGACCAGCTGGGCACCGAAGTTGGGCGGGCTGGAGTAGTTGCGACGCACGGTTGCCTTGAGCTGGCCGAGCACGCTCTGGGTGGTGGCTTCGTCGTCGCAGACCACCGACAGGCCGCCTACCCGCTCGCCGTACAGCGAGAAGATCTTGGAGAACGAGTTGCTGACCAGACACGGTACGCCGGCACGGGCCATTTCGCGGATGGCGAAGGCATCTTCAACCAGGCCTTCAGCAAAGCCCTGGTAGGCGATGTCGAGGAACGGAATCAGCTGGCGCGCCTTGACCACTTCCACCACTTGTTGCCACTGCTGCGGCTCGAGGTCGGCGCCAGTGGGGTTGTGGCAGCAAGGGTGCAGCAGCACGATGCTGTTGGCGGGCAAGGTCTGCAGGGCCGCCAGCATGCCAGCGAAGTCCACGCCACGGGTGGCCTGGTCGAAGTACGGGTAGGTGTGCACCTTGAACCCGGCACCTTCGAAGATCGCACGGTGGTTGTCCCAGGTCGGGTTGCTGACCCAGACTTCCGACTGCGGGAAGTAACGCTTGAGGAAGTCGGCACCGACTTTTAGTGCGCCGGAGCCGCCCACGGTCTGCACGGTGGCCACACGCTTGCCGGTCACTGCCGGGTGATCGGCGCCGAACAGCAGCGCCTGGATCGCCTGGCGGTAGCTGGCCAGGCCTTCCATCGGCAGGTACAGCGAGGCTTCGTGGGCCTGGCCGGCAATGCGTTTTTCCACCGCATCCACCGCTGCCAGTTGCGGCACCACGCCGGCCTCATCGTAGTACAGGCCGATACTCAGGTTGACCTTGTCGGCGCGCGGGTCGGCCTTGAAGGTTTCCATCAACGAGAGGATCGGGTCGCCGGCATAGGCATCGACATGTTTGAACACTGCGTGCAGCTCCTTGGATCAGGACAGTTCGGAATGACTGCCCTGAGGATACCCGCAGTCGCGGGGAAGGAACATCACCTAATGTGCAAGGTTGTCTATGCAAGATTGCATGGCGGGCCCTATCGCCGGCAAGCCAGCGCCTCAAGCTCCTGCACCTCCCGCTCGGTCACCGCCACCCCTTCCCGCTCAGCCACTGCCCGCTCCCGGTAACGCCGCTCGCCCGGCATCCGCGACAAGCCCACCGCCTGCATCTGCTCGACCAGCTCCCGGCTGCGCAGGGCAAAACGCTCACCTTCGGCCTTGCTCGGGTCGATGACGATGATCAGTTGCCCGGTCCATGGTGTCTTCGCCCCCGGATGCCCCGACCAGTCGAACTCCCAGGAGAAATGTCCACCGGTCAGCGCCGCCGCCAGCAACTCAACCATCATCGACAGGGCCGAGCCTTTGTGCCCGCCGAACGGCAGCAATGCCCCGCCTTCAAGGATGGCCTTGGGGTCGGTGGTCGGCTGGCCATCGGCATCCACGCCCATGCCTTCGGGCAATGACTGCCCGGCGCGCGCGGCGATCTGAACGTCTCCGTGGGCCATGGCGCTGGTGGCCATGTCGAAGACGATCGGAGCATGCCCTGCGCACGGGGCGGCGAACGCGATCGGGTTGGTGCCGAACAACGGCTTGCGCGCCCCGTGCGGCACGACGCAGGTCATGCTGTTGACCACGCTCAGGGCTACCAGGCCTTCTTCGGCGAATGGCTCGACATCCGGCCACAGCGCAGCGAAATGGTGCGAATTGTGGATCGCCAGCACGGCGATGCCGGCATTGCGCGCTTTCTCCACCAGCAGGTCGCGCGCGGCAGCCAGGGCCGGCTGGGCAAACCCACCGCCGGCATCGACCCGCACGAACGCCGCTGCCACATCGGTGACTTGCGGCACAGCCTGGCCATTCACCCAGCCGCTGGCCAGCGTCGAGACATAGCCTGGAATGCGGAACACGCCATGGCTGTGGGCGCCGTCGCGCTGGGCGCTGGCGCAGTTGTGGGCGAGCACGCCGGCCACGCGTTCACTACAGCCGTGGCGCTGGAGAATCGCTTGCAGCAGCCCCTGCAACTGGCCGAAGGGCATGCGCACGACAGGGTCGGTGGAAGGTGCGGACATCTGAAGCTCCTTTCTTGGAATTGGAATGGCAACAGCGTTGGCAACGACAAAAACTTTCCTGTAAGTGACAGCTATCTGTCAAATATTGACTTGACGACAGAAAACATCCATTTTCCGTTTCACGCCTCACCGGAGCAGCAGCATGAACCAATCGCTCAAGCAACGCCTGGAAAGCAGCCTGCAGAAAGCTGCCGCGTCAGGCCGCAAGATCGCCAGCTACATGCTTGCCAACCTCCATGAATTACCGTTCCAGACCTCGGCCAGCATCGCTGCCAAGCTCGGCGTCAGCGAATCCAGCGTCGGGCGTTTCTGCCGCTCCCTCGGTTATGCCCATCTCAAGGCGCTCAAGCAAGACCTGCAGAGCGACCTGGGCGACGGCCCGTGGCTGGTGGGCGACCGCTTGCAGGAGTACCGCCAGCAGCAGGACGACACGGCCAGCACCGGCAGCCTGGAGCTGGAAATCGCCGCCCTGGTGCGGGTGCATGAATACAGCCGCAGCGAGCCGTGGCACCGCTCGGCCCAGCGCCTGGCCGAGCGCCCGCGGGTATTCGTCGCTGGCTTTCAGACCGAACGCGGTATCGCCCAGTGCATGGCGAACCTGCTGCATTACCTGCGCGATGGCGTGCAACTGGTCGATGGCAGCGCCGGTCACTTCGGCGAAGTGCTGCTCGGGCGCCCGGAAAACAGCGCCCTGGTGGTGTTCGAGGCGCGCCGCTATTCCCGCCATGCCCTGATGCTGTGCCAGAAGGCGCGTCAGGCCGGCATCCCGGTCACACTGGTGACCGACACCTTCTGTGACTGGGCCGATGCCAACGCCGACGAGGTGTTCCGCATCCCCACCGAGTTCAATCTGTTCTGGGAATCCACCTCGGCGATGCTGTCGTGGGTGCACCTGATGGTCAACGAGGTCTGCAAGAAACTCGGGCCTGATGTTGAAAAACGCTTGGAAGCGACTGCCGCTCTACATAACGAGTTCGTCGGCTACACGGCGGGCAAACAACAATAGCAAGAGTGCAAGAGGTGCAAGATGAACAAGACCATGGCGATGGTGGGTGCGTGTGCCCTGCTGCTGGCCGGTGCGGCCAGTGCCGAGACCCTGCGTTTTGCCACCGAGGGCGCCTACCCGCCCTTCAACTATGTCGATGCCGATAACCAGCTGCATGGCTTCGACATCGACATCACCCATGCCCTGTGCGAGCAGATGAAAGTCGAATGCACCCTGGTCGCCCAGGACTGGGAAGGCATCATCCCCGCATTGATGGCGCGCAAGTACGACGCGGTGGTGGCCTCGATGATCGACACCGAGGAGCGTCGCAAGAAGATCGCCTTCACCGACCATTACTACCGCACGCCACTGACCGTCGCCGTGGCCAAGGACAGCAAGATCAGCGACGCCCAGACCACCTTCAATGGCTACACCGTGGGCGCCCAGTCGTCTTCGACCCAGGCGATCTACGCCGAGGACGTCTACGCCAAGGCCGGCGCCGACGTGAAGCTGTACCCGACCATGGACGAGGCCAACGCCGACCTCGCCGCCGGCCGCCTGGACGGGGTGATCGCCGACAAGTTCCCGCTGCACGAGTGGATGGACAAGAACGGCCAGGACTGTTGCAAGGTCCTCGGTGACGTGGCCGGGACCAAGGCCGATGCCGCCATCGCCGTGCGCAAGGACGACGAGGCTTTGCGCCAGCGGCTCAATACCGCGCTGGCCGCGATCGTCGCCAACGGCACCTACCAGAAGATCGCCAGCAAGTACTTCGCCTTCGACATCTACAACTGACTTTCGGCCCCCATCGCCGGCAAGCCGGCTCCCACAGGTATCCCACAGTTCTCAGGCTCGGTGAAAGACCTGTGGGAGCCGGCTTGCCGGCGATAGGGCCAGACCCGTCAACACAAGGGGTACGTCATGCTCGACCAATTGTCCTTGCTGTCATTCGCCAGCGGTGGCTGGGGCCAGGCGCTGCTGGCCGGCGCCCTGGTGACCGTGTCGCTGGCACTGGCCTGCCTGCCCATCGGCCTGCCGCTGGGCCTGGCCGTGGCCCTGGCGGCCCGTTCGCGCAAGCGCCTGCCGCGCGCCTGGGCCACCACATTCTCGACCGTATTCCGCGGCCTGCCCGAACTGCTGACCCTGCTGATCATCTATTACGGCTGCCAGATCGCCGCGCAGAAGCTGCTCGCCGCCCTGGGCTATGAAGGCGAGTTCCTGATCAACACGTTCCTTGCCGCGATGATCGCCTTCAGCCTGGTGTTCGCCGCGTTCTCCAGCGAAATCTGGCTGGCCGCCTTCAAGACCCTGCCCAAAGGGCAGCTGGAAGCGTGCTCGGCGCTGGGCCTGGGCAAGCGCACGGGGTTCTTCAAGGTGGTACTGCCGCAATTGACTCGCATCGCCCTGCCAGGCCTGTCCAACAACTGGCTGTCGCTGCTCAAGGACACCTCGCTGGTGTCGACCATCTCGCTGGTCGACCTGATGCGCCAGACCAACCTGGCGGTCAGCGTGACCAAGGAACCGATGTTCTTCTATGGCGTCGCCTGCCTGGGCTACCTGCTGTTCTCGGCGCTGTCGGGGCGGGTGTTCGCCTACATCGAGCGGCGCAGCAACCGCCACCTGCAAGGAGCTCGCGCATGAGTGCCGAACAACTGCTGAGCCTGGTGCTCGACCCTGACCTGCTGGAGCGCTATGGCCCGCGCTTCGTCGATGGCTTGTTGGTGACCGCCAAGCTGGTGGCGATTTCCTTCAGCCTGGGTGCCGTGCTCGGCCTGCTGCTGGCCCTGGCACGCCTGTCGCGCAACCTGCTGCTGCAACGTCTGGCGGCCGGCTACATCTACTTCTTTCGCGGCTCTCCCCTGCTGGCCCAGCTGTTTTTGCTGTACTACGGACTAGGCTCGCTCAAGGGCTTCTGGCAGGACATCGGGCTGTGGTGGTTCTTCCGCGAAGCCTGGTTCTGCACCCTGCTGGCCTTCACCCTGAACACCGCTGCCTACCAGGCCGAGATCTTCCGTGGCAGCCTGATGGCGGTGGCCCCGGGGCAGTACGAAGCCGCGCGGGCCTTGAACCTCAAACGCTCGACCACCTTCTTCAAGGTGATCCTGCCGCAATCGCTGCTGGTGGCCATCGGCCCGCTGGGCAACGAGCTGATCCTGATGATCAAGGCCAGCGCCATCGCATCGCTGGTGACCATCTACGACCTCATGGGCGTGACCAAGCTGGCCTTCTCGCGCAGCTTCGACTTCCAGATCTACCTGTGGGCCGCAGTGCTCTACCTGGTGATCGTGGAGCTGGTGCGGCGCCTGCTCAAACACCTGGAAGCCCGCCTGGGCCGCCATTTGAACTGACCGAAGGATACAACCATGCACTGCCAAACCCTTGTCCTCGGCGCCGGCATCGTTGGCGTCAGCACCGCGCTGCACCTGCAGGCACGCGGGCGCCAGGTGATCCTGATCGACCGTGACGAACCCGGCAGCGGCACCAGCCATGGCAATGCCGGGCTGATCGAACGCTCCAGCGTCATTCCCTACGCCTTTCCCCGCCAGTTCGGTGCGCTGCTGCGCTATGGCCTGAACCGCCAGCCCGATGTGCGCTACAGCCTGCTGCACCTGCCCAAGGCGGCGCCCTGGCTGCTGCGCTACTGGCAGCAGTCGTCGCCTCGGCGCCTGGCCGGCGCTGCGGCCGACATGCTGCCGCTGGTACAGCGCTGCGTCGAGGAGCATGACGCGCTGATCGATGCCGCGGGCCTGCAGGCCTTGGTGCAAGCCAAGGGCTGGATCGAGGTGTACCGCGACCCGGCCCTGTTCGAACAGGCCAAGGCCGAGCTCAAGAACCTGGCCCGTTATGGCCTGCAGTACGAAGTCCTCGAGCGCGGTCAACTGCAGGGACGCGAGCACCTGCTCGACAGCGCCGTGGTCGGCGGTATCCACTGGCTCGACCCGAAGACCGTGAGCAACCCCGGTGCCCTCACCCGTGGCTACGCCGCGCTGTTCGTCCAGCGTGGCGGGACGTTCCTCCATGGTGACGCCTGCAGCCTGCGCCAGGTCGACAGCCAGTGGCAGGTCGACAGCCAGCGCGGCCCGATCACCGCCGACGAGGTGGTGGCCTGCCTGGGCCCGCAGTCGGCCGATCTCTACCAGCGGCTGGGTTACCAGATCCCGTTGGGTATCAAGCGTGGCTACCACATGCACTACGGTACCCGCGACGGTGCGCAGCTGCAGCACGCGATCTGCGACACCCAGGGCGGCTATGTGCTGGCGCCCATGGCCCGCGGCGTGCGCCTGACCACCGGCATCGAGTTCGCCGCCAGCGGCGCAGCGGGCAACGAGATCCAGCTCAAGCGCTGCGAAGCCCTCGCCCGCAAGCTGTTCCCGGCACTGGGCCAGCGCCTCGACGACGAACCCTGGCTGGGCCGCCGCCCTTGCCTGCCGGACATGCGCCCGGTGATCGGCCCGGCGCCACGGCACAAGGGCCTGTGGTTCAACTTCGGCCACGCCCACCACGGCCTGACCCTTGGCCCGGTCAGTGGCCGCCTGCTGGCCGAGCTGCTCACCGGCGAGCACCCCTTCACCGACCCTGCGCCCTACAGCGCAGCACGTTTCGACTGATAACCCTGCGGGAGAACAACAACATGACCGCCCCCCTGAGCGTTGCCAGCCTTGCCCCCGAACCCGACCCACGCCCGGTGCTGATCCGTATCGAGGGCCTGAACAAGCACTATGGCGCCTTCCATGTGCTGCGCGACATCGACCTGCAGGTGCGCGAAGGCGAGCGCATCGTCCTGTGCGGCCCGTCCGGGTCGGGCAAGTCCACCCTGATCCGCTGCATCAACCGCCTGGAAGTGGCCGAGCGCGGCAGCATCCAGGTGGCCGGTACCGACCTTGCCGCCACCAGCCGCCAGGCGGCCCAGGTGCGCAGCGAGATCGGCATGGTGTTCCAGCATTTCAACCTGTTCCCGCACATGAGCGTGCTCGACAACTGCCTGTTGGCGCCGACCAGCGTGCGCGGCCTGTCGCGCAAGGATGCCGAGGAACGGGCGCGGATGTACCTGAGCAAGGTGGGTATCGAGAACCAGGCGCACAAGTACCCCAGTCAGCTCTCCGGCGGCCAGCAGCAGCGCGTGGCGATCGCCCGGGCGCTGTGCATGAAGCCGCGGATCATGCTGTTCGACGAACCGACGTCGGCACTTGACCCAGAGATGGTCGCCGAGGTGCTGGATGTGCTGGTGCAACTGGCCGGCACCGGCATGACCATGCTCTGCGTCACCCATGAAATGGGCTTCGCCCGGCAGGTCGCGGAGCGGGTGCTGTTCCTGGAGGGTGGGCGGATCATCGAGGACAGCCCACCGCAGGTGTTCTTCAACCAGCCGCGCACGGCGCGGGCCAAGGGGTTCCTGGCGCAGATACTTCATTGATGCCACTGGCCCTGGAGCCGGCATGCCGGCGACAGGGCCAGCAGCTATGCCGCGCCCTTTTATTGCACTGCTGCAATGAACCAACTGCGTCGTTAAATATTATTGACCTACCCCCCTGCCAAACCCTTGCCGCCTCAGGCTCGCAAGGGTTTTGGCCCCCAAATTTCGGCGCAAAACCCCTTCCGACGCCCGCTCCCGCCGTTTGACATATTAAACGGCTCTGGCAAGCTATCCATAAGCCCCGACCGGAATCGTCCTCTGACGAGCCGGCAGTGCTCGGGGCTTCAGGTGGCACACCAGGCACTGCGCCGTGCACCTGCACAACAACGGCAGGTCGAACCTGCCATAAGGTGACATATGTCCAACAGCAACATTGGCAACAAGAAACCCTCCCTGCGCAAACCCGTCGTCCTGATGACCATGGGCAGCCAAGAGCGCAAAGGCCATGACTACCAGGTCATGACCCACAAATACATCACCCCGCTGGTCGAGTTCTCCGATTGCGTCCCGGTTCTGGTGCCCACCTGCTGTGGCGTCGAAGACCTCGAGACCTATCTGGACATGGCCGACGGCGTGTACCTGACCGGTGCCGGCAGCAACATCGAGCCGAGCCTGTACGGCCAGGAAAACCAGACCCCGGGCAAAGGCCAGGACGTCAACCGCGACCTGTTCGACATCCCGCTGGTCAAGGCAGCGATCAAGCGCGGCCTGCCAATCTTCGGCATCTGCCGCGGCATGCAGGAAATCAACGTGGCCCTCGGTGGTGATATCTACCAGAAGGTCTACGCAGAACCTGGCTTCAACGATCACCGGGAAAACCCGGAAGATCCGGTCGAGGTGCAGTACGCCCAGGTGCACCGCGTGAAGATCAAGCCAGGCAGCTGGCTGCGTGACACCCTCGGCACCGACGAGATTCGCGTCAACTCGCTGCATGGCCAGGGCCTGCGCAACCTCGGTGCTGGCATCGAGCCGATCGCCCATGCCGAAGACGGCCTGGTCGAAGCGATTCATGCGCCAAGCATTTCGCCATTCCTGTTCGCCGTGCAGTGGCACCCGGAATGGCAAGCGGCCAAGAACCCTGACTCGATCAAGATCTTCCAGGCCTTCGGTGACGCCTGCCGCGCTCAGGTACGCAAATCCCAGCTCAAGCGCCAACAGGCCGCCTGACACTCAGCTTCGTTAGCTTTGATCGCGGGGCGGCGCAAGGTCGCCCCCGCTTCCCCGGTCACCCTCTGCTGGTCCCAGAACACTTCCCGTGGAAGCGGGCGGCGGGCTTGTGCCTGTCTCCGCGATCGTTTTTTCCTTTCCCCTCGCTAGAGATACGATGACTGTCAGGTGATTGTCGTAAGATCTCCTGCGCCTGCGAGATCGAGCGCCGCCCGCGCGGCGCATCGCGAGC
>NZ_BBIV01000030.1 GCF_000730665.1 Pseudomonas plecoglossicida NBRC 103162 = DSM 15088
CATACGTGGTCACAGCTGTTTCAGCTGATGCCTACAGGGACTTCACGCCGATACCGTGCGGATCACTCTCCCACGCGGGTGTGGGGACACACACCAGTGCTGGCTACGATCTCTGTCCCGCGCGCTCGAACCCTAACAAAGCAAAAGGCGGCTGGCCCTATCGGGCCAGCCGCCTTTTCTTTTTCAAAATGTCAGCGCCGCTGCAGATCTGAAGCCATGCGCCTCATGTTTGCTGCGCGACAGCGCAGCCCGAAAGGGCTGGGTGATCTCCCACAGGTACTGTGTGTGCAGATACCCTGTGGGAGCCGGCTTGCCGGCGATGGGGCCGCAAAGCGGCCCTCGGGTTCAACTCACTGCGCGATGGTCTTCACCGAAATCCCGCGCTCGACCGGCGTCGAAGTACGCCCGTAGACATCCTCGAAGCGTTCGATGTCATCCTCGCCCAGGTAGCTCCCGGACTGCACTTCGATGATCTCCAGCGGGATCTTGCCCGGGTTGCGCAGGCGGTGGATCGAGGCGATCGGGATGTAGGTCGACTGGTTCTCGGTGAGCAGGAACACGTTCTCGTCACAGGTCACCTCGGCGGTGCCGGACACCACGATCCAGTGCTCGGCACGGTGGTGGTGCATCTGCAGCGACAGGCTGGCGCCGGGCTTGACGGTGATGTGCTTGACCTGGAAGCGGCCGCCCATGTCCACCGAATCGTACGAGCCCCATGGGCGGTACACTTCCAGGTGGTTCTGGGTCTCGCTGCGGCCCTGCTCGTCGAGCGTCTTGACCATCTGCTTGACGCCCTGGACCTTGTCCTTGTGGGCAATCATCATCGCATCCTTGGTCTCGACCACGACGATGTTCT
This sequence comes from Pseudomonas plecoglossicida NBRC 103162 = DSM 15088, assembly GCF_000730665.1. Classification (GTDB taxonomy): domain Bacteria; phylum Pseudomonadota; class Gammaproteobacteria; order Pseudomonadales; family Pseudomonadaceae; genus Aquipseudomonas; species Aquipseudomonas plecoglossicida. Next base: position 857 of record NZ_BBIV01000030.1, read on the forward strand.
CCAGGCCAATCACCGACACCAGCTTGCCGTTGCCATGGATCATGCAGTTGCGGCTGTCCTGCACCACCACATCGCCCTTGGTGACGTTGCCATCGGCGTCCTTGTCGTGCACTTCCCACAGCGACGACCAGCAGCCGACGTCGCTCCAGCCGGCCGACATCGGCACCACGCAGGCGCGCTGGGTCTTTTCCATCACCGCGTAGTCGATGGAGTTGTCCGGGCAGCAGGCGAAGGTGGCTTCGTCGATGCTCAGTACGTCCTGGTCTTCCTTGCTGCGCTCAAGGGCCAGCACGCAGGTGTCGTAGATGTCGGCATCGTGCTTTTTCAGCTCTTCGAGGAAGCGGCTGGCGCGGAACAGGAACATGCCGCTGTTCCAGAAGTAGCCACCGGCGGAGACGAACTCGGCGGCGCGCTTTTCGTCGGGCTTCTCGACGAACTGGGCGACCCGCGCCACGCCTTCGGGCAGCAGCGCGTCCTGGCTGGAACGGATGTAGCCGTAGCCGGTTTCCGGCTTGGTGGCCGGCACGCCGAACAGCACCATCTCGCCACGCTCGGCAGCCACGGTGGCCAGGGCCAGGGCACGTTGCAGGGCCTTCTGGTCGTCGATCACGTGGTCGGCTGGCAGCACCAGCATCAGCTCGTCACGGCCTTCGTTGACCAGCTTCATGGCGGTCATCGCCACGGCCGGCGCTGTGTTGCGGCCGAACGGTTCCATCAGGATGGCCTGGGTCTCCAGCTTCAGGCTGGCCAGCTGCTCCTGGACGATGAACTTGTGGTCCTTGTTGCACACCACGATGGGCGCGTCCATGCCGTCGAACACCAGGCGTTCGATGGTCTGCTGGAACAGGGTGTGCTCACCGGTCAGGGCCAGGAACTGCTTGGGGAACTGCTTGCGCGACAGAGGCCACAGACGGGAACCGCTACCACCAGAAAGAATTACCGGGATCATCATGTTTCTCCAATAAGGTCGTTAAAGAGGCAGAGGGATCAGTTGCTAGCCACGGGGCGAGTTACCCACACCGGCGACACGTTGTTGCCGGAACCGGTTACATACAGCACGGCCGCTTCACCACGCTCCAGGGCGACGGGTTTCAGGTCGCTGACTTTCTTGTTGCCTTCGAACAGGGCCAGGTTGACCTTGACCGGGTTGATTTCACGCTCGCCACGGCCGTTGGCAGCCACCGACTGGACCACCTCGGTCTTGCCGTCGGCGGTTTTCAGGGTCAGGGCCTGGTCGGTCAGGTTCTGCACGCGTACCAGGGCTTTCTGCTTGTTCTTGAACGGAGGCTCTTCGATCAGTTGCGGATTGCCGCCGTTGTTGTTTACCAGGGTGTAGTACTTGTCCGCGGCCAGCTTGACCGGGACGCTCTTGCCGCCGACCTGGGCGTTGTAGTCACCGCCTGGCAGGAAGCTGAAGTCGCTGCTGGCCTGGGCGCCGACCTGCTTGATCTGGGTGTTGCCGACGCTGGCGGCGGCCGGCGCACTGGCCGCGTTGTACAGGCGCACGAAGGTCGAGCCCTTGGGCGCGCTCGGGCCATACAGCGCAGCGTCGGCGCCGGCGAAGGCCTGCATGGAGGCGAGAGACAGGCCGGCCGCGAGGGTGAGGGCTTTGGCAATGGAAGTCTTGGTAGTCATGTGCGTGTTCCTCTCTATCTATCAGTGGTCCGTCCGGGTGGACGACAAGGCCAGGTTTTCTTCGGATTTACGGGTGTTTTTCAGCTGTGCGATCCACTGCGGATCGAAGCTGCTGAGGTCGTTCTTCATTGGCAGATAACGTTCGGGGAATTCCCACACCACCACTTGTGGCGCGGCGTTCTTGAAGGCATCGCTTTGCAGGTACTTGAGCATCGGCAGCAGCGGCCCGTGGCCGTCTTCGGCGTAGTTGGCGACGTCGCTGTGCAGGGCCTGCTGCAGCGCGCCGAGGAAGTTCCAGTGCGGGTTGGCGCTGTAGCTGGTGCCCACCAGGGCGACCGGGATCTGGCTGTCGGCGAACAGTGCGTCGCCGGCATCACCTTCGGCCTCGACCGGACGCGTGCTGCGCTGCTGCAGGTTGTCCGGGCTCGGCAACAGGTTGCTGAACAGCGGGTCGAGCGGCAGGAAGTTGGTCAGGTCACCCTTGTACGGGGCGGTGCTGCCAGCCTCGGTGATGAAGGTCTGCGGGTCGCCATTGAGCAGGCTTTGGCGGCTGACGGCCTCGGCCAGCGCTTGCGCGGCAACCTCGGCGCCCATTGGCGTCCAGTGGGTATCGGTGCGCAGGAACACCTGGCCACGGGCCTTGGCCTGCTCCATGGGGGCCATCAGGTCCGGGGCGAACACGTTGGCCTGACGGGCCTGGGCGTGGAACTGGTTGTACAGGTCGTCATGCAGGCTGGCGGGCAGCTCCTTGCCGACGTACTCCGAGTAGACCCGCGCCTTGGCCGGCACGATCGCCAGCACCAGCTGGCTGCCGTGCTGTTGCAGGGTGTCGCGCACGCCACGGATCAGCGCCAGGTTTTCCTGCATCAGCTGGTCGGCACCGGCGGTGGGTTTGAACTCCTCGTCGCTGAACAGCCACTGGTCGCGGCCCAGCACCACGCCGGGGCGGCCTTCGTTGAACAGCTTGAAGTCCAGCGCGGCCCAGAGGTTGGTGCCCAGGCGCTTGATCGGGAACGCGTCGTCGTAGTGGGTCTCGGCCGCCTTGGCCAGCTTGCCGTTGAGCACGGTCATCTGCTCGGTGCGCTGGAAGCTTTGCAGGCCACCGGTGGACCAGGCGCCCATGCCCACCAGCAGGCCGAGGAACGACAGGGAATAAGTGATGCGTAATGTCCGGGTCATGGTCATCAACCTCAGAACTGGAAGTAGAGGAACGGCGAGTAGCTCTGCGCCGAAAGCTTGAGGATCGAGGCCACGAACAGCGTCAGGATCAGGGCGCGGGAGACGACCCGGGTCCAGTCCAGGACGATCGAGCCGTCAGCGTTGACCTGCACCAGGGTCGCCTTGGCCGTTGGCTTGGCGTTGCGGTAGAAGTCGCGCAGGCCGAAGAACGCCAGGGTGAGGTAGGCGATCACCAGGGTGGCCACCTGCAGCCCGGTGAGTTGGGCGCGGTTGAGCTCGGACAGCTGCCACTCGCCGAAGCTGAACATGGCGCCGTACATGCGACCGGCCACGTGCAGGTTCTCGGCGCGGAAGATCACCCAGCCGACCACCACCAGCAGGAAGGTGAACGCCCACTTGACCGGGTTGAAGCGCTGCGGGTTGGTGTCGATGCCCAGCGCACGCTCGATGGCCAGCCACATGCCGTGCCAGGCGCCCCAGATGATGTAGGTGAAGTTGGCACCGTGCCACAGGCCGCCCAGCAGCATGGTCAGGAACAGGTTGCGGTAGGTGTTGAAGGTGCCTTTGCGGTTGCCGCCCAGGGTGATGTACAGGTAGTCGCGCAGCCAGGTCGACAGGCTGATGTGCCAGCGGCGCCAGAACTCGGTGATCGACTGGCTGATGTAAGGCTGCTTGAAGTTCTCCATGAAGCGGAAGCCCATCATCAGGCCCAGGCCGATGGCCATGTCGCTGTAGCCGGAGAAGTCGAAGTACAGCTGTGCGGTGTAGGCCAGCGCGCCGAGCCAGGCGTCCCCGGTGGTCGGGTTCTGCAGGGCGAAGCAGTGGTCGGCGACCACGGCCAGGGTGTCGGCGATGAACACTTTCTTGATGAAGCCCTGCATGAAGCGGGTGCAGCCTTCGGAGAACTTGTCCAGGGTGTGGGTGCGGTTGTTGAACTGGTCGACCAGGTCCTTGAAGCGCAGCACGGGGCCGGCGATCAGGTGCGGGAAGATCGCCACGAACGCGGCGAAGTCGATCAGGTTGCGGGTGGCCGGGGTGTCGCCGCGGTACACGTCAATGATGTAGCTGATCGACTCGAAGATGTAGAACGAGATACCGATCGGCAGCAGCACGTGGGTGAGGATGAACGGTTCCAGGCCGAACGAGCTGATGATCGCGTTGAGGCTGTCGACGCCGAAGTTGGCGTACTTGAAGTAGCCGAGGATCGTCAGGTCTACACCCACGCCCAGCAGCAGCCAGCGCTGGGCGGGCTTGGTGCGCACGCCGGCGGCGCCGACTTTCAGGCCGATCCAGTAGTTCCACAGGGTCACGCCGGCGAACAGGGCGAGGAAGTCCACCCGCCACCAGGCGTAGAAGATGTAGCTGGCGACCAGCAGCAGCAGGTTGCGATAGCGTTGCCCGCTCAAGTAGTACAAGCCGAGGAAGATCGGCAAGAACAGGAACAGGAACACGTTGGACGAGAAGACCATCCCGGTTCTCCTTATTGTTCACAGCATCCGGGGCAAAGCGCCCCCCAAACCCCCCACGCTAATGTGGCGGGCTACCTAGATCCCTGTAGGAGCTGGCTTGCCTGCGATGGGCCGCGAAGCGGCCCCCGACCATGGCAGGGCAAGGCTTCGCCTTGCATCGCAGGCAAGCCCGCTCCTACAGGGGGTCTTGCGTTACTTCTTGGTATCCGCGCTCGGGTCGTAGACCCGAGTGAGGTTGCCACCGAGCCTGAAGCTGTCGAACGGCTGCATGCCGCGCTTGCGCTGCAGGGTGTAGGCATTGCATGGGTAGAGCGTGCAGTACGGCTCCATCCAGGCGTACTTGCTGTCGATCTTCAGGTCCTTCATGTCCTGCTTCTCGCCATTGCGGGTCTTGAACGCGCTCGGGTCCTTCGCCCCGTTCAGCACGCGCTGGGCCAGGCGCTGCAAGGCGTTGTCGTTCTCGCCGCGCAGGTCCACGCCATTGACCTTGGCGAAGCTGGCGATCATCGTCAGCGGCGGCAGGGCATAGTTGTGGTAGGCCAGTGCGCGCTGCTTGCGCTTGAGTTCGTTGGGCAGGAAGCCCTGCGCGTCGACCTGGCTGGCGCCGACCTTGTATTCCTTCACCGCCCAGTCGAACAGGTCGCGCCGGTCAGTGGCCACGGCGGTGGCCATCACCGACCAGGCCGCCCAGTAGCTGTGGTTGTTGATCTTCTCCAGCGGCAGGTCGCTCCAGTCGCGCACGGTCTGTTCGGCGAGGCGGGCGAACCACTTCTCGATCAGCTCGGCCTCGGCCTGGTGTGCGGCCAGCGGCTGCGAGTTGGAGAACTTCAGGCGCAACCACGAGCCGCTCATGCTGCCCAGCGCCCATTTGCGCATGGACTTGCCGGTGTGGTTGTAGTCGCCGGACATCAGCGCATCGGCGCGCGCCCAGGTGCCCAGCCAGGTCAGGGTGCAGTCGAGCTGCGCCGGGCGGCCGTCACGCATGTACTGGCCGACCATCTTGCTCACGCCCTTCTCGAGTGTGGTGATGTCTTCGGTGGACTTGCGAAAGGCCTTCTCCGAGCTGGCGTTGAGCGTCGCCCGGGCCTTGTCCGAGCCTTCGTACTTGCTGCGAAACTGCAGGGCACCGGTGTAGGGCTTGGGCGCCGGCTCGCAGCGGAAGTTGCCGTCGCTGGTCTTGAGCTTCTCGATGCCCTCGTAGTAACCCTGCGGGGGCATCAGCGCGGCCTGCGCCGCACCGCCGAACAGGGCGAGGGCGAGCAGGGCGGGGCTGGCGATTCGCTTGAATTCAGTCATGGTCGCCTCACTGGCCGGCCTGCGCGGTCTGCGCGGGCACGGCGAAGTTGTTGCGTTTGCAGAGCTTGGCCTCGACCTTCTGGGTGCCTTTTTCCGGCCCCTGGATCTCGAAGGCCAGCAGGTTCTGGCTGGCCCAGTCTTCGTCCTCGCGCATCTGGAAGACGAAGCGACCGTCAGTGTCGGAGGTCTCAGGTTTCTCCAGCTTGATGTCCTCGTGGCGGCCGTTGAGGTACCAGAGGGTCGCTTGCAGCACCTTCACCGAAGGGTCTTCGAACTTGACGTCCATCTGCAGGTTGCGGTTGACCAGGTCCTTGATCACGCCGCCCTTGCCGTTGACCATCAGCTCGTTCTTGCCAGGCTTGAGCGTGGTGCTGGCGCTCATCAGCGCCGGGCGTGCATCGCAGCCGTCGTCGAGCAGGCCGAGGATCTGCCGCCAGATGGTTTCCTGGTCCAGGCGGTACAGCGGGGAGAATTCCCAGACGAGGATCTTCGGTGGGTTGTTCTGGAATTCCTCGCTTCCCAGGTACTGGATCATCGAGCCTTCCAGGCCACCGCCGGGGAAGGCGACGTTGAGCACGTCGGCGCCGATGTACTGCTCGAGGAAGCCGGAGAAGTTGTAGTTCTTGCCGCTGTGGCTGGTGCCGACCAGGGTGATCTGCGCGTTGCCGCTGTCACCGAACAGGTCGTCGCCGCCGCCGCTCGAACCTTTCGGTTCGGTGGCGAACTGGTCCATGTACTGCACCGCGTAGCTGGTTCCGCAGAGCTGTCCGGCAACGTTGTGCAGGGTGCCGGTCTTGCCCATGCGCCCGGACTTGCGGGTTTCGAACTCCTTGCGCGGGATGCCTTCGAAGGCCGGCATCTTGTGCACGGTGTCGGCCACGATCTTCGCCGCGCGCTCGGCGCCGTACGGCGTCCAGTGCTGGTCGCCGCGGAAGTAGAAGTCCTTGCCCTGGTCGGCAGCGGCCAGTTGCTCGTTGGTCAGCGGCGACAGGTCGGGCACGTTGTAGCCCATGCTGGCGAAGCGCTTGAGCATGGCCTGGTAGTTGCCCAGGGCCTTCTGGTAGTCGAAGGCGGCTTTCTCGGCCGGATTGAGCATGTTGCGGTTCACCAGGCCACGGGTCGGCTGGTAGACCACGACCAGCTCCACGCCGCGCTTCTTGAACGCGTCATGCACCTGCTGCAGGCGCTTGTAGCCGGCCGGGGTGGTATTGAACTCGGTGCGCAGGTCTTCGCGGGTACGGAACAGCCAGTCGCCCTTGGCCTGCACCAGCGTGGTGAAGTTCTGCTGGTAGCGGGTGGTGTAGCGGCTGGCATCATGCGCCTCGGGGCAGAGCTGGCAGCAAGGCTCGGCGGTGAAGGTCGGGGCCTTCACCTCATCGGCGCGCACGCCCTGGCTGATGGCCAGGAGGGCGGCGGACAGGCCCAGCAGTTTCATCAGGTGTGGAGTCATGGTCTGGGCTTCCTTAATCGATCATTTCGGTCTGGCGTTCGACCGGGTCGATCAGCACGGCCTTCTGCTGGCGCACCAGCAGGTCGAGGATTTCGTCCTGGCGCTCGCCGAGGATGCCGTTGAGGCTGATGCCGTTGGCCTTGCGCGGGGCGAGCATGGAGACCTTGTACAACTCGACCGACAGCGGCGAGTCGATCGACAAGGGGCCGGAACCGTTGGCCGCCAGTTCACCGCCAACCACGATCAGCGACACTTTGGTGTCGAACGGGTCGAGGGCGATGTCGCGGTCGGTGTCGGACAAATCCTTGATGTGCCCGTAGACACCGACCAGGCCGTTGGCCATGGCGACGTTCTCGTACAGGCGGATGTTCACGCTGTTGCGCACACGGATGCCGTGGCGGCGGTTGTTGATCAGCTTGTTGCCCCAGATCAGGTTGTCGCCGCTTTCGTACAAGGTGATGCCGTCGGTGTGGTTGCGGTAGATCTCGTTGTAGGCGATCAGGTTGTTGACGCTGTTACGGTCGATCACCACGCCCGAGAGCTTGTTGTCATAGCTCTTGTTGTTGATGATCCAGCTGTCGTTGACCTCACGCGAGACGATGATCCCGTGCTTCTTCTTGGTGCCGTACACGGTGTTGCCGGCGATGATCAGGCGATGCGAACGGTCGTGCGGGTCGATGCCGTAGACGATGTTGTCGCGGTAGGTGTTGTCCTTGACCACGAAGTCCTGGGTCTCGTAGCAGTAGAAGCCGTACCACATGTCGCTGAATTCCGAGCCGATGATCCAGCCGGTGGGTTCCGGGCGACCCATGCGCTTGGCCATGTTCGGCGTGTACTGCGAGATGCTCACGCCATACGACTTGGACTTGGCGTAGCCGAAGCTAGCCATCTTGGTATTGACGATGTAAGTCTCGGTGCCGCCCCACGACAGCAGGAACGGGCGGAATTCCTTGGGCGAGCGGAAGGTGGCGGGGCCGTTGTCCTTCTCGCGCCAGCCGGTCACCTGGGTGTCGCTGACGAACAGCTTGCCGTCGTTGACCAGGAACGCGCCGCCTTCCTGGGACAGGCGCAGCTGCTTGACCTTGCCGTCGATCTCCAGGATGCCCTTCTGCCCGACCACGATCGGCAGGCGTGCCAGGTACACACCTGGCTCGACTTCGCTGAGGTACTGCTTGGGTACCTGCTTGCTCAGTTGCACCAGGTCGACATGGCCGTCATCGACGAAGATCGCCTGGGGAATGCCGTGCTGGCGCTGCACCCACTCGGCAGCCTTGTTGTTACCGCCGATGAACTCCTTGAGCGACTCTTCCTGCAGCATGCGGCGTACGCTGACCTTGCCCTTGTGGCGGCGGTCGATCTTCTTCTGCACGGCCTCATAGGTGTAGCCGCTCAGGTCGGGCAGCTTCGGCGGGTCCATGTGCAGAGCTTCGGCCGGCGCGCTGGACACGGTGTAGGTCTTGGCCTGCTGCAGCTCCTTGGCGATCACCGCAGGTTCTGCGGCGACGGCCAGGCCGCTTGCCAGCAGCAGGGCGCTGGCCAGGAGGCTGTGACGTAAGTGTGGGTGAAGGTTCATTGCAGGTCCTCTCCCGGCCTCAGAAGCGCCAGATCACGTCGACGAAGGCGCGGTGCATGTACGAGTCGGTTTCCTTGCCATAGGCATCGCCCGGCTTGAACACACCGGCGCGCAGGCGCACCAGCGCGGACGGCTCGTCGATCGCCTGGCTCATCGAGGCCGGCAGCAGGCCTTGCTTGAAGTACTTGGTCACGACCACATCCATTTCCTGGCCCAGGTCTTTCTCGCCATCGACCAGCTGACGGTTGACGCCGTTGTCGTCGACCGCGGCGTTGATGCCGCTGGAGCCGATGTTCTGGTTGCCGTCGACACGCCAGAACTTGTGGTAGATCAGGCTGGCGTCGTAGTCGTCGCGCAGCTGCCAGGAGGCGAACAGGGTGGCCGCCTGCAGGTTGCCCAGCTCGCCCCGGAAGGCTTCGCCGAAGCGGTGCACGCGCGAGCGGGTACCGGTGAAGTTGGAGCGGTTGCTCTCAAGGCCGGTCTGCTCGAAGTTGTTCGAACCGTCGTCGCCACCGCCGCCGCTGCCGCGGGCATAGGCCGCGCCGACCTGCCATTGCGGGTCCAGGCGCAGGCGGATGCCGAGGTCGGTGGCCCAGGCGTTGACGTCGCCGCTCTGCTTGCCGGTGGCCACTTGCTCATCGCCCACTTGCTGGCTGCTGAGGGTGTCGCGATCGCCGGTCAGCCAGGTGACGCTGCCCCAGTAGTTGACGGTGTGCTCGTTGCGCCAGTTGTAGGCGTCGCTGTTGGCTTCCAGGCCCAGCCAGGTGAGGTCGCCGGTGCGGGTCTTGTCCAGCGCGTCGACGGTCTCGCCAGGGTTCTTCAGGCTGCCGCTGTCATGGGTGTGGTGGGCACGCACGCCTACCCAGTGGCCGGGTGTCCACTGCGTGGCGACGTTGCCGTACACATGGGTGCGGTCCTTGTCTTCCGGGGCCAGCTCGGTCAGGTCGGTGCGGTACTCGCTGAAGCGCTGGGCGACGCCCAGGTCGGCCTTGAGCAGGGTGGTGTCGAAGGTCCAGTTCAGCGCTTCGATGTTGGTGTCGCGCCACATGCCGTCGTCGCTGCGCAGGCGCTGGCGACCCAGGCGCAGCTGCTCGCCGGGGTAGGCGGTGAGGCCGCTGTAGCCGACCCAGAATTCGCGCATGGCCAGGTAGTTCTTGTCCGGCTTGCGGCTGTCGTCGCCGGTGTCGGTGGTGCTGCCGTCGTCGTTCTGGCGCAGGGTGTCGGTTTCGATGGTGTCGGTGGCCGCGACGGCCTGGCCCATGGCGTAGGCGCTCCAGTTGCCGCGTTCGCCATACACCCACGGGCGCACGTCGAGGCCCAGGCCGTTGACGTCGCCGCCGGAGCGGGTGCCCAGGTCGCGGTCGTCTTCCGACTGGCCGGTGATCTTCACATCCAGGCCGAAGTTCTTCTGCGCCGTCATGTCAGCCAGGGTCGGGCAGGACCACAGCAGGGCGAAGCTCAGGCCGATGCCGGCTTTCACGAAGGGGTTGAGCGTCATAGCGAGTCCTCACCGTCTACTTCGTTTTCATCGTCTTGCAGGGCTTCCAGGGCGAGGGTGCTGTTGCCACCCTGCACCATGCTGCCGCGTGCCTGCTTCTCTTGCTCCAGCAGGCGTTGGGCCTGGCTGCGCTGGTCAGGCGTGAGCTGCTGGTCGAGTTGCTGCAGCAATTCGCTGGATTGCGGCGTCGGGTTGACCTGGGACAGCTGGGCGAATACCCAGGCATTGCCCGGTTGCGGGCGGATGCCATGGCCTTCGCTGAACAGCTGGGCGAGGGCGTAGTCGGCGCTGTTCTGGCCGCCGCGGGCGGCGCTGAGCAGGTGGTCGACGGCCTTCTGCGGCTCGACGTCGCCCAGGTAGCCACGGCGGTACAGCTGGCCGAGGTAATAGTGGGCGCTGACTTCGCCGGCATCGGCGGCGGCCTGCAGGTGCTGCTGGGCTTTTTCGGCATCGGCCGGCAGCGTCTTGCCTTCGTAGTACAGGCGGCCCAGCAGTAACTCGGCACGCGGCTGTTCGGCTTCACGGCCCTTGTCGATGTAGGCCATCAGCTGGTCGGTGTCGCCCAGCTCGGGGAAGTCGTAGACCAGCTGCGCCAGGCTGACCCAGGACGCCGGGTTGGCCGGGGCGACCTGCTCGAGCAGGTCCTTGGCGGTTTTCTCGTCGGTCTGGCCGAGACTGCGGTCAGCCAGTACGCGGGCGACGCTGTCGACCCGGGTGGCCGGCACCGCGCCACGGGCATAGGCGGCCTTGAGCTGGCCGAGCAGGGCGGCTTGCTGGTCGGCCTGCGCGCGTTTCTGGTAGACGGTGGCCAGCTCGACGTAGCAGATGTCGGTGGTGGCCAGCGCGGCCTTGCAGATCTGCTCGACTTCACCCAGGTGCTGGTCGTAGGTGCCCTGGGTGCGGTACAGCAGCACCTGGGCCAGGCCCGCTTCCGGGTTGCCGGCGGCGCGCCACTGGTCGATCTGCTGCTGGGCGTTGATGTTGGGGAAGCTCTGTGGATAGGTCAGGTAGAGCATCGCCAGCGGGATCAGGCTGTTGCCTTCGCCTTGGCTTGCGGCGGACTTGAGCAGGCCTTGGGCTTCTTCACGTTCGGCCTGGGTGCTGTCGGGCTTGGCCACCAGCAGGCGGCCGAGGCGCGCCTGGGCCCGCGGCGAAGTGGCCGCAGCGGCGCGGTAGGTGGCTTCGGCCTCCTTGAGCTGCGACGGGTCGCGGGTGGCCACCTTGATGTCGGCCAGGCCCACTTGCGCTTCGCTGTAGCCAAGATCGGCCAGGGCCTTGTAGTTGCGCTCGGCCAGCGCGGTATCGCCGCGCTTGAGGGCTTCGTTGGCCAGGCGCTGGTCGGGCAGGCCGGCACAGCCGGCGAGAACCATTGCCGCAGTCAAGGCACACAGGACCTTGTGGGAGCCGGCTTGCCGGCGATTGGCCAGTGCAGGTGAAGCATCTGCCGGGCGAGCGCTGCGCACTCGATCGCTGGCAAGCCAGCTCCTACAGGTATCGAGTTGTCTGCTGGTCATCGGCTTGTCCTCTTAAAGACCACGGGCCACGGCTTTGTCGATCAGCCAGTTGAGCGAAGGGCCGCGGTCGCTGTTGACCGACGCCGGGCGCCCGGCAAGCTCTGCGGGCAGGCTGCTGTCCGGCTTGATCTGCACGCGAATGTCGGATGCCAGGTCTTCGCTGTTGAGGCTGGTGCTGCCGACGATCTGGCCGGTGCGCACTTCGTCTTCACCGGCGATCTGGAAGTTGACCTGGGTACCCGGCTTGACCTCGTCGAACTGGCGGTAGCTGAAGCGCGCCTCGATCATCGGCGTGGTGGTGCGTGGTACCAGCTGGAAGATAGGCTGGCCCTTGGCGGCGTACTGGCCGTCGTCCACCAGCTGGCGGGAGACCACACAGTCGCAGGGGCTGGTGAGGGTGCCGGACAGCTGCTTGCCGAACAGTTCCTCGACCTTGGCCGGCTCCAGCTGCGAGTCGTCCAGATGGCCTTTGAGCATGTCCAGCATGCTGGTGCTGAAGCTCGCCAGCGGCGCGCCCTTGACCACTTGGCCACCGCTCTCGACCAGGCTGCTCACGGTGCCGTCGCGGGGCATGGTGACGGTAGTGGTCGGCACGGCGACCACACCGGCTTCGGCGTGGCTGACGAAGTACATGCCATACAACGACTTGGCGACGAAACCGAAGGCGGCGACACCCACCACAAACACGCCGAGGGTGACGGTCACGGCCTTGAGCCGGCCGAAGGCGGACAGCCCGGAGCCGCCGTCCTTCTGCTTGCGCGCCTTGGTGAAGTTGTCGCGCTGCAGGGTGCTGAGCACGTCGCCGATACTGATCAGCTCGCCCGACAGGTGGCTGGTGATGATATGGCGCAGGGTGGCGATGTCGCGCGGTTCGAGGTTCTGGAACTGCGCACCGGTACGCCCGCTGTCGCTGATGTAGGAGCGCACCTGGAACTCGATATCCATCGACAGCCCGAGGTTGTCGACCACGAACTGCAGGCGCCCGCGCAGTACGTCGCCTACCGACAGCACCTTCTTGGTGTGGAAGCTCAGGCCACCGGCGGACAGGTCGTCGACCTTCACATCGTGGGCTTGGCGTTCATTGTCCAAAAAGCGCAGCTTGGCCGGGATGCGTACCCGGGCGTGTTGGCGCTGGGCTTCGGACTCATGCACGACATTGACGTTCACGGCGGTATTCATGGTGGTTTGTTCCTGTTAGATCCGATCCGGGTTGGGCTCACACGACCATGAACAGCACAGCGACGAAGATGCTGGCAGCCGAGAAGGTCATGGTCCGCGAGGACCAGGTGTTGAACCATTGTTGAAAGCTGGCGAGGTCACGCTTGAGGGCAGTCGGTTGGCGGGTCCAGGACTGCTTGTCGAGACGGAAGAACACGTAGATCTTCATCAGCGCGCCGACGATCTGGTTGTAATAGAGAATCAGCGGGTAGGCCGGGCCTACGTTGTGGCCCGAGCACAGCAGCATGATGGTGAGGATCAGGCGGGTGATGCCGATCCACAGCAGGTACACCAGCAGGAAGGCCATGCCGAACTTGAGGCTGGCGATCACCGCCACGGTCAGGCCCAGCAGGCTGGTCCACATCGACACGCGCTGGTCGAACAGCACGATGCTGGTGAACAGGCCCAGGCGGCCTACACCCAGACCCAGGGCGCGGGAGTTTTGCCGCAGGTTGTTGCCGTACCAGCGGTACATCAGCTTGCGACTGGCCTTGAGGAAGCTTTTTTCCGGCGGGTGCTCGACCGTGTTGATGGCGGCGTCCGGCACGTAGAAGGTGTCGTAGCCCAGGCGCATCAGGCTGAACCAGCTCGACTTGTCGTCGCCGGTAAGAAACTTGAAGCGGCCCAGGCGCCAGTGCATCAGCGAGTCGCTTTCGACGTCGGCGATGAACTCGGGGTTGGTCACCACGCTTGCGCGGAACATCGACATGCGACCGGTCATGGTCAGCACGCGCTTGCTCAGGGCCATCGAGCACATGTTGATGTGGCGCTGGGCGAAGCGCAGCTTGTGCCACTCGCTCATGATGTAGCCGCCGCGCACTTCGCAGAATTCGTTGGTGGTCAGGCCACCGACGTTGGGGAACAGCTTGAACCACGGTACGGTCTTGCGGACCACGCCCTCACCGAGCACGGTGTCACCGTCGATCACCGCCACCACGGCGTTCTCGTCCGGGAGCATCCGCGAGATGGCGCGGAAGCCATAGGCCAGGCCGTCGCGCTTGCCGGTACCGGCAATGCGCACGATATCCAGCTTGACGTGGGCGGGCGGGTTGTACTTGGCCCACAGGCTCTTCACCAGCAGTTCATCGGACATCTCCACCAGCGAGCAGACCACGGTGGTGGGGTAGCCGCAGTCGATCGCCTCGCGGATCACCGAGCTGTACACCTGGGCGGTGGTCAGGGCTTCGATACGGAAGCTGGTGACCATCAGGTAGACATGCGACGGTGCCGCGGCATCGCCCATCTTGCGCACCTTGCGGCGCAGGTAGGGGTAGACGCCGTAGAGGAAGATCATCCCGCGAATGAAATGGGTGGCGCCCATGGAATAGCGCCAGATGCCGACTGCGCCGACCAGGAAGATGAAGTGCTTCGACTGCGAGTCGAAGATATCGGCTGGCAGGGCCAGGGCGATCAACATGAGCAGGCTCATGTAGAGCAGCCAACCGGCGCACTGCAACAGCACTGTCTGGAGCCTTTGCATGTTCAGCATCCGTCGAGAAATCTTGGGGAAGGAGGGCGACGCAGTGGGGAGGCTGCGTCGCCCGGCCGAGGGCTTACCAGCAAATGCCTTCGGTACGGCTGGTGGTGCAGGTCGGTTTGCTCATGAAGCCGACCAGGTCGATCACCTGCTTGCCTGCCGGCGCTTGCTGGGCAAGGGCGCGGAACTGCTCGTCACGGTTGCCCAGGACGATGATGTCGGCGTTGTCGATGACCTTCTGGAAGTCGGCGTTGAGCAGCGAGGACACGTGGGGAATCTTCGACTCGATGTAGTCCTTGTTCGCGCCGTGGACACGGGCGTACTCGACGTTCTCGTCGTAGATGTCCAGCTGGTAGCCCTTGCCGATCAGGCGTTCGGCCAGTTCCACCAGTGGGCTTTCGCGCAGGTCGTCGGTACCGGCCTTGAAGCTCAGGCCCAGCAGGGCGACCTTGCGCTTGTCGTGGGCTTCGATCAGCTCGAAGGCGTTCTGTACCTGTGATTCGTTGCTGCGCATCAGCGAGTCGAGCAGCGGGGCTCGCACATCGAGGCTGGCAGCGCGGTAGGTGAGGGCACGCACGTCTTTCGGCAGGCACGAGCCACCGAAGGCAAAGCCTGGGCGCATGTAGTACTGCGACAGGTTCAGCACCTTGTCCTGGCAGACCACATCCATCACGTCGCGGCCATCGACGCCCACCGCCTTGGCGATGTTGCCGATTTCGTTGGCGAAGGTGACCTTGGTGGCGTGCCACACGTTGCAGGTGTACTTGATCATCTCGGCCACTTCGATCGGCTTGCGGATGACCGGTGCGTCGAGTTCTTCGTACAGGCTCTGCAGCACGTCGCCGCTGGCGCTGTCCAGTTCGCCGATGACGGTCATCGGCGGGTGGTCGTAGTCCTTGATCGCGGTGCTTTCACGCAGGAACTCAGGGTTGACCGCGACGCCGAAGTCGACGCCGGCTTTCTTGCCCGAGCAGTCTTCGAGGATCGGGATGACCACGTTCTTCACGGTGCCAGGCAGCACGGTGCTGCGCACCACGATGGTGTGGCGGCGGGTGGTGTCACGCAGCACGTAGCCGATCTCGCGGCACACCGACTCGATGTACTCCAAGCCCAGGTCGCCGTTCTTCTTGCTCGGGGTACCCACGCAGATCATCGACACATCGCTGGCGCGAATGGCCTCGGCGAAGTCGGTGGTGCCACGCAGGCGGCCGTTGGCGATGCCTTGTTGCAGCAGTGCTTCCAGGCCAGGTTCGACGATGGGCGACTTGCCCTGATTGATCAGGTCGATCTTGGTTTTGGACACGTCCACACCAATCACGTCATGGCCTCGCGCCGTCAGGCAGCCTGCACAGACCGCACCCACATAACCCAAACCAAAGATGCTGATACGCATCGCTATCACCTCATGTGTTTATCACGCCGGCTCCTTCGGAAAGAGCCGAGCTGGGTTGATTAACAACAATTTCCAAGGCGCACGGATCCATGGCGAATGCACACTTCGCCGAGCGCAGGCATGAATAATTCCGGAGCGCAAAAAGTTGTGCACTCAAAGTTGGCAGTCAATGACCAGTAATTAAAAGGCGTGCCCTTTAATGCAGCGTCTTTATTACAATGCGCTACTTGGCGCGTTGCTGTGCTTGTTCTTTCAAGTGGATAAATCCTTTGAAATCAACCACTAGGACGATTTGTAAAGGGGCGCGTCTATCCTCCATGGACAGGGGCTCTCAGGTAATCCGTTGCGCCTCTCGACGAGCTCAGGGCGGGCAGTGGATTACTGCCGGTTGTCATCTGTAAGTCATATCTCACACTGGGGCGCATGAAATTCGTTACGGCACTATGAGCGATTGCTCGCAGGAGAAGTTCCGGCGGGCAAAGTGCCTGCATGAAAGATTTCTAAATATTTTTTCAGCGACTGATACTTTCACTTTGATGGCACAGGCGGGAGGCACCCCTGTATATGAAGGGCGAAACTGACGGGGGATGTTCTTATGCCAGCATGGAAAAAATATTTTCAAAATTCGTCAAAAAACTACGAACGGTCTTATGGCGTTTGGCGATAACGATAGCGCTGCCAATATTATGGCGTCGGATTTTTGGCTAATCAGGCAGGTTTATTACTGACATGAAATAAAGCGCCGCCCGCGAGGGGGTCGCGGGCGGCGATCAGTGGGTGGGCCGGTGAAGGAGTTGCATCGAAGCGAGGATCAATCGGCCGGATGATCCCTCAGGAACACCAGGTGATCAGGCTTCGACTGCTCGGCACTGAAGAAGTAACCCTGCACATCGAACTGCTTGAGGTGCTCCGGGTTGCTGATGCGCTCCTGGATGACGAATCGGCTCATCATGCCGCGGGCCTTCTTGGCGTAGAAGCTGATGATCTTGTACTGGCCGTTCTTCAGGTCCTTGAAGTCGACGTTGATCACCCGCCCCTTGAGGGCGCTGCGTTTGACCGCGCTGAAGTACTCGTTGCTGGCCAGGTTCAGCAACAGGTCATCGCCCTGGTCGTCCAGGGCCTGGTTCAACCATTCGCTGATGCGCGTGCCCCAGAAGGCGTACAGGTCCTTGCCGCGGGCGTTGGCCAGCTTGGTGCCCATTTCCAGGCGATAGGGTTGCATCAGGTCGAGCGGGCGGAGCAGGCCGTACAGGCCGGAAAGCATGCGCAGGTGCGCCTGGGCATAGGTGAAATCGTCTTCGCCGAGGGTTTCGGCGTCCAGCCCCGTGTACACGTCGCCCTTGAAGGCCAGCAGCGCCTGCTTGGCATTGGCGGGAGTGAAGTCTGGCGTCCAGCTGCCGAAGCGTGCAGCGTTCAGCCCGGCGAGCTTGTCGGACAGATGCATCAGCTCGCTGATCTGCGCTGGCGACAGCTCGCGCAGTTGCTGGATCAGCACCTGGGAGTCGTCCAGGTATTGCGGCAGGGTGAAGCGGTCGGTGACCGGCTTGGTGTCGTAGTCGAGGGTCTTGGCGGGGGAAATCACCGTCAGCATCGGGTCGGCTCCTGGAATCGTTGCCGGGGATTCTACGGACTGCGGTGGGTTGCGCCAAACTATGGCGACGATAGTCACAGACCATTGTTCGAGCAGGCGCTATAGTGCGCGTTTCGCTGTCACGGAGACCCTTCATCGTGCGCATTGCCGGTGCCTTGCTGGCCTCGCTGTTGAGCCTGGCCGCCCAGGCCGCCCCCATCCCCCCGGCCAGCCTGGACCGCAGCCTGTGGCCCGAGCAACTGGACAGCCCGGCGCTGTTCGATGTTGCCTCGCGTGCCGAGATCTTGTCATTCGCCCAGGTGCTCCACGAAAGCGAACTGCTCGACGATGCTGCACTGGCCGCACGTTTGGGCTTGCGACAGATCAACCTGCAGAAGATCCGGGCGCTGCGTGCGCACATGTGGCAGCGTTTGTGGCTGTCGTACCAGCAAGCCCAGCGCAGTTGCACGGAAGATGCCTCGTTCTGCTACCCCGTTGGGTCAATGGCGGATTTGCGCTTGCAAGCAGCGACTTTCGCTGCAGATGTCGGCACTTTCTATACCGGATGGATCGAGCCCAGCCACCAGTTTCATGTGCGCTACCTGGATGAACAGCTGCGCAAGGCAGCCTTGTTGCCGCAGACCAGCAGTGAGGTGGAGCGTCTGTCCAGCCGGGAGCGCAACGGCGATGAACTCAACGACCGCATGTTCCTGCTGACGTTCGTCGGCGGGCCAGGCCCTGAAGGGGGGAGCACCGACCTGTTGGCAGACTACCTGCGCAGACAGAAAATCCAGGGCACCTTCTTTATATTGGGCAATCGCCTGCAGCAGCGTCGTGATGGCGGTGCGGCCGGCGCTCTTGGCCAGCTCTACCGAGGGCAATGCGTAGGGATCCAGGGCTGGGAGTATCGCTCCCACGCGCAGTGGAACGGTTGGCAAGACTCGATCAGGCGCGCCCAGGCCCGCGTCCAGGCCGACCTTGCGCAGCAGTATGTGCCGCTGTTCCGCCCGCCCTACGGCCAGCGCCGTGCCGATGGCGAGGCATTCATGGCCAGCCAGCAGTTGCGGGTTTCACTGTGGGACATCGATGCCCAGGACGATAGCGCGCTCAGCGCCGAGGCTTCTGCGCAACGGGTAGTGACCTTGATGCTGCTCTGGCGCAAGGGGGTGATCCAGTTGCATGACAGCCTGCCCAAGGCACAGCCTGCGGTGGACTGGTTGCTGCACAACACGGTGCAAAGCGGGATCGGCTGGGAAGACTGCCGCGATTACGCTCATCGCGAATAGAGGGTGTGACTTTTGACTGTAGTCCCGTCTGGGTTGGCCGCCAAGTCCTGTTCGTCATTCGGAAAAATAAACTTCATCGGCACGTAAAAAAGCTTTTTTCAGTCATGGCTTTTGCGGTATGAAGAAACCAGACAGCCGATTCCTGCAGCACAGGTGGCGTCATCCAGGCCCACCTTGCCAGGTTCGCTTCCCGCCCGTAGCAACGCGGATACGGGAAGACCGGCAGTCACTCTGCGGCGCAACAGAACGCGCCGTGTGGCTTCGACATAAGGTGACCGAGAATGGATGACCAAGGACGCAACCCTTCCTCCAGCAAGCCAATCCTCTATGTACTCGATACCAACGTCCTGATTCACGATCCCAACGCTTTGCTCAACTTCGAGGAGCACCACGTCGCCATTCCGATGACGGTGCTGGAGGAACTCGACAAGCTCAAGACCGGCAAACAGACCATCGCCGCAGAATGTCGCCAGGCCATTCGCCTGATCGACCAGACCCTCGGTGACGCCACACCCAGCGATGTCGAGCAGGGCGTGCCGATCCAGCGTGGCAAGAGCGGGCCCAAGGGTTACCTGTCGATCCTGATGTCGCCGCGCAACGAACCCAGCAAGCTGCTGCCGGAAAACCTCAACGACAACATCATCATCAACACCCTGTTCGAAGTACGCAGCCGGCGCGCCGACCTGGACGTGGTGCTGGTCACCAAAGACATCAACATGCGCCTGAAGGCGCGTGCCTGCGGGATAGCGGCCGAGGACTACAGCACCGACCAGCTGGTCGACGACGTGTCGTTGCTGTCCAAGGGCTACCACTCGGTCACCGGCTCGTTCTGGGATCGGGTCAGCAAGGTCGATACCCGCCAGGAGCGCGGCCGCACCTGGCATCGGGTGCAGATGATCGACAACCTGCCTGCCGTGCACATCAACGAGTTCATCATCGATGAACAGGGTTTCGTCGGCTGGGTCAAGGGCATCCGCAACGACGAACTGCTGTTGCTCGACCTGCACCAGGAACCGCTGTTGCACCAGGAGGCCTGGGGCCTCAAGCCACGGGACATCCACCAGAGCCTGGCGCTGTTCGCGCTGCTCGACCCGGATATCCACCTGGTCAACCTGACCGGCGCCGCCGGCTCCGGCAAGACCATCCTGGCGCTGGCTGCGGCCATCGAGCAGACCATGGTCAGCAAGCGCTACCGTCGCATCATCGCCACCCGCAGCGTGCAGGGGCTGGACCAGGAGATCGGCTTCCTGCCGGGCACCGAGGCGGAGAAGATGGAGCCCTGGCTGGGCGCCATCACCGACAACCTCGAAGCCTTGCACATGGATGACGAAAGCACCCACGGCAGCGTCGAGTACATCCTCGAAAGGGTGCCGCTGCAGTTCAAGTCACTGAACTACATTCGCGGTCGCAGCTTCCAGCAGAGCCTGATCCTGATCGACGAATGCCAGAACCTGACCCCGCACCAGATGAAAACCATCATCACCCGTGCCGGCTCCGGCTCCAAGGTGGTCTGCCTGGGCAACCTGGCGCAGATCGACACCCCTTACCTGTCCGCGACCAGCTCGGGCCTGACCTACCTGACCGAGCGCTTCAAGGACTTCCCCCATGGCGTGCACATCACCCTGCAAGGGGTGCCGCGCTCGGTGCTGGCCGAGTATGCCGAGTCGCATTTGTAACCCTGAGGTGCAAAATGTTGCAAGCCTGCACGTGCAGGCTTGCAACTTCACAGGGTTGCACAAGGGTTTATCGAAGCTTTGCAGCAAGTCAGCCGTGTGATCGTCGGGTGACCCATGGTATGGCCCGAAAGAGCATGGCGACTTTTGTTTTCAACCGAGCTACTTCCAAGAGAAGTCGAAAAAATAGAACCCCGGATCGGATTCAGCGCCTGCAATTACCTCGACTCGCCAGATTCGCTGACGAGCTGGAGAAGAGTAGGTAAAGGGAATTGATGAACTGCTTGTGTAAGGTAGGTGAAGATTGCCAATGTACCCCCTCCCTGGTCGTAAAAATTTAGGATGTGGGTTGCAGGTACTGTGTTGTCAATGGCTGATACGTGGCCACTAAACGTAGTAAAACTGCTCGGGAAATCATATCGTGATTGGCTGTGTGTCCCAATAAACAAACGACCGGGTTGTATTGTTATGCCGTAGCCTGATGTTCTGAGAAAAGTCAGCGTGACCCGGGAATTGATAAAAGTTGTGCTACCGCCTACTGGAATGTCGCGTTGGCTTTCTCCTGCCCAGTTTTCCTGCCTCGCTCTAGTGACAACGGCAATCATGATGGGAGAGGACCGCTGCCAGTTGTTGTTTACCATGACTTCGTAGGCCCAGACGGCTGATCCTTGACCGTCCAGCTGCCAAAGCTGGGAAGGGGGGATATCGATAATTGTCTGAACGCCGGGTTTGACTTGTTGCACTTGGCTAAACAGTGGGCCCATGACGGCGCGGACACTGTCTCCTGGTTGCAGCCCCGCCTCAGCAGGTATGACCATCCGAGCGGGTACATCCGGAGCGTCGATAATACCTGCCTGAGCTTGTGGAACAGTAGGCGCAGGCAGCGCTCGCCTCTGTACGTGGAAGAGAAGCGGTTTCGAGCTTGCCATTTGTCAATACCTCAGCGTGTGAACCTTGAATTTACGCCTTTGATTGAATTGGTATAACTGACAAAAATATCAGGTGAAGACTGTTGCAACTCACTCGTGCTCTTTAAGGGTGAAGGTGCCAGCGCTCGAGTCTTGGGTAGCTGGCGCGATGCTTGCTTGGATGCAAGAGACTGGTTGATCAGTGAAGTAAATCCTGACCTGAAGGTTTAAGCTAAGAGCTCCCTTCACAGGAGCAGAGCAGTGCTGACCCATCTCGATTCCCAGGGGCGCGCCAACATGGTCGACGTCACTGAAAAAGCCGTTACCGCACGCGAGGCAATTGCCGAGGCACGCGTGCGAATGTTGCCGCAGACCTTGCAGATGATCGTCGACGGCGAGCATCCCAAGGGCGATGTGTTCGCCGTGGCGCGCATTGCCGGCATCCAGGCGGCGAAGAAGACCAGCGACCTGATCCCACTGTGCCACCCGCTGATGCTGACCAGCGTCAAGGTCGAGCTGAGCGCCGAAGGCGTGGATGCGGTGCGTATCGTCGCGCGCTGCAAGCTGGCCGGGCAGACCGGCGTGGAGATGGAGGCACTGACTGCCGCGAGCGTTGCCGCGCTGTCGATCTACGACATGTGCAAGGCCGTAGACAAGGGCATGGTCATCGAGCAGGTGCGCCTGCTGGAGAAGCTCGGCGGCAAGAGCGGCCACTACAAGGCGCAGGCGTGATGAAGGTCAAGGTGATGTACTTCGCGCGCTACCGCGAGCTGCTGGGTGTCGATGCCGAGCGGGTGGAGGGCGATTTCAAGGTGCTCGACGATGTGCGTCAGGCGTTGCTGGCCAAGGGTGGGCAGTACGCGTTGCTGGCCGAGCAGAACCTGATGTGTGCGCGCAACGAAGAACTGTGCAGGCTCGATGAACCCTTGGAAGAGGGCGACGACGTCGCGTTCTTCCCGCCCGTTACCGGAGGCTGAACATGGCCGTGCGCGTTCAGGAAGCGGCGTTCGACCCGGGGCTCGAAGTCAATGCCATGCATGCCGCGAATGTCGGCGTGGGGGCTGTGGTCGGCTTCGTGGGTTATGTGCGTGATTTCAACGATGGCCTCGACGTGGCCGGGATGTTCCTCGAGCACTATCCGGGCATGACCGAGAAGGCGCTGGCCAAGATCGTGGTGGAGGCCGAGCAGCGCTGGCCGTTGCTCAAGGTCGAGGTGTTGCACCGGATCGGCGCGCTGGAGCCGGGTGAGCCGATCGTCTTCGTCGGCGTGGCAAGTGCCCATCGGCAGGCGGCGTTCGATGCCTGCAACTTCATCATGGACTACCTGAAGACGCGGGCGCCGTTCTGGAAGAAGGAAAATACCCAGGAGGGGCCGAGGTGGGTGGAAGGGAAGCAGGGTGACCAGGAGGCGGCTGGGCGCTGGTAGGTGTCAAGGGGGTGGCCGGGGCTTTGCCCCGGATCGCCGGCAAGCCGGCTCCCACAGGACCTCCACCGTTCTCGAAGTGTGGGAGCCGGCTTGCCGGCGATTGGGCTGCAAAGCAGCCCCGATATCAATGATGTTTACGCGGCACTGGCTTCAATAGCTCATCCGGCGGCATTTCACACTTGATCTTACGCCCCAGCAGCTCCTCGATCGCCGGCAGCTGGTAGGAATCATCCTCGCCGGCAAAGCTGATCGACACACCACTGCTGCCCGCACGGCCGGTACGGCCGATACGGTGCACATAGTCGTCCGGGTCTTCCGGCAAGGTGAAGTTGATCACATGGCTGATGCCGTCGATGTGAATCCCGCGGCCAGCCACGTCGGTCGCCACCAGCACGGTGATGCGGCCTTCACGGAAGCTCTCCAGGGTACGGATGCGCTTGTGCTGCGGCACGTCCCCCGACAGTTGCGCGGCATTGATGCCGTCGCGCACCAGTTTTTCCTCGATGCGCCGCACTTCGTCCTTGCGGTTGGCGAACACCATCACCCGTTCCCACTGGTTCTGGGTCACCAGGTTGTACAGCAGCTTGTACTTGTCGCTGCCGGCCACCGCGTAGACGTGCTGCTCGACGGTTTCGCTGGCGACGTTCTCCGGCTCGATCTCGACGATCGCCGGGTTGGTGGTCCACTGCTTGGCCAGGTTCATCACGTCTTCGGTGAAGGTGGCGGAGAACAGCAGGGTCTGGCGTTCGCTCTTCGGCGGGGTCTGGCGGATGATCTGCCGTACCTGGGGGATGAAGCCCATGTCGAGCATGCGGTCGGCTTCGTCCAGCACCATCACCTCGACCATGTCCAGGTGCACTTCGCCGCGCTGGTTGAAGTCCAGCAGGCGGCCTGGGGTGGCCACCAGGATGTCGCAATGGCGGGCCTCCAGGGCCTTGAGCTGCTTGTCGAAGTCCATGCCACCGACGAAGCTCATGACGTTCAGGCCGGTGTACTTGGTCAGGGCGACAGCGTCCTTGGCGATCTGCACCACCAGCTCGCGGGTCGGGGCGATGATCAGCGCGCGCGGCTCGCCCATGTAACGCTCCTTGGGCGGTGGCGTCTGCTGCAACTGGGAGATGATCGAGATGAGGAACGCGGCGGTCTTGCCGGTACCGGTCTGGGCGCGGCCGATGGCGTCCTGGCCACGCAGGGTGTAGCCCAGTACCTGGGCCTGGATCGGCGTGCAGTACGGGAAACCGAGGTCGTGGATGGCATGCATCAGCTCGTTGGAGAGCTTGAAGTCATGGAAGCGGGTCTTGCCTTCCTGCGGCTCGACCACGAAGTCTTCCGGCTTCCACAGGCTGGCCTGGGGCTTGGGCTTGCGTTCGCGGCGCGGTTTGTCCTTGGCCGGTTTCTCGGCAGCCGGTGCGGCGGCGGGCGTTTCAACCTGGTCCTGGTCGCGAGCCGTGGTGTGGGGTGCCTTGCGCGGTGGCTGAGGCTGGGCCGCGGGTGGCTCGACGGGCGCAGGCGGCGTGACGCCGGCAGCAGGCGCGACGGCCTGAGGGGCGGCGTCCCCCTTGGCGAATATTTTCTTGAGTGCCTTGAGCACGATCGTCTCGTCAACTGGTTAAGGAATGTACGCCCGGCAGTGTAAAGCAAGATCCGGGCGCAGCGTAGCGGAATACTCCCACAACTACAGGCGAGCCTTGCTTATTGCAACTGCTTGCTCAACCAGTCGTGGATATCGCTCAACTCCTCGACCACCACTTCATGCTCCATGGGGTACTCGTGCCAGCGCGCGGCGACACCCCAGGTGTTCAGGTATTCGAAGGCCGTCCGGCCCATGGCCGGGATCACCACCGAATCGTGCATACCGTGCAGGCACAGGGCGGGGGTGCGCTGCTGGCAGGCGCTCAGCTGGTGACTGTCGGTGAAGGTCGGGGCATAGGTGGACAGGGCGATCACCCCACCCAGCGCTTCCTGCCACCTGATATAGGCGGTGTGCAGGACCACGGCGCCGCCCTGGGAGAACCCCGCGAGGAAGATCCGCGACAGACTGATGCCCTTGGCTTGCTCCGCCTTGATCAGGTCGATCACCTGGTCAGCCGAGGCTTCGAGCTGCACTTCGTCGATGGCGCGAGCCGGGGTCATGGCCTTGATGTCGTACCAGCTGGGCATGGCATAGCCGCCATTGATGGTGACTGGCCGCGTCGGTGCCTGGGGCATGACGAAGCGGGTACTCAGCAGGCGCTCCTGCATGAATTCGGCCACCGGTAGGAAGTCGTAACGGTCGGCACCCAGGCCGTGCAACCAGATCACACAGGCATCTGCGGTTTTCTGTGGTTCAAGAATGAGCGGGTGGGTCATGACTGCTCCGAAAGTGTGCGTGCTTTGTTATGAAGTGCGTAAAAAGGAGGCGCAGGAATTGATTGTCGAAAAAAGAATGTCGCAACGATACAAGTTTCACTACTTGACGATTGCTTAATCGCTCCAGCCTTCGACTGTGGTACGCGCTTTGCTATGTAACCTTCGATGCGAAGGGACAAGCCCAGACGGTAACACCCTTTGCAAGCGAAGGCTGTCATAGAACGGCCCATTGCGCCAATTGACCCAATAACAAGCCAACTCGGGTCGGATACGCCTCAAAAGGGTGCGGTGCAATTCCGGCTCGGTACAACAAGAGCGATTTGGAGGTTGTGAATGAAGATGTTGAAAACCACCCTGGCAGTCCTGACCGCTGCCGCCGCACTGGGCGCCGTGAGCACTGCCCAGGCCGGCGCCACACTCGATGCGGTAAAGAAGAAGGGCTTCGTCCAGTGTGGCGTGAGCGACGGTCTTCCAGGCTTCTCGGTCCCTGATGCGCAGGGCAAGATCGTCGGTATCGATGCCGATGTCTGCCGCGCCGTGGCTGCTGCCGTGTTCGGCGACGCCAGCAAGGTCAAGTTCAGCCAGCTCAACGCCAAGGAGCGCTTCACCGCCTTGCAATCCGGCGAAGTCGACGTGCTGTCGCGCAACACCACCTGGACCAGCTCGCGCGATGCCGGCATGGGCCTGGTGTTCGCCGGCGTCACCTACTACGACGGCGTTGGCTTCCTGGTCAACAAGAAGCTCGGCGTCTCCAGCGCCAAGGAACTCGATGGCGCGACCATCTGCATCCAGGCCGGTACCACCACCGAACTGAACGTGTCCGACTTCTTCCGTGCCAACGGCCTGAAATACACCCCGATCACCTTCGACACCTCCGACGAAAGCGCCAAGTCGCTGGAATCGGGCCGTTGCGACGTGCTGACCTCGGACAAGTCGCAGCTGTTCGCCCAGCGCTCCAAGCTGGCCGCACCGACCGAGTATGTGGTGCTGCCGGAGACCATCTCCAAGGAACCGCTGGGCCCGGTGGTGCGCAAGGGCGACGAGGAATGGTTCAGCATCGTCAAGTGGACCCTGTTCGCCATGCTCAATGCCGAAGAGGCGGGCATCACCTCGAAGAACGTCGAGGTTGAAGCCAAGGGCACCAAGAACCCGGACGTCGCTCGCCTGCTCGGTGCCGACGGTGAATACGGCAAGGACCTGAAACTGCCCAAGGACTGGGTGGTGCAGATCGTCAAGCAGGTCGGCAACTATGGCGAAGTGTTCGAGAAGAACCTGGGCCAGAGCACCGACCTGAAGATCGACCGTGGCATGAACGCCCTGTGGAACAACGGCGGCATCCAGTACGCGCCACCTGTGCGCTGATGGCTGCACCCTGCGGCGGCATCCCGCCGCCGCAGGCTGTTCGAATCCCTACTGTCCGGGGCACTTCATGCAAAATCGAATCGGCGCACAAAAGGGGCTTTCCCTGAGCGATCCACGTGTGCGCGCGTGGCTGTTCCAGATTCTCACGATCGTCTTCGTGGTGGGTCTGGGCTGGTACCTGTTCCACAACACCCAGACCAACCTGCAACATCGAGGCATCACGTCCGGTTTCGACTTCCTCGAGCGCAGTGCCGGCTTCGGCATTGCCCAGCATCTGATTCCTTATGTGGAGTCCGACAGCTATGCGCGGGTGTTCGTCATCGGCCTGCTCAATACCTTGCTGGTCACGCTCATCGGCGTGGTCCTGGCGACCATCCTGGGCTTCATCATCGGTGTGGCGCGGTTGTCGCCGAACTGGATGATCAACAGGCTGGCGACGGTCTATGTGGAGACGTTCCGCAATATTCCACCGCTGCTGCAGATCCTGTTCTGGTATTTCGCCGTGTTCCTGACCCTTCCGGGGCCGCGGGGCAGCATCAACATCGATGACACCTTCTTCATCAGCAACCGTGGCCTGAACATGCCGGGCGCCTCCATGGCCGAGGGTTTCTGGCCGTTCGTGGTGGCGCTGGTGCTGGCGCTGGCCGCCATCGTGGTGATGGTGCGCCATGCCAACAAACGCTTCAACGAAACCGGCGAACCCTTCCACAAGTTCTGGGTGGGGTTGGCGCTGCTTCTGGTAATTCCGGGTGTCTGCGTGTTGTTGTTCGGCAGTCCGGTGCATTGGGAAGTGCCGCAACTGAAGGGTTTCAACTTCGTCGGCGGTTGGGTATTGATCCCCGAGTTGCTGGCACTGACCCTGGCGCTGACCATCTATACCGCGGCGTTCATCGCCGAGATCGTGCGTTCCGGCATCCGTTCGGTCAGCCATGGCCAGACCGAAGCGGCCCGCTCGCTCGGCCTGCGCGAGGGCCCGACGCTGCGCAAGGTCATCATCCCCCAGGCCCTGCGGGTGATCATTCCGCCACTGACCAGCCAGTACCTGAACCTGGCGAAGAACTCATCCCTGGCCGCCGGCATCGGCTATCCGGAGATGGTCTCGCTGTTCGCCGGTACCGTGCTCAACCAGACCGGCCAGGCCATCGAGGTGATCGCCATCACCATGAGTGTCTATCTCGCCATCAGCATCAGCATTTCGCTGCTGATGAACTGGTACAACAAGCGCATTGCGCTGATCGAGCGGTGAGGATACGCCCGTGAATGCCCATGTTTTCAAACCTGACATGCCGCCACCGGTGAAAACCGTCGGCGTGCTCGCCTGGATGCGGGCCAACCTGTTCTCCAGCTGGCTCAACACCTTGCTGACGCTGTTCGCCCTGTACCTGGTGTGGCTGATCGTGCCGCCGCTGGTGCAGTGGGCGTTCATCGACGCCAACTGGGTGGGCACCACCCGTGCCGACTGCACCAAGGAAGGTGCCTGCTGGGTGTTCATCCAGCAGCGCTTCGGCCAGTTCATGTACGGCTATTACCCGACCGAGCTGCGCTGGCGCGTGGACCTGACCGTGTGGCTGGCGGTACTGGGTGCCGCCCCGCTGTTCGTCAAGCGGTTCCCGCGCAAGGCCCTGTACGGCCTGGGCTTCCTGGTGCTGTACCCGATCCTGGCCTACACCTTGCTGCACGGGGGCTACCTCGGTCTGACCGTGGTGCCTACCAGCCAGTGGGGCGGGCTGATGCTGACCCTGGTGATCGCCACCGTGGGCATCGTCGGGGCCTTGCCGCTGGGGATCTTGCTGGCCCTGGGACGGCGCTCGCGCATGCCGGCGGTGAAGGTCGTCTGCGTGACCTTCATCGAGTTCTGGCGCGGCGTGCCGCTGATCACCGTGCTGTTCATGTCATCGGTGATGCTGCCGCTGTTCCTGCCCGAGGGCATGAGCTTCGACAAGCTGCTGCGGGCGATGATCGGGGTGATCCTGTTCCAGTCGGCGTACATCGCCGAAGTGGTGCGCGGCGGCCTGCAGGCCATTCCCAAGGGCCAGTACGAGGCCGCTGCGGCCATGGGCCTGGGCTACTGGCGCTCGATGGGCCTGGTGATCCTGCCGCAGGCACTCAAGCTGGTGATCCCTGGCATCGTGAATACCTTCATCGCCCTGTTCAAGGACACAAGCCTTGTGATCATCATCGGCCTGTTCGACCTGCTCAACAGCGTCAAGCAAGCCGCTGCCGACCCGGCCTGGCTGGGCATGGCCACCGAGGGTTATGTGTTCGCTGCACTGGTGTTCTGGATTTTCTGTTTCGGTATGTCCCGCTACTCCATGCATCTGGAGCGCAAGCTGGACACTGGCCACAAGCGTTAGGAGTTTCGAAATGAGTGAAGCGATCAAGCAGCCTGCCGGCCCCGAAGGCATCATCCAGATGCAGGGTGTGAACAAGTGGTACGGTCAGTTCCATGTGCTCAAGGACATCAACCTGAACGTGCGCCAGGGCGAACGTATCGTGCTGTGCGGGCCGTCCGGTTCGGGCAAGTCCACCACCATCCGCTGCCTCAACCGCCTGGAAGAGCACCAGCAGGGCCGCATCGTGGTCGATGGCGTGGAGCTGACCAACGACCTCAAGCAGATCGAGGCGATCCGCCGCGAGGTGGGTATGGTGTTCCAGCACTTCAACCTGTTCCCGCACCTGAGCATCCTCGAAAACTGCACCCTGGCGCCGATGTGGGTGCGCAAGATGCCGCGGCGCAAGGCCGAGGAAATCGCCATGCATTACCTGGAGCGGGTGCGCATCCCGGAGCAGGCGCACAAGTATCCGGGGCAGTTGTCTGGTGGTCAGCAGCAGCGCGTGGCGATTGCCCGGGCGTTGTGCATGAAGCCGAAGATCATGCTGTTCGACGAGCCGACCTCGGCGCTTGACCCGGAAATGGTCAAGGAGGTGCTGGATACCATGGTCGGCCTGGCCGAGGACGGCATGACCATGCTCTGCGTGACCCACGAGATGGGCTTTGCCCGCACCGTGGCGAACCGGGTGATCTTCATGGACAAGGGGGAGATCGTGGAGCAGGCGGCGCCGGATGACTTCTTCGACCGGCCGCGCAGTGATCGGACCAAGTTGTTCTTGAGCCAGATCCTGCATTGATGCTGTTGGGGCCGCTTTGCGGCCCATCGCCGGCTTGCCGGCGATGGGCTGCAAAGCAGCCCCAGTCTTACTTCTCTTCCTGAGTCGCAGCCGGAGCAGGCGGCGGCCGCAGCCCCACCTCGGCAACCAGCTTCAGCTGCTGCCCATTGCGCATCACTTCGATGTTGATCTTCTCGTTGGGCTTGATCCGCGCCACCTGGTTCATCGACTTGCGCCCGTCGCCTGCGGGCTCGCCGTTGATGCTCAGGATCACGTCACCCAACTGCAGCCCCGCCTTCTGCGCCGGCCCGTCGCGGAAGATCCCCGCCACCACGATGCCCGGACGCCCTTGCATGCCGAACGACTCGGCCAGTTCCTGGCTCAGCGGCTGTACCTCGATGCCCAGCCAGCCGCGGATGACCTGGCCGTGCTCGACGATGGACTTCATCACTTCCAGCGCCAGCTTGACCGGGATGGCGAAGCCGATGCCCTGGGAGCCGCCGGACTTGGAGAAGATCGCCGTGTTGATGCCCACCAGGTTGCCATTGGCATCCACCAGCGCACCGCCGGAGTTGCCCGGGTTGATCGCGGCATCGGTCTGGATGAAGTCTTCGTAGTTGTTCAGGCCCAGCTGGTTGCGGCCGGTGGCGCTGATGATGCCCATGGTCACGGTCTGGCCGACGCCGAAGGGGTTGCCGATGGCCAGGGTGACGTCGCCGATGTGGATGGTGTCGGAGCGACCGATGGTGATGGCGGGCAGGTTCTTCAGGTCGATCTTCAGTACCGCAAGGTCGGTCTCCGGGTCGCTGCCGATTACCCGGGCCAGGGTCTCGCGGCCGTCCTTGAGCGCCACCACGATCTGGTCGGCGCCGCTGGTGACGTGGTTGTTGGTCAGCAGGTAGCCCTCTGGGCTCATGATCACCGCCGAGCCCAGGCTCGATTCCCAGCGCCGCTGCTTGGGCAGGTTGTCACCGAAGAAACGGCGGAACTGCGGGTCTTCGAACAGCGGGTGGGCGCTCTTGTTGACCACCTTGGTGGTGTACAGGTTGACCACCGCCGGAGCGGCCAGGGTCACGGCGTCGGCATAGGACACCGGGCCTTGCATGATTTTCGTGGTCTGCGGTGCCTGCTGCAGGTTGACGTCCTGACTGGGCAGGCCGACCCATTCAGGGAAGCGCTGGATGATCAGCATGGCGATCAGAATGCCGGTTAGCAGGGGCCAGCCAAAATAACGCAAAGCCTTGAACATGAACGAATCCTGGAGAAGAGCGGGGCGATTGGTCGCGCGATGGGGCACGAACGCGCGCGATCATACACCGGTTCCCCCGATGCCGGCGACGGCCCATAATGGCGGGCATTATACGGGCGTTGTGCCCGAGAAAAGCGCAGATTTCGAGGAGATTTTCATGGCCGTCGCTCTGAACACCCTGGTCGAGGAAGCCGAGCGCTACCTGGGCAGCGCGAAGATCCAGGATTATTGCCCCAACGGCCTGCAGGTCGAAGGCCGCCCGCAAGTCAGCCGAATCGTCAGCGGCGTCACTGCCAGCCAGGCGCTGCTGGATGCCGCGGTGGAGGCCGAGGCCGATCTGGTGCTGGTGCACCATGGTTACTTCTGGAAAGGCGAGAACCCGTGTGTCACCGGGATCCGGCAGCGCCGCCTGAAGACCCTGCTGAACAACGACATCAGCCTGCTGGCGTTTCACCTGCCGCTGGATGTGCACCCCGAAGTGGGCAACAACGTGCAACTGGCCCGGCAACTGGACATTACCGTCGAAGGGCCGCTGGATCCGGAAAACCCCAAGGTGGTGGGGCTGGTCGGATCCTTGGCCGAGCCGATGACTGCGCGTGATTTTGCCCGTCGCGTGCAGGAGGTGATGGGGCGCGAACCGTTGCTGGTCGAGGGCGATGGCGTGATCCGTCGGGTTGGCTGGTGCACCGGGGGTGGCCAGGGGTACATCGACACGGCGATCGCGGCCGGGGTCGACCTGTATCTCACTGGCGAGGCGTCGGAGCAGACCTATCACAGCGCCCGCGAAAACGGCGTCAGCTTCATTGCAGCCGGGCACCATGCCACCGAGCGCTATGGCGTGCAGGCCCTTGGGGACTATCTGGCGCGGCGGTTTGCGCTGGAGCATCTGTTCATCGATTGCCCGAATCCGATCTGACCGTACTGGCGATCGGGCCGCTAAGCGGCCCCAATTCGGCCAAACCCCCAGTCATATCGTTAGACTTTTTCGATCTAGTGCGCCTCCTAAATAGAAGCATCCGCTGTGATAGAGTGACTCGCTCGAACACGGCCCACAGGCCGTCCATAAGATCGTTTTTCGTGAGTAGCCATGGTCGACAAACTGACGCACTTGAAACAGCTGGAGGCGGAGAGCATCCATATCATCCGCGAGGTGGCCGCCGAGTTCGACAACCCGGTGATGCTGTACTCGATCGGCAAGGATTCCGCCGTGATGCTGCACCTGGCGCGCAAGGCCTTCTTCCCGGGCAAGCTGCCGTTCCCGGTGATGCACGTCGACACCCAGTGGAAATTCCAGGAGATGTACAGCTTCCGCGACAAGATGGTCGAGGAAATGGGCCTGGAGCTGATCACCCACGTCAACCCCGAGGGTGTGGCGCAGGGGATCAACCCGTTCACCCATGGCAGCTCCAAGCACACCGACATCATGAAGACCCAGGGCCTCAAGCAGGCGCTGGACAAGCATGGTTTCGACGCCGCCTTCGGTGGCGCGCGCCGCGACGAAGAGAAGTCGCGGGCCAAGGAACGCGTGTACTCGTTCCGTGACAGCAAGCACCGCTGGGACCCGAAGAACCAGCGTCCCGAGCTGTGGAACGTGTACAACGGCAAGGTCAACAAGGGCGAGTCGATCCGCGTGTTCCCGCTGTCCAACTGGACCGAGCTGGACATCTGGCAGTACATCTACCTCGAAGGCATCCCGATCGTGCCGCTGTACTTCGCCGCCGAGCGTGAAGTGATCGAGAAGAACGGCACCCTGATCATGATCGACGACGAGCGCATCCTCGAGCACCTCTCCGAGGAAGAGAAGGCGCGCATCGTCAAGAAGAAGGTGCGTTTCCGTACCCTCGGCTGCTACCCGCTGACGGGCGCTGTCGAATCGGAAGCCGAGACCCTGACGGACATCATTCAGGAAATGCTCCTGACCCGTACGTCCGAACGCCAGGGCCGTGTCATCGACCACGATGGCGCCGGTTCCATGGAAGACAAGAAACGCCAAGGCTATTTCTAAGCTTCAAGTTACAAGCGGCAAGCTGCAAGACAGAAGCATAACGCGTAGCTTCTGAAATTTGCGGATTGCCGCCTGCTTCGCGGGCGCACAAGGAGCGCTCGTAGTGGATTTTGAGAAGTTACTGGTTTGGCAGAGAAGCAAGAATCTGGCGGTTGAGATGCATCGAGCTTTTGCAGCTTGCCGAGACTTCGGATTCAAATCTCAGATTACTCGTTCGGCGGTTTCAGTCCCCTCCAATATTGCTGAGGGTATGGAGCGTAGCGGGTGGCGAGAGAAGGCCTGGTTTCTCAGCGTAGCGAAAGCATCCTGCGCGGAGTTACGTACGCAACTGATCATTGCCGGTGAAATAGGTTACTTGCCTGCTGAGTTGGCTAACGACTGGATTACTGAAACCCGTGAGCATTCCAGGATGCTTGCAGGGCTGATCAACAAAATTTCTAACTAGTTGTACGCCGACAAGCTTGCCGCTTGAAGCTTACAGCTTGGAGCTTGAATGCAATGAGTCATCAATCTGATCTGATCAGCGAGGACATCCTCGCCTACCTGGCCCAGCACGAGCGCAAGGAACTGCTGCGCTTCCTCACCTGCGGCAACGTGGATGACGGCAAGAGCACCCTGATCGGGCGCCTGCTGCACGATTCGAAGATGATCTACGAGGACCACCTCGAGGCCATCACCCGTGACTCGAAGAAAGTCGGCACCACCGGCGAGGAAGTCGACCTGGCGCTGCTGGTCGATGGCCTGCAGGCCGAGCGCGAGCAGGGCATCACCATCGATGTCGCCTACCGCTACTTCTCCACCGCCAAGCGCAAGTTCATCATTGCCGACACCCCGGGCCACGAGCAGTACACCCGCAACATGGCGACCGGTGCGTCCACCTGCGACCTGGCGATCATCCTGGTCGATGCCCGCTACGGCGTGCAGACCCAGACCCGTCGCCACAGCTATATCGCCTCGTTGCTGGGCATCAAGCACATCGTGGTCGCGGTCAACAAGATGGACCTCAAGGGCTTCGATGAAGGCGTCTTCGAGTCGATCAAGGCCGATTACCTGAAGTTCGCCGAAGCCATCAACCTGACCCCGAGCAGCCTGCACTTCGTGCCGATGTCGGCGCTCAAGGGCGACAACGTGGTCAACCCCAGCGAGCGTTCGCCGTGGTACGCCGGCCCGACGCTGATGGAAATCCTCGAGACCGTCGAAGTGTCGGCCGACCGCAACTTCACCGACCTGCGCTTCCCGGTGCAGTACGTCAACCGTCCGAACCTGAACTTCCGCGGCTTCGCCGGCACCATCGCCAGCGGCGTGGTGCACAAGGGTGACGAAGTTGTCGTGCTGCCGTCGGGCAAGAGCAGCCGGGTCAAGTCCATCGTCACCTACGAAGGTGAACTGGAAAGCGCCGGCCCAGGCCAGGCCGTGACCCTGACCATGGAAGACGAGATCGACATCTCCCGTGGTGACCTGCTGGTGCACGCCGACAACGTCCCACCGGTGACCGACCAGTTCGACGCCATGCTGGTGTGGATGGCCGAAGAGCCGATGCTGCCGGGCAAGAAATACGACATCAAGCGCGCCACCAGCTACGTGCCGGGCTCGATCGCCAGCATCACCCACAAGGTCGATGTGAACACCCTGGAGCAGGGCGCTGCCAGCGCGTTGCAGCTGAACGAGATCGGTCGCGTCAAGGTCGCCCTGGACGCCTCGATCGCCCTGGACGGTTACGACAGCAACCGCACCACCGGTGCCTTCATCGTCATCGACCGCCTGACCAACGGCACCGTCGGCGCCGGCATGATCATCGCCCAGCCCGTACTGCCGCACGGCAGCACCGGCCAGCATGGCAAGCAGGCCCACGTGTCGACCGAAGAGCGCGCCCTGCGCTTCGGCCAGCAGCCGGCCACCGTGCTGTTCAGCGGCCTGTCCGGTGCAGGCAAGAGCACCCTGGCCTACGCCGTGGAGCGCAAGCTGTTCGACATGGGCCGTGCGGTGTACGTGCTCGATGGCCAGAACCTGCGCCACGACCTGAACAAGGGCCTGCCACAGGACCGCGCCGGCCGCACCGAGAACTGGCGCCGCGCCGCCCACGTGGCGCGCCAGTTCAACGAAGCCGGCCTGCTGACCCTGGCCGCGTTCGTTGCCCCGGATGCCGAAGGCCGCGAGCAGGCCAAGGCGCTGATCGGCAAGGAGCGACTGGTGACTGTTTATGTCCAGGCTTCCCCGCTGGCCTGCCGTGAGCGTGACCCGCAGGGCCTGTACGCTGCCGGTGGCGACAACATCCCGGGCGAGAGCTTCCCGTTCGATGTGCCGCTGGATGCTGACCTGGTGATCGATACCCAGAACATCAGTGTCGAGGAAGGTGTGAAGCAGGTGCTGGATGTGCTGCGTCAGCGTGGCGCGATCTAAGCGTTAGCGCTGCATGGAAAACCCCGCTTCGGCGGGGTTTTTTGTTGGGTGCTCGTCACGATTTTTTTGTGACCGAGAGATCGAGCGCCGCCCGCGCCGCGCTCGGTTCATGTACCACCTCAAAACCTGAGTCAGGCGCTAACCCTTCTTGCCCTCGACCGATTTGAAATGCTGGTCGTAGTCGCTTTGTCGTTCGCACCCTTGCTTGTAAGCGTCCATGTCACAACCGAACTTGAGATCCTGCTGATTGGGCAAAAGGAAGAATTCGCCATCGGCGCAGCCGGATAGAAGCAGTACCAACACCAGTAGTTTTATCATCGCACATTCTTGAACGGTTAAAGCCCCTTCGACTTTCGCCAGGTTATGATATGCGTCATTACCTACCCGGCAAAGGCTTCTTGATCTTGGCAGTCTGAAGTGCAGGAGCTTTCAGTCTGTTTTTAAAGCAAGTTTTTACTTTAGGTTGCTGGTTTATTTATCCTTCGGTAATGCTCTTGGTAGTCCATCATTCTTTCGCATCCCTGTCGGTAAGGGTCCATGTCACACTTGAACTTCATTTCCTGCCTGTCTGGAAGCAGCAGCATCTCGCCGCTGCATCCAGGCAGCATGATTGTGATGGTAGCTAATAGTAGTTTCAGATATTGCCAGGGTTCGTGCATGGATGCATCCTTTTCTAATGTGGCTGGGGCTATGAGGTTGTATTTGATCGCTATCGTCGAAGTTCTTCTTTTGCCTTTTAAATTATGCCGGGTCCCTCAAGTAGAATTGTGCTAACTGCATGCAGGCGAGTTCTCTTTTGCTTGTAGGATTTTTCGTCGCTTAGATTTGGAGTGTTTTCCGAGTGCAACGATAAGCGACGTTTGTGAATGATGAGTGCGGCCACTGATCGAGTGGTTGCTGACTCATTTCCTGAATAGGACGTTCAATATGGGAAAAAGTAAATATCAACGAATACAGTACCAACCGTTTCGAGACTCAGGAGGTGTGTTGCTTCCTCCTAACCATGCCATGCGGGCGGGGCAGTTCATAAGGTCCGATAATGGAAGGTTCGTGCTTCGTCTAAGACCAGATGGAAATCTGGTTTTGGAGGATGGTGGCAGGGTGATTTGGGTCGCGGATCATAAGCAGCCATACAGCTCTACGTTCCCTAATCGAGCACGTGAGCCGCTCCAGTTTGTCGTGAGCAACTCGGGTTTTCTATATGACCCTTCACGAGATCGAATATGGTCCGCGCAGAGTACGGAAACGCTGGATAGATCGTATTGGAAAAACAATTACCTAAAAGTAAGCGATACCGGGAATATTTTAATATTTGACGGTCGAAATGGGCAGGTGCGCTGGGCGCGTCAAGGATACGTGCCGGGGCGGCTGCCTCGCAGGCCAAAAATATATCCGCACGTTTATCCTCCCATTCCTAAACCTCTTATTGAAATACCTCATGACTTCCCGTAAGGAGTAGCTATACGCTTTGGTTCATCGATCTCCAAGCAGCGCGCTACTTTCTTTGTGGCAGCTTGGAGATCGCTGCGTGACAAATGAGGAGGTGTCTTGCCATTCAGATATGCGTTTCTGCTAATGGGATTATTCGCTTTTCCTTAACGGCCTTGTAGGAAAAGCTCGAGTAGATTTCCTTGACCCCCGGTAACCGCTGCAGTACCTCACGGGTAAACTCCCCGAACGATTCAAGATCTCTCGCCAAAATTTCCAATAAAAAGTCATAGCGTCCGGAAATGTTGTGACAGGCGACAATTTCGGGAATTTCCATCAATCTTTTTTCGAAGGCCAAGGCCATTTCCTTGGTATGCGAGTCCATCATGATGCTGACGAACGCTGTTACACCAAAGCCCAGCGACTTGGGCGAAAGAATGGCCTGGTAGCCGGTGATGTAGCCGTTGTCCTCCAGCAACTTGACCCGTCGCCAGCAAGGCGAGGTAGTCAGTGCAACCTGGTCGGCCAGTTCGGAAACGGTGAGGCGGGCATTGTCCTGCAGGGCAGCAAGCAGGGCGCGGTCGGTTCGGTCGAGGCTGGCAGGCATGATTTGCCCTCCTGGTGCGCTATTTGTTGTTTTTGTTCCAAAACACGACCGTTTGACTGGGCTATTTTGGAAAATATCAGGCGACTCGGTGGCATAAGCTTATAGCAAACCACCAGAGGCTGTTGCCATGCGCGACTCCCATAACAACACCGGTTTTTCCACCCGCGCCATCCACCACGGCCACGACCTTTCCCACGGCGGAGCCTTGGTGCCGCCGGTCTACCAGACCGCGACCTATGCCTTCCCGACTGTCGAATACGGCGCGGCGTGCTTTGCCGGAGAGGAGGGCGGGCATTTCTACAGCCGTATTTCCAACCCGACCCTGGCCGTGCTGGAGCAGCGCATGGCGTCCCTGGAAGGTGGCGAGGCCGGGCTGGCCCTGGCGTCGGGCATGGGCGCCATCACCACGACCTTGTGGACCTTGCTCAGGCCCGGTGACGAGTTGATCGTCGGTCGCACGCTGTACGGCTGCACGTTTGCCTTCCTGCACCATGGCATCGGCGAATTCGGGGTGAAGATCCGCCATGTCGACCTAAACGACAGCAAGGCGCTGAAGGCCGCGATCACCCGCAAGACCCGGATGATCTACTTCGAAACGCCGGCCAACCCGAACATGCAACTGGTCGATATCGCTGCCGTGGCCGAGGCGGCGCGTGGCCATGAACTGCACATCGTCGTGGATAACACCTATTGCACGCCCTACCTGCAAAGACCGCTGGAGCAGGGCGCCGACCTGGTTGTTCATTCGGCCACCAAGTACCTCAGCGGCCACGGTGACGTCACCGGGGGGCTGGTGATCGGGCGCAAGGCAGTGATCGACCGGATTCGCCTGGAGGGTCTCAAGGACATGACCGGCGCCGTGCTGTCGCCGCATGATGCCACGTTGGTGATGAGAGGCATCAAGACCCTGGCGCTGCGTATGGACCGGCATTGTGCCAACGCCCAGCACGTGGCGCAGTACCTGGAGCGCCAGGCGCAGGTCGAGCTGATTCATTATCCTGGCTTGCCCTCGTTCAGCCAGTATGCGTTGGCGCAACGGCAGATGCGTTTGCCGGGCGGGATGATCGCCTTTGAACTCAAGGGCGGCATCGAGGCCGGTCGGCGCTTCATGAATGCATTGCAGTTGTTCGCCCGGGCGGTAAGCCTGGGGGCTGCCGAGTCGCTGGCGCAGCATCCGGCGAGCATGACGCATTCGAGCTATACGCCTGAAGAGCGTGCGCAGCACGGGATTTCGGAGGGGTTGGTGCGGTTGTCGGTGGGGCTGGAGGATGTGGAAGACCTATTGGCGGATGTCGAGCAGGCGTTGAAGGCTTGTAGCTGATTTGTCTGCATTGGCCCTATCGCCGGCAAGCCGGCTCCCACGTGTACAGCACCGCTCCCCCTCCTGTGGGAGCCGGCTTGCCGGCGATGAGGACAGTGAATTGCGCACAAGAAAAAGGCCTCTTTCGAGGCCTTGTTCATTTCAGCGAATCAACGCTTGAGCCCGTAGCTCTCATCCAGCATGCCTGGCGAGTTTGGCGTCTTCGGCGCGTAGTCGCGCGGTACTTCGGCGGTGTCGCGCGGTGGCGTCAGGCGGTCACGCGGGCCCTGGGCCGCTTCGGAGTGCAGGGCTGCCAGCAGGCGCTGACGGGTCACCTCGTCCAGGGCCAGGCTGTTGGCGCCTTCGGCCAGGTGATCCTGTACATCCTGGTAGCTCTGGGTCAGTTTCTTGACCAGCACGGCGGTGCTGTTGAAATGGGTGACCACTTCGTTCTGGTAGCTGTCGAAGCGTTTCTGAATGTCATCCAGCTGACGCTGGGTGCTGCTTGGCGCGGCATTGGGCAGCAGGCGCGCCACGACGAAGCCGATGGCGACGCCAATGACCAGGGCCAGGGTTGGCAACAACCAAACAAGGAGCGAGAGTTCCACGAGTCCTTCCTCTATAAACGGCTTTGCTTTACGTTAACGGCTCAGACCTGCGCTGTATACCGCGAGCGATCGCAAATCAGAACAGAATTCCTCACCTAGACGAATCGACCCCCTTCGAGGTCACGGAGTAGTGCCTTGCTTGTCCGCGAAACCCCCTTGTTCATCGATGGCCCTGTGGGCCAGCTTGAAGCCTTGTACCTGGATGTGGCCGATGCCCGTGGTGCGGTGCTGATCTGCCACCCGAACCCGGTCCAGGGCGGCACCATGCTCAACAAGGTGGTCTCGACCCTGCAGCGCACCGCGCGAGATGCCGGCTATGTGACCTTGCGTTTCAATTATCGCGGCGTCGGCCAGAGCGCTGGCAACCATGACATGGGCGCAGGCGAAGTCGCCGATGCCGAAGCTGCCGCAGCCTGGTTGCGCGAGAAACACCCGCAGTTGCCGCTGGTGCTGATGGGCTTCTCGTTCGGTGGTTTCGTCGCAACCAGCCTGGCCGGGCGCCTGGAAAGTGCTGGAGCTGCCCTGCAGCATCTGTTCATGATCGCCCCGGCGGTCATGCGCCTGACCGCCGAATTCCCGCTGCCGCAACGCTGCCCGATCACCCTGGTCCAGCCTGACGCCGACGAAGTCGTGGCGCCGCAGTTGGTCTACGAATGGTCCGACACCCTGTCGCGCCCCCATGAGCTGCTGAAAGTGGCAGAATGCGGACACTTCTTCCATGGCAAGCTGACCGATCTGAAGGATCTGCTGCTGCCGCGCCTTTCGAATTGAGCCAAGCCTGAATAAGCGAACACCCATGACCACGCGCATTCTCACCGGTATCACCACCACCGGCACCCCGCACCTGGGCAACTACGCGGGCGCCATCCGCCCTGCGATCGTCGCCAGCCAGCAGCCCGGTGTCGACTCGTTCTACTTCCTGGCCGACTACCACGCCCTGATCAAGTGCGACGACCCGCTGCGCATCCAGCGCTCGCGCCTGGAAATCGCCGCCACCTGGCTGGCCGGTGGCCTGGACCCGGCGAAGGTGACCTTCTACCGCCAGTCCGACATCCCCGAGATCCCCGAGCTGACCTGGCTGCTGACCTGCGTCGCCGCCAAGGGCCTGCTCAACCGGGCCCACGCCTACAAGGCCTCGGTGGACAAGAACGTCGAGAACGGCGAAGACCCGGACGCCGGTGTGACCATGGGCCTGTTCAGCTACCCGGTGCTGATGGCTGCCGACATCCTGATGTTCAATGCCAACAAGGTGCCGGTCGGTCGTGACCAGATCCAGCACGTTGAAATGGCGCGCGATATCGGCCAGCGCTTCAACCACCTGTTCGGCCAGGGCAAGGACTTCTTCGCCCTGCCGGAAGCGGTGATCGAAGAAAGCGTGGCGACCTTGCCGGGCCTGGACGGTCGCAAGATGTCCAAGAGCTACGACAACACCATCCCGCTGTTCACCAGTGCCAAGGACATGAAGGACGCCATCTCGCGCATCGTCACCGACTCGCGTGCGCCCGGCGAAGCGAAAGATCCGGACAACGCACACCTGTTCACCCTGTTCCAGGCTTTCTCGACGCCGGCGCAGTGCGCCGAGTTCCGTGATGAGCTGCTGCAGGGCCTGGGCTGGGGCGAGGCCAAGCAGCGCCTGTTCCAGTTGCTCGACGGCCAGCTGGCGGAAAAGCGCGAGCACTACCACCAGTTGATCTCGCGCCCGGCGGACCTGGAGGACATTCTGCTGGCCGGCGCTGCCAAGGCCCGCAGGATCGCTACCCCGTTCCTCGAGCAACTGCGCGAGGCCGTCGGCCTGCGTTCGTTCCGCAGCAGCGTGCAGGCCAGCACCGAGGTGAAGAAGAAGGCCGCCAAGAGCGCGCGCTTCGTCAGCTTCCGTGATGAAGACGGCAGCTTCCGCTTCCGCCTGCTGGCCGCCGATGGTGAGCAATTGCTGCTGTCGCGCAGCTTCGCCGACGGCAAGAGCGCCGGCGCCGTGAGCAAGCAACTGCAGCAAGGTGGTGAAGCCGATGTGCGCGTCGAGGGTCTGGGCTTCAGCCTGTGGCTCGATGGCGAGCAGGTTGCCGACGGGCCACGGTTCGACAGCGCCGAAGCCCGTGATACCGCCATCGAAAGCCTGCGTGAAGCTCTGCAGCCACTGTAGGAGCGGGCTTGCCCGCGATCGCCGGCGAAGCCGGTGCCATGCAGCGGATAACTGCCTCCAGTGAGGCATATTGACGCAAGTCGCATTGCCATTAAGCGGGCCTGTCGCTACAGTGACGGCCCGTTTTTTGTTGCCTCGCTAACGAAATCATGACGCCCCTAGAACGATACCAAGCAGATCTGAAACGTCCCGACTTCTTCCATGACGCGGCGCAGGAAACTGCGGTGCGTCACCTGCAGCGCCTGTACGATGACCTGGTGCACGCGCAGAACAACAAGCCGGGCATGTTCGGCAAGCTGTTCGGCAAGAAGGACCAGACGCCGGTCAAGGGCCTGTACTTCTGGGGCGGGGTAGGGCGCGGCAAGACCTACCTGGTCGACACCTTCTTCGAGGCGCTGCCGTTCAAGCAGAAGATGCGCACGCACTTCCACCGCTTCATGAAGCGCGTCCACGAAGAGATGAAGACCCTCAAGGGCGAGAAGAACCCGCTGACCATCATCGCCAAGCGCTTCAGCGAGGAGGCGAGGGTGATCTGCTTCGACGAGTTCTTCGTTTCCGACATCACCGATGCCATGATCCTCGGCACCCTGATGGAAGAACTGTTCAAGAACGGCGTCTCGCTGGTGGCGACCTCCAACATCGTCCCTGACGGCCTGTACAAGGACGGCCTGCAGCGTGCGCGCTTCCTGCCGGCGATTGCCATGATCAAGCAGTTCACCGACGTGGTGAACGTCGACAGCGGAGTCGACTACCGCTTGCGCCACCTGGAGCAGGCCGAACTGTTCCACTTCCCGCTCGACGACGCTGCGCACCAGAGCATGCGTGCGAGCTTCAAGGCGCTGACGCCCGAGTGCACCCAGGCCGTCGAGAACGATGAGCTGATGATCGAGAACCGGCCGATCCGTGCACTGCGCACCTGTGACGACGTCGCCTGGTTCGACTTCCGCGCCCTGTGCGACGGCCCGCGCAGCCAGAACGACTACATCGAGCTGGGTAAGATCTTCCATGCCGTGCTGCTGAGCAACGTCGAGCAGATGGGCGTCACCACCGACGACATCGCCCGGCGCTTCATCAACATGGTCGATGAGTTCTATGACCGCAACGTCAAGCTGATCATCTCGGCCGAGGTGGAATTGAAGGACCTTTATACCGGTGGGCGGCTGAGCTTCGAGTTCCAGCGGACCCTGAGCCGGTTGCTGGAGATGCAGTCGCACGAGTTCCTGGCGCGCGCGCACAAGCCGTAATTACAGCTGGGGCTGCAAAGCAGCCCCATGCTCTTCAGGCCTCTTGCATGAACTGCTGGCGATACTGATTCGGCGACAACTCCGTGTGCTGGCGGAACAACCGCGCAAAGAAACTGGCATCGTCATAACCGACTTCATAGCTGATGGTCTTGATGCTCTTGCGCGTGCTCGACAGCAGCCCCTTGGCCGTCTCGATGCGCAACCGCTGCAGGTAGTGCAACGGCTTGTCGCCAGTCGCCCCCTGGAAGCGCCGCATGAAGTTGCGGATGCTCATGCCGTGGTTGCGGGCCACGTCCTCGAAGCGGAACTTGTCAGCGAAGTGCTCCTCCAGCCAATGCTGGATCTGCAGGATGATCAGGTCCTGGTGCAGCTTCTGGCCGCCAAAGCCCATGCGCCCTGGCGTGTAGTTGCGCTGTACTTCGTAGAGGATGTCGCGGGCCACGGCGCGGGCCACGTTGGCACCGCAGAAGCGCTCGATCAGGTAGATGTACAGGTCGCAGGCCGATGTGGTGCCGCCCGCGCAGTACAGGTTGTCGGCATCGGTCAGGTGCTTGTCCTGGTTCAGGCGAATCTTCGGGAAGCGCTCGGCGAAGCTGGTGAAGAAGCGCCAGTAGGTGGTCGCCTCCTTGCCGTCGAGCAAGCCTGATTCGGCCAGCCAGAACACACCGCTCGCTTCGGCGCACAGCACCGCACCCCGGGCATGCTGCTGGCGCAGCCATGGCAGCACCTGGGGGTAGCGCTGCAGCAGGGTGTCGAAGTCTTCCCAGAACGCCGGGAGGATGATCACGTCGGCATCGGCGAGACCGCCATCGACCGGCAGTTGCACGTTGCTGAAGCTGTCCACGGGCTCGCCGTCCGGGCTTACCAGGCAGATGTCGAACATGGGCTGCACGCCCAGGCCCAGCTGTTTGCTGTAGCGCAGGCTGGCGAGGTGGAAGAAATCCTTGGCCTGCATCAGGGTGGATGCAAAGACCTTGTCAATGGCCAGGATGCTGACGCGCCGCAGCGACGCCGAGGGTTGGGTAAACATCATTGTCATTGTTCTTATAGGGTAGAGTGGTCAATCACCGGCTGGATCGTCTTATTTTTTGGCGATTGTGTCTACCCCGCAACATTGGGCGGTCTTCTTCGCGAGACTTGAAAGTCGCGCTGTACCTGTGGGAGCCGGCGGTGCTTGCGGTCAAGGCGCCGGGTTGGGCTGCTCCTGGTGAATCGCCTCGATTGCCGCCAGCAGCTCATCGCTCAGGTTCAGCTCCAGGCTGTTCAAGTTGCTCTCCAGCTGCACCAGGTTCGTTGCGCCAATGATGTTGCTGGTCACGAATGGCTGCCGGGTGACGAACGCCAGGGCCATCTGCGCAGGGTCCAGGCCATGCTCGCGGGCCAGTTGCACGTAGCGGCTGCACGCGGCCACGGTCTGTGGGTTGGAGTAGCGGGCGAAGCGGCTGAACAGGGTCAGGCGCGCGTTGGCCGGGCGGGCGCCGTGCTCGTACTTGCCCGACAGCATGCCGAACGCCAGGGGCGAATAGGCCAGCAGGCCACATTGTTCGCGGATCGCCACCTCTGCCAGGCCCACCTCGAAGCTGCGGTTGAGCAGGTTGTACGGGTTCTGGATCGATACCGCCCGCGGCCAGCCACGGCTTTGGGCCAGCTGCAGGAACTTCATGGTCCCCCAGGGCGTTTCATTGGACAGGCCGATGTGGCGGATCTTGCCCGCGTGTACCTGTTCGTCGAGCACTTCGAGGGTCTCTTCCAGCGGCGTGAACAGGTCATTGGCCAGGTGCTGGTAGCCCAGCTTGCCGAAGAAGTTGGTGCTGCGCTCCGGCCAGTGCAGCTGGTACAGGTCGATGTGGTCGGTGTGCAGGCGCTTGAGGCTCTCGTCCAGGGCGGCGACGATGTGCGCACGGTTGTGCTTGAGCTGGCCGTCGCGGATATGGCTGATGCCGTTGCCGGGGCCGGCGACCTTGCTGGCCAGGACCCAGTCGTCGCGGTCACCCTGCTGGCGGAACCAGTTGCCGATGATGCGCTCGGTGGCGGCACAGGTCTCCGGGCGGGGTGGCACCGGGTACATCTCGGCGGTGTCGATGAAGTTGATGCCGCGGGCCTTGGCCATCGCGATCTGGGCAAAGGCCTCGGCCTGGTCGTTCTGCTCGCCCCAGGTCATGGTGCCCAGGCACAGGGTGCTGACGTCCAGGTCGGTACGGCCGAGCTTGCGGTATTCCATCGGGAAGGCACTCCTTGGGCAAAGAAGCCCATAAAAGCAGGTTGAAATTTTCTGTGCAATCTGGATAATTCGGCCCCTCTCCGTGTGGAGGAAGTGATGCACCACCACGCAGGATGAACCCCGTCGAACATTGGCGTGCCCGACCCGAGCCCCCAATAGCGCCTGTGTTCGGCTGCGCGCTTGCCCTTGGCAAGGTGTGCACTATCCAGTAAGATTCGCCGTCTATTTTTCGCTGGGCGGCCTCTGAGGCTTTAGAGAATGAAAACTTTTACTGCTAAACCGGAAACAGTAAAGCGCGAGTGGTTCGTAGTCGACGCCGCTGGCCAGACCCTGGGTCGTCTGGCTACCGAAATCGCTAGCCGTCTGCGTGG
Organism: Pseudomonas plecoglossicida NBRC 103162 = DSM 15088; assembly: GCF_000730665.1. GTDB lineage: Bacteria > Pseudomonadota > Gammaproteobacteria > Pseudomonadales > Pseudomonadaceae > Aquipseudomonas > Aquipseudomonas plecoglossicida. Next base: position 45,814 of record NZ_BBIV01000030.1, read on the forward strand.
CAAACACAAACCAGAATACACCCCTCACGTTGACACCGGCGACTACATCGTCGTCATCAACGCCGAGCAGATCCGTGTGACTGGCGCCAAGTCTTCCGACAAGATGTACTACTCCCACTCCGGCTTCCCAGGCGGCATCAAGGAAATCAACTTCGAGAAGTTGATCGCCAAAGCCCCTGAGCGTGTTATCGAAACCGCGGTCAAAGGCATGCTGCCGAAGAACCCGCTGGGTCGCGACATGTACCGCAAGCTGAAAGTGTACGCGGGTGCTGCTCACCCACACACTGCTCAGCAGCCTCAAGAACTGAAGATCTAACGGGATAGTTCATTATGTCGGCGACTCAAAATTACGGCACTGGCCGTCGCAAGACCGCAACCGCTCGCGTTTTCCTGCGTCCGGGTACTGGTAACATCTCCATCAACAACCGTTCTCTGGACGTGTTCTTCGGTCGTGAAACCGCTCGCATGGTTGTTCGCCAGCCGCTGGAGCTGACCGAGACCGTTGAGAAGTTCGACATCTACGTCACCGTTTCCGGTGGTGGTGTCAGCGGTCAAGCCGGTGCGATCCGTCACGGTATCACCCGCGCTCTGATGGAATACGACGAAACCCTGCGTGGCGCTCTGCGTCGTGCTGGCTACGTCACCCGCGACGCTCGTGAAGTCGAGCGTAAGAAAGTGGGTCTGCGTAAAGCGCGTAAGCGTCCTCAGTACTCCAAGCGTTAATACCGCTTCGGCAGTCGAAAAAAGCCCGGTTCTTTCGAACCGGGCTTTTTTTATGTCTTGAACTAACCTGTCAGCATGTCCGTGGCGACGTGCCGCATAGACGCAGATCAAGCAAAGCGAGGGTTACAGCCCCTGGTGGGGGTAATCACCTTGTCAGTGTGTGGATTTGTTTCTTACCATGGCGGCCAATTTTTAGTGCCACAGACATTACCTAAGTACAGGCCTGGTCCAACAGGCCAAAGCAAGCTGATGGGAGAGGACTGAATGAGCAATGACGGCGTCAACGCAGGCCGGCGCCGCTTCCTCGTAGCCGCGACATCCGTGGTCGGGGCAGCGGGGGCAGTGGGGGCTGCGGTACCGTTCGTGGGGTCATGGTTTCCCAGTGCCAAGGCGAAAGCTGCCGGTGCACCGGTGAAGGTCAATATTGCCAAGGTCGAGCCGGGGCAGCAGATGGTTGCCGAATGGCGTGGCCAGCCGGTGTTCATCGTTCGGCGAACGCAGGAGATCCTTGGCAACCTGAAGAAGATCGAAGGTGACCTCTCCGACCCTCAGTCGAAGAGTTCGGTGCAGCCGACCTATGTCGACCCCGAGGTTCGCTCGATCAAGCCGGAAATACTCATTCTCGTCGGCCTCTGCACGCACCTGGGCTGCTCGCCGACCTTCCGCCCGGAAGTCGCGCCCGCAGACCTCGGGCCGAAGTGGGTCGGTGGCTATTTCTGCCCTTGCCACGGCTCCCACTACGACCTGGCTGGTCGTGTCTACAAGTCGCAGCCGGCGCCTCTCAACCTGCCGGTGCCGCCGCACTCTTATGAGTCGGACGACATCGTCGTCATCGGCGTCGACCAGGAGAAAGCATGATGAGCAAATTCATGGACTGGATTGACGCTCGCTTCCCCGCCACCAAGATGTGGGAAGACCACCTGAGCAAGTATTACGCGCCCAAGAACTTCAACTTCCTGTATTTCTTCGGCTCGCTGGCCCTGCTGGTGCTGGTCAACCAGATCGTCACTGGCGTATGGCTGACCATGAGCTTCACGCCCTCGGCGGAAGAGGCCTTTGCCTCGGTCGAGTACATCATGCGTGACGTCGAGTACGGCTGGATCCTGCGCTACCTGCATTCCACCGGCGCCTCGGCGTTCTTCATCGTGGTCTACCTGCACATGTTCCGCGGCCTGCTCTACGGCTCCTACCAGAAGCCCCGTGAGCTGGTATGGCTGTTCGGCATGCTGATCTACCTGGCACTGATGGCCGAAGCTTTCATGGGCTACCTGCTGCCGTGGGGGCAGATGTCGTACTGGGGTGCCCAGGTGATCATCTCGCTGTTCGGTGCCATCCCGGTGATCGGTGGCGACCTGACCCAGTGGATCCGTGGTGACTACCTGATTTCGGGTATCACCCTGAACCGCTTCTTCGCCCTGCATGTGGTGGCCCTGCCGATCGTGATTCTCGGTCTGGTCGTGCTGCACATCCTGGCCCTGCACGAAGTGGGTTCGAACAACCCTGATGGTGTGGACATCAAGAAGAAAAAGGACGAAAACGGTATTCCGCTCGACGGCATTCCGTTTCACCCGTACTACACCGTCAAAGACATCGTCGGCGTGGTGGTGTTCCTCTTCGTGTTCTGCGCTGTAGTGTTCTTCTTCCCGGAAATGGGCGGCTACTTCCTGGAAAAACCAAACTTCGAGCAAGCAAACGCGTTCAAGACGCCAGAGCATATCGCCCCTGTCTGGTATTTCACGCCGTTCTACGCAATTCTGCGCGCGGTGCCTGACAAGCTCATGGGGGTAATTGCCATGGGGGCCGCGATTGCTGTGTTGTTCGTGCTGCCCTGGCTCGACCGCAGTCCGGTACGTTCCATGCGCTACAAGGGCTGGATCAGCAAGGTCTTCCTGTTGGTGTTCTGCATTGCCTTCGTCATTCTCGGCATTCTCGGCGTCTTGGCACCGACTCCTGGGCGTACCTTGCTGTCGCAGGTGTGCACGGTGCTGTACTTCGCCTACTTCCTGCTGATGCCGTTCTACACAAGGCTCGAGAAGACCAAACCGGTTCCGGAAAGGGTGACTGGCTGATGAAAAAGTTGATCGCAGTATTTTTGTTGGCAGTGATGCCTGCCTTTTCCTTCGCTGCCGAGCATGGCCTGGAGCTGGACAAGGTCGATATCGACCTGACCGACAAGGCGGCCATGCAGGATGGCGCGCGGACCTTCGCCAACTATTGCATGGGCTGCCACAGCGCCAAGTTCCAGCGTTACGAGCGAGTTGCCGACGACCTGGGCATTCCCCATGAGCTGATGCTGGAAAAGCTGGTGTTCACCGGCGCCAAGATTGGTGACCACATGAACATCGGCATGAAGCCGAGCGATGCCAAGACCTGGTTCGGGGCCGCACCACCCGACCTGACGCTGGTTGCCCGCGTGCGCGGCACCGACTGGCTGTACACTTACCTGCGCAGCTTCTACGAGGACAAGTCGAGGCCGTATGGGGTGAACAACAAGGTGTTCCCGAACGTTGGCATGCCCAACGTGCTGGTCGGCCTGCAAGGCAACCAGGCGATTGGCTGCAAGCAAGTGCAGACGGTGGTCGATGGCAAGAAGCAATTCGACCCGTTGACGGGCAGCCCGCTGACTCACGAAGCCTGTGACCAGCTGACCATCACGCCGAATTCCGGTACCCTGACCACCGAGCAGTTCGACGAGAAGGTCAAGAACCTGGTGACCTTCCTGGCCTATTCGGCCAACCCGGTCAAACTGGAAAGCCAGCGCATCGGTACGTATGTGTTGCTGTACCTGGCTTTCTTCTTCGTGTTCGCCTATTTGCTCAAGCGCGAATACTGGAAGGACGTGCATTGATCACGCAGTAGTTTCTGGTTGTTGAACGCGCCCGGGGCGTCCTGGCAATTTTTTGCCAGGACGCCCCGGGCGCGTTTTCATTTACAGTTTCACGAGCATCCCTTGCGAGGAGGCGCTACATGGGCGCAACCAACCGGTTAGCCTGTTACTCCGGCCCTGCCGATCATTATTCTCATCGAGTACGTCTCGTGCTCGCCGAGAAGGGCGTCAGCGTGCAGGTCATCGACGTCGATCTCGCCCGTCTTCCGCCGAAGCTGGTGGAGGTGAACCCTTACGGCAGTGTGCCGACCCTGGTCGATCGTGACCTGGCCTTGTATGAATCGACCGTGGTGATGGAATACCTCGAGGAGCGTTACCCGCATCCGCCGCTGTTGCCGGTCTACCCGGTGGCGCGGGGCAACAGCCGCTTGCTGATGCATCGCATCCAGCGCGACTGGTGCGCCCTGGCTGATACCCTGCTCGATGCCCGCAGCAGTGAAGCGGCCCGTGCCGACGCGCGCAAGGCGCTGCGCGAAAGCCTGACAGGGGTGTCGCCCTTGTTTGCCGAGTTCGCCTGCTTCATGAGCGAGGAGCAAAGCCTGGTCGATTGTTGTCTATTGCCCATACTCTGGCGTTTGCCGGTAATGGGTATCGAATTGCCGCGGCAAGCCAAGCCGCTGCTGGATTACATGGAGCGACAGTTCGCCCGCGAGCCCTTCCAGGCGAGCCTGTCCTCCGTAGAACGTGAAATGCGCAAGCTTTAAGGAGCCGTTGATGAACTCCAGTCGCCCCTATCTGGTTCGAGCACTGTACGAGTGGATCGTCGACAACGATTGCACCCCTCATATGCTGGTCAATGCCGAGTATCCGGCTGTCCAGGTGCCGCAAGGCTTCGCCAGCGACGGCCAGATCGTCCTGAACATCTCCCCCAGTGCCGTGCGCAACCTGCACATGGACAACGAAGCGGTGAGCTTCGAGGGGCGCTTCAGTGGCGTGTCCCATTCCTTGTTCGTGCCGGTGGGTGCCATTCTCGGGATTTACGCCCGTGAAAACGGCCAGGGCATGGTCTTCGAGCTCGAGCCTCCGGTGATGGAAGACGACGAGCTGGAAGATGAAGGTGTCGAGCCGGATGACGATGGCCCGCCGCAAGGCGGTGGTCAGCCGCCACGGCCCAGTGGCCGGCCAAGCCTGAAAGTGGTGAAGTGACAAAAAAGGCGATCCATTCGGATCGCCTTTTTCATTGCAGTGCCTGCAATTACAGGTCGCTGATGGTGCGAACCTGGTCCTTGTTGATGCGGGTGCGCTTGCCGTCGAGCTGCTGGAATTCGTAGAAGCCCGTGGACTTTTCAAAGCGTGGCGAGTCGGTGGACTGGAACTCGCGGCCATCGTTGAGGGTGATCAAGCTGGGGGTGGAGCAGCCGGCCAGGGTGGCGAAGGTGCCGATCAGCAGGGCAGGCAGCAGAAGCTTTTTCATGCGGTGTTTCCTGGGTCTGAAGGGTGAGGCTTTGTATTGCTTGTGCTGGTCTCATCGCCGGCAAGCCGGCTCCTACAGGTCTTGCGGTATCCCTGTGGGAGTCGGCTTGCCGGCGATGAGACCGGTACAGGCAATCAATCAGTCGATGTACTCGAACAGCTTGACGATCTTCTGCACGCCAGACACGCTCTGTACCACCGCAGTGGCCGAGTTGGCCTCCTGCTGTGTCACCAGGCCGAGCAGGTAGACGATACCGTTCTCGGTAATGACCTTGATGCGCGAGCTGGGCACGCTATTGTCGGTCAGCATCTGCGTCTTGATCTTGGTGGTCAGCCAGGCGTCGTTGTTGCGCGCCAGGATGGAGGAGGGCGGCATGACCTGCAGCTCGTTGTGCACTTTCTTGACCCGTTGTACCTGGCTGGCGGTCTGCTCGGCCAGGCTCTTGAGGTCGGCGCGCGGGGTTTGCCCGGCAAGCAGCACGATACCGTTGAAGCTGCTGACGACGATGTGCGAGCTCTTGTCCAGGTCCGGGTTGGCTTTGGCAATGTTCACCTCGGCCTTGGTTTCGATCATCGAGTCGTCGATCTTGCTACCGATGGTGCGTGTGCCGCGATCATCCTCGATCGGCGAATTGCGGGTCGAGGTCAGTACCGAGCCGCAGCCGGTGACGCTCAGGCACAGGGTCAGGGCCATAAGGCCGAGGCGCTTGGGGATCATTCTTCACTCCCGAACAGTTGGCTGTCGATCAGATCGCACAGGCAGTGGATCGCCAGCAGGTGGACTTCCTGAATACGCGCAGTGACCGTCGACGGAACGCGGATCTCCACGTCCTCGGGCAGCAGCAGCGAAGCCATGCCGCCACCGTCTCGTCCGGTCAATGCTACGACAATCATTTCGCGATCATGTGCCGCCTGGATCGCTTGAATCACGTTGGCCGAGTTGCCGCTGGTCGAAATCGCCAGCAGGACGTCGCCGGGCTGGCCCAGGGCGCGGATCTGCTTGGAAAAGACTTCGTTGTAGCTGTAGTCGTTGGCAATCGAGGTCAGGGTCGAGCTGTCGGTGGTCAGGGCAATGGCCGGCAGGCTCGGGCGCTCGCGCTCGAAGCGGTTGAGCAGCTCCGACGAGAAGTGCTGGGCATCGCCAGCCGAGCCGCCGTTGCCGCAGGCGAGCATCTTGCCCTCGTTGAGCAGTGCGTTGACCATGACCAGGCTGGCCTGCTCGATGTGCGGTGCCAGGATGTCCATTGCCTGTTGCTTGGTATCGATGCTGGCCTGGAACAGCCGGCGAATTCGGGATTGCATGTCCATCTGGTGACCTTAAGTGGGGCGGTGGCCTTTGCTGGGCGCAACAAGGACCAGCCCGCGAAACATAGAGCAAAAAAATAAGAGTGGGTTCAGCATTCGAAGGCGTTTTTCAGCCATTGAAGCGGTAGGCCTGCATGGTGGCTTCCCTGCAGGGCAACAACATCAAAGCGGCAGGGGTGATTGGCCCAGCGAGCCTCCTTCTGCAGGAACAGGCTGGCGGCAAGCACCAGCCGCCGCTGCTTGCGCCCGTCGATACTGCCGAGGGCGCCGCCAAAGTCCGCATGCCACCGGTAGCGGACTTCGACGAATACTACTGTATCGGCGTCGAGCATGACCAGATCAAGCTCGCCACCTTTGCATCGCCAATTGCGCGTCAGCAATTGCAGGCCTTGCCCCTGAAGGTAATCAAGGGCTTGCTGTTCGGCAGCCTGGCCGGCGCTGGTCGGCGACGCATCGGGCATCAGCGTGGGGTATCCGGCAGGCGCTTGACCTGGCCGCCTGAGAATTCGGCCCATGGCAGCTGGCGTTCGATGCGCTGGTTGGCATTCATGCTCAGGTCGCCGGAGAGGCCTTGCACACGGTTGTCCGGCAGCGCCTTCAACTGACCCAGGCGCGGGGCCAGGCTATAGGCGTCGACACCCATGGCGTACAGGCGCCCCAGGCTGCCGGCGGCTTGTGGCCATTGCTGGACCACTTGCTGGCGCAGGCTGTTGCTGGTGTCGAGCAGCCACGGGGTTTCGCAGAAGCGGATACCGTTCATGTCGTTGTACTGGTTCACGTCACCGCTGGCGCTGTACAGGTTCGAGGTGGCGTATACCGGCACGTCGCCGGCGTACTGGAAGTTCAGGGTCGGCTTGATCTGTTGCGCCTGCTGCGGGGTCGAGGCCAGGAAGATGAAGTCGATGTCCTGACGGCGCGACGGCTGTGCGGCGATGCTGCCGCCGACGGTGCTCTGCAGGCTCTGTGCGCGGCCTTCGCTCTGGCGCAGCTGGAACAGGTTGGCGATCTGCTGGGCCAGGGCGACCGGCTGGGCGATGCGCTCGGCAGCAATGATGGTGCCGCCGTGGCTTTCCCAGTCCTGGCGGAAGGCGGCCAGTACGCGGTCACCCCATTCGCCACTCGGTACCAGTGCCACCGCGCGGACCATGCCGTCGGCGCGGGCGCGACGGGACACTTCGCGGGCTTCGTCCTCGGCAGCGAGACCAAACTGGAACAGCTGTGGCGGGGCCTTCTGGCCGGCATCGGCATAGTTCAGGGCGAGCGTGGTAATGGGCAGTTGCGCGTTGGCGGCCAGCTTCTTCACCAGTGGCTTTTCCAGCGGGCCGATCACCAGTTGCACACCGTCGGCCTGGGCCTGACGGTAGAAGTCGTCGAGCGAGCCGATGCGCGAGCTGTCATAGACCTGCACGGCAGGCGCCTGCTGGCCAGCTTGCTGGGCCTGGAAGTGCGCAGCCATGAAGCCGTCACGCAAGGCGCGGGCTACCCCGGCCAGCGGGCCTTCCTGGGGCAGCAGCAGGCCGATCTTGGTCAGGGGCTGGCTGGCCAGTTCCTTGAGCTTGGTGAGGGCCAGCGGCAGCTGCTTGGCTGCCGGATGCTCCGGATGCTGCTTGCGCCATGTGTCGATGGCGGCCTGCTGCTGTTCGAGGGTGCCGGCACTTTTCACTGCCAGGGCCAGGCTGGTCCAGCCGGCCAGGATTTCGTTGTCCGTGGGCTGTTGCAATTGCTCGGCGGGCAGCGAGGCGACCAGGGCCCAGATCGCATCGTTGTTGGCGCTCGCGGCCTGGCCGCTGAGCAGCGGGGTCAGCAGCACACGCTGCTGGGCGGCGGCCATGGCCTGGCCATCGGCTTCGAGCGCTGCGGCATGCACGCTGTAGGTGCGCACTTGCTGTTGCTCCGGCAGCTCGGCGATGTGTTGCAGGCTGGGGTGCGACAGCGCGGTCAGGGCGGCCTTGGGTTGATTGCGGCTCATCGCGAGTTCCGCGCCGAGGGTGGCGGCGAAGATCTGCTGCGCGGGCTTGAGCGTGTCCATCGGGACTTGCTCGAGAATGCGTGCGGCGCGTGGGTAATCCTTCTGCTTGTAGGCCAGGTCGGCCGCGCTCAGGCGCAGCAGGGCGGCGTCTTCCGCGGACTTGCTGGTAGCCGCTTTCTCGAGCAGTTGCTCGATGCTGGCATCCGGCGTGCGTGGCAGTTCGCCCAGGCTGGATGAGGGCGAGCTGGCGCAGGCTGCCAGCAGGGCAGCGAGGCAGAGGGCTGTGAACAGCCGCAGGCAAGCGATCATGTAAAGGTCCTGTTACTCGATCAAGTTGGCCGGCAATTGTACCCAAGCGCTGGCTCGGACGCGATGTTGCTGTATGCCGATCCTTCACTATAGGTGGCTCGTCGCGGCGTGTCGGCGAAGTTCTTTGCGCCCTGTTGCCGGTGCTCGGGCTACAATGACGCCTTTGATCCGAAAGGCAGGTAAGTGCAGTGACTGATGTGGCAGGGGCTTCGAAATCCACGGTGGGGACGCTGTATGTGGTCGCTACCCCTATCGGCAACCTCGACGACATGAGCGCCAGGGCGTTGAAAGTGCTGGCCGATGTTGCCTTGATCGCCGCCGAGGACACCCGGCATTCGATCCGCCTGTTGCAGCATTTCGGCATCGACACGCCTCTGGCCGCCTGCCACGAGCACAACGAGCGCGACGAGGGTGGCCGCTTCATCGGCAAGTTGCTGGCGGGTGAGGATGTGGCTCTGGTCTCCGATGCCGGCACTCCGCTGATCTCCGACCCGGGCTACCACCTGGTGCGCCAGGCCCGCGCTGCCGGGGTCAAGGTGGTGCCGGTGCCAGGTGCCTGCGCGCTGATCGCCGCGCTTTCCGCCGCCGGCATGCCTTCGGATCGGTTCATCTTCGAGGGCTTCCTGCCTGCCAAGACCGCTGGCCGCCGTGCGCGGCTGGAGCAGGTGAAGGAAGAGCCGCGCACGCTGATCTTCTATGAGGCGCCGCACCGTATTCTCGAGTGCCTCGAGGACATGGAGCATGTGTTCGGTCCCGAGCGTCCGGCGCTGCTTGCCCGTGAGCTCACGAAGACCTTCGAGACCCTCAAGGGGTTGCCGCTGGGTGAGCTGCGTGCTTTCGTCGCAGGCGACAGCAATCAGCAGCGTGGCGAGTGTGTGGTGCTGGTCGGCGGCTGGAGTGCGCCTGAGGGTGACGAGGGTGTCAGCGCCGAAGCACAGCGTGTGCTCGACCTGTTGCTGGCAGAGTTGCCACTCAAGCGTGCAGCTGCTCTGGCGGCTGAAATCACCGGCGTGCGCAAGAACGTGTTGTATCAACTGGCCCTGGAAAAACAGAAATCCGAGTAGTGGCTATTTGATATAATTTGCGCTATAGCTTGTTCTTGTTCGCGCCTGCCGTTAACCTTGGTGGCGGAGAGTCGATCGGACAGTCGCTGCCTGCTTTTGTTCCGCAGCTTTTGTTGCAGAACAGCAGGGGGAGGAAAGTCCGGGCTCCATAGGGCAGAGTGCCAGGTAACGCCTGGGAGGCGCGAGCCTACGGAAAGTGCCACAGAAAATAACCGCCTAAGCATTTCGGTGCCGGTAAGGGTGAAAAGGTGCGGTAAGAGCGCACCGCACGGCTGGCAACAGTTCGTGGCTAGGTAAACCCCACTCGGAGCAAGACCAAATAGGGTTCCATCAGGCGTGGCCCGCGTCGGAACCGGGTAGGTTGCTAGAGGCGTCCAGTGATGGCCGTCGTAGAGGAATGACTGTCCTCGACAAAACCCGGCTTACAGATCGACTCTCCACCTTTTCCATCTGCTCAATCGGTAGCAGATCCTTCTTGGTAATACCAAAAAAATCTTATTCTTAATAAATCACTTTAACTTCGAACTGTATTCGTTTGAGGTGGTTTGATTTTTCACGTGTTTTTCATCCTCTGATACTCCTTCCCCCTTCCTTGAATGCGCTAAATCTCGGTCCCGTAAGGCTTTTCCTTATGAACGTGCCTTGACGGTGCAGCGGGCGGATTCCTATAGTGTGCGCAAGTGGCAGAAAGTGGGATGAAGTGGGTTTTCTGGCACAAAAAAGTTAACATTGTGGGGAATCGCAGCCGTGTTCCGCGGAGCCAACGCCGTCAGTCTCGATGCAAAGGGCCGTCTCGCCATGCCGAGCCGGTACCGTGACGAGCTTGATTCGCGTTGCAATGGTCAGCTGATCGTGACCATCGACGCTGTAGATCCCTGCTTGTGTGTTTATCCCCTCGATGAGTGGGAACAGATTGAAGCCAAGTTGCGTGCCTTGCCGTCGTTGCGTGAGGAAAACCGTCGCCTGCAGCGTTTGCTGATCGGTAATGCGGTGGACCTGGAGCTCGATGGCAGTGGTCGTTTCCTGGTGCCGCCCCGTCTGCGCGAGTACGCCAAGCTGGACAAGAAGGCGATGCTGGTGGGGCAGCTGAACAAATTCCAGCTGTGGGACGAGGATGCCTGGAACGTGGTTTCGGCAGCCGACCTTGCAGCTATCCAACAACCGGGCGCCATGCCCGACGATTTGCGTGACCTGATCCTGTGACCATAGATAGCGGCTTCAACCACATCACCGTCCTGCTCGACGAAGCTGTCGAGGCATTGGCCCTGCGCGCCGACGGTTGCTATCTGGACGGCACCTTCGGACGTGGCGGGCATAGCCGCCTGATCCTCAGCAAGCTCGGGCCGCAAGGTCGACTGCTGGGCTTCGACAAAGATCCTCAAGCGATTGCCACCGGGCAAGCGCTGGCGGCCGAAGACGGCCGCTTTGTCATTGTGCAGCGCAGCTTTGCCGAGCTGGGCGCCGAGGTGGCCGAGCGCGGCCTGGACGGCAAGGTCAGCGGCATCCTGCTCGACCTGGGGGTTTCCTCGCCGCAGCTGGATGACCCCGAGCGCGGCTTCAGCTTCCTCAATGATGGCCCGCTGGACATGCGCATGAACCCTGATCAGGGCATCAGTGCCGCCGAGTTCATCGCCACTGCACCTGTGGAAGAGATCGCCCGCGTATTCAAGGAGTACGGTGAAGAGCGTTTTGCCGGGCGCATGGCGCGCGCCGTGGTCGAGCGTCGCGAAAAGCAGCCGTTCACCCGTACCGCCGACCTGGCGGAAGTACTCAAGGTTGCCAATCCGGCGTGGGAGAAGGGCAAGAACCCGGCTACCCGCGCCTTCCAGGGGCTGCGCATCCACGTCAACAACGAACTGGGTGACCTCGAGACCGGCCTCGAAGCTGCACTCGATGCTCTGGAAGTCGGCGGCCGCCTGGCGGTGATCAGTTTCCACTCGCTGGAAGACCGCATCGTCAAGCTGTTCATGCGCAAGCTGGTCAAGGGCGAAGCTGATAACCTGCCGCGCAACCTGCCCGTGCAGCACAAGGTCTTCGAGCCGAAAATTCGCTTGATCGGCAAGGCGCAGTTCGCCTCCGAGGCTGAGCTCAAAGCCAACCCGCGGTCGCGCAGTGCCGTGATGCGGGTGGCGGAGAAGCTTCGGTGAGCCGGCTGTTCGCCAAACCTCTGCCAGGCGGAAGCTTCCTGATGCTTCTGCTGTTTGTCGCTGTGCTCGTTTCGGCCATCGCGGTGTCCTACAGCGCGCATTGGAATCGTCAGCTGCTCAATACCCTTTACGGTGAACTGAGCGAGCGTGACAAGGCCCAGGCCGAATGGGGGCGCCTGATCCTCGAGCAAAGCACCTGGACCGCTGCAAGCCGTATCGAAAGCCTGGCCTCCGAGCAACTGCAGATGCGCGTGCCGGCAGCGGATGAAGTGCGGATGGTGGCGCCATGATGAAGCTCGAAGGCGCACTCTACCCGTGGCGCTTCCGCGTCGTGATCGGCTTGCTGGCCGTGATGGTCGGTGCCATCTGCTGGCGCATCATCGACCTGCAGGTGGTCGACCGTGACTTCCTCAAGGGCCAGGGTGATGCGCGCAGCCTGCGCCATATTCCCATTCCGGCACACCGCGGCCTGATCACCGACCGTAATGGTGAGCCCCTGGCCGTCAGTACCCCGGTCACCACCCTGTGGGCCAACCCCAAGGAAATGCAGGCGTCCAAAGAACGCTGGCCGCAGCTGGCCGCCGCGCTCGGGCAGAACGCCCAGCAACTGACCGAGCGCCTGACCCAGCAGGCCGGCAAGGAATTCATCTACCTGGTCCGCGGCCTGACCCCGGAGCAGGGTCAGCATGTGCTCGACCTGAAGGTGCCAGGCGTATATGGCCTGGAAGAGTTCCGCCGCTTCTACCCGGCCGGTGATGTCACCGCGCACATGGTCGGCTTCACCGACCTCGACGACCACGGTCGGGAAGGGGTAGAGCTGGCCTACGATGAATGGCTGGCCGGGGTGCCCGGCAAGCGACAAGTGATCAAGGACCGGCGTGGCCGGCTGATCAAGGACATCCAGGTAACCAAGAACGCCAAGGCCGGCAAGGCCTTGGCGTTGTCCATCGACTTGCGCCTGCAGTACCTGGCCACCCGCGAGCTGCGCAACGCCATCGCCGAACAGGACGCCAAGGCCGGCAGTCTGGTGATCATGGACGTCAAGACCGGCGAAGTGCTGGCCATGGTCAACCAGCCGACCTACAACCCGAACAACCGCCGCAGCATGTTCCCGGCCGCCATGCGCAACCGGGCGATCATCGACGTGTTCGAACCGGGCTCGACGGTCAAGCCGATCTCCATGAGCGCTGCCCTGCAGAGCGGACGCTGGAAGCCTACCGACAAGGTCGAGGTGTATCCGGGCAGCCTGCAGATCGGCCGCTACACCATCAAGGACGTATCCAAGAGCGAAGGTCCGATCCTCGACCTGACCGGCATCCTGATCAACTCCAGTAACGTGGGCATGAGCAAGATCGCCTTCGATATCGGCGGCGAGGCCATCTACCGGGTCATGTCCCAGGTCGGCCTGGGCCAGTACACCGGCCTCGGCTTCCCGGGTGAACGCGTCGGCAACCTGCCGAACCACCGGGAATGGCGCAAGGCCGAAACGGCGACCCTGTCCTACGGCTACGGTGTGTCGGTGACCGCCCTGCAGCTGGTGCACGCCTACGCGGCGCTGGCCAACGACGGCAAGATGGTGCCGCTGTCGATCCTCAAGGTCGACAAGGCGCCCGAGACCGTGCAGGCGATCCCCAAGGAGACCGCCAAAACCGTGCAGGGCATGCTGCAGCAAGTGATCGAGGCGCCGCGCGGGGTGTTCCGTGCCCAGGTGCCGTTCTATCACGTGGCTGGCAAGTCCGGTACCGCACGTAAAGCCACTGTCGGCTCCAAGGGCTACACCGAAAACGCCTACCGCTCGCTGTTCGCCGGTTTCGGCCCGATGAGCGACCCACGCTATGCCATCGTCGTGGTCATCGACGAGCCCAGCAAAGGCGGTTACTTCGGTGGCCTGGTGTCGGCGCCGGTGTTCAGTAAGGTCATGTCGGGCACCCTGCGCCTGATGAACGTGCCGCCGGACAACCTGCCGCCGCCAACCGATCAGCAACAAGTGAATGCAGCACCCGCCAAGGGAGGGCGTGGATGATGACAATGCCATTGAGCAAGCTTTTCGCCCACGCCAGCCGCGATCCGCTGATTCGTGAGCTGACTCTGGACAGCCGCGCCGTGCGTCAGGGCGATTTGTTCCTGGCGGTACCCGGCGCCAAGGTCGATGGCCGCGAGCATATCGCCGATGCCCTGTCGCGCGGTGCTGCTGCTGTTGCGTACGAAGAGCTGGGCGCCAACGTGCTGCCGCTGACCGACGTGCCTCTGATTCCGGTCAAGGGCCTGATCGGCCAGCTGTCGCAGATCGCCGGCCGTTTCTATGGCGAGCCGAGCCGCCAACTGAACCTGGTCGGCGTGACCGGTACCAATGGCAAGACCAGCGTTACCCAGCTGGTGGCACAGGCGCTCGATGCGCTTGGCCAGCGCTGCGGCCTGATCGGCACTCTGGGCACCGGCTTCCATGGCGAGCTGCAGAGCGGCCGCTTGACCACGCCAGACCCGATCGCCGTGCAGTCGACCCTGTACGACCTGAAAAAAGGCGGCGCCAAGGCGGTGGCCATGGAGGTTTCCTCCCATGCCCTGGAACAGGGCCGTGTCGCTGCGCTGGAGTTCGATATCGCGGTAATGACCAACCTGTCCCGCGACCACCTCGACTACCACGGCAGCATGGAGGCCTATGAGGCCGCCAAAGCCAAGCTGTTCGCCTGGCCGAGCCTGCGTTGCCAGGTGGTCAATCTCGATGACGCCTTCGGTCGCCGTCTGGCGGATGACTTCGCCCGTCGTCCGAGTGCCGACCATGTCGAGACCCGGCTGCTCAGCTACAGCCTGGAAAACCCGGATGCCTCCCTGTACTGTCGCGAAGCCAGGTTCGATGACGATGGCGTGCGCGCAGTCCTGATCACCGCGCAGGGTGAGCGCACCTTGCGCAGCCAGCTGCTCGGTCGCTTCAACTTGAGCAACATGCTCGCTGCCGTGGCAACGCTGCTGGCCCTGGATTATTCGCTGGACGAGATCCTCAAGGTCACCCCGCAGCTGCAGGGGCCTGTAGGGCGCATGCAGCGCCTGGGCGGCGGCAAGAAACCGCTGGTGGTGGTCGATTACGCGCATACCCCCGACGCACTGGAAAAAGTACTCGAAGCCCTGCGCCCTCACGCCCATGGCCAGTTGCTCTGCCTGTTCGGTTGCGGCGGCGACCGCGATCGCGGCAAGCGCCCGCTGATGGCCCAGGTCGCCGAGCACCTGGCGGATCGCGTGCTGGTCACCGATGACAACCCGCGTACCGAAGACCCCCAGGGTATCTTCGCTGATATCCGCCCTGGTTTCGCCAAGCCTGCGGACGTCGAGTTCGTTGCCGGTCGCGGGGCGGCCATTGCCCAGATGATCGCTTCTGCCGCGGCCGACGATGTGATCGTCCTTGCCGGCAAGGGGCACGAGGATTACCAGGAGATCAATGGCGAACGCCATGATTTCTCCGATCTGGTCGAAGCCGAAAAGGCACTTGCAGCCTGGGAGGCTCCACATGCTTAAGCCCATGACACTCAGCCAGCTGACCGCGGCACTGGGTGCTCGCCAGGTCGGTGCAGACGCCAGCTTCACCGGTGTCAGCATCGACAGCCGCAGCGTCGGCGCCGGGCAGCTGTTCGTTGCCCTGACGGGGCCGCGTTTCGATGGCCACGATTACCTGGCCGATGTGAAGGCCAAGGGTGCCGTGGCGGCGCTGGTCGAGCACGAGATTGCCGATGTCGACCTGCCGCAGCTGGTGGTCACGGATTGCCGCATCGCGCTGGGTCAGCTGGGTGCGTTGAACCGCGCCGCGTTCGACAAGCCGGTGGTGGCCATCACCGGCTCCAGCGGCAAGACCACGGTCAAGGAGATGCTGGCCAGCATCCTGCGTACCCGTGGGCTGGTGCACGCGACCCGAGGCAACCTGAACAATGACCTGGGCGCACCGCTGACGCTGCTGGAGATTTCCCCGGAGCACAGCGCGGCAGTCATCGAGCTGGGTGCTTCGCGCATCGGCGAGATCCGCTACACCGTGGGGCTGACCCGGCCGCAGGTGGTCATCATCAACAACGCCGGCACCGCCCATGTAGGCGAGTTCGGTGGCCCGGAGAAGATCGTCGAGGCCAAGGGCGAAATCCTCGAAGGCCTGGGTGAGGGCGGCACAGCCATTCTCAACCTGGACGACAAGGCATTTGCCATCTGGAAAGCGCGCGCCGGCGCACACAAGGTCGTCAGTTTCGCCCGCGAAGACGTCCGTGCCGACTTTTATGCCACGGATATCGGTCGCGACGCGCGGGGCTGCCCATCGTTCACCTTGCATGGCGCTGGAGCGTTCGTGTCCGTGCAACTCAACGTGTTGGGCGAGCATAACGTCAGCAACGCGCTGGCCGCTGCCGCCGCCGCCCATGCCGTTGGTCTGAGCCTGAGCGGCATCGCCGCCGGCCTCGACGCCGTGCAACCGGTCAAGGGCCGCACCGTGGCGCAGATCGCCCCGAACGGTGTGCGGGTCATCGACGACAGCTACAACGCAAATCCCACCTCGATGTGCGCGGCCATTGATATACTCGCCGGCTTTTCCGGACGCACCGTTCTGGTGCTAGGGGATATCGGCGAACTGGGCCAGTGGGCGGAAGAAGGCCACCGTCAGGTGGGTGACTACGCACGTGGCAAGGTCGATGCCGTCTATGCAACGGGTACCAACATGATTCATGCGGTCAAGGCGTTCGGCGCCGATGGTCGTCATTTCGCTACGCAAGCTGAGCTGATCGAAGCCGTTCGCGCCGAGAGTGCCAGCGATACCACTATCTTGATCAAGGGCTCGCGCAGCGCTGCGATGGAAAACGTCGTGGCTGCATTGTGCGGTACCAGCGGGGAGAAACATTAATGCTGCTGCTGTTGGCTGAGTATCTGCAACAGTTCCACAAGGGCTTCGCGGTCTTCCAGTACCTGTCCCTGCGCGGGATCCTCGGTGTACTGACCGCGTTGTCACTGGCGCTGTGGCTGGGCCCGTGGATGATCCGCACCCTGCAGATCCGCCAGATCGGTCAGGCCGTCCGTAACGACGGCCCGCAATCGCACCTGTCGAAATCCGGCACTCCCACCATGGGCGGTGCCTTGATCCTGTCCGCCATCGGCATCAGCACCCTGCTGTGGGCCGACCTGACCAACCGCTACGTGTGGGTCGTGCTGATCGTCACCCTGTTGTTCGGTGCCATTGGCTGGGTCGACGACTACCGCAAGGTCATCGAAAAGAACTCGCGTGGCCTGCCGAGCCGCTGGAAGTATTTCTGGCAGTCGGTGTTCGGCCTGGGGGCCGCCGTGTTCCTCTACATGACTGCGCCTACCAGCGTCGAGACCACCCTGATCGTGCCGTTCCTCAAGGACGTCACCATCCCGCTGGGTGTCGGCTTCGTCGTTCTCACCTACTTCGTCATCGTCGGCTCGAGCAACGCGGTCAACCTGACCGACGGCCTCGATGGCCTGGCGATCATGCCAACGGTGATGGTCGGCGGCGCCCTGGGCATCTTCTGCTACCTGTCGGGCAACGTGAAATTCGCCGAATACCTGCTGATCCCCTATGTCCCGGGTTCGGGCGAGCTGATCGTGTTCTGCGGCGCGCTGATCGGCGCGGGCCTGGGCTTCCTGTGGTTCAACACCTATCCGGCCCAGGTGTTCATGGGTGACGTCGGTGCGCTGGCACTGGGCGCCGCACTGGGCACCATCGCGGTCATCGTCCGCCAGGAAATCGTACTGTTCATCATGGGCGGCATCTTCGTCGTGGAGACCCTGTCGGTGGTGATCCAGGTCGCTTCGTTCAAGCTGACCGGCAAGCGGGTATTCCGCATGGCACCGATCCATCACCACTTTGAACTCAAAGGCTGGCCCGAGCCTCGGGTGATCGTCCGCTTCTGGATCATCACCGTGATCCTGGTGCTGATCGGCCTTGCAACCCTGAAACTGAGGTAGACGAGCGTGTCACTGATCGCTTCCGACCAATTCCGCATCGTTGTCGGCCTCGGCAAGAGCGGCATGTCCCTGGTTCGCTTCCTGGCGAACCGGGGCATTGCCTTTGCGGTCGCCGACACCCGCGAGCAACCGCCGGAACTGGACACCCTGCGCCGTGATTACCCGCAGGTGGAAGTGCGTTGTGGGGAACTGGACGTGGACTTCCTGTGCCGCGCCAACGAACTGTACGTGAGCCCAGGCCTGGCCCTGGCCACACCGGCCTTGCAGCAGGCAGCGGCGCGTGGCGTCAAGCTGTCTGGCGATATCGAACTGTTCGCCCGCCATGCCAAGGCGCCGATCGTCGCCATCAGCGGCTCCAACGCCAAGAGCACCGTGACCACCCTCGTCGGCGAGATGGCCGCGAAGGCAGGCAAGCGTGTGGCGGTGGGCGGCAACCTGGGCACGCCAGCCCTGGACCTGCTCGGTGATGACGTCGAGCTGTATGTCATGGAGCTGTCGAGCTTCCAGCTGGAGACCACCGACCAGCTCAACGCCGAAGTGGCCACCGTGCTGAACATCAGCGAAGACCACATGGACCGCTACAGCGGCCTGCCTGCCTATCACCTGGCCAAGCACCGGATCTTCCGAGGTGCCCGTCAGGTCGTGGTCAATCGCCAGGATGCACTCAGCCGGCCGCTGCCTGTGGAAGGCCGGCCGTGCTGGACATTCGGCCTCAATGCACCGGACTTCAAGGCTTTCGGGCTGCGCGAAGTCGATGGCGAGAAACACCTGGCGTTCGAGTTCCAGACCCTGATGCCCGCGCGCGAACTCAAGATCCGTGGTGCGCACAACCAGAGCAATGCCCTGGCCGCCCTGGCCCTGGGCCATGCCGCGGGCCTGCCGTTCGCACCGATGCTCGAAGCCCTGCGCGAGTTCGCGGGCCTTGCCCATCGTTGCCAGTGGATACGCGAGCGCAACGGTGTGAACTGGTATGACGATTCCAAGGCCACCAACGTCGGCGCCGCGCTGGCTGCCATCGAAGGCCTGGGTGCGGACATCGAAGGCAAGCTGGTGCTGATTGCGGGTGGCGACGGCAAGGGGGCCGATTTTGCTGCCCTGCGCGAGCCGGTGGCACGTTTCTGCCGCGCCGTGGTGCTGCTCGGCCGTGATGCCGAACGCCTGGCCGAAGCGCTGGGCGATGGCGTGCCGCAGGTGAGGGTCAAGACCCTCGATGAGGCCGTGCAGCAATGCGCCGAGCTGGCCCAGCCAGGCGACGCCGTGTTGCTGTCGCCCGCCTGCGCCAGCCTCGACATGTTCAAGAACTTCGAAGAACGCGGGCGCCTGTTCGCCCAGGCGGCGGAGGGGCTGGCATGATCTTCGGCATCCTCAAGCCCTATCCGTCGCCGCTGATCAGCGGCCGTGGCATCGACCTCGACTTCGCCTTCCTGGCCGGTTGCATGGCGCTGCTTGGCCTGGGCCTGGTGATGATTACCTCGGCGTCCTCGGAAGTGGCCGCGGTGCAGTCCGGCAACCCGCTGTACCACATGTTCCGCCACCTGGTGTACGTGTTCCTCGGCGTGGTCGCCTGCGGCGCGACCATGATGGTGCCGATCGCCACCTGGCAGCGCATGGGCTTCATGATGCTGATCGGTGCCTTCGGCCTGCTGGTCCTGGTACTGGTGCCGGGTATCGGCCGCGAAGTGAACGGCTCCATGCGCTGGATCGGCTTCAGCTTCTTCAACGTGCAGCCGTCGGAAATCGCCAAGGTGTTCGTGGTCATCTACCTGGCAGGCTATCTGGTAAGGCGGCAGACCGAGGTGCGCGAAACCTGGATGGGCTTCTTCAAGCCGTTCATCGTGCTGCTCCCCATGGCCGCCTTGCTGCTGATGGAGCCGGACTTTGGCGCCACCGTGGTCATGATGGGCGCGGCGGCGGCCATGCTGTTCCTGGGCGGGGTGGGGCTGTTCCGCTTCAGCCTGATGGTGGTGCTGGCGGTGCTGGCGGTGTTCGTGCTGGTTCAGGCGCAGCCGTACCGGATGGCGCGCCTTATCACGTTCACCGATCCCTGGTCGGACCAGTTCGGCTCGGGCTACCAGCTGACCCAGGCGCTGATCGCCTTCGGTCGTGGCGAGTGGCTGGGCGTAGGCCTGGGCAACAGCGTGCAGAAGCAGTTCTACCTGCCTGAGGCGCATACCGACTTCGTGTTCTCGGTGCTGGCCGAAGAACTCGGCGTGGTCGGCTCGCTGGTGACCATCGCACTGTTCGTCTTCGTCACCGTGCGTGCCCTGTACATCGGCCTGTGGGCCGAAAAGGCCAAGCAGTTCTTCGCGGCCTACATGGCCTTCGGCCTGGCATTCCTGTGGATCGGCCAGTTCCTGATCAACATCGGGGTGAACGTCGGCCTGCTGCCGACCAAGGGCCTGACCCTGCCGTTCCTCAGCTACGGGGGCAGCTCCCTGGTGATCTGCTGCGTCTGCGTGGGGCTGCTGCTGCGCATCGAATGGGAGAGCCGAACCCACCTGGGCAGCGAAGAGCACGAATTCAAGGAAAGCGATTTTGCCGAGGAGACCAGTCATGGCCGCTGACGGCAAGAACGTACTGATCATGGCCGGCGGCACCGGGGGCCACGTGTTCCCGGCCCTGGCCTGCGCCCGCGAATTCCAGGCCCGCGGCTACAGCGTGCACTGGCTGGGCACGCCACGTGGCATCGAGAACGAACTGGTGCCCCAGGCCGGTTTGCCGTTGCACCTGATCCAGGTCACAGGCCTGCGTGGCAAGGGCAAGCTGTCGCTGCTCAAGGCGCCGTTCACCCTGGTCAAGGCAGTGCTGCAGGCGCGACGCATCGTTCGCCAGCTCAAGCCGGTCTGCGTGGTGGGCTTCGGCGGTTACGTCACCGGTCCCGGCGGCGTCGCTGCACGGCTGTGCGGCGTGCCTCTGGTGATCCACGAGCAGAACGCCCGCGCGGGTACCGCCAATCGGTTGCTGGTGCCGTTGTCGGCACGCGTCTGCGAAGCTTTCCCCGGCACTTTCGAGGCCAGCGACAAGCTGCGTACCACCGGCAACCCGGTGCGTGCGGAGCTGTTCATGGACGCGCAGCGCGCGCCCTTGGCCGAGCGCCGTGCCCGACTGTTGGTCATGGGCGGCAGCCTGGGTGCGGAACCATTGAACAAATTGTTGCCTAAGGCCCTGTCCGAAGTGCCCGCAGGCTTGCGCCCCGAGGTGTTCCACCAGGCCGGCAAGAACCACGCGCCGATCACCGCCGAGCGTTATCACGAGGCAGGTGTCGAGGCTCAGGTAGAGCCGTTCATCAAGGACATGGCCCACGCCTATGGCTGGGCCGACATGGTGGTGTGCCGGGCCGGTGCCCTGACCGTCAGCGAACTCGCTGCGGCGGGCCTGCCTTCGATGCTGGTGCCCTTGCCCCATGCGATCGACGACCACCAGACCCACAACGCCCAATATCTGGCTCGGGAAGGCGCCGCCTTCCTCATGCCGCAAGCGACAACTGGCGCAGCGCAGCTCGCTGAACGCCTGAACGAGGTGCTGATGCAACCCGAGAAACTCAACACCATGGCAGGCACCGCACGGCGCCTGGCCAAACCTGCTGCAACTAGCACCGTGGTCGATATCTGCCTGGAGGTGGCCCATGGTTGAAAGCCAGAAAGCCATGCCCCAGCCGAAGATGGGCCGTATCCGTCGTATCCACTTCGTCGGTATCGGCGGTGTGGGCATGTGCGGCATCGCCGAAGTGCTGCTGAACCTGGGCTATGAAGTGTCCGGCTCCGACCTGAAGGCCTCGCCAGTCACCGAGCGCCTGGAATCGTTCGGCGCCGAGATCTTCGTCGGCCACCGTGCCGAGAACGCCGCCAACGCCGATGTGCTGGTGGTGTCCAGCGCCATCAACCCGGCCAACCCGGAAGTCGCCACTGCCCTGGAGCGTCGTATTCCAGTCGTGCCGCGCGCCGAAATGCTCGCCGAACTGATGCGCTATCGCCACGGCGTGGCAGTGGCCGGTACCCACGGCAAGACCACCACCACCAGCCTGCTGGCCTCGGTGTTCGCCGCCGGTGGCCTGGACCCGACCTTCGTCATCGGTGGGCGCCTGACCGCCGCCGGCACCAATGCGCAGCTGGGCACCAGCCGCTACCTGATCGCCGAAGCCGACGAGAGCGACGCCAGCTTCCTGCACCTGCAGCCGATGGTTGCCGTGGTCACCAACATCGACGCTGACCACATGGCGACCTACGAAGGTGACTTCAACAAGCTGAAGAAGACCTTCGTCGAGTTCCTCCACAACCTGCCGTTCTATGGCCTGGCGGTGATGTGCCTGGACGACCCGGTGGTGCGCGAGATTCTGCCGCAGGTCAAGCGCCCGACCGTCACCTATGGCTTCAGCGATGAGGCCGACATCCGCGCCATCAACGTGCGCCAGCAGGGCATGCAGACCCACTTCACCGTGCTGCGCCGCGACCGCGAGCCGCTCGAGGTGTCGGTGAACATGCCTGGCAACCACAACGTGCTCAACGCCTTGGCCACCATCGCCATCGCCACCGACGAAGGCATCAGCGACGAAGCCATCGTCCAGGGCCTGTCCGGCTTCCAGGGCGTCGGCCGACGTTTCCAGGTCTACGGCGAGCTGCCGGTCGAAGGCGGCAGCGTGATGCTGGTCGACGACTACGGCCACCACCCGACCGAAGTGGCCGCGGTGATCAAGGCCGTGCGTGGCGGCTGGCCGAGCCGTCGCCTGGTCATCGTCTACCAGCCGCACCGCTACAGCCGCACACGCGACCTGTACGACGACTTCGTTCAGGTGCTGGGCGATGCCAACGTGCTGCTGCTGATGGAAGTGTACCCGGCCGGCGAAGAGCCAATCCCCGGTGCCGACAGCCGCCAGCTGTGCCACAGCATCCGCCAGCGCGGCAAGCTCGACCCGATCTACATCGAACGTGGCGCGGAGCTCGCGCCGCTGGTCCAGCCGCTGCTGCGTGCCGGTGACATCCTGCTGTGCCAGGGTGCCGGTGATGTCGGTGGCCTGGCCCCGCAACTGATGAAAAGCCCGCTGTTCGCAGGCGCCAAGAAGGAGAAGTCGAAATGACCAGCGCCTACGACAAGCTGCATTCCACCCTCGACGTGAAGGCCTTCGGTCGCGTCGCCGTGCTGTACGGCGGCAAGAGCGCCGAGCGTGAAGTGTCGCTGAAGTCCGGCGCCGCCGTGATCGACGCGCTGACCAGCGCCGGTGTCGACGTGGTCGCCATCGACGTGGGCGACGACCTGCTGACCCGCCTGCAGAGCGAGAAGATCGACCGCGCCTTCATCATCCTCCACGGCCGCGGCGGTGAAGACGGCAGCATGCAAGGCCTGCTCGAGTGCCTGGGCATCCCCTACACCGGCAGTGGCATCCTTGCTTCCGCACTGGCCATGGACAAGCTGCGCACCAAGCAGGTGTGGCAGAGCCTGGGGATTCCGACCCCGCGTCACGCGGTGCTGGCCAGCGAACACGATTGTGTTGCCGCCGGCGCGGAACTGGGCTTCCCGTTGATCGTCAAACCAGCCCATGAAGGTTCCAGCATCGGCATGGCCAAGGTGAACAGCGTGGAAGAGCTGGTCGCCGCCTGGAAAGATGCCGCCAAGTACGATTCCCAGGTCCTGGTCGAACAATGGATTCACGGTCCGGAGTTCACCATCGCCGTTCTGCGTGGCCAGGTGCTGCCGCCGATCGCCCTGGGTACGCCACACGTGTTCTACGACTACGACGCCAAGTACATCGCCAATGACACCCAGTACCGCATTCCGTGCGGCCTGGACAGTGTCAAGGAGCAGGAACTGATCGCCCTGACCGCGCGCGCCTGCGATGCCATCGGCATCGAAGGCTGGGGCCGGCTGGACGTGATGCAGGACGAGCAGGGCCGGTTCTGGCTGCTCGAAGTCAACACCGCACCCGGCATGACCGACCATAGCCTGGTGCCCATGGCGGCCCGCGCGGCCGGTCTGGACTTCCAGCAACTGGTGCTGGCGATCCTGGCCGACAGCGTAGCGACGCGAGGTTAACCATCATGCAAGGCGCGATGATACGTCAGCAGCAACCCGTTACCGGTCGAAGCAAGCCGGTGCCGCGCGGTGCCAGCCGACTGGTGGCTGACGAGCCCGTATCGGCGCGCCTGCCACGCCCCAGCCTGGGCGGCCTCAAGCGCCTGCTGTGGCCGGTGCTGCTGGTGGCTGCCGGCTTTGGTGCCTACGAAGGCGCCATCCGGCTCATGCCCTACGCCGACCGGCCGATCACCAAGATCGACGTGCAGGGCGACCTCAGCTACATCAGCCAGCAGTCGGTACAGCAGCGTATCGCCCCGTATGTGGCCGCGAGCTTCTTCACTGTCGACCTCACGGCGATGCGCGCCGAACTCGAGCAGATGCCGTGGATCGCCCATGCCGAAGTTCGCCGGGTCTGGCCCGACGAAGTGGTGATCCGCCTGGAAGAACAGCTGCCGGTGGCGCGCTGGGGCGACGAGGCCTTGCTCAACAACCAGGGCCAAGCCTTCACCCCGCGCGAGCTGGCCAATTACGAGCACCTGCCGCAGCTGGCCGGGCCGCAGCGCGCTCAGCAACAAGTCATGCAGCAGTATCAGGTGTTGAGCCAGATGCTGCGCCCCCTGGGCTTCTCCATCGCTCGCCTGGAACTGCGCGAGCGGGGCAGCTGGTTCCTGACCACCGGCTCAGGCAGTGCCGGGCCAGGCATCGAGCTGTTGTTGGGGCGCGACCATCTGGTGGAGAAGATGCGCCGTTTCATTGCCATTTACGACAAGACACTCAAAGAGCAGATCACCAACATCGCCCGCATTGATCTGCGTTATTCCAACGGACTTGCCGTTGGCTGGCGGGAACCGAACGCACCGACGACGGCCCAACCCGCCGTTGCGAAGAATTAGAGAGAGGCAGGACCATGGCAAACGCGCATAGCGGCAAAATGATCGTCGGGCTGGACATCGGCACCTCCAAGGTGGTGGCGCTGGTGGGTGAAGTGGGCGAGGACGGTACCCTGGATATCGTGGGTATCGGCACCCATCCGTCCCGCGGCCTGAAGAAGGGCGTGGTGGTGAACATCGAGTCGACCGTGCAGTCGATCCAGCGTGCGGTGGAAGAAGCCCAGCTGATGGCCGGCTGCCGCATCCACTCGGCGTTCGTCGGCGTGGCCGGCAACCATATCCGCAGCCTGAACTCCCACGGCATTGTCGCCATCCGCGACCGCGAAGTCAGCGTGGCGGACCTCGAGCGCGTGCTCGACGCTGCCCAGGCCGTGGCCATCCCGGCTGACCAGCGCGTGCTGCACACCCTGCCGCAGGACTACGTGATCGACAACCAGGAAGGCGTGCGCGAGCCGCTGGGGATGTCCGGTGTGCGTCTGGAGGCCAAGGTCCATGTGGTCACCTGCGCGGTCAACGCGGCGCAGAACATCGAGAAGTGCGTGCGCCGCTGCGGCCTGGAAATCGACGACATCATCCTCGAGCAGCTGGCCTCGGCCTACTCGGTGCTGACCGACGATGAGAAGGAACTGGGCGTGTGCCTGGTGGACATCGGTGGCGGCACCACCGACATCGCCATCTTCACCGAAGGCGCCATTCGTCACACCGCGGTCATCCCGATCGCCGGCGACCAGGTGACCAACGACATCGCCATGGCCCTGCGCACGCCGACTCAGTATGCCGAGGAAATCAAGATCCGTTATGCCTGCGCCCTGGCCAAGCTGGCCAGCGCCGGTGAAACCATCAAGGTGCCGAGCGTGGGCGACCGCCCACCGCGCGAGCTGTCGCGCCAGGCCCTGGCCGAGGTGGTGGAGCCTCGTTACGACGAGCTTTTCACCCTGATCCAGGCAGAGCTGCGCCGCAGCGGCTACGAGGACCTGGTGCCAGCCGGCATCGTCCTCACCGGCGGCACCGCGAAGATGGAAGGCGCCGTGGAACTGGCCGAGGAAATCTTCCACATGCCGGTACGCCTGGGCGTACCGCACAGCGTTCGGGGGCTGAGCGATGTGGTGCGCAACCCGATCTATTCCACCGGCGTGGGCTTGCTCACCTATGGCCTGCTGAAGCAGTCCGAGGACATGGTCCTGACCGGTAACAGCAACAGCAGCAACAACAGCTATGGCGATGAACCGAAGGCCCCAGTGCTTGAGCGCTTCAAGCGGTGGGTCCAGGGCAACTTCTAAGTTTCAAAGCAGTAGTGGTAGGCGCAACAACTAGAGAACTGTAAGGAGAGGGAAAATGTTCGAGCTCGTAGACAACGTCCCGCAAAGCCCGGTCATCAAGGTGATCGGCGTCGGCGGTGGCGGCGGCAACGCCGTCAACCACATGGTGAAGAGCAGCATCGAAGGCGTCGAGTTCATCTGCGCCAACACCGATGCCCAGGCGCTGAAAAACATCGGCGCACGCACCATCCTGCAACTGGGTACCGGCGTGACCAAGGGTCTGGGTGCTGGTGCCAATCCGGAAGTCGGCCGCCAGGCCGCGCTGGAAGACCGTGAGCGCATCGCCGAGGTGCTGCAGGGCACCAACATGGTGTTCATCACCACCGGCATGGGTGGCGGTACCGGTACCGGTGCGGCACCGATCATCGCCGAAGTGGCCAAGGAAATGGGCATTCTCACCGTTGCAGTGGTGACCCGTCCGTTCCCGTTCGAAGGCCGCAAGCGCATGCAGATCGCCGATGAAGGCATCCGCATGCTGGCCGAGAGCGTCGACTCGCTCATCACCATTCCCAACGAGAAACTGCTGACCATCCTGGGCAAGGATGCCAGCCTGCTGTCCGCCTTTGCCAAGGCTGACGATGTACTGGCCGGTGCCGTGCGCGGTATCTCCGACATCATCAAGCGTCCAGGCATGATCAACGTCGACTTTGCCGACGTGCGCACCGTGATGGGCGAGATGGGCATGGCGATGATGGGTACCGGTTGCGCCAGCGGCCCGAACCGTGCACGCGAAGCCACCGAAGCTGCGATCCGCAACCCACTGCTCGAAGACGTCAACCTGCAGGGCGCCCGCGGCATCCTGGTGAACATCACCGCAGGTCCTGACCTGTCGCTGGGTGAGTACTCCGATGTGGGTAGCATCATCGAAGCCTTCGCCTCCGACCACGCGATGGTCAAGGTCGGCACCGTGATCGACCCGGACATGCGCGACGAACTGCACGTGACCGTGGTTGCCACGGGTCTGGGCGCGCGCATCGAGAAGCCTGTCAAGGTGGTCGACAACACCCTGCAGACCGCTCAGCAGGCCTACGAGGCTTCCAATCCTGCACCGGTTCGCCAGGAGCAGTCGGCGGTCAACTACCGTGACCTGGAGCGTCCGACGGTGATGCGCAACCAGGCCCATGCAGGTGCAGCCGCGGCAGCTAAACTCAACCCTCAGGATGACCTCGACTACCTGGATATCCCGGCCTTCCTGCGTCGTCAGGCCGATTGATGGAATTTATCAGGGGTATAAGGGTGATTGGTGTTCAGCAAAGGCCGGGTCTGTTATCATCCCCAGCCTTTGTTGATACCTGTTCGCAATTTGCGCTGAAGCGGCCAATGCCATGATTAGACAACGCACCCTGAAGAATACCATCCGTGCCACCGGCGTCGGCCTGCACTCCGGGGAGAAGGTCTACCTGACCCTCAAGCCTGCGCCTGTCGACACCGGCATCGTCTTCCGTCGCGCCGATCTCGACCCTGTGGTCGAAATTGCGGCGCGCGCGGCCAATGTGGGCGAGACCACCATGTCCACCACGCTGGTCAACGGTGACGTCAAGGTCGATACGGTCGAGCATCTGCTCTCCGCCATGGCGGGCCTGGGCATCGATAACGCCTACGTCGAGCTCTCCGCCTCGGAAGTGCCGATCATGGATGGCAGCGCCGGTCCCTTCGTATTCCTGATTCAGTCTGCCGGCCTGGAAGAACAGGACGCAGCCAAGAAGTTCATCCGCATCCTGCGCGAAGTGACAGTGGTGGAGGGCGACAAGAGCGCCACCTTCCTGCCGTTCGACGGGTTCAAGGTGAGCTTCGAGATCGACTTCGATCATCCGGTCCTCAAGGGCCAGACCCAGAGTGCGGTCGTCGACTTCTCCAGCACCTCGTTCGTGAAGGAAGTCAGCCGCGCCCGTACCTTCGGCTTCATGCGTGACATCGAGTACCTGCGCAAGCACAACCTTGCGCTGGGCGGCAGTGTCGAGAACGCCATCGTGGTCGACGAGACTGGTGTGCTCAACGAAGACGGCCTTCGTTCCGATGACGAATTCGTCAAGCACAAGATCCTCGACGCCATTGGCGACCTCTACCTGCTGGGCAACTGCCTGATCGGCGAGTTCAAGGGCTACAAGTCCGGCCACGCGCTGAACAACCAGCTGCTGCGCAAGCTCATCAGTGAAACCGACGCCTGGGAAGTGGTCACTTTCGAAGATGCCAGCACGGCACCGATCTCGTACATGCGCCCTGTTGCGGCCGTGTAAGTTCGAACACTCTCTAGTTCATTGAGGCCACCTTCGGGTGGCCTTTTTTATGGTGCCTGCCTTGGGTTTTGG
>NZ_BBIV01000029.1 GCF_000730665.1 Pseudomonas plecoglossicida NBRC 103162 = DSM 15088
CGCTCGATCTCGAGAGCGCCCAAAAGCTATCGCCAGGCGCCTCCAAGCCATCTCCCTATTTCAAATACTGCGCGGGCGGGTCACGCGATCTACCAGGTAGACCAGGCCGTGGTAGTCGATCCCACTATGGCTGGACAAGCCAATCTCGCAGGTCCGGCTGGTGGAAATCCCTTCACTGCAATACTGCACCGCATCCTTCAGGGTACGCAGCGAATGCGCATTGAGCTCAGGCGTGGTGAACCCCTTGTCCCCGGCAAACCCGCAGCAGTGAATACCTTCCGGAATCACCACCTGCTTGCTGCACAGCCGCGCCAGATCAATCAGCGCCTGGCTCTCGCCCAAGTGCTGGGTGCTGCAGGTCACATGCACGGCCACAGGTTCCTGCTGTGGGGTGAACTCCAGCTTGTCCACCAGATGGGTGCGAATGAAGCGCACTGGATCATAGAGATCCAGGCGCGTGTCTCCCAAATCCTGCACCAGGCGCAGGGTGCAGGGGCTGGTGTCGCAATAGATCGGGTCGAGCCCGCCGCGGCTGGCGTGCAGCAGCGCGGTGACCAGCTCCTGGCGCTTGTGCTCGGCCTGCTCGGGGTAGCCTTTGGAGGCGAACGGCTGGCCGCAGCACAGGCTGTCGGCGTTGTCGGGGAACACCACCTGGTAGCCGGCCTTTTCCAGCAGGGCGCGGGTCTTGTCGAGCAGGGAGCTTTGCTCACGGTCGGCGTAGGCGGGGCCCATCACGCGCGATACGCAGGCGGCCAGGTACACCACGCGGGGGCGGGCGTCGTTGCTTGCCGGGCCGAAGTCGATGCTGCGCAGGGGCTGCGGCATGGCCGGGGTCCATTGCGGCAAGCGGCCTTTGCTGGCTTTGCTCAAGCTGGCGCTCAGGCGGCTCAGGCGCGGGGCACCGAGCAGTTTGCGCGCGGTATTGGCGGCGGTGAGGGTCAGGCGGGCGCCGCCCAGGGCGGTGTGGAAATGCTCGGCCAGCCAATCGGCTGTCTTGCCGTGCTCGGCGGCCTGGCTGCGCAGCTTCTTCACCAGCTCGCCGGTGTTGATACCCACCGGGCAGCGCTGGGCGCACAGGCCGGTGGCGGCGCAGGTGTCGATGCCCTGGTACTGGTAGGTCTGCAGCAGCTCGCGGGTGTCGATGCCGGCGCGTTTCTTGGCCTGGATATCGCGCCACATGACGATGCGCTGGCGCGGGCTCAGGGTCAGGCCTTTGGATGGGCAGACCGGTTCGCAAAAGCCGCATTCGATGCACTTGTCGACGATCTCGTCGGCAGCCGGAAGCGGCTTGAGGTTCTTCAGGTGAATGTCGGGATCTTCGCTCAGCACCACATCGGGGTTGAGGATGCCATTGGGGTCGAGCAGGTGCTTGAGTGCCCACATCAGCTGGTAGGCATCGTGCCCCCACTCCAGCTCCACGAACGGCGCCATGTTGCGCCCGGTGCCGTGCTCGGCCTTGAGCGAGCCGCCGAACTCCACGGCCACCAGTTGCGCCACGTCGTCCATGAAGGCCTGGTAGCGTGCGACTTCCTCGGCGCTGTTGAAGCCCTGGGTGAAGACGAAGTGCAGGTTGCCCTCGAGCGCATGGCCGAAGATGATCGCTTCGTCGTAGTGGTGCTTGTCGAACAGCTGGATCAGGCGGTTGACGCCCTCGGCCAGTTGCTCGATGGGGAAGGTCACGTCTTCGATGATCACCGTGGTGCCGGTCTGACGCACAGCGCCGACGGCGGGGAAGGTGTCTTTGCGGATTTTCCACAGCTGGTTGTACACCGCCGGGTCTTCGCTGAAGTCGACCTTCTGTTCCAGCGGGTAGTCGTCGATCGACGCCATGACCTGTTGCAGCTGCTCATGCAAAAGGCTCTGGCTGGCGGCGCGGGATTCGATCAGCAGGGCGCAGGCGTTGTCCGACAGGCCTTTCACCCACAGCGGCATGCCCGGCATGTTCTGTACCGAGCGCAGGCTGCGGCGGTCCAGCAGCTCCACGGCAGACACGGGCTGGCGCTTGAGTACGGTGACTGCGCGGCAGCAGCTTTCCACGCTGGGGAATACCAGCAGGGCGCTGGCCTTGTGCGGGTGGTCGGGCACGGTGTCGTAGGTGACGGCGCTGATGAAGGCCAGCGTGCCTTCGGAACCGACCAGCAGGTGCTGCAGGATATCCAGCGGCTGGTCGTAGTCCACCAGTGCGTTGAGCGACAGACCGGTAGTGTTCTTCAGTCGGTACTTGTGCCGGATGCGGTCGGCCAGTTCGGTGTTGGCGCGGGTCTCGCGGCCGAGGCGGGCCAGTGATTCGAGCAGGTCGGCATGGCTCTTCTCGAAGGCCGCGACGCTGGACGGGTCTTCGCTGTCGAAGCGGGTGCCGTCGGCCAGCACCAGGCGCAGGCCGGCGAGGGTGTGATAGGTGTTCTGCGCAGTGCCGCAGCACATGCCGCTGGCATTGTTGGCGACGATGCCGCCGATCTTGCAGGCGTTGATCGAGGCCGGATCCGGGCCGATCTTGCGCCCGTAAGGGGCCAGCCAGGCGTTGGCCTGGGCGCCGATCACACCGGGTTGCAGGCGGATCTGCTCGCCCTGGCCGCGAATTTCCTTGCCGCCCCAGTTGTCGCCGAGCACGATCAGTACCGAGTCGCTGATGGCCTGGCCGGAAAGGCTGGTGCCGGCGGCGCGGAAGGTGACCGGCACGCGCTCGCGCTGGGCCAGCTGGATCAGACCGACCACTTCGTCCTCGGACTCGACGCGCACCACCAGCTTGGGGATCAGGCGGTAGAAGCTGGCATCGGTGCCAAAGGCCAAGGTCGAGGTCGGGTCGTCGAAGCGGCGTTCGGCGGGAATCAGGTGCTCGACATCACGCAGGAACGCGGCGGGCAGGCTCATGCAATCTCCTCGCGGGGCCACGGCGTCTGGCGCGCCGTGTGCCCCGGTCATTCAGGCGGTGTGGTGGCGGGCGCTCAGGCGCCCAGTTCGCGGACCAGCGAGTCGCGGCTGATTTCGCTGATCGACTTGGCGCCGGTCAGCACCATGGCCACGCGCATTTCCTTCTCGAACAGCTCCAGCAGGTTCTTCACCCCGGCCTGGCCATGTACGGCCAGGGCCCAGAGGAAGGCGCGGCCGATCAGCACGGTGTCGGCGCCCAGGGCGATCATGCGCACCACATCGAGGCCGCTGCGGATGCCGGAGTCGGCGAGGATCTTCAGGTCGCCTTTGACCGCATCGGCAATCGCCGGCAGGGCGCGGGCGCTGGACAGCACGCCGTCGAGCTGGCGACCGCCGTGGTTGGACACGACGATGCCGTCGGCGCCGAACTTGACTGCGTCACGGGCGTCGTCGGCGTCGAGGATGCCCTTGATGATCATCGGGCCGTCCCAGAATTCGCGGATCCACTCCAGGTCCTTCCAGGAAATCGACGGGTCGAAGTTGGCGCCCAGCCAGCCGATGTAGTCGGCCAGGCCCGTGGGGTTGCCACGGTACTTGGAGATGTTGCCCAGGTCATGCGGGCGGCCCATCACGCCAACGTCCCAGGCCCATTCGGGGTGGGTCATGGCCTGCAGCACGCGGCGCATCGGCCCGTTCGCTCCGCTCATGCCGGAGTGGGCGTCGCGGTAGCGGGCGCCGGGCACCGGCATGTCCACGGTGAACACCAGGGTCTTCACGCCGGCGGCCTTGGCACGTTCCAGGGCGTTGCGCATGAAGCCGCGGTCCTTCAGCACATACAGCTGGAACCACATCGGCCGGTCGATGGCTGGCGCAACCTCTTCGATCGGGCACACCGAGACGGTCGACATGGTGAACGGAATGCCATGGGCCGCCGCCGCACGCGCTGCCTGCACTTCGCCACGGCGGGCGTACATGCCAGTGAGGCCGACCGGGGCCAGGGCCACGGGCATGCTCAGGGTTTCGTCGAACAGCTTGGTTTCCAGGCTGAGCTCGGACATGTTCTTCAGCACGCGCTGGCGCAGGGCGATGCTGGCCAGATCCGAGACGTTGTGGCGCAGGGTGTGCTCGGCGTAGGCACCGCCGTCGGCGTAGTGGAAGAGGAACGGGGGCAGCTTGCGTTGGGCCGCGGCGCGATAGTCGGTGGAGGCGGAAATGATCATGGATTCTCGCAGCGTGGGTTGAAGGAGATGCCGGGCGCGCAATGGCGCCCGGCCCCTTTCACTTT
This sequence comes from Pseudomonas plecoglossicida NBRC 103162 = DSM 15088, assembly GCF_000730665.1. Lineage (GTDB taxonomy): Bacteria > Pseudomonadota > Gammaproteobacteria > Pseudomonadales > Pseudomonadaceae > Aquipseudomonas > Aquipseudomonas plecoglossicida. The sequence continues at coordinate 4,157 of NZ_BBIV01000029.1, forward strand.
AGTGATGAACCAGCATGCCGGTCAGCCAATAGGCCTGGATCAGGGTGATCAGGCCGACGATGGTGGCGAAGAACAGGCTGTGCTTGACGGTGAAGCGGAACAGGTCGGATTCCTTGCCGACCAGGCCTGTGGCCGCGCAAGCCACGGCGATGGACTGCGGCGAGATCATCTTGCCGGTCACGCCGCCGCTGGTGTTGGCCGCCACCAGCAGGGTGTCGTTGACCCCGATCTGGTGCGCGGTAGTGGCTTGCAACGAGCTGAACAAGGCGTTGGACGAGGTGTCCGAGCCTGTCAGGAACACACCCAGCCAGCCGAGGAACGGCGAGAAGAACGGGAACGCGGCGCCGGTACCGGCCAGGACCAGGGCCATGGTCGAGGACATGCCCGAGTAGTTGGTGACGAAGGCGAAGGCCAGCACCATGCCGATCGACAGGATCGGCCAGCGCAGCTCCCAGAAGGTCTCCTTGAAAGTGGTCAGACCAGTTTTGAAGTTGATCTTCAGCACCATCATGGAAATCAGCGCGGAAAGGAAGATCGCCGTGCCGGTGGCGGAGATCGGGTCGAGCTTGAACACCGCTGGCATGGCGGTCGGCGCGGTGACGATCGGGGCGGTCTTGATCACCAGCTGGTCAAGGTGCGGGATGGCGAAGTTGAACACGAAGTTGTACATCGCGCCGCCCGGGGCGAAGGCCGCCTTGAACGGTTTCAGGGTCCAGATGGTGACCAGCACGGTGAGGATCAGGAACGGCGACCAGGCCTTGAAGATCTCGCCGAAGCTGTACGGGGTCGGCTGGCTGCCACTCGGTTGCACGACGGCGGCGCCGACGCTGCCCTTGGCCTGGGCGAACGAACGCTTGGGCTGCCAGACCTTGAGGAACAGGGTGAGGCAGATCAGGCTGGCCAGAGCCGAGGTGATGTCCGGCAGTTCCGGGCCGATGAAGTTGGAGGTGAAGTACTGGGTCACGGCGAAGCTCAGGCCGGCGACCAGGGCGGCAGGCCAGGTTTCCTTGACGCCGCGCAGGCCGTCCATCATGAACACCAGCCAGAACGGCACGAACAGCGACAGCAGCGGCAGCTGGCGACCGGTCATGGCGCCGATGTGGAAGGCGTCGATGCCGGTGACCTGGCCGGCCACGATGATCGGGATGCCCAGGGCACCGAAGGCCACGGGGGCGGTGTTGGCGATCAGGCACAGGCCGGCGGCATACAGCGGGTTGAAGCCCAGGCCCACCAGCAGCGCAGCGGTGATGGCCACCGGGGCACCGAAGCCGGCCGCGCCTTCGAGGAAGGCACCGAAGCAGAAGCCGATCAACAGCACCTGCAGGCGCTGGTCGTCGGTGATCGACAGCACCGAGCTGCGGATCACTTCGAACTGGCCGCTCTTGACCGTGAGTTTGTACAGGAACACCGCGGCAACGATGATCCAGGCAATTGGCCAGAGGCCGTAGAGGAAGCCGTAGCCCGCTGCGGCGAGGGCCATGTCGACAGGCATCTGGAAGGCGAAGATCGCCACCAGGATCGACAGGGCCAGGGTGATGCTGCCGGCGACGTGGCCCTTGAGGCGGAACACGGCGAGGGCGAGGAAGAAGAACACGATAGGGATGACCGCCGCCAGTGCGGACAGGCCAAGACTACCAAGCGGGGTATAGAGTTGTTGCCAGGTTTGCATATGGGGTGACCCCTAATTGTTGTTGGTGTTCGCACTGGCATTGGATAATTGGTAAGACCAATTTACAATGGCTGGTCGCTAGGTTAAAAGCGCTGTCGTGGGTGTGTCAATTTGTCCCGCGCGAAACTTTGCTCCTGAACTGATGAATGGCCGGTTGATCAGCAGGGAAAATCCTTGGCTGATGGGTGCTGGCGCGGGCTGGATCGGCGAGAATGAGCGCCCCCTGAAATCTGCCGGGGGTTTGTGGAGAGCATGTGATGGTTTTTGATCAGGTCCGCCAACGGCGCCTGTCCGACGACATCGTCGATCGGTTGGAAGGGATGATTCTCGAAGGCACGCTGACCTCCGGGCAGCGGCTGCCGGCCGAGCGCGTTCTAGCCGAGCAGTTCGGCGTGTCGCGCCCGTCACTGCGTGAGGCGATTCAGAAGCTGGTGGCCAAGGGCTTGCTGGTCAGTCGCCAAGGTGGCGGCAACTACGTGGCCGAGTCGCTGGGGTCGACCTTCAGTGACCCGCTGTTGCAGTTGCTCGAGCACAGCGCCGAGGCGCAGCGGGATCTGCTGGAGTTTCGCCATACGCTAGAGGCGTCCTGCGCGTATTACGCGGCCCAGCGCGCTACCGAGCCTGATCGCGTTCGGCTGAAAGCGGCGTTCGATACCTTGCAGGACTGCTATGCCCGGGTAGATGAGGTGACCCGTGCAGAAGAGGGGGCGGCGGATGCGCGCTTTCACCTGGCGATTGCCGAGGCCAGCCACAATGCCGTGCTGCTGCATACCATTCGTGGATTGTTCGACCTGCTCAAGCGCAACGTGGTGACCAACATTGGCGGCATGTACCAGCAGCGTAGCGAGACGCGCGACATGCTGATCGATCAGCACCGCGAGTTGTACCAGGCGATTGTCGAGGGCAGGGCAGAGGATGCGCGAGAGGTGTCCAGCCGGCACATTCTGTATGTGCAGGAAGTGCTGGAAGAGGCCCAGGACGAGGCGCAGCGGGTGGCGCGGGCGGAGCGGCGCAGCGGGCGGTGATCTGCGCCGGCGATGAGGCCGGTCCAGGCCAAGGAAGTCTTACTCTTCCTTGCCCTTGTTGCGCACTGCACGCTGCAGCTCGCGGTTGGAATCGCGCTCGCGCATGGTGTCGCGCTTGTCGAATTCCTTCTTGCCCTTGCCCAGTGCGATCTCGCACTTGATCAAGTGCTTGCTCCAGTACAGCGCCAGGGCCACGCAGGTGTAGCCCTTCTGCGCCACCGCAGCCTCCACGCGCTCCAGCTCACGCTTGTTCAGCAGCAGCTTGCGAGTGCGGGTAGGGTCGGCGATGACGTGGGTGCTGGCGGCGGTCAGCGGGGTGATGTGGCTGCCGAACAGCCAGGCTTCGCCATCCTTGAGCAGCACGTAGCTGTCGGTCAGGTGCGCCTTGCCGGCCCGCAGGCTCTTTACTTCCCAACCGGACAGGACCAGCCCGGCCTCGAACTTGTGTTCGATGAAGTAATCGTGTCGCGCTTTCTTGTTTTGCGCGATGGTCCCGGTCGGATGTTTCTTTTGCTTAGCCATAGGGGCGGCATTATAGGCAAGTCACTGCGTCGTCGGCTACGGGATTTAGGTGAGCTTGAGCCACTGCAATGAATACCGGACAATACAGACCCTGTCGTATGCACAGAACCTGTTTTCGGCACGCTGCGAAGCGCCGCCACCCAGCCTTGGAAGTGACGCCTGGATGACTACCCATATTCAACGCTCCGCCCTGCTGCCGTACCCCGCCCAGGCGCTTTACGATCTGGTCAACGATGTGGCCAGCTACCCGCAATTTCTGCCCTGGTGCTCGGCCTCGACAGTGATCGAGGCCAGCGACACGCACATGCGTGCCAAGCTGGAGGTGGCCAAGGGCGGCATGAGCCAGCAATTCGTCACGCGCAATGTGCTGGTGCCGGGGCAGTCCATCGAGATGAACCTTGAAGAGGGGCCGTTCACCCAGTTGCACGGTCTGTGGGTGTTCAAGCCGCTGGGTGAAAAGGCCTGCAAGATCAGTCTGGATCTGTCCTTCGATTACGCCGGCCCCATCGTGCGGGCGACCCTGGGGCCGCTGTTCAACCAGGCGGCCAATACCCTGGTGGATGCGTTCTGCCAACGGGCCAAGCAGCTCAATACCTGATCGTCGCTGAAAGACGCGCACAAAAAAGCCCGGACTGGTCCGGGCTTTTTCATGTCGCCTGCATTTACTGCGGCGAGGTTTCCAGCGGGGCGGGAGTCGGCACCGGGGTGGTCTCGATGGTGTCGATTTCGCGCTGGATGCTTTCTTCCACCGAACCTGGCTTGGCAGGTTTCTCTTCTGGTTGCTTCTGCGCTGGCTGCGGCACTGGCTGCTCGGACGGCGTCGCCGGGCTGACCGTGGTGTCGCTGCTGCCACCAAGGATTTCCTGATCCTTGCTGACACCTGGCATGAAGTCACCCGACAGACTGGCCAGTTGGTCGTTGTCGTTGAAGAAGATGCTCATGCGTTCCTGCTGGCGTTGGCCGCCACCAGGCTGCAGACTGTACAGGTAGTCCCAGCGGTTGGTGTTGAACGTATCCTGAATGAGCGGATTGCCCATGATAAACCTTACTTGCCGTCGGGTCATTCCCGGGCGCAATTGGTCTATCATGTCTTGCGTAACGACATTGCCCTGCTGGATGTCGATTTTGTAAACCCCGGGAAACGAGCAACCGGCGAGTGCGAGCAGTCCCGCGAGGGCGAGGCTGTTTAGCAAGAGCTTGGTGTTTTGCATCGGTGGGCGACTTCCACTATCTTGGCTGGACAACGTAAACCCCGATCATACCCGTATTAAGAGAAGCTGCGAAGCAGCATCGGCGAGAAAGCTGACCATGGTTGAAAATAGCGAATTGCGCAAAGCCGGTCTCAAGGTGACACTGCCTCGAGTCAAGATCCTTCAGATGCTCGATTCGACCGAGCAACGTCACATGAGTGCCGAGGATGTCTACAAGGCGCTGATGGAGGCTGGCGAGGACGTCGGTCTGGCAACCGTCTATCGCGTACTGACCCAGTTCGAAGCAGCGGGCCTGGTAGTACGGCACAACTTCGACGGCGGTCACGCGGTGTTCGAGCTGGCTGACGGCGGTCACCACGACCATATGGTCAACGTGGAGACCAGTGAAGTGATCGAATTCATGGATGCCGAAATCGAGCGGCGTCAGAGGGAGATCGTGGCCGAGCATGGCTACGAGCTGGTGGACCATAACCTGGTCCTGTATGTGCGTAAGAAAAAGTAACGATTTAGATCGTTATGAATAGCGAAGGCGACCCTAGGTCGCCTTTGTGCTTTCTGGGTTTGGCTGGAAATGTGGGGTGGTTTTGCTGGCCTCATCGCCGGCAAGCCGGCTCCTACAGGTACAGCGCTAAGCGTGAGGGCGGTGGAGGAGGATCAGTGCAGGCAGCCTCAAGCCTTGCCGGACACCACCATCTTGCGCGCATGGGCCAGCGATTCCTTGGTCAAGTCGATACCGCCAAGCATGCGCGCCACTTCCTCGACCCGCTCCCGCTTGCCCAGGCTGGCCACTGCGGTATGCGTGGTATCACTGTTGCGCACCTTGTGCACGAACAGGTGGTGATGCCCCTGTGCCGCCACCTGTGGCAGGTGGGTCACGGTCAGCACCTGGCCGCGCTCGCCCAGCCGGCGCAGCAATTGCCCGACGATCTCGGCGGTCGGGCCGCCGATGCCGACATCGACCTCGTCGAACACCAGGGTCGGAATGCGCGAGGTTTGTGCGGTGATGACCTGGATCGCCAGGCTGATACGTGACAGTTCGCCACCCGAAGCCACCTTTGCCAGGCCCTTGAGTGGTTGCCCGGGGTTGGCGCTGACCAGCAGCTCGATCTGTTCCAAGCCATGGGGAGAAAGGTCGCTGGCTTCGTTGGGCGTGAGTTCGATGCAGAAGCGCCCGCCAGGCATGCCCAGTCGCTGGATTTCCTGTTCGACGGCAATCGCCAGTTGCTGTGCGGCCTGCTGGCGCAAGGCACTCAGCTCGATGGCCCTTTCCTGGTAGTGATGGGCAAAGGCTGCCAGCTCTTCACCCAGGCGTTCGATCGACTCGTCACTGGCGTTCAGGCCCTCCAGCTCTTCCATCAATCGCTGTTGCAGATGCGGCAACTCGGTCGGGTGCACGCGGTGCTTGCGCGCCAGGGTATAGATGGTGTCGAGGCGCTCCTCGAGGGCTTGCAGGCGCATCGGGTCGGCATCGAAATTGTCGAGGAAGCGGTTGAGTTCGCCCACTGCTTCTTCTATCTGGATCTGTGCGCTGGCGATCAGGTTGGCTGCCTCGCCCAGTGCCTTGGGTGAATTGGCCGCGGCGCCCAGGCGGTTGAGGCTGGAGGTGAGGGCGCTGAGCACATTGCCCGAATCGCTCTCGCTGCACTGGTCGATGACCTGGCGGCAGATGCCGAACAGGGCCTCGGCGTTGGTCAGGTTCTTGTGCTCCTGCTCCAGCTGCTCCAGTTCGTTCTCGCCCAGGCCGAGGTTGTCCAGCTCTTCGAGTTGATAGCTGAGCAGTTGGTGGCGGGCGCGCTGTTCGTCACCGGAGTTGGACAGCCGCTCCAGCTCCAGCCGGGTCTGGTTCCAGCGCTTGGCCGCCAGTTGCACCTGGCGGGAGAGATCGACGGCGCCGGCATATTCGTCGAGCAGGCGGCGGTGGGTGTCGGTCTTGAGCAGCGACTGGTGCTCGTGCTGGCTGTGGATGTCGATCAGCAGCTCGCCGAGCGCCTTCAGGTCGCCCAGGGGGCAGGGCGTGCCATTGATATAGCCGCGGCTGCGCCCCTCGGCGGTGATGACGCGGCGCAGGATGCACGGCCCGTCGTTGTCCAGGTCGCGTTCGGCGAGCCAGCTGTGCGCTTCGGGAATGTCCACCAGGTCGAAGGTGGCGAGGATGTCCGCCTTGTCGGCGCCGGGACGCACCACGCCGCTGTCGGCGCGATCGCCCAGGGCCAGGCCGAGGGCGTCGAGCATGATCGATTTGCCGGCGCCGGTCTCGCCGGTGATGACCGACATGCCGCGGGCAAGCTCGAGATCGAGGTGTTCGACGATGGCGTAGTTGTGAATGGACAGGTGCACCAGCATGGGGGCGGCTCCCGAAGATCAAGTCTGGTTATTTATACAGTACTTTTTTCGACGCTGCCAATGCCCCTCGGCGGATTCTGCGCGTGCCCGGAAAAGCCGATTGCCCCTTGAAGCTGGTTTTTCCGGCCCCATATAGCCGGCAGACACGGCGAGCTTTGCTCGTACAACAGAAATTGCGGAGGAGAGACCCCATGGCTGACGAACAGCTGAACGAGAAAGACCTTAATGCCGAAGAGGCCGCTGCAGTGGATAACGGCGCCCGCGTTCAGGAGCTCGAGGAGCAGCTGGCCGCCGCCAAGGATCAGTCCCTGCGTGTCGCTGCAGAAGCGCAGAACAGCATTCGTCGCGCGGAACAGGAGGTCGACAAGGCGCGCAAGTTCGCCCTCGAGAAGTTCTCTGGCGACCTGCTGCCGGTGATCGACAGCCTGGAAATGGCCCTGGCGCACCTCAACCCTGAGGACGAACAGGTCAAGAACACGCGCGAAGGTGTCGAGCTGACCCTGAAGATGTTCCAGGACACCCTCAAGCGCTACAACCTCGAAGCCATCGACCCGCACGGCCAGCCGTTCAACCCTGAGCACCACCAGGCGATGGCCATGCAGGAAAACGCCGAGGTCGAGCCGAACAGCGTGCTCAACGTGTTCCAGAAAGGTTACCTGCTCAACGGCCGCCTGCTGCGCCCCGCCATGGTGGTGGTCAGCAAGGCACCAGCCGCCCCGCAACCTTCGATCGATGAGAAGGCTTGAAATCCAACGGGGCATCCCCATCTAGGTGTCAAGCCTTCAAGTATTTCCGCAGTTGGCCAAATTAGTCGCTGCTACCAAATTCAAGTTTCGGGAGAGTAAACATGGGCAAAATCATCGGTATCGACCTGGGGACCACCAACTCGTGCGTCTCCATTCTGGAAAACGGTAACGTCAAGGTCATCGAAAACGCCGAAGGCGCGCGTACTACCCCTTCGATCGTGGCCTACGCCAACGACGGCGAAATCCTGGTAGGTCAGTCGGCCAAGCGTCAGGCTGTCACCAACCCGCACAACACCCTGTTCGCAGTGAAGCGCCTGATTGGCCGCCGCTTCGAAGAAGATGTCGTGCAGAAAGACATCAAACTGGTGCCGTACAAGATCGTCAAGGCAAGCAATGGCGATGCCTGGGTACAGGCCAGCGGCAAGGACATGGCGCCGCCACAGATCAGTGCCGAAGTCCTGAAGAAAATGAAGAAGACCGCCGAAGACTACCTCGGCGAGCCTGTCACCGAAGCGGTCATCACCGTTCCGGCGTACTTCAACGACAGCCAGCGTCAGGCCACCAAGGATGCCGGTCGCATCGCAGGTCTGGACGTGAAGCGCATCATCAACGAGCCGACCGCCGCTGCGCTGGCTTACGGCATGGACAAGGCCAAGGGCGACCACACTGTCATCGTCTATGACCTGGGTGGTGGTACCTTCGACGTATCGGTCATCGAAATCGCCGAAGTCGACGGTGAGCACCAGTTCGAAGTACTGGCCACCAACGGCGACACCTTCCTGGGTGGCGAAGACTTCGACATGCGCCTGATCGACTACCTCGTCGACGAGTTCAAGAAAGAGTCGGGCATGGACCTGAAGAACGATCCTCTGGCCCTGCAGCGTCTGAAAGAAGCCGCTGAAAAAGCCAAGATCGAGCTGTCCTCCGCTCAGTCGACCGATGTCAACCTGCCCTACATCACTGCAGATGCCACCGGTCCCAAGCACCTGAACGTGAAGATCTCCCGCGCCAAGCTGGAATCGCTGGTCGAAGACCTGGTCAAGCGCACCATCGAGCCTTGCCGCATCGCCCTGAAAGACGCTGGCATCGACGCCAGCAAGATCGACGACGTGATCCTGGTCGGCGGTCAGACCCGTATGCCGCTGGTGCAGAAAGAAGTTGCCGACTTCTTCGGCAAGGAAGCACGTAAAGACGTCAACCCGGACGAAGCGGTCGCCATGGGTGCTGCCATCCAGGGTGCGGTACTGGCCGGTGACGTGAAGGACGTACTGCTGCTGGACGTCAGCCCGCTGACCCTGGGTATCGAAACCATGGGTGGCGTGATGACCGCGCTGATCGAGAAGAACACCACCATCCCGACCAAGAAGTCGCAGGTGTTCTCGACTGCCGATGACAACCAGGGCGCCGTGACCATTCACGTGCTGCAGGGTGAGCGCAAGCAGGCTGCGCAGAACAAGTCGCTGGGCAAGTTCGACCTGGCTGACATTCCGCCAGCACCACGTGGCGTTCCACAGATCGAAGTGACCTTCGACATCGACGCCAACGGCATCCTGCACGTGGGTGCGAAAGACAAGGCCACTGGCAAGACCCAGTCGATCGTGATCAAGGCCAACTCCGGCCTGTCGGACGAAGAGATCGAGCGCATGGTGCGTGACGCCGAGGCCAATGCCGAGGAAGACCGCAAGTTCGAAGAGCTGGCCGCTGCCCGTAACCAGGGCGACGCACTGGTTCACTCGACCCGCAAGATGGTCGCTGACGCCGGTGACAAGGTCACTGCCGAAGAGAAGACTGCGATCGAAGCGGCCGTGGTTGCCCTGGAAGCCGCTGTCAAAGGCGACGACAAGGCTGCCATCGACGCCAAGGTCGAGGAGCTGTCCAAGGTCTCCGCTCCGGTTGCCCAGAAGATGTACGCCGAGCAGTCGGCTGAACAGCCTCAGGGCGGCGCGCAGCAGGCCGAGCCGGAAGCCAAGCGCGACGACGTGGTTGACGCCGAGTTCGAAGAAGTAAAAGGCGACGACAAGAAGTAATCGTTGCATGTTGTCGGCCAGTTCACCGCCGTTTGGCGGTGAACTGGTAGGATGTCGCCGCGCGGGGGCTTGCTCCCGCGTTGGTGTGTCTGGAATACGAGAATTTTTACAGCATCTGTCAAAGCCTTCGGGGCGGCAGGTGCTGCGGCACAGCGCATAGCGCAGAGGTATGCCGAACGCCCTCAAGAGTGCAAATGACCTATGGCAAAGCGTGATTATTATGAGGTCCTGGGTGTCGAACGTGGCGCCAGTGAAGGTGATCTCAAAAAGGCCTATCGCCGTCTGGCGATGAAGTTCCACCCTGACCGCAACCCGGGTGACAAGGAGTCGGAAGAGCAGTTCAAGGAGGCCAACGAGGCCTACGAAGTGCTGTCCGATGCGAGCAAGCGCGCGGCATACGACCAGTACGGTCATGCCGGCGTCGACCCGAGCATGGGTGGCGGGGGTGCCGGCTTCGGCGGCGCCAACTTCTCCGACATCTTCGGTGATGTCTTCAGCGACTTCTTTGGTGGCGGCCGCGGCGGCTCGCGTGGCGGCGCTCAGCGCGGCAGCGACCTGCGCTACACCCTGGAGCTGAACCTGGAAGAAGCGGTGCGTGGCACCACGGTCAATATCCGCGTTCCCACGCTGGTCAACTGCAAGCCTTGCGACGGTTCCGGCGCCAAGAAAGGTTCGACCCCGGCCACCTGTCCGACCTGTGGTGGTATCGGCCAGGTGCGCATGCAGCAGGGCTTCTTCTCGGTGCAGCAGACCTGCCCGCGCTGCCATGGCCAGGGCAAGATCATCACCGACCCTTGCGGTTCGTGCCACGGCGAGGGCCGTGTCGAGGAATACAAGACCCTGTCGGTCAAGGTACCGGCTGGCGTCGATACCGGCGACCGCATTCGCCTGTCGGGCGAAGGCGAGGCGGGCACCCATGGCGGGCCGACCGGTGACCTGTACGTGGTGATTAATGTGCGCGAGCACGAGATCTTCCAGCGCGACGGCAAGCACCTCTACTGCGAAGTGCCGATCAGCTATACCGATGCCGCCCTGGGCGGCGAGCTGGAAGTGCCGACCCTCGATGGTCGTGTGAAACTGAAGATTCCCGAAGGCACCCAGACCGGCAAGCAGTTCCGCCTGCGTGGCAAGGGTGTGGCGCCGGTGCGTGGTGGTGGGGCAGGTGACCTGTTGTGCCGTGTGGCGGTGGAAACGCCGGTCAACCTCAGCCGCCGTCAGCGCGAGCTGCTCGAAGAGCTGCGTGACTCGCTGGAGGGCGACAGCTCTCACTCGCCCAAGGCCAGCGGCTGGTTCGATGGCGTGAAGCGCTTCTTCGGCGATCTCTGACAAGGAAATGGCTATGCGACGTATTGCAGTGATGGGCGCGGCTGGGCGGATGGGCAAGACCCTCGTCGAGGCCGTGCAGCAACAGGCACCGCAGGCCGGCTTGACCGCCGCGGTCGATCGCCCCGACAGCTCGCTGGTCGGCGCCGATGCAGGCGAGCTGGCGGCCCTGGGCCGTATCGGTGTACCGATCTCCGATGACCTGACCAAGGTCGCCGACGAGTTCGATGTGCTGATCGACTTCACCCATCCTTCGGTAACCCTGAAGAACCTGGCCTTCTGTCGCAAGGCAGGCAAGGCGATGGTGATCGGTACAACCGGCTTCACGTCGGAAGAAAAGCAGCAGCTGGTCGAAGCGGGCAAGGAAATCCCGATCGTCTTCGCCGCCAACTTCAGCGTTGGCGTCAACCTCAGCCTGAAGCTGCTGGACATGGCGGCGCGGGTGCTGGGTGATGATGTCGATATCGAGATCATCGAGGCGCACCACCGGCACAAGGTCGATGCGCCGTCAGGTACCGCGCTGCGCATGGGCGAAGTGGTTGCCAATGCCTTGGGGCGTGATCTGCAGGAAGTGGCGGTGTATGGCCGTGAAGGCCAGACCGGCGCGCGTGATCGCAAGACCATCGGCTTTGCTACCGTGCGTGCCGGCGATGTGGTCGGTGATCACACCGTGCTGTTCGCCGCCGAGGGTGAGCGCCTGGAAATCACCCACAAGGCTTCCAGTCGCATGACCTTTGCCAAGGGTGCCGTCCGTGCGGCGCTGTGGCTCGATGGTCGCGAGCCTGGCCTGTATGACATGCAGGATGTGCTGGAGCTGCGCTGATCCTTGTGGCCCCATCGCCGGCAAGCCGGCTCCCACAGGTAAGGGGGTGCAAAGCACCCCTTGTCGCATTCATGTGTTTTAGAGACACATCTACGGTAGACCCAAAACGCACTTTTCTGTAAGCTACAGCTTTAGTGTGTCCACTAAAAGCGCGCAGCGAATTGAATTCAGCACATGAAAGCGGGGTGACGTGTCCATACGTCACTCCGCTTTTTTGCAACCTGCGATCGCCCTTTCATGCTTGATTTACGGGAGGTCTTCTTGACAAAGCCAGCCATACTCGCCCTTGCCGACGGCAGTATTTTTCGCGGTGAAGCCATTGGTGCCGACGGTCAGACCGTTGGTGAGGTGGTATTCAACACCGCTATGACCGGCTACCAGGAAATCCTTACAGACCCTTCCTACGCGCAGCAAATCGTTACCCTGACCTACCCGCACATCGGCAACACCGGCACCACGCCGGAAGACGCCGAGTCGAACCGTGTCTGGTCCGCTGGCCTGGTCATCCGTGACCTGCCGCTGCTGGCCAGCAACTGGCGCAACACCCAGTCGCTGCCTGAGTACCTCAAGGCCAACAACGTCGTCGCCATCGCCGGCATCGACACCCGTCGCCTGACCCGTATCCTGCGTGAAAAGGGCGCCCAGAACGGTTGCATCCTCGCCGGCGACAACATCAGCGAAGAAGCCGCCATCGCCGCCGCCCGCGGTTTCCCAGGCCTGAAGGGCATGGACCTGGCCAAGGTCGTTTCCACCAAGGAACGCTACGAATGGCGCTCCAGCGTTTGGGAACTGAAGACCGACAGCCACCCGACCATCGAAGCTGCCGACCTGCCGTACCACGTGGTCGCCTTCGACTACGGCGTCAAGCTGAACATCCTGCGCATGCTGGTCGCCCGTGGCTGCCGCGTGACCGTGGTGCCTGCCCAGACCCCGGCCAGCGAAGTGCTCGCCCTCAACCCCGATGGCGTGTTCCTGTCCAACGGCCCTGGCGATCCCGAGCCATGCGACTACGCGATCCAGGCCATCAAGGAAATCCTTGAAACCGAGATCCCGGTATTCGGCATCTGCCTCGGCCACCAGCTGCTGGCCCTGGCTTCCGGCGCCAAGACCGTGAAGATGGGTCACGGTCACCACGGTGCCAACCACCCGGTCCAGGACCTGGACACCGGCGTGGTCATGATCACCAGCCAGAACCACGGCTTCGCCGTCGACGAAGCTACCCTGCCGGGCAATGTCCGCGCCATCCACAAGTCGCTGTTCGACGGTACCCTGCAGGGCATCGAGCGCACCGACAAGAGCGCGTTCAGCTTCCAGGGCCACCCTGAAGCGAGCCCAGGCCCGACCGACGTCGCGCCACTGTTCGATCGTTTCACCGATGCCATGGCCAAGCGCCGCTGAGCATCCTGCATCAAGGCCCCGGGCCGGCGTATGCCGCGCCCGGAAGCGCCTGACCCAGATTGTTCAAGACGGCTTGCCGACTGACCCGCGGATTTGAGTGACAACCATGCCAAAACGTACAGACATCAAAAGCATCCTGATTCTCGGCGCTGGCCCGATCGTGATCGGCCAGGCCTGCGAATTCGACTACTCCGGCGCCCAGGCCTGCAAAGCCCTGCGCGAGGAAGGTTTTCGCGTCATCCTGGTGAACTCCAACCCGGCCACCATCATGACCGACCCGGCCATGGCCGACGCCACCTACATCGAGCCGATCAAGTGGCAGTCGGTGGCCAAGATCATCGAGAAAGAGCGCCCTGACGCCGTATTGCCGACCATGGGTGGCCAGACCGCACTGAACTGTGCCCTGGACCTGGAGCGCCACGGCGTTCTGGAGAAGTTCGGCGTAGAGATGATCGGTGCCAACGCCGACACCATCGACAAGGCCGAAGACCGTTCGCGGTTCGACAAGGCCATGAAGGACATCGGCCTGGAGTGCCCGCGTTCCGGTATCGCCCACAGCATGGAAGAGGCCAATGCGGTCCTCGAGAAGCTCGGCTTCCCCTGCATCATCCGTCCATCGTTCACCATGGGCGGCACTGGCGGTGGTATCGCCTACAACCGTGAAGAGTTCGAGGAAATCTGCACCCGTGGTCTGGACCTGTCGCCGACCAAGGAGCTGCTGATCGACGAATCACTGATCGGCTGGAAGGAATACGAGATGGAGGTGGTCCGCGACAAGAAGGACAACTGCATCATCGTCTGCTCCATCGAGAACTTCGACCCGATGGGCGTGCACACCGGTGACTCGATCACCGTTGCGCCGGCACAGACCCTGACCGACAAGGAATACCAGATCATGCGCAACGCCTCGCTGGCGGTGCTGCGTGAAATCGGTGTCGAAACCGGTGGTTCCAACGTGCAGTTCGGTATCTGCCCGAACACTGGCCGCATGGTCGTGATCGAGATGAACCCGCGCGTTTCGCGTTCCTCGGCCCTGGCATCCAAGGCTACCGGCTTCCCGATCGCCAAGATCGCCGCCAAGCTGGCCATTGGTTACACCCTCGACGAACTGCAGAACGACATCACCGGCGGCCGTACCCCAGCCTCCTTCGAGCCGTCGATCGACTACGTCGTCACCAAGCTGCCACGCTTCGCCTTCGAGAAATTCCCGAAAGCCGACGCCCGCCTGACCACCCAGATGAAATCCGTGGGTGAAGTCATGGCCATCGGCCGTACCTTCCAGGAATCCCTGCAGAAAGCCCTGCGCGGCCTGGAAGTCGGCGCCTGCGGTCTCGACCCGAAAGTCGACCTGGCCAGCCCTGAAGCTGCCGGCATCCTCAAGCGCGAGCTGACCGTGCCGGGCGCCGAGCGTATCTGGTACGTGGCCGACGCCATGCGTTCGGGCATGACCTGCGAAGAGATCTTCGCCCTGACCGGCATCGACATGTGGTTCCTGGTTCAGATGGAAGATCTGATCAAGGAAGAAGAGAAGGTCAAGACCCTGGCCCTGTCGGCGATCGACAAGGACTACATGCTGCGCCTCAAGCGCAAGGGCTTCTCGGACCAGCGCCTGGCCAAGCTGCTCGGTATCACCGACAAGAACCTGCGTCGTCACCGCCACAAGCTGGAAGTGTTCCCGGTGTACAAGCGCGTCGACACCTGCGCCGCCGAGTTCGCCACCGACACCGCCTACCTGTACTCGACCTACGAGGAAGAGTGCGAGGCCAACCCGTCGACCCGCGACAAGATCATGATCCTGGGTGGCGGCCCGAACCGTATCGGCCAAGGCATCGAGTTCGACTACTGCTGCGTGCACGCGGCCCTGGCGCTGCGTGAAGACGGTTACGAGACCATCATGGTCAACTGCAACCCGGAAACCGTATCCACCGATTACGACACTTCTGACCGCCTGTACTTCGAGCCGTTGACGCTGGAAGACGTGCTGGAAGTCTGCCGCGTCGAGAAGCCGAAAGGCGTGATCGTCCACTACGGTGGCCAGACCCCGCTGAAACTGGCTCGCGCCCTGGAAGAGGCGGGCGTGCCGATCATCGGTACCAGCCCTGACGCCATCGACCGCGCCGAAGACCGCGAGCGTTTCCAGCAGATGGTTCAGCGCCTGAACCTGCTGCAGCCGCCAAATGCCACCGTGCGCAGCGAAGAGGAAGCCATCCGTGCCGCTGGCGGCATCGGTTACCCGCTGGTCGTTCGCCCATCCTATGTACTGGGTGGTCGTGCCATGGAAATCGTCTACGAACTGGACGAGCTCAAGCGCTACCTACGCGAAGCGGTGCAGGTTTCCAACGACAGCCCGGTGCTGCTCGACCACTTCCTCAACTGCGCCATCGAGATGGACGTGGATGCGGTCTGCGACGGCACCGACGTGGTGATCGGCGCGATCATGCAGCACATCGAGCAGGCCGGTGTTCACTCCGGCGACTCCGCGTGCTCGCTGCCGCCGTACTCCCTGAGCAAGGAAGTGCAGGACGAAGTGCGCGTCCAGGTCAAGAAAATGGCCCTGGAGCTGGGCGTGGTTGGCCTGATGAACGTTCAGCTGGCCCTGCAGGGTGACAAGATCTACGTGATCGAAGTCAACCCGCGCGCCTCGCGTACCGTGCCGTTCGTCTCCAAGTGCATCGGCACTTCCCTGGCGATGATCGCTGCCCGCGTGATGGCTGGCAAAACCCTCAAGGAGCTGGGCTTCACCGAGGAAATCATCCCGAACTTCTACAGCGTCAAGGAAGCCGTCTTCCCGTTCGCCAAGTTCCCGGGGGTTGACCCGATCCTCGGCCCTGAGATGAAATCCACCGGTGAAGTCATGGGTGTCGGCGACAGCTTCGGTGAAGCGTTCGCCAAGGCCCAGATGGGTGCCAGCGAAGTGCTGCCGACCGGCGGTACCGCGTTCATCAGCGTGCGTGACGACGACAAGCCGCAAGTGGCTGGCGTTGCCCGCGACCTGATCGCCCTGGGCTTTGAAGTGGTTGCGACTGCAGGTACCGCCAAGGTCATCGAGGCGGCCGGCCTGAAAGTGCGCCGCGTCAACAAGGTGACCGAGGGTCGCCCGCACGTAGTCGACATGATCAAGAACGACGAAGTGTCGCTGATCATCAACACCACCGAAGGTCGTCAGTCGATTGCCGACTCCTACTCGATTCGTCGCAATGCGTTGCAGCACAAGATCTACTGCACCACCACCATTGCGGCGGGTGAAGCCATCTGCGAAGCGCTGAAATTCGGCCCTGAAAAGACCGTTCGTCGCTTGCAGGATCTGCATGCAGGACTCAAAGCATGAGCATTACCAAATACCCGATGACCGTCCAGGGCGCTCGCGCCCTGGAAGAGGAGCACCTGTTCCTGAGCAAGACCGAGCGCCCGCGCCTGAGCCAGGCGATCGGTGAAGCACGCGAGCTGGGCGACCTCAAGGAGAACGCCGAATACCATGCTGCCCGTGAGGAGCAGGGCATGGTCGAGGCACGTATCCGTGATATCGAAGGCCGTCTGCAGAACTCGGTAGTGATCGATGTGACCACTATCCCTCACACCGGCAAGGTAATCTTCGGCACCACCGTGGTGCTGGCCAATACCGAAACCGATGACGAGGTGACCTACCAGATCGTCGGCGAGGATGAAGCCGACGTGAAGCAGGGCAAGCTCTCGAGCGGTGCGCCGATTGCCCGTGCCATCATCGGCAAGGAAGAAGGTGATACCGTCGTCGTCAAGACGCCGAGTGGCACGGTCGAGTACGAGATTGTCGAAGTCAAGCACATCTGACCGGCGCCTGCGGGCGCCATCCCTCGAGGGGATCCTCTGGCAACTGGCCCAGGTGTTCTGGGTCGGTGGCCTGTGGGTGTTCCATGTCGGGTTGGTGCCGGCGCTCAAGGTCAGTGGCCTGGCGCCCTTGCTGGTACAGGACGTCGCCGGGCAGATCGACCGCTGGTTGATTGGCGTGGCGTTGCTTGGGCTGCTCACGCAGCTTGCAGTGCTGGCGAGGGTCGACGGCCTGTCGGCCTGGTGGCGGCAGTTCCGTGGCCAGATGCTGTTGCTCGGCTTCGGTGCCTGCGTGGGGTACTACACCTTGCGCTACGGCATCTCGGTCGGCGAGCGCTGGCAGATGTTCTGCTTCCTGGTGCTGGGCTTCTCCGGCATCGTGCTGGTGGCCCAGCCGGTCCCGGTCAGGGTGCGCAAGGCGCGCCACTGATCGAGCTGCAGGGTGCCGTTGTGGGAGCCGGCTTGCCGGCGATCACCGGCATGGCCGGTGCCAGGTACCGCGGTGCCTTCATCGCCGGCAAGCCGGCTCCCACAGGGTTCCCACAAGGCCGTTACTTGTAACGGTGGATGTTCGACAGCTGCTTGTTCGGCTGCGGATTCTTGCGGTAGATCAGCGCCTTCTTGCCGATGGTCTGCACCAGCTCGGCGCGGCCGGCCTTGCACAATTCGGCAATGGTGGCGGCACGTTCTTCGCGATCTTCCGAGCGAATCTCGACCTTGATCAGCTCATGGTCGGTGAGCGCACGCTCCAGTTCGCCGATGACGCCTTCATTCAAACCGTTGCCAGCAACGATCAGGACCGGCTTCAGGTCATGACCAATGGACTTGTATTGCTTCTTCTGCTCGTTATTGAGCGGCATAATCTGACCCTTTCCGTCTGATTCTGTAAAATTGACGGGCATTTTACCCGAGGGCCACCGGCTCCGCCCAGTCAATCACGACGCATATCATCGAGGTGCCCCGTGGTACAACGTTCCAAAAGCAGCGCCAACTGGCTGCGAGAACATTTCAACGATCCTTTTGTGAAGCAGGCGCAGAAGGACGGCTACCGCTCGCGTGCGAGCTACAAGCTGCTGGAGATCCAGGAAAAGGACCGCCTCATCCGTCCAGGCATGAGTGTGATCGACCTGGGCGCGGCCCCGGGAGGCTGGTCGCAGGTGACCAGTCGTCTGATTGGTGGCCAGGGGCGGCTGATTGCTTCCGACATCCTGGAAATGGACTCGATCCCCGACGTGACCTTCATTCAGGGCGACTTTACCCAGGACGAAGTGCTGCAGCAGATTCTCCAGGCTGTCGGCGATTCGCACGTAGACCTTGTGATTTCCGACATGGCCCCCAATATGAGTGGTACGCCTGCGGTGGACATGCCGCGTGCCATGTTCCTCTGCGAGCTGGCTCTCGATCTGGCGACCCGCGTGCTCAAGCCCGGTGGCGATTTCCTGATCAAGATCTTCCAGGGCGAAGGCTTCGATGTATACCTCAAGGACGTGCGCAGCAAGTTCGACAAGGTGCAGATGCGCAAGCCGTCGTCGTCGCGGGATCGCTCCCGTGAACAGTACCTGCTGGCCAAGGGCTTCAAAGGGGCATGAGGCGTGTTGCGGGGTAGCCGATAGTTATTTCCAATTGGCTGCCCCGTCTGGATTGTCCGAACTTCGTGTAGTCTAGCTTTCACAAAGGGTTACAGACGGTGCCTGCGGATGCGTAGGTAATGTAGTAAGTTAGGGCGATGAATATCATGCGAGGCACGGCTGCGTCGTGCGCCGGCCTCAGAGGGTAGCGAATTGAACGACATGGCAAAGAATCTGATCCTGTGGTTGATCATCGCGGCTGTCCTGGTGACGGTGATGAACAACTTCTCCAGCCCTAACGAGCCGCAGACCCTCAACTATTCCGACTTCATCCAGCAGGTCAAGGATGGCAAGGTCGAGCGTGTGACCGTCGACGGCTACATCATTACCGGCAAGCGCGCCGATGGCGACAACTTCAAAACCGTCCGCCCGGCCATTACCGACAATGGCCTGATCGGCGACCTGGTCGACAACCACGTGGTCGTCGAAGGCAAGCAGCCCGAGCAGCAGAGCATCTGGACCCAGCTGCTGGTGGCGAGCTTCCCGATCCTGGTGATCATTGCCGTGTTCATGTTCTTCATGCGCCAGATGCAAGGTGGTGCTGGCGGCAAGGGCGGGCCGATGAGCTTCGGCAAGAGCAAGGCGCGTCTGCTGTCCGAAGATCAGGTCAAGACTACCCTGGCTGACGTTGCGGGTTGCGACGAGGCCAAGGAAGAGGTTGGCGAGCTGGTCGAGTTCCTCCGCGACCCGGGCAAGTTCCAGCGCCTGGGTGGTCGTATCCCGCGTGGTGTGCTGATGGTCGGCCCGCCCGGTACCGGTAAGACCCTGCTGGCCAAGGCCATTGCCGGTGAAGCCAAGGTTCCGTTCTTCACCATTTCCGGTTCCGACTTCGTCGAGATGTTCGTCGGCGTGGGTGCCAGCCGCGTGCGCGACATGTTCGAGCAGGCGAAGAAGCATGCGCCATGCATCATCTTCATCGACGAGATCGACGCCGTTGGTCGCCACCGTGGCGCCGGCATGGGCGGTGGTCACGACGAGCGTGAGCAAACCCTCAACCAGCTGCTGGTAGAGATGGACGGCTTCGAAATGAACGATGGCATCATCGTCATCGCCGCCACCAACCGTCCGGACGTGCTCGACCCGGCGCTGCTGCGTCCTGGCCGTTTCGACCGCCAGGTGGTGGTTGGCCTGCCGGACATTCGGGGTCGTGAGCAGATCCTCAAGGTGCACATGCGCAAGGTGCCAGTCGGTGAGAGCGTCAACCCGGCGGTCATTGCCCGTGGTACTCCAGGCTTCTCCGGTGCTGACCTTGCCAACCTGGTCAACGAGGCCTCGCTGTTTGCCGCACGCTCCAACAAGCGCCTGGTCGAGATGAAGGAGTTCGAGCTGGCCAAGGACAAGATCATGATGGGCGCCGAGCGCAAGACCATGGTCATGTCCGAGAAGGAAAAACAGAACACCGCTTACCACGAGGCCGGTCACGCCATCGTTGGTCGCCTGGTGCCTGAGCACGACCCGGTCTACAAGGTATCGATCATCCCGCGCGGTCGCGCGCTGGGTGTCACCATGTTCCTGCCCGAGGAAGACCGTTACAGCCTGTCCAAGCGTGCACTGATCAGCCAGATCTGCTCGCTGTACGGCGGCCGTATCGCCGAAGAGATGACCCTGGGCTTCGACGGCGTCACCACCGGTGCATCCAACGACATCATGCGGGCCAGCCAGATCGCCCGTAACATGGTCACCAAGTGGGGCCTGTCCGAGAAGCTCGGCCCGCTGATGTACGCGGAAGAAGAGGGCGAAGTGTTCCTCGGCCGCAGCGCGGCCAGCCAGCACGCCAGCGTGTCCGGTGAAACCGCCAAGCTGATCGACTCGGAAGTGCGCAGCATCATCGACCAGTGCTATGCCACTGCCAAGCAGCTGCTGACCGACAACCGCGACAAGCTCGACGCAATGGCCGAAGCGCTGATGAAGTACGAGACCATCGACGCCGAGCAGATCGACGACATCATGTCCGGTCGCCCGCCGCGCGAACCGCGTGACTGGGACGACGACAAGACCTCGGGCACTCCTGCTGCCCAGAATGATCGTCCGGAATCGCCGATCGGCGGCCCAGCGGCTCAACACTAAGGGCATCTATGAGCTCGAAGCTGTACCCAACCCGGTTGCCTTGCGGCAACCGGGTTCTTGATTTGTCCCGTACCCATGTCATGGGTATTCTCAATATCACCCCCGACTCCTTCTCCGATGGCGGGCGCTTCAATCAGCGCGACGAAGCGTTGCGCCATGCCGAGGCCATGGTCGCGGCGGGCGCTACGCTGATCGATATCGGTGGAGAATCGACGCGGCCCGGTGCCCGGGCAGTGTCGGTGACCGAAGAGCTGGAGCGGGTAGCGCCGATGGTCGAGGCCATCAACAGCCGGCTCGACGTGGTGATTTCGGTCGACACCTCCACGCCTGCCGTGATGCGTGAGTCGGCGCGTCTAGGCGCCGGTCTGATCAACGACGTGCGTGCCCTGGAGCGCGATGGCGCTCTGGATGCAGTCGCGGATACCGGCTTGCCAGTGTGCCTCATGCACATGCGTGGTGAGCCTGGGAACATGCAGGATGACCCGCATTACGAGGATGTCACCGCAGATGTGACCCGTTACCTCGAGCAGCGCATGGCGGCTTGCGCGGCGGCGGGCATTGATGCGCAGCGGATCATCCTCGACCCGGGCTTCGGTTTCGCCAAGACGCTGGCGCACAACCTGAGCCTGTTCAAGCATATGGAGGCGCTTTATCGCCTCGGTCGCCCACTCCTGGTGGGTGTTTCGCGCAAGAGCATGATCGGCCTGACGCTGGATCGTCCGGTCGCTGAGCGTCTGTCTGGCAGCCTGGCGCTGGCGGCCTTGGCCATGACCAAGGGGGTCAGTATCCTGCGCGTCCATGATGTGGCCGAGACCGTCGATGTGGTGCGCATGATTGCTGCAGTGCAGAACGCCGAATAAGAACATTGGAGCCCCTATGAGCAGAAAATACTTTGGTACCGACGGCATTCGTGGCCGCGTCGGCGAATACCCGATCACTCCGGACTTCATGCTGAAGCTGGGTTGGGCGGCGGGCATGGCCTTCCGCAAGCAGGGCAATTGCCGCGTGCTGGTAGGCAAGGACACGCGTATTTCCGGTTACATGTTCGAGTCGGCTCTCGAGGCCGGTCTGTCGGCTGCTGGCGCTGACGTGCTGCTGCTCGGCCCGATGCCGACCCCGGCGATCGCCTACCTGACCCGCACCTTCCATGCCGAGGCCGGCATCGTCATCAGTGCTTCGCACAACCCTCACGACGACAACGGCATCAAGTTCTTCTCGGGCCAGGGCACCAAGCTGCCGGACGAGGTCGAACTGATGATCGAAGAGCTGCTCGACCAGCCGATGACGGTGGTCGAGTCCAGCAAGCTGGGCAAGGTTTCCCGCATCAATGACGCCGCTGGCCGCTACATCGAATTCTGCAAGAGCAGCGTGCCGAGCAGCACCAGTTTCGACGGCCTCAAGCTGGTGGTCGACTGCGCCCATGGCGCCACCTACAAAGTCGCGCCAAGCGTGTTCCGCGAGCTGGGCGCCGATGTCACCGTGCTGCACGCGCAGCCTGATGGCCTCAACATCAACGAAGGTTGTGGCTCGACCCATATCGAATCGCTGCAGGCCGCGGTGCTGGTTGGTCATGCCGACCTGGGCATCGCCTTCGATGGCGACGGCGACCGGGTACTGATGGTCGATCACACCGGCGCCATCGTCGACGGTGACGAATTGCTGTTCATCATCGCCCGCGACCTGCACGAGCGCGGCAAGCTGCAGGGCGGCGTGGTCGGTACGCTGATGAGCAACCTGGGCCTGGAGCTGGCGCTCAAGGAGCTGGATGTTCCGTTCGTGCGGGCCAAGGTCGGTGACCGCTACGTCATGGCCGAACTGCTTGAGCGCGACTGGCTGGTGGGTGGCGAGAACTCCGGACACGTGGTGTGCTGCAACCACACCACCACTGGCGACGCGATCATTGCCGCGCTCCAGGTGCTGATGGCGCTCAAACGCCGCGGAGAGACCCTGGCGCAGGCGCGCCAGGTCCTGCGCAAATGCCCACAGGTATTGATAAATGTGCGCTTCGGAGCGAGCAAGGTCGATCCGTTGGAGCATCCCGCGGTCAAGGAAGCCTGTGCCAAGGTCACCGAGGATATGGCCGGGCGGGGTCGCGTGCTGCTGCGCAAGTCCGGAACCGAGCCGCTGGTGCGCGTGATGGTCGAGGGCGACGACGAAAGCCAGGTGCGCACGCACGCCGAAGCCTTGGCCAAGCTGGTCGCAGAAGTTTGTATCTGAAAGAGGCTTGCCAGCGCAGATCGGGTTGGGTAAGATCTGCGCCCACTTTGACCGACGAGGTAAAGCATGCGTCGCCCCATGGTAGCTGGTAACTGGAAGATGCACGGTACCCGCGCCAGCGTCGCTGAGCTGATCCAGGGCTTGGGCAGTATGCCCCTGCCGAGCGGTGTTGAAGTCGCGGTGTTTCCACCGGCCCTGTTCATCAATCAAGTCATTGATGGGCTGCAAGGCAAGGGGATCACTGTCGGAGCACAGAATTCTGCAGTACAGCCCGAACAGGGCGCGCTGACTGGCGAAGTTGCGCCAAGTCAGTTGGTTGAAGCAGGTTGCAAGTTGGTGTTGATTGGTCACTCCGAGCGTCGTCAGATCATTGGCGAAACTGAAGCGGTACTAAAAGACAAGTTTGCAGCCGCTCAACTTAGTGGTTTAATACCGGTGCTCTGCGTAGGGGAAACTCTCGAGGAGCGCGAAGCAGGCAAGACGCTTGAAGTTGTCGGGCGTCAACTAAGCAGTATCATCGAAGCATTCGGTGTTAAGGCTTTTGCCAATGCTGTAATTGCCTATGAGCCTGTTTGGGCCATTGGCACAGGTTTGACAGCCTCGCCTCAGCAAGCCCAGGATGTGCACGCAGCCATCCGGGCGCAGTTGGCGGCCGAGGACGCCGAAGTTGCCGCGAACGTGCAGCTTCTTTACGGCGGCAGCGTGAAGGCGGCCAATGCGGCCGAACTGTTCGGCATGCCGGATATCGATGGGGGGCTCATTGGTGGAGCGTCCCTGAACGCAGACGAATTCGGTGCAATTTGTCGCGCCGCAGGAAACTGAACAAATGCTGGAAACAGTCATCGTTGTTTTTCATCTGTTGGCAGCGCTGTCGCTTGTAGTGCTGGTTCTGTTGCAACAGGGTAAGGGTGCGGAAGCAGGTGCATCTTTCGGCGCAGGTGCTTCTAATACTGTGTTCGGAAGCCAGGGTTCTGCTACCTTCCTGAGTAAATTCACTGCTGTACTTGCTGCCACTTTCTTTTTGACAGCACTTGGGTTAGGATACTTCGCGAAGCAACAAGCTCACCAGCTGAGCCAAGCGGGTCTTCCGGATCCGGCGGTCTTGGAAGTGAAACAGCCAAAGCCGGCAGTAAATGATGATGTACCGGTGCTCCAGGAGCAGAAGAGCGAAACCACCAACGCTGGTGATGTACCTCCTCCATCCGAAGAGCAGAAGTAACGGGTTTCAAGTAGTAGTATTGCCGAGGTGGTGGAATTGGTAGACACGCAACCTTGAGGTGGTTGTGCCCATAGGGTGTAGGGGTTCGAGTCCCCTTCTCGGTACCAATTGAAGCTTGAGAGCCCGCTTTAGCGGGCTTTCTTGTAGGTGGAGGTTAGATTGACCCAGCAACGGGTTCGGTCTTATACTTTCGCCCCAGCTTTGTCGCGGGGTGGAGCAGCTTGGTAGCTCGTCGGGCTCATAACCCGAAGGTCGTTGGTTCAAATCCAGCCCCCGCAACCAGCTTCAGCGGAGCCCCTTTTCAGGGGCTTTTTGCTAGCCGAACAGTTTTTACGGCGTCGTTGTCCAACGGCGCTTTCAGGGATGGGCGCTTCGCCCATTTTTTATTTGCACAGCATGCACGAGGGGGTTCAGGTGTCGAGCAAGCTAGAACAGTTGCAGGCCTTGTTGGCCCCGGTTGTCGAGGGTCTGGGCTATCAGTGCTGGGGGATCGAATACGTATCCCAGGGTAAGCATTCGGTATTGCGCATCTACATTGACAAGGAAGGCGGCATCCTGGTGGAAGACTGCGAAGCGGTCAGCCGTCAGGCCAGCGCCATCCTTGATGTCGAAGATCCGATCAGCAGTGAATATACCCTTGAGGTGTCCTCACCAGGCATGGATCGCCCGCTGTTCACTCTGGAACAGTTTGCCTCGCATGCCGGCGAACAAGTGAAGATCAAGCTGCGTACGCCCTTCGAAGGTCGTCGTAACTTCCAGGGCCTTCTCCGCGGTGTGGAGGAACAGGACGTTGTGGTCCAGGTGGACAATCACGAATTCCTGTTGCCGATCGACTCGATCGACAAGGCCAATATTATTCCCAGTTTTGACTGAGACGTGCCGGGCCCGGCGGATTTTCCGGGTCCAATGGCTTGCGCAAGGCGAGGCGTACGATGAGCAAAGAAGTACTGCTGGTTGTTGAATCGGTATCCAACGAAAAAGGTGTACCGCCCGGCGTCATTTTCGAAGCGCTGGAAGTGGCCCTGGCCACTGCAACCAAGAAACGTTTTGAGGACGAAGTCGACCTGCGTGTGGAAATCAACCGCCACACCGGTAGCTATGAAACCTTCCGTCGCTGGACCGTGGTCGACGAAGCCGATCTGGACGATCCGGCCATCGAGACCTGGTTGGCGAAGATTCACGAAACCCACCCTGAGGCCAAGGTCGGTGACGTGATCGAAGAGAAGATCGAGTCCATCGAGTTCGGTCGTATTGCCGCCCAGACCGCCAAGCAGGTGATCGTGCAGAAGGTCCGCGAGGCCGAGCGCGCACAGGTGGTCGATGCCTACCGCGAGCGTGTGAACGAGATCATCTCGGGCACCGTCAAGAAAGTCACCCGCGACAACGTCATCGTCGACCTGGGCAACAATGCCGAGGCGCTGCTGGCCCGCGAGGACATCATTCCACGTGAGACCTTCCGGGTTGGCGTACGCTTGCGTGCGCTGCTCAAGGAAATCCGCACCGAGAACCGCGGCCCTCAGCTGATCCTGTCGCGCACTGCGCCACAGATGCTGATCGAGCTGTTCCGTATCGAAGTGCCGGAAATCGCCGAAGGCCTCATCGAAGTCATGGCAGCATCCCGTGATCCGGGATCGCGTGCCAAGATCGCCGTCCGCTCCAAGGACAAGCGCATCGACCCGCAAGGTGCCTGTATCGGCATGCGCGGTTCGCGCGTCCAGGCCGTATCCGGCGAGCTGGGTGGTGAGCGTGTGGATATCGTCCTGTGGGACGAGAACCCGGCGCAATTCGTCATCAACGCCATGTCGCCGGCCGAAGTCGCGGCGATCATCGTTGATGAAGATGCCCATGCAATGGACATCGCCGTTGCCGAGGACAACCTGGCCCAGGCCATTGGCCGTGGTGGTCAGAACGTTCGTTTGGCCAGTCAGTTGACCGGCTGGACCCTGAACGTGATGACCGAGAAGGACATCCAGGCCAAGCAGCAGGCAGAAACCGGTGACATCCTGCGCAATTTCATCGATGAACTGGAAGTCGACGAGGAGCTGGCCCAAGTGCTGGTCGACGAAGGCTTCACCAGCCTCGAAGAAATTGCCTACGTACCGTTGGAAGAAATGCTCAACATCGATGGCTTTGACGAGGAAATCGTCAATGAGCTCCGCGCTCGAGCCAAGGACCGTTTGTTGACCAAGGCCATCGCTACCGAAGAAAAACTGGCAGACGCCCATCCGGCCGAAGACCTGCTCTCCCTCGAGGGCATGGACAAGGACCTGGCGGCGGAACTGGCGGTGCGCGGCGTGGTTAACCGCGAAGACCTGGCCGAGCAGTCGATTGACGACCTGCTCGACATCGACGGCATCGACGAAGAGCGTGCCGGCAAGTTGATCATGGCCGCCCGAGCCCACTGGTTCGAGTAATTAGGCGCGGCCTGAGGAGAGAAGTGCATGACGCAAGTCACGGTGAAAGAACTGGCCCAAGAGGTCGAGGCACCGGTAGAGCGCCTGCTGCAGCAGATGCGTGAGGCAGGTCTGCCGCACACCGACGCCGGTCAGGTAGTGACCGACAATGAGAAGCAGACTCTGCTGACCCATTTGAAGAGCAGCCACAAGAGCAAGGCGGAAGAGCCGCGCAAGATTACCTTGCAGCGCAAGACCACCAGCACCCTGCGTGTCGCCGGTAGCAAGAGCATCAGCGTAGAAGTACGCAAGAAGAAAGTATTCGTCCAGCGCAGCCCTGAAGAAATCCAGGCTGAGCAGAAGCGTGAGCAGGAAGAGCGCCGTGCGGCTGAAAATGCTGCGCGCGAGAAGGTCGAGGCCGACGCTCGCCAGCGCAACGAAGAGCAGGCCCGTCGTCAGGCGGCCGAAGCCCCTGCGGCTGCTCCTGCGCCGGTTGCCAAGGCAGAGCCGGCTCCGGCCTCCGCTCCGGCTCCGGTAATGGCCGAGGCACCAGCGTCGGAAGACGCCGCTGCCCGTGCTGCCGAGCGCAAGAAGGACGAGACGCGTCGCAACGAAAGCCGCACCCGCGACGAAGACCGTCGTGGTAATCGTGGCGAAGCACCGCGCGTGTCGATCAAGGTCAAGGTCAAGGAGAAGGAAAAGGCGCCTACGCCTCGTGCCGCTCCTCGCACTACCGATGAAGAGAGCGATGGCGCTCGTCGTGGTCGTGGTGGCAAGGGCAAGCTGAAGAAACGCAATCAGCATGGCTTCCAGAACCCGACCGGCCCTGTCATCCGTGACGTGACCATCGGCGAGACCATCACCGTCTCCGAACTGGCCAACCAGATGTCCGTCAAGGGCGCTGAAGTGGTCAAGTTCATGTTCAAGATGGGCACTCCGGTCACCATCAACCAGGTGCTCGACCAGGAAACCGCTCAGCTGATCGCAGAAGAGCTGGGCCACAAGGTCACCCTGGTCAGCGACACCGCCCTGGAAGATTCCCTGGCCGAATCGCTGAAGTTCGAAGGTGAAGCCGAGTCGCGTGCACCGGTCGTTACCGTCATGGGTCACGTTGACCATGGCAAGACCTCGCTGCTCGACTACATCCGTCGTGCCAAGGTTGCCGCGGGCGAAGCCGGTGGCATTACCCAGCACATCGGTGCCTACCACGTGGAAACCGACCGCGGCATGGTCACCTTCCTCGATACCCCGGGCCACGCTGCGTTCACCCAGATGCGTGCCCGTGGTGCCAAGGCCACCGACATCGTCATCCTGGTTGTAGCGGCTGACGACGGCGTGATGCCGCAGACCCGTGAGGCTGTGCAGCATGCCAAGGCAGCTGGCGTTCCGCTGGTGGTCGCGGTCAACAAGATCGACAAGCCGGGTGCCGACCTCGATCGCATCCGCAACGAGCTGGCCGTCGAAGGCGTGACCTCCGAGGACTGGGGTGGTGACACGCCATTCGTCAAGGTTTCGGCGAAGATGGGTACCGGCGTCGACGAGCTGCTCGAAGCCGTCCTGCTGCAGGCCGAGATCCTCGAACTGACCGCTACCCCGACCGCTCCGGGTCGTGGTGTGGTCGTCGAATCGCGCCTG
Organism: Pseudomonas plecoglossicida NBRC 103162 = DSM 15088; assembly: GCF_000730665.1. Lineage (GTDB taxonomy): Bacteria > Pseudomonadota > Gammaproteobacteria > Pseudomonadales > Pseudomonadaceae > Aquipseudomonas > Aquipseudomonas plecoglossicida. The sequence goes on from NZ_BBIV01000029.1 coordinate 32,207, forward strand.
GACAAGGGCCGCGGCCCAGTGGCCACCATCCTGGTTCAGGACGGTACCCTGCGTCAGGGCGACATGGTCCTGTGCGGCTCCAACTATGGCCGCGTGCGTGCCATGCTCGACGAGAACGGCAAGCCTGTGAAGGAAGCCGGCCCGTCGATTCCGGTCGAGATCCTCGGCCTGGATGGCACGCCGGAAGCCGGTGACGAGCTGTCCGTGGTTGCCGACGAGAAGAAAGCCCGCGAAGTTGCCCTGTTCCGTCAAGGCAAGTACCGCGAGGTCAAGCTGGCCCGTGCTCACGCCGGCAAGCTGGAAAACATCTTCGAGACCATGGGTCAGGAAGAGAAGAAGACCCTCAACATCGTCCTTAAGACCGACGTGCGCGGTTCCCTGGAAGCACTGCAGGGTTCGCTCGGCGGCCTGGGCAACGACGAAGTTCAGGTTCGCGTCATCGGTGGCGGCGTCGGTGGTATCACCGAAAGCGATGCCAACCTGGCGCTGGCGTCCAATGCGGTGCTGTTCGGCTTCAACGTGCGTGCCGATGCCGGTGCGCGCAAGATCGTCGAGCAGGAAGGTCTGGATATGCGTTACTACAACGTGATCTACGACATCATCGAAGACGTCAAGAAGGCCCTGACCGGCATGCTCGGCAGCGATGTTCGCGAGAACATCCTGGGTGTCGCCGAAGTGCGTGACGTGTTCCGTTCGCCGAAGTTCGGCGCCATCGCTGGCTGTATGGTCATCGAGGGTACCGTTCACCGCAACCGTCCGATCCGCGTACTGCGCGACGACGTGGTGATCTTCGAAGGCGAACTGGAATCGCTGCGTCGTTTCAAGGACGACGCCGCCGAAGTACGTTCGGGCATGGAGTGCGGTATTGGCGTCAAGAGCTACAACGACGTCAAGGTCGGCGACAAGATCGAAGTCTTCGAGAAAGTCCAGGTTGCTCGTACCCTCTAAGGGCGAGCAGGGCGCCAGCCCCCGCCGCAGGGCGGTGGGCAACGCCTCGGTAGGTAGCGCCCGGTCAGGCTTCAGCCTGACCGGGCGTTTGCCGCTTTAAGTTACAGGTAGCAAGAATGGCCAAAGAATACAGCCGTACCCAACGTATCGGTGATCAGATGCAGCGCGAGCTGGCCGAGCTGATCCGCCGTGAAGTCAAGGACCCACGCGTCGGCCTGGTGACCATCACCGCCGTGGACGTCAGCCGCGACCTGGGCCATGCCAAGGTCTTCATCACCGTCATGGGTGAAGAAACCCCGGACGCCGTGCAGCAGTCGCTCAAGGCACTGAACAGTGCCGCCAGCTTCCTGCGCCTGCACCTGGGCCGCTCGATGCAGCTGCGCAGCGTGCCGCAATTGCATTTCCACTTCGATGAAAGTGTCAGCCGTGGTGTACACCTGTCGGCACTGATCGAGCGTGCAGTGGCCGAAGACCGCCTGCACAAGGATGCCGACGAGCTGGACACCAAGGAGTAAGCGGTGGCCCAGGTCAAACGTATCCGCCGCAACGTCAGCGGCATCATCCTGCTCGACAAGCCGCTGGGGTTCACCTCCAACGCCGCGCTGCAGAAAGTCCGCTGGTTGCTCAATGCCGAGAAGGCTGGGCATACCGGCAGCCTCGACCCGCTGGCCACTGGCGTGCTGCCACTGTGCTTCGGTGAAGCGACCAAGTTTTCCCAGTACCTGCTCGATTCCGACAAGGGCTACGAAACGGTCATGCAGATGGGGCAGACTACCAGCACCGCGGACGCTGAGGGCGAAGTCCTGCAGACCCGCGAGGTGACCGTTGGTCGCGCCGATATCGAAGCGGTTATCCCGCGTTTTTGCGGTGAAATCCTTCAAGTACCGCCGATGTACTCGGCGCTCAAGCGCGATGGCCAGCCGCTGTACAAACTGGCACGTGCAGGAGAGGTAGTGGAGCGCGAGGCGCGTTCTGTTACTATTGGTCGCTTGGAGTTGCTCGAGTGCGAAGGCACCCGTGCGCGATTGTCGGTCGGTTGCAGCAAAGGCACCTATATTCGCACCCTGGTGGAGGATATCGGTGAGGTCCTGGGCTGCGGCGCCTATGTCGCCGAGCTGCGCAGGACCCAGGCCGGGCCCTTCGCGCTGGCACAGACGGTCACCCTCGAGGAACTCGAGCAGGCCCACGCCGAAGGCGGCAACGAAGCGCTCGATCGCTTCCTGATGCCATCCGACAGCGGGCTGCAGGACTGGCCACTGGTCTGCCTGTCCGAACACAGTGCGTTCTACTGGCTGCATGGCCAGGCAGTACGTGCACCGGACGCGCCGCAATTCGGCATGGTCCGGGTACAGGATCACAATGGTCGCTTCATCGGTATCGGTGAAGTGAGCGAAGACGGGCGCATCGCGCCGCGTCGACTGATTCGGTCGGAATGACCGAACCCGCAGGTCGAGGCTTAGGCTGACACCGGCGGATACAAGGGTGGCTGTCAGTAGGCACGGTCACACCTTTCTTATTAATACAGGGATTTGTCCCTGGCCTATTGGACCCCGGTAACGGGATCCGTTTAATCAGGAGAAGCCTCATGGCCCTCAGCGTTGAAGAAAAAGCTCAGATCGTTGCCGATTACCAGCAAGCCGCCGGCGATACCGGTAGCCCGGAAGTGCAGGTTGCTCTGCTGACCGCCAACATCAACAAGCTGCAAGGCCACTTCAAGGCCAACGACAAAGACCACCACTCCCGTCGTGGTCTGATCCGTATGGTCAACCAGCGTCGTAAGCTGCTGGACTACCTGAAGGGCAAAGACACCACTCGTTACAGCGCCCTGATCGGTCGCCTGGGCCTGCGTCGCTAATAGCGGCCTGGTCAGTGGTGTGCATGGCGTGTCGCATGCTTCGGGAACGCTGCCTGGCAGCGTTTTCGTTGGACACGTCACGCGTATCTCCGAGGTTGGCAGCCTGGCAATGCTGAGCGGATTTTCCGCTCGGCGCCAGGCTCCCAGCCTCGTGTTGTATCTGGACGGTCAATGGGGCCGATTCCCTGTTCTGCCCAAGAATTCGCAAGAAACCAGTTCCCCCAGAGCCACTGAAAAAGGTAGGAAACCGTGAACCCGGTAATCAAGAAATTCCAGTTCGGTCAATCGACCGTTACTCTCGAAACGGGCCGTATCGCCCGTCAGGCGACCGGCGCCGTGCTGGTGACCGTCGACAACGACGTTACCGTGCTGGTGACCGTGGTCGGTGCCAAGCAGGCAGACCCGGGCAAGGGCTTCTTCCCGCTGTCGGTCCACTACCAGGAAAAGACCTACGCCGCTGGCAAGATCCCAGGTGGCTTCTTCAAGCGTGAAGGCCGTCCTTCCGAGAAAGAGACCCTGACCTCGCGCCTGATCGACCGTCCGATCCGCCCGCTGTTCCCTGAAGGCTTCATGAACGAAGTCCAGGTCGTCTGCACCGTGGTTTCCACCAGCAAGAAGACCGATCCGGACATCGCTGCGATGATCGGTACCTCGGCTGCCCTGGCCATCTCCGGCATTCCGTTCGAAGGCCCGATCGGTGCTGCCCGTGTTGCTTTCCACGAGAGCACCGGCTACCTGCTGAACCCGACTTACGAGCAGCTGCAGGCTTCGAGCCTGGACATGGTCGTGGCCGGTACCGAATCCGCTGTACTGATGGTTGAATCGGAAGCTCAAGAGCTGACCGAAGACCAGATGCTGGGCGCCGTACTGTTCGCCCACGATGAATTCCAGTCGGTCATCCAGGCTGTCAAGGAACTGGCCGCCGAAGCTGGCAAGCCGACCTGGGACTGGAAACCGGCCGTTGCCAACACCGAGCTGTTCAACGCCATCCGCGCCGAATTCGGCGAAGGCGTTTCGCAGGGCTACACCATCACCGTCAAGGCCGACCGTTACGCGCGCCTGGGCGAGCTGCGCGATCAGGCGATCGCCAAGTTCTCCGGTGAAGAAGGCCAGCCTTCGGCTTCCGAAGTCAAAGAAATCTTCGGTGAAATCGAATACCGCACCGTTCGCGAAAACATCGTCAACGGCAAGCCGCGTATCGATGGTCGTGACACCAAGACCGTGCGTCCGCTGAACATCGAAGTCGGCGTGCTGCCGAAGACTCACGGTTCGGCGCTGTTCACCCGTGGCGAAACCCAGGCCCTGGTCGTCGCGACCCTGGGTACTGCCCGTGACGCCCAGCTGCTGGACACCCTCGAAGGCGAGAAGAAAGACCCGTTCATGCTGCACTACAACTTCCCGCCGTTCTCGGTAGGCGAGTGTGGTCGCATGGGTGGTGCCGGTCGTCGTGAAATCGGTCACGGCCGTCTGGCCCGTCGTTCGGTCCAGGCCATGCTGCCTGCTGCTGACGTGTTCCCGTACACCATCCGCGTGGTATCGGAAATCACCGAGTCCAACGGCTCCAGCTCCATGGCTTCGGTCTGCGGTGCTTCCCTGGCCCTGATGGACGCCGGTGTGCCGATGAAGGCACCGGTTGCCGGTATCGCCATGGGTCTGGTCAAGGAAGGCGAGAAATTCGCGGTCCTGACCGACATCCTGGGTGACGAAGACCACCTCGGCGACATGGACTTCAAGGTAGCCGGTACCGCCAAGGGCGTCACCGCGTTGCAGATGGACATCAAGATCAACGGCATCACCGAAGAGATCATGGAAATCGCCCTGGGCCAGGCCCTGGAAGCGCGCCTGAACATCCTCGGTCAGATGAACCAGATCATCGGTGAGTCGCGTACCGAGCTGTCGGCCAACGCACCGACCATGATCGCGATGAAGATCGACACCGACAAGATCCGTGACGTCATCGGTAAAGGCGGCGCCACCATCCGCGCCATCTGCGAAGAAACCAAGGCCTCGATCGACATCGAAGACGACGGCTCGATCAAGATCTTCGGCGAAACCAAGGAAGCGGCCGAGGCAGCTCGCCAGCGCGTCCTGGGCATTACTGCCGAAGCCGAGATCGGCAAGATCTACGTGGGCAAGGTCGAGCGCATCGTCGACTTCGGCGCCTTCGTCAACATCCTGCCTGGCAAGGACGGCCTGGTGCACATCTCCATGCTGAGCGATGCTCGCGTAGAGAAAGTCACCGACGTGCTGAAAGAAGGTCAGGAAGTCGAAGTGCTGGTACTGGACGTGGACAACCGCGGCCGTATCAAGCTTTCGATCAAGGACGTTGCCGCGGCCAAGGCCTCGGGCGTCTAAGCGACTGACGCGCAACAGGAAAAGGGCCCTTCGGGGCCCTTTTTTATTTTGCCCTGAAACCTTTTGCGGACTTGCATCTTGCATGCAGCTTTTGCCGGCTGATTGCAAAATGCACGACGGCCGTTTGCCATCTACTTAGCTAAGTCCCTGATTTTCAAGGAAACAAGCGAAACGGGAAAGCTGGCACACGGCGTGCAACTACACTGTTACCTGCCGCCAAGAGACACGGCGCAGACCTTTCAATAACAGGAGTGACCCACATGAAGAAGTTCGCCATTGCTGCCGCTACTGCTACCGCTCTGACCCTGACCATGGCTAACGCGGCTTTTGCCCAGCAGTCCACCCAGGCCCCGATGACGCTGGCGGCCGGTGAGATGGACAAAGCCCAGGAGGCGACCTCCGATACCTGGATCACCACCAAAGTGAAATCGGACCTGATGACTGAAAAGGGTATTCCAGGTACTGACATCAAGGTCGAGACCAACAAGGGTGTGGTTTCGCTCTCTTCGGACACTGCAGTTACCGAGTCTCAGAAAGAGACTGCAGTTTCCATCACCAAGAACATCAAAGGCGTCAAGGCTGTGTCGGCTGACGGCCTGAAAGCCGAATAAGGATTGTCCCGTCGGCCATAAGGATTTGGCCACTTTACCCCAAGCCCCGGCCTCGGCCGGGGCTTTTCATTGCGGCTCAGTTCACGGGGTTGCGCGCCAGTACGTCGCTTTCGAAGCATTCCTGTTCGAGTATCAGTGGCTCGACCAGCGGGCGGCTGTCGCGAAAGTGCGCAGTGCGGGTATGCGCTTCATAGGCTTCGTCGTCCTGATAGATCTCGTACAGGTAGATCACATCAGGATCGACTCGGTCCTGGGATACGTCGAATACCAGGCAACCGGGTTCGTTAGCCACCGAGGCGGCGGCGTTGATATTGATTGCTGCAAGAAAGTCCTTGGCGCAACCGGGTTTTACACGAGTCTTGATGAACAGGCTGTACACAAGGCGCTCCTTTTGTTTTAAATTCATATATGAATTGTATACAAAAATGGAGCCGCGCCAATGTCTGAATTACCTGCACGTCCTGGTCGCCTGAACGGCCTGCGTCATATCGCCTTGCTGGTGCCTAATCTGGAAGAGTGCGAGCGTTTCTATGTCGATGTGCTGGGGATGGAGGTGCTGAACCGCGCCAACGAAGACCTGGTCTACCTGACCTGTGGCAATGACAACCTGTCGCTGGGGCGAGGTGCGGGGGCGTCGAATGGGCTGCAGACGCTGGACCACTACGGGTTCATCGTCGACAGCGTCGAGGAGCTGGAAGCGTGGTATCAGTACTTCAAGGCGCACGGGGTGACATTGCTCGACCGGCCCTTCAACCATGGTGACGGGGCGCGCAGCTTCCACCTGCTGGACCCGGCGGGGAACAAGGTGCAGCCTTTGTATCACCCAGCGGTGTCGGGGCAGCGGTTGGTCTGAAGTGTTCAAGGGCCCTATCGCCGGCAAGCCGGCTCCCACATGCACAGAGCCCTGCCGATCATGTGGGAGCCGGCTTGCCGGCGATAGGGCCAGTGCAGACGACCCGCGTCACTCGGCATCCAGATGCATCGGGGTAATCACCCGACCATCCTTCTCAGCCTGACCCAGCGTGGTATCGATGAAGTACACCCGGTCATCCTCGAGCTTGCCCTTGTCGACCAGGTAGTCCTTGATGCTGCTGGCCCGTTCCTGGCCCAAGGTGCGCAGCAGGGCAGTGCTTTCGGCCCATGACTTGATCACCGCCTCATGCAGCTTGGCGGTGCGCTCGTCACGACCAAGCTGTTGCCATTCGGCGGGCGGCTGCTGCTTCAGGCGATTACGGTAGATGCCTTCGAGCATCGCTGGCTTGTCACTGTCGTCGACCACCAGCATCGAGGCGTTGGCCGGCACCTTGTCGCCACGGCGTTGCAGGATCTTGTACCAGGTCGCCTGGTATTCGCGCTCCAGGCGCTGCTGGGCGATCAGTGGACCGTCGCTGCTCTGGGCGCTGGTACCTTCGATCTCCAGGCGCAGCTCAGGGCGCTCCTTGAGCGCCGAAGCCAGCTTGTCCAGGGCCGCTTGCGCCTCGCCGTTGAGCTCGCTGGAGCCTGGAGCGAAGGAGACATTGCCAAGGTCTTCCGAGCCGCCGCCGGCAATCAGCCCGCCGATGAACTTGAAGGGCGCCTGGGCGGCGCGAAGCACCAGGTTGCGCAAGGTCTGCCAAACGATCGGCATGACGCTGAACTGCGGGTTGTTGAGGTCTCCGGAGACCGGCAACTCGATGGAGATCTTGCCTTCGGTGTCCTTGAGCAGGGCTACCGCCAGGCGAATGGGCAGGTCCACCGCATCCGGGCTGTCTACCTTCTCGCCCAGTTGCAACTGCTCGACCACCACCTTGTTCTCGGCCTGGAGCTGGCCATTGGTGATCTTGTAGTGCAGGTCCAGGTTCAGGCGGCCCTTGCGGATACGGAAGCCCGCGAATTTACCGGAGTAGGGGGTCAACGTGGTCAGCTCGACGCGCTTGAAGCTGGTGGCGATGTCCAGGCTGGCCAGCGGGTTGAAGGGGTTCAATGCGCCCTTGATGGTGACCGGCGCATAGCGGTCGACCTTGCCCTTGACGTCCACCTTGGCCGGCGCTGGCTTGCGGTTGTCGATGGTGCCGATCTGGCCATTGAGCTGCTGGACGGCGGTGGCGAAGTTGGGGGTCAGAGTCAGGTCGGCGAAGTTGGCCGAGCCATCGTTGATGTTGATCTGACCGATGCGGATGCCCATTGGCTTGCTCGCTGGAGCACTGGCTGCCTTGGCCTGGCTGCTTGAGGCCGCGCCGGCCGGCTGCGGGATCAGCAAGTCATCGACGTTGGTGGTGCGGTCTTCGTTGATGATGAAGCGCGCATAGGGCTGCAGCAGGGTCACCTTGTCGATCGCCACGGCATCGCCGTGGACGTAGTACAGGCCGTCCACATTCAGTTGCTGCCATTTGACGAAATCGCGGTCCTTGATGGTGTCCAAGGTGTGCAACTGGTTGACCTGGGCCTTGCCGGCCACGGTGAATGCCAGGGGCTCGGTGCTCTTGAGGTCGACCTTCAGGTCGCTGGCGAGCATGCCGCTGCGCAGCTCCAGGCGGATGAACGGGCTCAGGTAGGCCTGGGCGATGCGCAGGTCGATGTCGCGGGTGCTGACATCCAGCTTGGCCGTCACAGGGGCCAGATTCACCTCGCCTGCGGCTTGCAGCTTGCCTTGCTTGCCGATGCCCGTGTCGAGCTTGAGGTTGAAGGGCGATTGATTGAGGCTGTCGAAGCCCTGCAGGTCGACGTTCAGTGGCCCGACGTCGAGCGCGACCGGCTCTTTCTGGCTGCGATCGGCCAGGTGCACCTGGTAATTGCGCAACTGCACGTCTTGCAGCAGCACCTGCCACGGCTTGCTCGGTTGCTTGGCGGCCTGCTCTTCGGGGGTCGGTTCGGCGGCGGCGGGTTCGGTCTTTTCCTTTGGCGTGGCCTTGGCCGGCTGGCTGGCGAACAGTTTCTGCCAGTCGAGCTGGCCATCCCTTTCCAGGGCGGCCCAGGTTTCCAGCTTCTCGCTGCGGACCTTGCCCACGGTGACCAACTGCTTGGCCAGGTCGATGGACGTTTCGCTCACTTCCAGGTTGGCCAGGCGGACCAGCGGTCGGCCATCCGGTGCCTTGATGGCGAACGGTGCGATGCGCATCGAGGTTTTGTCCAACAGCAGTTCGGTGGTCTTGGACAGGTTGAGCTTGTAGTGGGTGTCGAGGTTGAACACGCCTTCTTCGAGGACCAGCGGCACGGCGTCTCGCACATAGGGCCAGAACAGCTTCATCTTGCCATCGGTGATCTTGAGGGTACCTTCCGAGGCGATCGGCGCCAGGCTCAAGGTACCGCTCCAGTCCACGCGCCCGCCGTTGGGCCCGCGCGCCACCAGGGTCATGTCGGCGTTATCGTCGGGCAGGGTGCTGAGGTTCTTCAGCTCCAGGTTCATGTCGTCGTAGATGAACTCGATCGGCTCGCTCGGCCGCTGGTCGGCAAAATGCAGGTAGCCGCCGCTGAGCTTGATGCTGCCGATACGCAGGGGGAACGGGTCACTGGGCGGTTGCTCGGACTTCGGCTCGCTGGCCGGGAGCTTGAACAGCTGGGTCAGGTTCAGCGTACCGTCCTTGGCGAACAGCACTTCATTTCGTGGTTTGTCGAGCTCCACCGCCTGCAGGTGCAGGGCGCCTTTCCACACGCTGTCCAGCGCAAGGTTGGCGTAAAGCCGTTCGAAGCCGACCTGTTCCTTTCCCGGCTCGCCGATCTGCAAGCCCCACACCGTCAGCTCGAGGCTGAACGGGTTGAACTCGATACGTTGCAACTGCGCGGGCACAGTGGCGTACTGCGCCAACTGCTGGTTGGCGATGCGCAGGCCGACACCGGGGAGAATCAGAAAACCAAGCAAGCTGTAGAGGGCCACGAGAGCCAGCATGGCGCCGAGGGCGCGAGTCAATCCTTTGTACATGTGTCGCATCGTCTGTCTAAGCAGGAGTGGTTGGAGTATGGCACGTTAAATCGGTTCCGCTGGTGCGACCAATTTCCCTTAGTCGATACCCATGCGCCGCTTCGCCCGTTGCGCCGAGCCATTGCGCATCGCCCAGCGCAGCACCGGGGCCGTGCGCTCGAAGCCCAGTCGGATCAGGCGCTGCTGCAGCGGGCCATGCTGCAGGCCGAGCATGGCCTGGGCCCATTCCGGCAACAGATCGATACCGGCATGCAGCATAAGCTTGCCCACGGGCTGGGCCAGGCGGCTGGGAGCCGGGGCCTGGAGCAGGATCTCGACCACCTCGAGACTGCGCTGGTCGCAGTGCAGTTGTGCGCGCATGTGCCGCAGGTAATCGTCGACCTGATCGCATGATCGCGGTACATCACGCGCGCCAAGGCGCTCGGCGATCAGGGCGATTTCCGCGTAGTAGGCGTCCTGGTCGGCGCGTGACAGCTGTGGGTCGCGATAGCGCAGGTGGGCCGCCAGGAAGCTGCTGACTTCCGCCACATGTACCCAGGTCAGCAGGTCGGGGTCGCTGGCGGCATAGGGCCGGCCGTCCGGCGCGTTACCGGTGACCTGCAGGTGGATGGTGCGCACCTTGTCGATCAGCCATTCGGCATCCCGGGTCGAGCCGAACGTGGTGCCGGAGATGAACTGGCTGGTGCGGCGCAGGCGGCCGAGCAGGTCTTCGCGGAAATTGGAATGGTCCCAGACCCCGGCCAGAGCCAGAGGGTGCAGCAACTGCAGCAGCAGGGCGCTGATGCCACCCGCCAGCATGCTCGGAAAATCGCCATGCACGCGCCAGCTGAGGCTGTGCGGGCCGAACAGGCCCGGGTCGCCCTTGGGTGATTCCAGGTCGAGCTGGCCGAGGGCGACCCCGGTAAGGCTCATGACTTGTGTTTCGATACGGCGACGTAGGACTTCCATGGCGGCCTGCGGTTCAAGGCGGCCACGAGCGCTGGCCGCCAGCTAGTGATTGAGTCGGGTGTCGATCAACCCCTGTACCACGCTCGGGTCGGCCAGGGTCGAGGTGTCGCCAAGGTTGTCCAGCTCGTTGCAGGCGATCTTGCGCAGTATGCGGCGCATGATCTTGCCGGAGCGGGTCTTGGGCAATGCTGGTGCCCACTGGATCAGCTCGGGCTTGGCGAAGCTGCCGATTTCCTTGCTGACCAGGGCCAGCAGTTCGGCCTTGAGTGCGTCGTCAGGGCTGATGCCGTTCATCGGGGTGACGAAAGCATACACGCCTTGGCCCTTTAAATCATGTGGGTAACCGACCACGGCAGCCTCGGCGACACTGTCGTGGAGCACCAGGGCGCTTTCCACTTCGGCAGTGCCGATGCGATGGCCGGAGACATTGATCACATCATCGATGCGGCCGGTGATCCAGTAGTCGCCATCGGCGTCGCGGCGGGCACCGTCGCCGGTGAAGTAGTAACCGGGCATGGGTTTGAAGTAGGTGTCGAGCATGCGCTGGTGGTCGCCATAGACACTGCGGATCTGCCCTGGCCAACTGGCCTTGATCACAAGCAGGCCAGCCCCCGGGCCCTCGATCAGTTTGCCTTGCTCATCCAGAAGTGCCGGTTGCACGCCGAACATGGGCTGGGTTGCGCAGCCTGGCTTGAGCTTCTGCGTGCCAGGCAGCGGCGTCATCATGATGCCGCCGGTCTCGGTCTGCCACCAGGTGTCGACGATGGGGCAGCGCTTTTTCCCGACTTCCTCGAAATACCATTCCCAAGCCTCGGGGTTGATTGGCTCGCCGACGCTGCCGAGCAGGCGCAGGCTATTGCGCGAGGTGGTCTGCAGCGGCGCGGGACCTTCGCGCATCAGCGCGCGCAAGGCGGTGGGCGCGGTGTAGAAGATGTTCACCTGATGCTTGTCCACCACCTGCCAGAAGCGTGATGTGTCGGGGTAGTTGGGCACCCCTTCGAACATCAGGGAAATCGCGCCGTTGGCCAGCGGGCCATAGACGATGTAGCTGTGGCCTGTGACCCAGCCGACATCGGCGGTGCACCAGAACACCTCGCCGTCGCGGTAGTCGAACACCACCTTGAAAGTCATCGTCGCCTGCAGCAGGTAGCCACCGGTGGTGTGCAGCACGCCCTTGGGTTTACCGGTGCTGCCGGAGGTGTAGAGGATGAACAAGGGGTCTTCGGCGTCCATCGGCTCTACTGTGCAATCGTCAGCGACGTTTTCGGTGGCATCGTGGTACCAGAGGTCACGGCCTTCGCTCCAGGCGATATCACCACCGGTGCGGCGCACCACCAGCACGCTGCTGACTGCAGGACAACTGGCCAAGGCCTTGTCGACGTTCTGCTTGAGCGCAATGCGCTTGCCACCACGCACGCCCTCATCGGCGGTGATCACGGTGCGGCAGTCGGCGTCGAGAATGCGGTCGCGCAGGGCATCCGGAGAGAAGCCGCCGAACACCACGGAGTGGATGGCACCGATGCGGGTGCAGGCCAGCATGGCGTAGGCGGCTTCGGGAACCATCGGCATGTAGATGCACACCCGGTCACCCTTTTTCACGCCCCGCGCCTTCAGGGCATTGGCCAGGCGGCACACCTGGCGGTGCAGTTCGCGGTAGGTGATGGCCTTTGAATCGTTGGGGTCGTCGCCTTCCCACAGCAGGGCGGTCTGATCGCCGCGCTGGGCCAGGTGACGGTCGATGCAGTTGAAGCTGACGTTGAGTTGGCCGCCGTCGAACCAGCGTGCCTTACCGGTCTTCAGGTCGCATTGCTGCACGCTGGACCAAGGTTTGATCCAGTCCAGGCGCTTGGCTTGTTCGGCCCAGAATGCGTCCGGGGTCTCGGCCGACTGGCGGTAGAGGCGGCGGTATTCGTCGGGTGAGAGGGTGGCGCACTGGCTGACGGCCAGGGCCTCGGGGTAGTTGCGGATATCGAACATGGCGGTGGTCCTTGCGCTTGTCGGGGGCGATGGACTGCAACGGCTATTCGATTGGACAGTGTAGCTGGCGCTGGTGTTCAGCCTTCACCGGCCTCATCGCCGGCAAGCCGGCTCCCACAGGGTTCGGTGTTGACCGCCCTGTGGGAGCCGGCTTGCCGGCGATGAGGCCTACAGGATCAACCGCGGTGACGGCCGCGGAAGTAGTTGATCAGGCCTTGGGTCGAGCCGTCTTCGGCACTGTCTTCCAGGCTGCCCACCAAACGCTGGTAGACGCCCTTGCCCAGCTCCTTGCCCAGCTCCACGCCCCACTGGTCGAAGGCGTTGATACCCCAGATCACGCTCTGCACGAATACCTTGTGCTCGTACATGGCGACCAGTGCGCCCAGGCGACGCGGGCTGATGCGTTCGACCACCAGGGTGTTGCTCGGACGGTTGCCGGGAATGACCTTGTGCGGTGCAAGCTTCTCGATATCCGCTTCGTTCAGGCCCTTCTGGCGCAGTTCTGCCTCGGCTTCCTCACGGGTCTTGCCGAGCATCAGCGCCTGGCTTTGCGACAGGCAGTTGGCGTACAGCCATTGATGATGATCGGCCACCGGGTTGAAGCTGACCACCGGGACGATGAAGTCCGCCGGAATCAACTGGGTGCCTTGGTGCAGCAACTGGTGATAGGCATGTTGGCCATTGCAGCCGACACCACCCCAGATCACCGGGCCGGTGTCGGTCTTCACCGGGGTGCCGTCCTGCAGCACGCTCTTGCCGTTGGACTCCATGTCCAGCTGCTGCAGGTGCTTGGTGATGTTGCGCAGGTAGTGGTCGTAAGGCAGGATCGCGTGGCTTCGTGCGCCCCAGAAGTTGCCGTACCAGACGCCCAGAAGGGCCAGCAGCACCGGCATGTTCTTGTCGAACGGCGCGGTCTGGAAGTGCTGGTCCATGGTGTAGGCACCCGACAGCAGCTCCTTGAAGTTGGCGGTGCCGATGGCCAGTGCGATCGGCAGGCCGATCGCAGACCACAGCGAGTAGCGCCCACCGACCCAGTCCCACATCGGGAAGATGTTTTCTTCGCGGATGCCGAAAGCTACGGCCGCGGCCTTGTTGCTCGATACCGCGATGAAGTGGCGGTACAGCTCGGCTTCCGAGCCGCCCTGGGCCAGGTACCAGGTGCGTGCGGCCATGGCGTTCTTCAGCGTCTCGAGGGTATTGAACGATTTCGACGAGACGATGAACAGGGTGGTTTCGGCGCGCAGGTTGGCCGACAGCTCATGGAATTCGCTGCCGTCGATGTTCGCCAGGTAATGGCATCGCACGCCACGTTGGGCATAGGGCAACAGGGCTTCGGAGACCAGTTCCGGGCCGAGGAACGAGCCGCCGATGCCGATGTTGACCACATCGGTGATGGGCTTTTCGCTGTAGCCGCGCCACAGGCCGTCGTGGATGCGGCCGACCAGTTCGGTGATCTGGTTGAGCACTTTGTGCACTTCCGGCATCACGTTCACGCCATTGACGCTGAGCTTGTCGCCCACCGGGCGGCGCAGCGCCGTGTGCAGGACCGGACGGCCTTCCGAGGCGTTGACGATCTCGCCGCTGAACATCGACTTGATCGCGTCCTGCAGGCCGACCTGTTCGGCCAGGTTCACCAGCAGATTACGGGTTTCATCGGTGATCAGGTTCTTCGAGTAATCGAGGAACAGGCCGCAGCTGCTCAGGGAGAACTGCTCGAAGCGCTTGCCATCGGCGGCGAAGGCTTCGCGCATGCTGAAGCCTTGCATGGCGTCGCGGTGCTGTTGGAGAGCCTGCCAGGCAGGCAGGGCCGTAACATCGTGGGGTGTACGGTAATACGCCATTGCGCAGAGTTCCTTGATGCGTGGTGGTGCTTGGACAGGGCAGTGTTTGCCGGGTTCAGGCTGGCCATCATTATAGGCAAAGGGCTGGCGTAGGGAATGGGGGGCGGGGGAATTGAGAGGGGGCTGCAAAGCAGCCCCAAAGCATTACGCGGTATTGTCTTCCACGTGCAGGTACAGGTTGTCGATGAGTCGGGTATTACCCAGATAGGCCGCCGCAATCACCACCAGGTCGCGGTCATCCAGCTGCGCCGGGCGCAAGCTGACGGCATGACGCACTTCCAGGTAATCCGGGCGCATGCCCGCTGCGCTCAACTGCGCCTGGCCGTCGGCAACCAGTGCCGCGAAATCACGCTGGCCCCGGCCGATGGCTGCGCCGATGTGCTGCAAGGTACGGTACAGCGCCGGCGCGGCAGACCGCTGCTCAGGCGTGAGATAACCGTTGCGAGACGACAGCGCCAAACCGTCCTCGGCGCGCACGGTGGGCTCGCCGATGATCTGGATGGGCATGTTCAGGTCGCGCACCATGGCGCGGATCACGGCCAGTTGCTGGAAGTCCTTCTCGCCGAACACGGCAAGGTCGGGCTGCACCATGTTGAACAGCTTGCTCACCACTGTGGCCACACCCTCGAAATGCCCCGGGCGGCTGGCGCCACACAGGCCTTCGGAGAGGTTCGGCACGCTGACGCGGGTCTGCACGCCCATGCCATCGGGGTACATCTCTTCGACGCTGGGCGCGAACAGCAAGTGGCAGCCGGCCTCGAACAGGCGCTGCTGGTCGGCGGCGAGGGTGCGCGGGTACTTGTCCAGGTCTTCGTTGGCGCCGAACTGCAGCGGGTTGACGAAGATGCTGGCGACCACGAAATCAGCACGCTGGGCGGCCTTGGTCACCAGGGCCGCATGGCCGCTGTGCAAGTTGCCCATGGTCGGCACGAAGCCGATCCGCTTGCCTTCACCGCGGGCTCGGGCAATGGCGGCGCGCAGTTCGAGGACGGTCTTGACTGTATTCATGCGCTGAACCCGTGTTCGCTGCCTGGGAAGCTGACGTCCTTGACCGCCGTGACATAGGCGGCAATGGCGCTCTGGATATCCGGCTGGCCGGCCATGAAGTTCTTGACGAACTTCGGCACTCGCCCGCTCAGCGACAACCCGAGCATGTCGTGCAGCACCAGCACCTGGCCATCGGTGGCGCTCCCGGCGCCGATGCCGATCACCGGGATACTCACCGCCTGGGTGATTTCCGCGGCCAGCTCGCTGGGTACGCATTCGAGCAGCAGCATGGCTGCACCGGCCTGTTCCAGGGCGATGGCATCGGCACGCATCTGCCGAGCCTGCGCTTCCTGGCGCCCTTGGACCTTGTAGCCGCCAAGGACATTGACGGTCTGTGGCGTCAGGCCCATGTGCGCGCACACCGGCACGCCGCGCTCGGCCAGCAGGCGAATGGTTTCGGCCAGCCAGGCGGCGCCTTCGAGCTTGATCATGTGGGCGCCGGCCTGCATCAGGGTGGCGCAATTGGCGAACGCCTGCTCAGGCGTGGCATGGGCCATGAAGGGCAGGTCGGCGAGAATCAGCGCGCCCTCGTTGCCTCGTTTGACGCACGCGGTGTGATAGGCCATTTCGCTGGTGGTGACGGGCAATGTGCTGTCATGGCCCTGCAGAACCATCCCCAGCGAGTCGCCTACCAGCAGAATTTCGACGCCAGCCTGGCTGGCAGCCTTGGCAAAGGTCGCGTCGTAGCAGGTCAGCATGGTGATCTTTTCACCCTTGGCCTTGAGGCCATTCAGGGTGGTCAGGGTTACTTCAGGCATGTAGGAAAATCCTCGTTCAGGCGCTGTGAAAAACGACTGCAAACAACGCGTGTAGTCATCTTCCGGAGCGGCACATCATCGCGCGTGATGTTCGGGCACAGGTCCGTCCGGGCCTAAATACGGGTGTGCGGCACTTTGGTGCCACACGGGACGCCTATAGTCGTGAGCGAGGTGGGGGAAGTCAATCACCCTGTTACCGCATTGTTACTAACAAGGTGTTACTGGCGTTACCTCAGGCCGGAGCCCCCGTATTACAAGCGCTCCAGACCGACGTACGGGCAAGCTGCGAGCAGCTGGGAGAGGGTGCGGCCATCGGCCAGCTGGAAGTCGTGGGGGACCAGCTCGGCCAGCGGATACAGCACGAAGGGACGGGCATGCATGTGGTAGTGCGGCACCTGCAGGCGCGGCACATCGATGACCTGGTTGCCGTACAGCAGGATATCCAGGTCCAGTGTGCGCGGCCCCCAACGCTCTTTGCGCACGCGGCCCTGGTCAAGTTCGATGGCTTGCAGGGCGTCGAGCAGGGCCAGCGGTTCCAGCGAGGTATCCAGTGCGGCGACAGCGTTGGTGTAGCGTGGCTGGCCCGGCAGCAGTGAGTCACTGGTATACAGGGCCGACGCCGAGGCCAGGCGGGTAGCCTCCAGCTGGTCCAGGGCCTGCAGGGCGCTGCGCAACTGCTCGGCCGGGGCATCCAGGTTGCTGCCCAGGCCAACATAGGCGCGCGTGTTCACTCGAACGCCTCGTCACCGCCGCGTTTGCGCTTGCTGGGGCTGCGCTTGCGTTTGCGCGGGCTGGCTGCGGAGCCTTCATCACGATTGCCCAGTTCGCGGATCATGTCGCGGCGCTGGCTGTCGTTGGCGTCCTGATAGTCGGTCCACCACTGGCCGAGGTCGTCGGTTTCCTCGCCGGCGCTTTCACGCAGCAGCAGGAAGTCGTAACCGGCGCGGAAACGCGGGTTGTCCAGCAGCATGTCGGCACGTTTGCCGCTGCGCCGTGGCAGGCGTTCCTGCATGTCCCAGATTTCGCGAATCGGCAGGGTGAACCGCTTGGGAATGGCGATGCGGGCGCACTGCTCGGCGATCAGGTCGTGGGCTGCGCCGTTCATGGCCGGAATCGGCGGCACACCTTGGTTCTGCAGGTGCAGCACGCGGCTTGGCAGGGCTGGCCACAGCAGTGCGGCGAAGAGGAAGGCCGGCGTTACCGGCTTGCCTTGCTTGACGCGCAGGTCGGTGTTGTTCAGCGCCTGGCTGATCAAGGTGTGGGTGTAGGTCGGGCGCTCTTCCAGGGCGTGGGCACTGGCTGGGAACAACGGCTCGAACAGTTCCAGGTCGACCAGCATTTCGAAGGCGATCGCGCCCTGGCCGGAGAGGAACAGCTTGAGGCATTCCTCGAACAGGCGGGCAGGCGGGATTTCGCGCAGCATCGGCGCCAGTTCGCGGATCGGCTTGAAGGTGTGCTTCTCGATACCGAAGTCGAGCTTGGCCGCGAAACGCACCGCACGCAGCATCCGCACCGGGTCTTCCTGGTAGCGGTGTGTCGGGTCGCCAATCAGGCGCAGCAAGCGGTTACGGATATCGTGCACGCCGTTGGCGTAATCGAGTACCCGCTCGCTGACCGGATCGTAGTACAGGGCGTTGATGGTGAAGTCGCGACGTTGTGCGTCTTCTTCCAAGGTGCCGTAGACGTTGTCACGCAGGATGCGGCCGCTGGCATTGTGCGACGAACGGTGGCTGTCGCCCTGGTCGTCATCGGAATGATGGGCGCGGAAGGTGGCGACCTCGATGATCTCGCGACCGAAATGCACGTGGACCAGCTTGAAGCGCCGGCCAATGATGCGCGCATTACGGAATTCGGCGCGGACCTGCTCTGGCGTGGCGCTGGTGGCGACGTCGAAGTCCTTGGGCGTGATGCCCAGCATCAGGTCGCGGACACAGCCACCGACCAGGTAAGCCTGGTAGCCCGCACTCTGCAGGCGTTCGACGATGTTCACCGCGTGGCGGCTGAACTGGTGGCGCTGCAGCGAATGTTGGCTCTTGTTGATCACCTCAGGCGTGGTGCGCTTGTGGTGCTGGCCCGGTACGGGTGGGCGGAAAGACTGGAACAGCTTCTTCAGCATGGGATGCACTGTGTGAAGGAATGTTCGGCCAAGAATAGGAGAATGGCCGCATGATGGGCGGGGATTCTAGCATTTACTCGGGGAATGGTGTAGGCGATCGCAGAATGGCCTGCCGGAAGGGAGAAACGACAAGGGGAGCCGAAGCTCCCCAAGAAATGTCGTTGCGTGCTCTTATTGTTTTTTTGCTGGGCTTCTTGTTTTTGTTGAGTGCCCTGTCCACAAAACGCAAAGCTTGTGAACGACCCCCAATCCAGGGGTTAAGAGCAAACGGATTGCTTTGGCCGCTGATGACACGTTGATCTCTCGATCCAACCAGTTCAGGCGCTGCTTTTTAGTGCAGTTTTTGTTGTTCTCTGCCTGGTCGTGGGGCAAGCCCCAAACACGCATCCTCTCCAAAAGAATCAGTTAGCTGCGCCTCCGCCGTCTTGTTTTTATTGTGCGTGAGCCGTTTCGTCTTGTTCTTATTCTGAGTTGCAGTGCTTGTTATTGTTCTTGTACCAGACATATAGCAGGTGCCGTGCCAACTTTTGAAAAATCAATGAAATCAGGGGTTTGCGCGGAATTAGGGAGGCTGGGCGGGCCAGAAATGTCGAAATTTCGTTACCGTATGCCTCGGGGACTGTTACGCCGAGAAGGGTGGGTAACAGATTTTTGCGGAAACTGATGTGTTACCTGAGGGGGGGTGGCCACGGGCCCCATCGCCGGCAAGCCGGCTCCCACAGGATGGATGTGGCCTACCTGTGGGAGCCGGCTTGCCGGCGATGAGGCCTGAGAGGCCAAAGCGAGATCACTCGCTGGTGGCGTTGCTCTTGCGGCGCGGAATGCCCAGGCGCTGGCGACGTTCCCACAGGCACTTGCGGCTTACCCCCAGCTTGCGGGCCAGCTCGGTCTCGGTCATGTGGTCCTGATGCTCGAGCACGAAGTGCTGGAAGTAATCCTCCAGCGACAAGTCTTCGGTCGGCTCATGGCTGGCATTGTTGGCGCTGGCGCTGGTCGCGACCATGGCATTGTCGAGCAGGTCGTCGTCTTCCAGGTCGCTCAGCTCGATATCGATGCCCAGCAGCTCGGCAGAGATTTCCGCGCTCTCGCTGAGAATCACCGCACGCTCGACGGCGTTTTCCAGTTCGCGCACGTTGCCAGGCCAGCTGTAGTGACGAATGGCCTGTTCGGCTTCGGCCGAGAAGTGCAGGTCGTCACGGCCGATGCGCGCGCTCTGGCGGGCGAGGAAGGCATTGGCGATTTCGTTGACGTCGCTGCCGCGCTCGCGCAATGCAGGGAGCTTCAGGGCGATCACGTGCAGGCGGTAGTAGAGGTCCTCGCGGAATTGCCCGGCCTTGGCCAGGTTCTTCAAGTCACGGTGGGTCGCGGCGATCAGGCGCACATCGACCTTCTGCGACTGCACCGACCCGACGCGGCGGATCTCGCCTTCCTGCAGCACGCGCAGCAACCGGGCCTGGGCCTCCAGCGGCAGTTCGCCAATCTCGTCGAGGAACAGCGTGCCGCCGTCAGCTGCTTCCACCAGGCCGGCGCGTCCGGCGCTGGCACCAGTGAATGCGCCTTTCTCGTGGCCGAACAGTTCCGACTCGATCAGGGTTTCGGGAATGGCCGCACAGTTCACCGAGATCATCGGCGCCTTGGCCCGTCGCGACAGGTTGTGCAGCGCGCGGGCGACCAACTCCTTGCCGGTGCCGGACTCGCCCTGGATCAGTACGTTGGAATCGGTGGGCGCCACCTTGCGGATCTTGCTGTACATGTCCTGCATCGGCGGACAGGAGCCGATGATGCCGATCTCGCCATTGGCCGATGCCGGGCTGGCCTTGTCGGCTGGCGCGCCCTTGCCATTGGTGCGAGGCTCGGCGACCGGGGCAGGCGCGTGCTGTCGGTCGCGCAGGATGCGGGCTACCGCCTGGAGCATCTCGTCGTGGTCGAAGGGTTTGGCGATGTAGTCCACCGCGCCCATCTTCATCGAGTCCACCGCCGAGCGCAGGCTGGCGTAGCTGGTCATGATCAGCACCGGCGTGCCCTGGCCGAGCTTGATCAGCTCGGTGCCCGGGGCGCCGGGCAGGCGCAGGTCGCTGACGATCAGGTCGAAGGTCGCAATGCTGAACCGTTCCTGGGCTTCCTGAACCGAGCCGGCCTCGCTGACCTGGTACTGGTTCCGCTCGAGCAGGCGACGCAAGGCCGAGCGGATGATGGTTTCGTCTTCGACGATCAGAATGTGCGGCATTGATTCAATTCTCTCGACGGTCTCGAATTTCTGGGGACGTCGCTACGACATGCCGGGGCAGGGTCACGCGGATCCGGGTGCCACGTTGCCGTTCGATATCGGCCGGGCTGTCGATGGTGATTTGCCCATAATGCTCTTCCACGATGGAATAGACCAGAGCGAGCCCCAGTCCGGTGCCTTCGCCCGGATCCTTGGTGGTGAAGAACGGTTCGAACAGGCGGTCCATGATGTTCTTCGGGATCCCGCTGCCCTCGTCTTCGACGATCAGGTCCACCGTGTGCTCGTTCGCTTCGCTGCGCACGCGCACGGCGCTGCCGGGCGGTGAGGCGTCGCGGGCGTTGGAGAGCAGGTTGATCAGCACCTGGGCCAGGCGTTGCGGATCCCCCTCGGCCCAGTGCTCGGGGTCGCAGAGGTTGAAGAACTGTACTTCGAAATTGCGCCGGTTCAACGCCAGCAGACCGATGGCGTCCTGCGCCACCTCGGCCAGGCACACGGGCTCTTCGCTGTTCTGGTGGCTGCCGCCGGCGTGGGCGAAGCTCATCAACGACTGGACGATGCGCGATACCCGTTTGGTCTGCTCGAGGATCTGGCTGGACAGCTCGATGATTTCGCCATCGCCTTCGCGTTCCTCACGCAGGTTCTGCGCAAGGCAGGCGATGCCGGTGATCGGGTTGCCGATCTCATGGGCGACGCCAGCCGCCAGGCGACCGATACTGGCCAGGCGCTCGGAGTGCACCAGCTTGTCTTCCAGGGCCTGGGTTTCGGTGAGGTCCTCGACCAGCAGCACCAGCCCGCTGTTACCCGGTGCCAGCGGCTCGTCGATGGCCGCCTTGTGCAGGTTCAGCCAGCGCGGCTGGCCATCCAGCGCGAGGCGCTGCTTGTGCAGGTGTTCGTCGGGCACATTGATGAAGCCTTGCAACAGACCGCGCCACGGCTCGCTGATGGTCACCAGGCGCGAGCCGACCACGTGCTTGGCGGCGATGCCGGTCAGCTCCTCCATGGCCTTGTTCCACATGAGGATTTCCTGGTCCTTGGCCAGCGAGCAGACGCCCATGGGCAGTTCCTGCAAGGTCTGGCGGTGGTAGCGGCGCAAGGCATCGAGCTCGGCTGCAAGGCCGGTCAGGCGCGAATGGTAGTCTTCCAGGCGGCTTTCGATGAAGTGGATGTCTTCGGTGACGTAGTTCTCGTTGCCCGACTTGTACGGCAGGAAGGTCTCGACCATGTCCTGGGCCACGCTTGGCCCCATCAACCCCGAGAGGTTGGCCTCGATGCGGTCGCGCAGGCGACGCAGGGCATAGGGGCGGCGTTCGTCGAACGGCAGGTAGAGGTCGCGCAATGCCTGCTCGACTTCCTTCTGCGCGGCCTTGGCCCCCAGCGGCTTGGCCAGCTGGGTGGCGAACTCCTGCGGCGAGGCGGCGTGCAGCTCTCGGCGCTGGGGCCGGCGCACGTTGTCCACGGCACAGGCTTCGGCGGCGCTGACTTCCTCGGTGCTGGCATTGGTGAACAACGAGATCAGCGTGAACAGCAGCACGTTCGCCGCCAGCGAGGCGATGGCCGCCATGTGCCAGCTGGTGTCGTCGAGTACATAGATCATGTCCAGCAGCGGGATGTAGAAGCCCTGCAGATTGCCCAGCAGCGGCAGCAGCATGGTCACCATCCACACCAGGGTGCCGGCCAGCAGGCCGGCAATGAAGCCGCGGCGGTTGGCGGTCGGCCAGTACAGCACCGACAGCACGCCGGGCAGGAACTGCAGGGTCGCGACGAAGGCGACGATGCCCAGGTTGGCCAGGCTCTGGTGATTGTTCTGGGTCAGGTAGAACATGAAGCCGGCGGTGATGATCGCGACGATCAGGGCGCGACGGGTCCATTTCAGCCAGCGGTAGATGTTGCCTTCGGCCGGTGGCTGGTACAGCGGCAGCACCAGGTGATTGAGGGCCATCCCCGACAGCGCCAGGGTGGTGACGATGATCAGCCCGCTCGCGGCGGAAAGCCCGCCGACGTAGGCCAGCAACGCCAGCGCTTCATTGTTTGCCGCAATGCCCAGGCCCAGGGTGAAGTACTCGGGGTTGGTGCTGGCGCCCAGGCGCAGACCAGCCCACAGCACCAGCGGCACGGCCAGGCTCATCAGCAGCAGGAACAGTGGCAGGCCCCAGCTGGCGCTGACCAGCGAGCGTGGGTTGAGATTTTCGGTAAAGGCCATGTGGTACATGTGCGGCATGACGATGGCCGAGGCGAAGAACACCAGCAGCAGCGTGCGCCACGGGCCTTCCTGCAGTGGGGTGTGCAGTGCCGCCAGGGCGGTCTGGTTCTGCAGCAGCCAGACCTCGAGGCCATGCGGGCCTCCGAACACGCCATACAGGGCGTACAGGCCGATGCCGCCCAGGGCCAGCAGCTTGATCACCGATTCGAAGGCGATGGCGAACACCAGGCCTTCGTGTTTCTCGCGCGTGGCGATGTGCCGCGAGCCGAAGAAGATGGTGAACAGGATGATCAGGGCACAGAAGGCGAATGCCACCCGCGCCTTGACCGGCTCGCCGGTGAGGATGCTGATCGAGTCGGCCACGGCCTGGATCTGCAGGGCCAGCAAGGGCAGCACGCCAATCAGCATGATGACCGTGGTCAGCGCACCGGCCCAGGTGCTGCGAAAGCGGAAGGCCAGCAGGTCGGCCAGCGACGACAGCTGGTAGGTGCGGGTGATCTTGAGGATCGGATACAGCAGCACCGGCGCCAGCAGGAAGGCACCGGATACGCCCAGGTAACAGGCGAGGAAGCCGTAGCCATATTGATAGGCCAGGCCCACTGAACCGTAGAAGGCCCAGGCACTGGCATACACGCCGAGCGACAGGGTGTAGGTCAGCGGGTGGCGAATGATCGAACGGGGAATGAGCCCGCGCTCGCTGATCCAGGCCACGCCGAACAGCACCATCAGGTACGCGGCGCTGATCAGGATCATCTGGGTCAGGCTAAAGCTCATCGGCATCTCGTTGGCTCTGCAGGATGAAGGTGACGACGATCAGGATCAGCCAGAGCAGGTACGGGCGGTACCAGGCACCGGTCGGTTCGATCCACCAGTCCATGATGGCCGGTGAGAACAGGTAGATCCCCACGACCAGAAGCAGGACCAAACGATAGATGTACATGCTGGCCTCGATGGTTGGGCGCTGCGGGCTTGAACTTATTATTGGCGCAAATGGCTGGGGCGATGCTAGCGGGATTCGGTAGCGTTCGCCAAGGGTTTGAAATTATTGGGCTTTTGAATTTCAGGGTGGGTTGCCTGTTCTGGCCTAATCGCCGGTGATGCCTCAGCGCAAATCCGCCTCGGGCACCGTGGTGCGCTGCGCAATCGCTTCCGGCCGCCAGCGCTGCCGCGCCACCGCCAGCACCTCTGCCGGTGTCGCCATCGACAATCCAGGCTCGGCCTCCTGCCCCAACGCCCGCAGCGCCCTCAGCAACAACGGCGTGGCCTGGTCGGCCTCGAGTGGCGGCGAACGGTATGACTTGCCCAGTTTGTGGCCATCCGGTTGCACGATCAGCGGAATGTGCAGGTAGCGCGGCTGCGAGAAGCCCAGCAGTTCCTGCAGGTACAGCTGGCGCGGCGTGTTGTCGAGCAGGTCGGCGCCGCGCACGATATCGGTAACGCCCTGCCACGCGTCGTCCAGCACCACGGCCAGTTGATAGGCATACAGCCCGTCCCGGCGCTGGATGATGAAGTCGCCCACCTCGCGGCCCAGGTGCTGCTGGAAATCACCTTGCACCCGGTCCTTGAAGCGGTAGATCAGCTCGGGCACCCGCAAACGGATCGCCGCGCCTTCGCGGGCATGCCCTGCGTTACGACAAAAGCCCGGGTAAATGCCGTCGTAGCCCTCCAGCTGCTTGCGTGAGCAAGTACACGCATAGGCCAGACCCATGTTGAACAGGCGGTCTACCACTGCGGCGTAGGCGTCGTGTCGCTGGCTCTGGTAGACCACCTCGCCATCCCATTGCAGCCCGTAGCGTTCGAGTGTCTGCAGGATCGCGTCACGGGCACCGGGCATTTCCCGAGGCGGGTCGGTGTCTTCCATGCGCAGCAGCCAGCGGCCATTGACGGCGCGGGCATCGAGCCAGGAGGCGAGGGCGGCGACCAGCGAGCCGAAATGCAGGAAGCCGCTGGGAGTGGGGGCGAAACGCCCGATGTAGGGGGAGTCGTTCATGGGCCGTGCTGGGTCACAAATGAAACGGGGCGCCTGATGCGCCCCGTTCGGATGGGAGAACGGTCAGCCTTTGCCGACGGTCTTTTCCTTTTTCTCCGCGATTTCCTTGCAGTCGAAGCACAGGTCGGCAGTCGGACGGGCTTCCAGACGGCGCAGGCCGATCTCGATGCCACACGAATCGCACCAGCCGTATTCCTCGTCCTTGATCTTGTCGAGAGTCTTGTCGATCTTCTTGATCAGCTTGCGCTCGCGATCGCGGTTGCGCAGCTCCAGAGCGAACTCTTCTTCCTGACTGGCGCGGTCGGCCGGGTCCGGGAAGTTGGCTGCCTCATCCTTCATGTGGTCCACGGTGCGGTCCACACTCTGCATGAGCTCGCCCTTCCAAGCATTGAGCAGCTTGGTGAAGTGCTTCCTCATGGGCTCGCCCATGTACTCTTCGCCTTTGGTTTCCTTATAAGGTTCGACACCGTACATGGTCTGACCGGCTTTTTGCTTTTCTACGGTGGACATGAATAGACCGCCTCTCACTCATCTGATCCAATGCGCAGGCTGCTCCATCTCCGGCACCCGCCGGCCCTGCGACTGCGAGCCGCCGAACTTACCAGATAGATCGGGGGTGCGCTACCCCGCCCGATCCTAGGTATTGACAGCGCCGTGAGGCGCACGTTCGATCCCGCGCAGAGGTAGAATCACCAGTTTAGACCCAATTGAGAGAAGGTCATGGCCCACCCGTACAGTGCGCGCAGCCGCGCCATCGAACCCTTCCATGTCATGGCGCTGCTGGCGCGGGCCAACGAGCTGCAGGCCGCCGGACACGATGTGATCCACCTGGAAATCGGCGAACCGGACTTCACTACCGCCGCGCCCATCGTCGAAGCTGGCCAGGCCGCCCTGGCGGCGGGGCACACCCGTTATACCGCGGCCCGGGGCTTGCCGGCCCTGCGCGAGGCCATCGCCGGTTTCTACGCGTCGCGCTACGGTGTTTCGGTCGATCCTGAGCGCATCCTGATCACCCCGGGTGGGTCGGGGGCGCTGCTGCTGGCCAGCAGCCTGCTGGTCGACCCCGGCAAGCACTGGCTGCTGGCCGACCCGGGTTATCCGTGCAATCGCCACTTCCTGCGGCTGGTGGAAGGCGGTGCGCAGCTGGTGCCGGTGGGGCCGGAGGTCAATTACCAACTGACCGCCGACCTGGTCGAGCGCTACTGGGACAATGATACCGTCGGCGCCCTGGTGGCCTCGCCTGCCAACCCGACCGGCACGGTGCTGGGCCGCGATGAACTGGCCAGCCTGTCCAAGGCTACCCGTGAACGCCAAGGGCACCTGGTGGTGGATGAGATCTATCACGGCCTGACTTACGGCATGGATGCGCCGAGCGTGCTGGAGGTCGACGACTCGGCTTTCGTCCTCAATAGTTTTTCCAAGTATTTCGGCATGACCGGTTGGCGGCTTGGCTGGCTGGTGGCGCCGCCCAATGCCGTGGCCGACCTGGAAAAGCTTGCGCAAAATCTGTACATCAGCGCCCCGAGCATGGCCCAGCACGCGGCACTGGCCTGTTTCCAGCCGCAAACCCTGGCTATCTTCGAGGAGCGCCGGGCCGAGTTCGCCCGTCGCCGCGACTATCTGCTACCTGCCTTGCGCGAACTGGGGTTCCGCATTGCGGTAGAGCCGCAAGGCGCGTTCTACCTGTACGCCGACATCAGCGCCTTTGGCGGTGACGCCTTCGCGTTCTGCCAGCACTTCCTGGAAACCGAACACCTGGCGTTCACTCCAGGTCTGGACTTTGGGCGCCACCTGGCCGGCCATCATGTGCGCTTTGCCTACACCCAGAGCCTGCCGCGCCTGGAAGAGGCGGTACAGCGCATTGCCCGTGGGCTGCGGAGCTGGAAAGGCTGATGGTGTTCTTCCCATTGCTCGAGCAAGGTCGACTGTTGCGCCGCTACAAGCGTTTTCTGGCGGATATCGAACTGGCCAATGGTGAACAGCTCACCATCCACTGCCCCAACACCGGCTCCATGCTCAATTGCATGCGCGAAGGCGGGCAAGTCTGGTTCAGTCGTTCCAACGACCCCAAGCGCAAGTTGCCAGGCACGTGGGAGATCAGCGAAACCCCTCAGGGGCGGCTGGCCTGCATCAACACCGGGCGCGCCAATGCGTTGATCGAAGAGGCCCTGCGTGCGGGCGTGATCGCTGAGCTGGCAGGGTTCACTGCGCTCAAGCGCGAGGTGGCCTATGGCGAGGAGGGCAGCCGGGTGGATTTTCGCCTGGAGTTTGCCGACGGGCCGGCCTACGTCGAGGTCAAGAGCGTGACCCTGGGCTTTGCGGACAGTAACGTGGCGGCCTTCCCTGATGCGGTGACCCAGCGCGGCGCCAAGCACCTGCGTGAACTGGCATCGCTGGCCCGCCAGGGTATCCGCGCCGTGCAGCTGTACTGCGTGAACCTGACCGGTGTCGAGGCTGTGCGCCCTGCAGAGGAGATCGACGCGGCCTATGCCACGGCGTTGCGTGCCGCTGTGGCAGATGGCGTTGAGGTCCTGGCCTACGGTGCGCGGCTGGATGTCCGGCAGATCGTCATCGACCGCCCACTCCCGGTGTTGCTCAACCCGTGAACCAGATGCCCTGGCTGTCTTCCTGGCAGCCCAAGGCCTGCAACGCCTCACCCTCACACGGGCCGGCCACGCATTCGCCACTTTCGATCAGGAACAGAGCGCCGTGATGGGCGCAGTGGATCAAGCTGGCGCTGTCATCAAGGAAGGCGTCCGCTGTCCAGTTCAAGGGGATGCCTCGGTGCGGGCAGCGATTACGATAGAGATGCACCGTGCCTTGGCGGCGCACGCCGAACAGTTCGATGCCGTCTACGCTGAAGGCGCGGCTGTGGCCTTCGGCCAGCGCTGCGGAAGTACAAAGGAAGTGCATTGCAAGAACGACCCGCGAAACAAGGGATAACTTGACGCTTCAATGCGAATAATTATCAAATTGCCCGCATTCCCTGCGCCCGAGCCGCTATGGTTACGCAGTTCCGCTACCCGCCACAAGGCTGGCAGCCCGCCTTCAGAAGGAATCCGATGATGCGCCGTCCCGCCGCCATGCTCGCCCTGTGCGCAGCCCTCGTAGCTTGCTCCCACGTCTTCGCGGGTGAATTGCCACAGCGCTGGGTCAGTGCCGGCGGGGCGTTGAGCGAGTGGATCAGTGAACTGGGCGGCGAGCCACGCCTGGTAGGCGTCGACACCACCAGCCAGCACCCCGAATCGCTCAAAGCGCTGCCGAGCATCGGCTATCAGCGCCAGCTGTCGGCCGAGGGCATTCTCAGCCTGCGCCCGGACTTGCTGGCTGGCACCGAAGAAATGGGCCCGCCACCGGTGCTGGCGCAGATCCGTAGCGCCGGCGTGCGCGTCGAACTGTTCTCCAGCCAGGCCGACCTCGCGGCTGTCGATGCCAACCTCAAGCACCTGGGCGGGTTGCTCGGCGCCGAGCAGAAGGCCGCGCAGCTTGCCTCGCGTTATCACCAGCAGATCGAGGCGCTGCAACTGAAGGTCAAGCAGGCCCAGGTCAGCCACAAGGCGCCAGGCGTGCTGCTGCTGGTCGGCCACGCGGGGGCCAAGCCACTGATCGCAGGTCAAGGTACCGCGGGCGACTGGCTGTTGCGCCAGGCGGGGGCGCGCAACCTGGCAGAGCATCAGGGCTACAAGAACTTCTCCAATGAAGCGCTGGCGGCGCTGGACCCGGATGTGCTGGTGGTCTCCGATCGTGCCATGGTGGGTGACCAGGCCTTGCAAGCCCTGCTCAAGGAGAATCCGGCTCTGGCCGCGTCCCGGGCCGCGCGCGACAAGCGCCTGGTAGTGCTCGACCCGACGCTGCTGGTAGGCGGCCTCGGCCCACGGTTGCCGGCGGCCTTGCAGGACCTGGCGGCGACGTTCTACCCGGCCAGCATCGCTCGATGAAGCAACGGATCCAACCGCGCGCGCTGTTCATTGGCCTGGGCTTGCTGTGTGTGCTGGCGGTCTGGCTGTCGCTGGCCCTGGGGCCGGTCAGCCTGCCGCTGTTCGATACCTTGCGTGCGGGTTTGCGCTTGCTCGGGCTGCCCATCGCTGGCGACGGCCTGGAGCAGGCGGACATGATCCTCGGCCAGATCCGCCTGCCTCGTACCTTGCTCGGCCTGGCGGTGGGGGCGGTGCTGGCGCTGTCAGGCGTGGCCATGCAGGGGCTGTTTCGCAATCCGCTGGCCGATCCTGGCCTGGTCGGTGTGGCCAGTGGCGCAGCGCTGGGGGCGGCGGTGGCGATTGTCGGCGGCAGCTGGCTGGTTGGCATACCGGAGTGGTTCGCCCCCTACCTGTTGTCGGTCTGCGCCTTCGTCGGCGGACTGGGAGTGACTGCGCTGGTCTATCGGCTGGGGCGCCGCGATGGGCAGACCAACGTCGCGACCATGCTGCTGGCCGGTATCGCGCTGACGGCGCTGGGCGGCTCGGCCGTGGGTCTGTTCACCTACCTGGCTGATGACGCGACCTTGCGCACCTTGACCTTCTGGAACCTGGGGAGCCTCAACGGGGCGAGTTACGAGCGTTTGTGGCCCCTGCTGATCGTGGTCGTGGCCGTCGCCTTGTGGCTGCCGCGTCGGGCCCAGGCACTCAATGCCTTGCTGCTGGGAGAGTCGGAGGCACGTCACCTGGGTATCGAGGTGGAGCGCTTGAAGCGTGAGCTGGTGCTCTGCACGGCACTGGGTGTGGGCGCCGCTGTGGCGGCGGCGGGCCTGATCGGTTTCGTCGGCCTGGTGGTACCGCACCTGGTGCGCCTGCTGGCCGGGCCCGATCACCGGGTGCTGTTGCCGGCGTCCTTGTTGGCGGGGGGCGCATTGCTGCTGTTCGCCGACCTGGCGGCACGCCTGGCATTGGCACCGGCGGAGTTGCCGATCGGCATCGTGACAGCGTTCATCGGCGCGCCGTTTTTCCTGTTTCTGCTGATTCGGGGGCGCAGTTGATGCTCGAAGTGCAAAGCCTGCATCTGCGCCGTGGCGGCAACGACGTGCTCCACGACATCGATCTGCAACTGCTGCCCGGCCAGGTGCTCGGTGTGCTTGGGCCCAATGGCGCGGGCAAGAGCACACTGCTCGGGGCCTTGTGTGGCGAACTGTCGCCCAGCCAGGGGCGGGTGACGCTCAATGGCAAGACATTGGCCGAGTGGCCGGGACAGGACCGGGCGCAGCGCCTGGCGGTACTGCCGCAGGTGTCCAGCCTTGGATTTGCCTTCCGTGTCGAGGAAGTGGTGGGGATGGGGCGACTGCCCCATGGCAGCGGGGCACAACGGGACCGGGAAATCGTCGAAGCGGCGTTGCGTGCGGCCGATGCGTGGCACTTGGTCGAGCGCAGTTACCTGGCCTTGTCGGGCGGCGAACGCCAGCGCGTGCACCTGGCCAGGGTCCTGGCCCAGCTCTGGCCCGGTGGCGAAGGCAGCACCTTGCTGCTCGACGAGCCGACCTCGATGCTCGACCCCCTGCACCAGCACACCACTCTGCAAGCCGTGCGCAGCTTCGCGGACCGAGGCGCCGCCGTGCTGGTCATCTTGCATGACCTGAATCTGGCGGCACGCTACTGTGATCGTATCCTGTTGCTCGACGGTGGCCGCTGCCATGCGTTGGCATCGCCGCAGCAGGTGTTGACGCCAACCGCCCTCAAGCAGGTCTTTGGCATCGAGGTGCTGGTTCAGCCCCATCCGGAACGGGGCCATCCGCTGATCATCACCCGCTAGGAGGCAGTTCTCGTGCGCCATCCATGGATTTCCGGCTCGTTGCTGTGTGTGTTGCTGTCGCTGGCAGGGTGCCAGGCGAGCCTGCCGCCATTGCCTGCCTGGCAGAGCCCGGAGGGGCGTGACAGCGCCACGCTGGGGCAGATAAACGACCTGGCAAGCGGCCAGCCCATCAGCCCGGAGCAGCTGGTAGAGCGACTGTCCGGTGCGCCCCGCGTGTTGGTGGGCGAGAAGCACGACAACCCTGATCATCACGCCCTGCAACTGTGGTTGATGCGCGCGCTGCAAGCCCGACGCGTGCAAGGCAGCCTGCTGCTGGAGATGCTGCAGCCAGAGCAGCAGCCGCGCCTGGAGGCCGTGCAGGGGCAGTCGTCATTGCCGGATGACTTGCCCAAGGCCCTGGCTTGGCAGGACGGCTGGGATTGGCAGCTGTATGGGCCGATTGTCCGCGAGGCCTTGCAAACGCGCATCGCACTGCTGCCAGCCAACCTTTCGGCTGGCGAAATGCGTGCAGCGTATCGCCAGTCGGCAGCGTTGCCAGGGCAAAGGTCCAATGCGCCAGCGGTGAAGGCCGCACTGCTCGAACAGGTACGGGCGGGGCATTGTGGGTTGCTGCCTGAAAGCCAGCTACCGGCGATGCTGGCGGTCCAGCAGCAGCGTGATCGGCGTATCGCCGAGCGGCTGCTGGCGGCACCGCAGCCAGCCCTGTTGTTTACCGGGGCTTACCACGCGCGCAAGGACCTCGGCGTTCCATTGCATCTTGCGGACCTGGGCGCGAAGGGTCAGAGCCCAGTGTTGATACTGGCTGAGGTGGGCGAGCCAGTGGATGCGGCGATGGCCGATTACGTCTGGTACACCCCGGCGACGCCTGCTCAGGATTACTGCGCGCAATTGCGCAAATAGAAGATTGCTGATCTGCAGGCAAAAAAAGACCCGGCAAATTGCCGGGTCAATAACCGTGATTAGCCTGATGAGGAGATAATCTGAGAGTCCGAACCAGGGGCTTTCAGTTTATCCAACCAGTCTCGCGACCAGTTGCGATAATCATAACGATTCTCATTACGGCGTCAATCCCCTCTCGCTGTTTATTTCAGATTTTTTTGCGCGGTGCATTTTGCGTCCAGTTGTTGATTGAGCGCTTGCTTGCGCTCGGCGGGCAAATCGTTCCAGTGCATGTCCAGCAGTGCGCCTTCAATGGCGTACAACAGCACCTTCGACGCCCGGAATCCTCGCGTTTTCACGGCCTGGTAGGCACCGACTGCGCCGAGGCGACGCAAGTCCGATGCACTGTGGATACCGGCCGCGTGCAACCACTGCGCGGAGGTCTTGCCAAGATTCTTCAGATGCTGCAATTCATCGTTCATCGAGCCTCCTTGCGATGGCTGAACGGGTCTAGGGGGATAAATCGCGAGCAGGTCAGAGAGGAGTGTAGCGGGGGTTGGGAAATGCGCGGCCTTTTGCCATCGGGGGCGACGGATTGGGGGATGAGCAGCCTGTCAGGGCCCTATCGCCGGCAAGCCGGCGATAGGGCCGTTACGCTTACAGACCCGGCAGACGCTGGCGGATCTGATCGATCACCTGATCCATGCTGGCGCTGTCCTGGGTATCCACACGCGTGGCGTGCGGCAGTTCGGCTACATCCAGAGGCTCTCGGCTGGCCTGCTGGGCCTTGACCACTTCCAGGGTTGCGTCCGACGGGTCGTCGTTTTGCGCCTGGCGCTGCTCCAGCCAGCTGGCGATCACTGCCTCAGGGGCATGGCAATCGAGGATCAGGAACGGTACGCCGGTTTCGCTGGCGACCTCTGCTGCCGCCTTGCGCTGGTCGTGTTTCAGATAAGTGGCATCGAGCACCACCGGGTAACCGGCGCGCAGGATGGTGGTGGCCAGTTCGTGCAGGCGCTGGTAGGTCGCGACACTGGCATCCTGGTCATAGATGCCGGCGTTCTGCTGCCCGGAATGAGCCGACTGCTGCTCGCCGAACAGTCGCTTGCGCTCCACGTCAGAACGCACGCGCACCGCACCCAGAGCTTCTACCAGGCGCATGGCCACGTGGCTCTTGCCTACAGCCGAGACGCCGTGGGTGATGGCCAGCAGACGCGACGGGATGGCGCTGTAGCTTTCTGCCAGGTTGGCGTAGTTGCGGTAGGTGCGCAGGGTGGTGGCACGCTGCACGCCATCGGCATTCGCGGGCATGCTGAACAAGGCGACCTTGGCCCGAACCAGGGCGCGATAGGCCTTGTAGAAGTTGAGCACTTCCAGACCTTGATAGTCGCCGGTCAGCTCCAGGTACTGGCTGACGAAGCGACGCGCCAGGCACTTCAGACCGCGGTCCTCCAGGTCCATGGCGAGGAAGCCGGTGTCGGCCCAGACATCGGTCATGCGGAAGGGCTCGTTGAACTCGATGCAGTCGAAGATGACCACCTTGCCATCGATCAGGGTGGCGTTGCCCAGATGGATGTCGCCATGGCACTCGCGGGTAAAGCCGTCGGCCTTGCGCGAAGCGAACAGGTACTGCAGGCGCTCGAAGCTGCTGCGCGCCCAGGCCTGCAGGTTGTCCAGCTGCTGCAGGTCGGCGCGGTCGCTGAGGAACGGGCGGATCTGTTCGAAGTTCTGCTCGACCGGCGCCATCACGCTTTCAGGCGAGCCGTAGGGCTGCTCGGCGGCAACCTTGGGGGTTTGCAGGTGGAATTCGGCAATCTGGCGCGCCATCTGGTCGATGTGGCTGGCGTTCAGTTCACCGTTGGCCTGCAACGTATTGAGCATCTGACCCTGGGGGAACTGACGCATCTTCAGCACATATTCGATCGCCTCGCCGTCGCCGCCGATCTGCGGTGCTTCGGCGCTACCGGTGATCGGCAGGACTTCCAGGTACAGGCCTTCGGTCAGGCGCTGGTTCAGGCGCAACTCTTCGTTACAGAAATGCTGGCGCTGGTCCAGTGCGGTGAAGTCGAGGAAGCCGAAATTCATCGGCTTCTTGATCTTGTAGGCGTACTCGCCTGTCAGCAAGACCCAGGAAATATGCGTCTCGATGAGCTGGAACCCGTCCACGGGGTGGGGATAGAGGGCAGGGTTCTGCAACGCGGTGATCAAGGCTTGGCTCACGGGATTTCCTTCCGGGGGCAGGGAATTCGAAAGCGCCATTATGGTCAATGGTGCCGTCCCTGCATACCGCCAGGGGGCGCCTGCCCAGCCCTTACAAAGTGCGTATAATCCGCCGCCATGACTCGAACCCGAAATCCTCGTACCCCTCAGAAACGCCCGACCGGCCGCTCGCGCGCCTGGCTGGGCTGGGCCTTGAAGCTCAGCCTGGTCGGCCTGGTGATCGTCGCCGGCTTCGCGGTTTACCTCGATGCCGTCGTGCAAGAGAAGTTCTCCGGCAAGCGCTGGACCATCCCTGCCAAGGTGTACGCCCGGCCGCTGGAGCTGTTCGTCGGCCAGAAGCTGAGCAAGAACGACTTCCTCACCGAGCTCGACGCCCTCGGCTACCGGCGCGAGAGTGCGGCCAACGGCCCGGGTGCGGCGTCGATAAACGGCAACAGCGTCGACCTCAACACCCGTGGCTTCCAGTTCTATGAAGGCATGGAGCCTGCGCAGTTCGTCCGTGTGCGCTTCTCGGGCGACTACGTGGCGGGGCTCTCGGGTGCCAATGGCAAGCTGGACGTTGTCCGTCTGGAGCCGCTGATGATCGGTGGCATCTACCCGAAAAACCTCGAGGACCGCATCCTCATCAAGATCGACCAGGTGCCGCCCTATTTGCTCGAAACCCTGGTGGCCACGGAAGACCGCGACTTCTACAGCCATTTTGGTGTGTCGCCCAAGTCCATCGCCCGTGCGGTCTGGGTCAACACCTCGGCAGGCTCCATGCGCCAGGGCGGCAGCACCCTGACCCAGCAGCTGGTGAAGAACTTCTACCTGACCAGCGAGCGTAGCCTCAGCCGCAAGCTGACCGAAGCGATGATGGCCGTACTGCTGGAAATGCACTACGACAAGCGTGAAATCCTCGAGGCTTATCTCAACGAAGTATTCGTCGGCCAGGATGGCCAGCGCGCCGTGCATGGCTTCGGTCTTGCCAGCCAGTTCTTCTTCAGCCAGCCGCTGTCGGAACTCAAGCTGCACCAGATCGCCTTGCTGGTGGG
This sequence comes from Pseudomonas plecoglossicida NBRC 103162 = DSM 15088, assembly GCF_000730665.1. GTDB lineage: Bacteria > Pseudomonadota > Gammaproteobacteria > Pseudomonadales > Pseudomonadaceae > Aquipseudomonas > Aquipseudomonas plecoglossicida. Next base: position 66,850 of record NZ_BBIV01000029.1, read on the forward strand.
CATGGTCAAAGGGCCGTCCTACTACAACCCGCGCCGCTATCCCGAGCGTGCCCTGGCTCGTCGCAACCTGGTCCTCGACGTGGTCGCAGAGCAGGGCGTGGCGAGTCAGGAAGTGGTCGACGCGGCGAAGAAGATGCCGCTGGGCGTGACCAAGCGTGGCAGTCTGGCCGACAGCTCGTTCCCGGCCTTCCTCGACCTGGTCAAGCGCCAGCTGCGCCAGGACTATCGCGATGAAGACTTGACCGAAGAAGGCCTGCGCATCTTCACCAGCTTCGACCCGATCCTGCAGATGAAAGCCGAAAGTTCGATGAACGAGACCTTCAAGCGCCTTGCCGGGCGCAAGGGGGCTGACGAAGTCGAGTCGGCGATGGTCGTGACCAACCCGGAGACCGGTGAGGTGCAGGCCCTGATCGGCAGCCGTCAGTCCGGCTTTGCCGGTTTCAACCGCGCCATCGATGCGGTGCGGCCGATCGGCTCGCTGGTAAAACCGGCGGTCTACCTGACGGCGCTGGAGCAGCCGAGCAAGTACACCCTGACCAGCTGGGTGCAAGACGAGCCGTTCTCGGTCAAGGGTGCCGATGGCCAGGTATGGCGACCGCAGAACTACGATCGCCGCCCGCACGGCACGATCTATCTGTACCAGGGCCTGGCCAACTCCTACAACCTGTCGACTGCCAAGCTCGGCCTTGAAGTGGGCGTGCCCAATGTCATCAAGACCATCGGTCGGCTCGGGGTGAAGGTGGACTGGCCTGCATTCCCGGCGATGCTGCTGGGTGCCGGTGGCATGTCGCCGATGCAGGTGGCGACCATGTACCAGACCATCGCCAACGGTGGCTTCAACACGCCGATGCGCGGTATTCGCAGTGTACTGACCGCCGAAGGCGAGCCGCTCAAGCGCTACCCGTTCCAGATCCAGCAAACCTTCGACCCGGCGTCGATCTACCTGGTGCAGAACGCCATGCAGCGGGTGATGCGCGAAGGTACTGGCCGGTCGGTGTACAACGTATTGCCCAGCTCGCTGACCCTGGCGGGCAAGACCGGTACCAGCAACGACTCACGCGACAGCTGGTTCTCCGGCTTCAGCCAGGACCTGCTGGCCGTGGTGTGGATGGGCCGCGACGACAACGGCAAGACACCGTTCACCGGCGCCACTGGCGCGCTGCAGGTCTGGACCAGCTTCATGAAGAAGGCCGACCCGCTACCGCTGGACATGCCACAACCGGACAACGTGGTGCAGGCCTGGATCGACCCGTACAGCGGGCGAGGTTCCGACGGAAGCTGTCCGGGAGCGGTACAGATGCCGTATATTCGCGGCAGCGAACCGCCCGCCGGGGCAGCCTGTGGCGGCGAGCAGAATCCGGCAGAATCGGTCATGGACTGGGTAAAAGGCTGGATGAACTAAGCGCTGGCTGCATTGATGAGGTGTGACGTGAATAAGTGGCTGTTTCCTGCCTTGACGGCGCTGGCTGTGCTCCAGGGCTGCTCCAGTGTGCAGCGTGGCAATATCCCTGTGGTCGATTCGAGCACCCGCGTGTCCAACAGTGAACGGGTCACGGCCAACCGCTCGTCGGCTGGCATGAATAACGGCACCACGCAGGCGCAGTCGCTGCCCGAGGATTCCGGGGTGACCGTGATGATTCCGCAAGGCGCCGGCGCCACGGGCATCCAGACCTTCCCGGCGGGCAATGGCGCAGCCCCCATCAGCACCACCCCGATGACCACCGAGCCGGTCAATGCTGCGCCGATGACCACCAACCCGAATCCGATCGCCGACGAGCCGTTCGACATCGCCTCGATGAACAGCACCCCGGCGGCCAGCAGCGCACCCACCGGTATCCCGCGCAGCAATGCCACCTCCGGCGGCCTGTCCGCCGACGAGCAGCTCGATGGCCCGGTGCTGGCGCTGCTGACCACCGCCCAGTCGCAACAGGGCAGCGGTGACTTCAACGGCGCTGCTTCGAGCCTGGAGCGTGCCCAGCGCATCGCCCCACGCGAGCCACAAGTGCTGTATCGCCTTGCCCAGGTGCGTTTGTCCCAGGGTGATGCGGCGCAGGCTGAACAACTGGCACGCCGTGCGCTGACCTACGCCAACGGCCGGCCCAGCCTGCAGGCCGAGCTGTGGAACACCATCGCGCAGGCCCGCGAGAAGCAGGGTGACAGCGCGGGTGCGGCACTGGCCCGACAAAAGGCGCAGGTCAACTCCTGATGATCGAACAACGTATTCTCGATATCGCCGACCACCTGCTGCTCATCGAGCGCGAACTGCAGGTGCAAGGCTGGTGGGACGACGAGCCGCCAAGCGACGAGGCACTGGCCAGTACGGTGCCTTTCGCGGTCGATACCATGAGCTTCGAACAGTGGCTGCAGTGGATTTTCCTGCAACGCATGAGGATCATCATCGAGCTCGGCCAGCCGCTGCCCAGCGCATCTGGAATCCTGGTCATGGCCGAAACGGTGTTTGCCGACCGTCCGGAGCAGAGTCGCGTGCTACGACGGCTGCTAGCAGAGTTTGATCAATTGATCGCTCCTTCCGCCTGATTTCTTCTCTTTTTCCGTCAGGGGCCGCAGATTGTGGCCCTTTTTTGTGGAAATCTTATTATTCCTGCTGCTGAGTCGGTTTTTAGTGGTGGCAGGAATTCATCTTGGGGAAAAATTGGCAATAATTTTTCTTGACTTACTGACGCCGAATAACAAGAATCCAGATTCCGCTGTAGAGGGACTGCCAGAAGCAGACCCGCTAAGCAGATCATGAGGCGCACACCCGCGCCGACCCGTTTCACCCCGCAACGCGTTACCTCGCGCTGGGTGGGAAAACCCCGCAACACTCTGGGGCGCTCCCAATACTTGCTCAGTCAGTGCTGACGTTCCGCTCATGCTCTGCTTGGCAGTAAACCTATTAAGACCCGTCCAGTGAGGACGGTATTCTGGCGTTTTAGAGGTGAACAACGTGGAGCTTTTATCTGGCGCTGAGATGGTCGTCCGCTTCTTGCGTGACGAAGGCGTTAAGCACATCTACGGGTACCCTGGTGGTGCTCTCCTGCATGTTTACGATGCACTGTTCAAGGAACCGGAAGTCGAGCACATCCTGGTTCGTCACGAGCAGGCGGCTACCCATATGGCGGACGGCTACGCCCGTGCCACCGGCAAGGCCGGTGTGGTGCTGGTGACCTCCGGCCCGGGCGCGACCAATGCCATCACCGGCATTGCCACCGCCTACATGGATTCGATTCCGATGGTCATCCTGTCCGGCCAGGTGCCTAGCACCATGGTTGGCACCGATGCCTTCCAGGAAACCGATATGATTGGCATCTCGCGGCCGATCGTGAAACACAGCTTCATGATCAAACATGCCACCGAGATCCCCGAAGTTCTGAAAAAAGCCTTCTACCTGGCGCAATCCGGTCGCCCAGGTCCGGTCGTGGTCGACATTCCAAAAGATATGACCAACCCGGCCGAAAAGTTCGAATACGTCTACCCGAAGAAGGTCAAGCTGCGCTCCTACAGCCCAGCGGTCCGTGGCCACTCCGGGCAGATCCGCAAGGCTGCAGAGATGCTCCTGGCTGCCAAGCGCCCGATCATCTATTCCGGCGGTGGCGTCATCCTCGGTGGCGGCTCCGAAGCCCTGACCGAGATCGCCAAGTCGCTGAACCTGCCGGTCACCAACACCCTGATGGGCCTCGGTGGTTTCCCGGGTACCGATCGCCAGTTCCTCGGCATGCTCGGCATGCACGGCAGCTACACCGCCAACATGGCCATGCACCATGCCGACGTGATCTTCGCAGTCGGTGCGCGCTTCGATGACCGCGTGGTCAACGGCCCGGCCAAGTTCTGCCCGAACGCCAAGATCATCCACGTCGACATCGACCCGGCGTCGATCTCGAAGATGATCAAGGCCGATGTGCCGATCGTCGGCCCGGTCGACAGCGTGCTCAGCGAAATGCTCGGCATCCTCAAGGAAATCGGCGAGCAGCCTGACAAGGCGGCCATCGATGCCTGGTGGAAGCAGATCGGCGAATGGCGCGGCACTGGCGACCTGTTCCCCTACGACAAGGGCGACGGTAACGTCATCAAGCCTCAGGCGGTGATCGAAACCCTGTGCGAAGTGACCAAGGGCGATGCCTTCGTCACCTCCGACGTGGGCCAGCACCAGATGTTCGCGGCGCAGTACTACCGCTTCAACAAGCCGAACCGCTGGATCAACTCCGGTGGTCTGGGCACCATGGGCTTCGGCTTCCCGGCGGCGATGGGCATCAAGCTGAACTTCCCGGAGCAGGACGTCGCCTGCGTCACCGGCGAAGGCAGCATCCAGATGAACATCCAGGAACTGTCCACCTGCATGCAGTACGGCCTGCCGGTGAAGATCGTCAACCTGAACAACGGTGTGCTGGGCATGGTCCGCCAGTGGCAGGACATGGCCTACAACGGCCGTCACTCGCACTCCTATGTCGAGTCGCTGCCTGACTTCATCAAGCTGGCCGAGGCCTATGGTCATGTGGGTATCCGCATCACCAGCCTGAAGGACCTCAAGCCGAAGCTGGAAGAAGCCTTCGCGATGAAGGACCGCCTGGTGTTCATCGACATCGCGGTCGACCGTACCGAGCACGTCTATCCGATGCAGATCAAGGATGGCTCGATGCGTGACATGTGGCTGAGCAAGACGGAGCGTACCTGATATGCGGCACATCATTTCCCTGCTGCTGGAAAACGAACCGGGTGCTCTGTCCCGCGTGGTCGGCCTGTTCTCCCAGCGCAACTACAACATTGAAAGCCTGACCGTGGCGCCGACCGAAGACCCGACCCTGTCGCGTCTGACGTTGACCACCGTTGGCCATGACGAAGTGATCGAACAGATCACCAAGAACCTGAACAAGCTGGTCGAAGTGGTCAAGCTTGTCGACCTGTCGGAAAGCGCCCACATCGAGCGTGAACTGATGCTGGTCAAGGTCAAGGCCACCGGTGCCCAGCGTGCCGAGATCAAGCGCACCACGGATATCTTCCGTGGCCAGATCGTCGATGTGACCGCCAGCGTGTACACCGTGCAGCTGAGCGGCACCAGCGACAAACTGGACAGCTTCATCCAGGCCATCGGCACTGCATCGATTCTCGAAACCGTGCGCAGTGGCGTCACCGGCATTGCCCGTGGCGACAAAGTGCTCAGCATCTAAATTCAAAAATTAGCGATGGCTCCGCAGGGGCCGAGATATAACCAGGGGTATTTTCATGAAAGTTTTCTACGATAAAGACTGCGACCTTTCCATCATTCAGGGCAAGAAAGTCGCCATCATCGGTTACGGCTCCCAGGGCCACGCTCAGGCGTGCAACCTGAAGGACTCCGGTGTGGACGTTACCGTCGGTCTGCGTAAAGGTTCGGCTACCGTTGCCAAGGCAGAAGCCCACGGCCTGAAAGTTGCCGACGTTGCTACCGCTGTCGCTGCGGCTGACCTGGTCATGATCCTGACCCCGGACGAGTTCCAGGGCGCCCTGTACAAGAACGAAATCGAGCCGAACATCAAGAAAGGCGCCACCCTGGCCTTCTCCCACGGCTTCTCGATCCACTACAACCAGGTTGTTCCGCGTGCCGACCTCGACGTGATCATGATCGCGCCGAAGGCCCCGGGCCACACCGTTCGCTCCGAGTTCGTCAAAGGCGGCGGCATTCCTGACCTGATCGCTATCTACCAGGACGCCTCCGGCAACGCCAAGAACGTCGCCCTGTCCTACGCTTCGGGCGTTGGTGGCGGCCGTACCGGCATCATCGAAACCACCTTCAAGGACGAGACCGAAACCGACCTGTTCGGTGAGCAGGCCGTTCTCTGCGGCGGTACCGTCGAGTTGGTCAAGGCCGGTTTCGAAACCCTGGTCGAAGCAGGCTACGCGCCAGAAATGGCCTACTTCGAGTGCTTGCACGAACTGAAGCTGATCGTTGACCTCATGTACGAAGGCGGCATCGCCAACATGAACTACTCGATCTCCAACAACGCCGAATACGGTGAGTACGTCACCGGTCCGGAAGTCATCAACGAAGAATCCCGCAAGGCCATGCGCAACGCTCTGAAGCGCATCCAGGACGGCGAGTACGCGAAGATGTTCATCTCCGAAGGCGCCACCAACTACCCATCGATGACCGCCAAGCGCCGCAACAACGCCGCTCACGGCATCGAAATCATCGGCGAGCAACTGCGCTCGATGATGCCGTGGATCTCGGCTAACAAAATCGTCGACAAGACCAAGAACTGAGTCTTATCGAAAGATGAAAAACGCGGCTTCGGCCGCGTTTTTTCGTTCTGGCAGTCAGCTTCTGGTATAAAGCAGACCAGTGGCTTGCCGTCAGAACCTGTTTCGCAGGCCCGTGTCGAACATTTTCCATCCTGTTGCAAGGTACCCTCCATGAGCGAACGTCCCGAAGAGCCGAACAAGCCCTCCGACGCCGAAAGCCTGCTACCTGTCGATGAGCACGTTGAAGAAGGGCATGACGCCGAAGGGCGCAAGGTGCGCCATCGTGGCATCTATCTGCTGCCCAACCTGTTTACCACCGCCAACCTGTTTGCCGGGTTCTACTCGATCATCAGTTCGATGAGCGCGCAGAGTGCCCTGAGCGCTGGTGATCCACGCGAGGCGAGCAAATACTTTGCCTTTGCTGCCATCGCCATTTTCGTGGCAATGGTGCTCGATGGCCTCGACGGCCGGGTCGCACGCATGACCAATACCCAGAGCGCCTTCGGTGCCGAGTACGACTCGCTGTCGGACATGGTCGCCTTTGGTGTTGCTCCAGCCTTGCTCGCCTTTGGCTGGGCGCTTGGCGACATGGGCAAGGTCGGCTGGATGGTCGCCTTCATCTATGTGGCTGGCGCGGCGCTTCGACTGGCTCGTTTCAACACCCAGGTCGGTACCGCCGACAAACGCTACTTCATCGGCCTGGCCAGCCCGGCTGCCGCCGGTGTGGTCGCCGGCACCGTATGGGCGTTCAGCGACTATGGCATCCAGGGTTCCAAGCTGTCGTTCCTCGTGGCGCTGCTGGTTGCCGCAGCGGGCATGCTGATGGTCAGCAACATCAAGTACAACAGCTTCAAGGAACTGGACCTCAAGGGGCGCGTGCCGTTTGTGGCGATCCTGGCAGTGGTGCTGGTGTTCGCTGTGGTATTCAGCGACCCGCCGCGCATCCTGCTGCTGATCTTCCTTGCCTATGCGGCATCCGGGCCGATCCAGTACCTGCTGCGTGGCCGCCGCCGCAAAGCGTGACAATGATTTAATGGTGGAATAACCCTCCGGCTCCATAGTCTTACTGGTACATTCGTTATCCAGTGCTATGGAGCCCACCATGCTCATCAAGCTTCCCCGGTCTTCCGACTGCAAGGCATCGGAGATCACTCCCGAAGGCATCTACCTTACACGTCGCACCCTGCTGGGTGGCTCGCTCGCCGGCCTTGCGCTGGGCGCAGTGCCGTTTGCCGTCCGAGCAGACGACGCGCCGCGTTACGCGGATGTCGAGGCGGGCGCGGCACCGGCCTGGTTCAGCGACAAGCTGGCTGCCACGCGTTGGCAGGCGGTGACGGTCAAGGGCGAGGCGATCACCCCGTTCAGGGATGCCACCCACTACAACAACTTCTATGAGTTCGGGCCCGACAAGGGCGACCCGGCTGCCAACGGCGGGAGCCTGAAGACCGCGCCGTGGTCGGTGGTGATCGACGGAGAGGTCGGAAAGCCGGGGCGTTATGCCTTGGAGGACTTCGTCAAGCCGTATCAGCTCGAAGAGCGCATCTACCGTTTGCGCTGCGTGGAGGCCTGGTCGATGGTGATCCCTTGGCTGGGCTTTCCGCTGGCGCAGGTTCTCAAGCAGGTCGAGCCCACCTCGAAAGCGCGTTACGTGCGTTTTGAAACGTTGAAGGACCCCGAGCACATGCCTGGGCAGCGCTCAGGCTTTGCCCTGATCGACTGGCCTTATAGAGAGGGGTTGCGCCTGGATGAAGCCATGCATCCTTTGACCATCCTGGCTGTCGGCATGTATGGGCGGGAGCTGGCCAACCAGAACGGTGCGCCGTTGCGGCTGGTGGTGCCCTGGAAGTATGGTTTCAAGAGCATCAAGTCGATCGTGCGCATCAGCCTGGTGGCCGAGCGGCCACAAACCACCTGGGAAGGGTTGGCACCGGATGAGTATGGCTTCTATGCCAACGTGAATCCTGAAGTCGATCACCCGCGCTGGACTCAGGCGCGTGAGCGGCGTTTGCCTAGTGGGCTGTTCAGCCCGAATGTGCGGCAGACACAGATGTTCAATGGTTACGCCGAAGAGGTGGCGTCGCTCTATACCGGGCTGGATCTGCGGAAGAATTACTGATGCGTTATCCCTGGTTACGTCTGGCCATCTTTATCCTGGGCTGTCTGTTCCCGCTGTGGTGGCTGTATGAGGCGGCGATGAACCTGTTGGGGCCTGACCCCGGCAAGATCATGATGGATCGCCTGGGATTGGGCGCGCTGACCTTTCTGCTGGTGACCTTGGGCATGACCCCCCTGCAAAAGCTGACGGGGTGGTCTGGCTGGATCGTGATTCGCCGGCAGCTGGGATTATGGTGCTTTGCTTATATAGTGCTGCATATCCTTTGTTACCTGTTCTTCATCCTAGGGCTGGACTGGGGGCAGTTTGCTGTCGAGCTGCGCAAGCGGCCGTACATTATCGTCGGTGCGCTTGGCTTCTTGGGTTTGCTGGCGCTGGCGGCGACTTCCAATCGTCACAGTCAGCGTCGCTTGGGGGCGCGATGGAAGAAGCTGCATAGGCTGGTGTATGTGATTCTCGGCTTGGGTCTGCTGCATTTTTTGTGGATCGTTCGTTCGGATCTGCGCGAGTGGGCGATCTATGCGGGGATTGGTGGTTTGTTGATGGTGTTGCGGATTCCGGCTGTGGCTCGGCGGGTGCCTCGGCTGATAGGGCGGCGGGGGAGGGCGGTTTCGTAGGAATGTGTCATGGCGAGCATTTGTTAGTCGTGACGCGGTCGTTACCTCGAATATTTCAAATATATGGAATTAAAGGTTGACGGGCTC
>NZ_BBIV01000028.1 GCF_000730665.1 Pseudomonas plecoglossicida NBRC 103162 = DSM 15088
GCTCGCGATGCGCCGCGCGGGCGGCGCTCGATCTCACAGGCGCCACACAACCCACGCCGGCAAAAAAAACGGGAACCCGAAGGTTCCCGTTTTTTCATTGCCTTACAAGCGGATCAGCGCGGAAACGCTGGCGGGTTCACACCGGCCATCTCTTCCATCACGCGAACCACCTGGCAGCTGTAACCGAACTCGTTGTCGTACCAGACGTACAGGACAACGCGGTTGTCGTTGGCGATGGTCGCTTCGGCGTCCACTACACCAGCGTGGCGCGAGCCAACGAAGTCGGTCGAAACCACTTCCTGCGAGCTGACATAGTCGATCTGCTTGTGCAGTTCCGAGTGCATGGCGGTCTGGCGCAGGTACTCGTTGATTTCCTCGCGGCTGGTACCCTTTTCCAGGTTCAGGTTGAGGATGGCCATCGACACGTTAGGCGTCGGCACGCGAATGGCGTTACCGGTCAGCTTGCCCTTGAGCACTGGCAGTGCCTTGGCGGCTGCGGTGGCAGCACCGGTTTCGGTGATGACCATGTTCAGCGGCGCGGCACGGCCACGACGGCTGCCCTTGTGGAAGTTGTCGATCAGGTTCTGGTCGTTGGTGAACGAGTGAACGGTTTCGACGTGGCCATTGACGATGCCGTACTGGTCGTTGATGGCCTTGAGCACCGGCACGATGGCGTTGGTGGTGCAGGAGGCAGCCGAGATGATCTTGTCATCGGCGGCGATGTCGCCGTGGTTGATGCCGTGCACGATGTTCTTCAGCGCGCCCTTGCCAGGTGCGGTGAGGATCACGCGGGCAGCGCCCGGGCAGGCCAGGTGCTGGCCCAGGCCGTCGGCGTCACGCCATACACCGGTGTTGTCGACGATCAGCGCGTTCTCGATGCCGTACTGGGTGTAGTCGACTTCGCTCGGGCTCTTGGCGTAGATGACCTGGATCAGGTTGCCATTGGCGGTGATGGTGTTGTTGGCTTCGTCGATGGTGATGGTGCCATCGAACGGGCCGTGCACCGAGTCACGACGCAGCAGGCTGGCACGCTTGACCAGGTCGTTCTCGGCGCCCTTGCGCACGACGATGGCGCGCAGGCGCAGGCCGTCGCCACCACCGGTCTTCTCGATCAGGATGCGCGCCAGCAGGCGGCCGATGCGGCCGAAACCGTACAGCACGACGTCGGTGCCCTTGCGCGCCGAAGCGTTCTGCTGGCCAACCACTTCGGCCAGTTCTTCACGCACGAACTGCTCGGCGCTGCGGCCGTTGCCTTCCTGCTTGAACTTGTTCGCCAGCTTGCCCAGGTCGACCGAAGCGGCGCCCAGTTTCAGCTCGCTCATGGCCTTGAGCAGAGGGAATGTCTCGTGGACGGACAGTTCGGTTTCGTCGGCTTGACGATGACGCGCAAAGCGGTGGGCCTTGAGGATCGAGATAACCGAACGGTTGATCAGGCTGCGGCCGTAGATCGAGCTCACCACGTTGTTGTTGCGGTAGAGCTGACCGATAAGCGGGATCATGGCTTCAGCAAGCGCTTCACGATCGATCCACTCACCAAGACACTGGTCGGGCTTCTGAGTCACGGGAACCTTCCACATGTAGGGACAGAAAAAAGGGGCTACATTATGACGCCCCAGCGCGTAACCGGCAATGAGCGCCTGTCGCTGGATGCCAAGCCCGTGCTCTAGCCCCTTTCGAGCCTGACAGCACGCACCGGCACCGGTACAATCGATCTCTTTGCCGCAACGCTTGGAGTGCAATCTCCCGTGTCAGTTCTGCGCCTACCGCAAATGTCGGCCACGGCCGGCAAACAAACCTGGGGCAACCTGCCTGGTGCCGCCCTCAGCCTGGCCATCGCCGAGGCCGCCAGCAACGCGGGTCGCTTCACCCTGCTGCTGACCGCCGACAGCCAGGCCGCAGATCGCCTGGAGCAGGAACTGCGCTTCTTCGCCCCGGACCTGCCGGTGCTGCCGTTCCCGGATTGGGAAACCCTGCCCTACGACCTGTTCTCGCCGCACCAGGACATCATCTCCCAGCGCATCGCCAGCCTCTACCGGCTGCCGGAGCTGAGCCATGGCATCCTCGTCGTACCCATCACCACCGCCCTGCACCGCCTGGCGCCGACGCGCTTTCTGCTCGGCAGCAGCCTGGTGCTGGACGTGGGCCAGACCATCGACGTGGAGCAGATGCGCAAGCGCCTGGAAGCCAGTGGCTACCGCTGCGTCGACACGGTCTACGAACATGGCGAGTTCGCCGTGCGCGGGGCGCTGATCGACCTGTTCCCGATGGGCAGCAAGCTGCCCTACCGCATCGACCTGTTCGACGACGAGATCGAGACCCTGCGCACCTTCGACCCGGAGACCCAGCGTTCGATCGACAAGGTCGACTCGATCCGCCTGCTGCCGGCGCGCGAATTCCCCATGCAGAAGGAAGAAGTCACGCGCTTCAAGGCACGCTTTCGCGAGCGGTTCGACGTCGACTTCCGCCGCAGCGCGATCTTCCAGGACCTGGCCAGCGGCATCATTCCCGCCGGCATCGAGTACTACCTGCCACTGTTCTTCGAAGACACCTCGACCCTGTTCGACTACCTGCCCAGCGACACCCAGGTGTTCTCCCTGCCGGGCGTCGAGCAGGCCGCCGAGCACTTCTGGAACGACGTGCGCGGGCGCTACGAGGACCGCCGCGGTGACCTGACCCGGCCGCTGCTGCCACCTGCCGAACTGTTCCTGCCGGTGGAAGACTGCTTCGCCCGGCTCAAGCAGTGGCCGCGTGTGGTGGTCAGCGCCGACGACGTGGAGCCGGGTGCTGGTCGCGAGCGCTTCCCGGCCCGCGCCCTGCCCAACCTGGCGATCGAAGCCAAGGCCAACCAGCCGCTGGCGGCGTTGTCCGAATTCCTCGACCAGTTCCCTGGCCGGGTGTTGTTCACCGCCGAGTCGGCGGGCCGTCGCGAGGTGCTGCTGGAGTTGCTCGAACGCCTCAAGCTGAGGCCGCAGACAGTCGAAGGATGGACTGACTTCATTACCGGCAAGGAACGCCTGGCAATCACCATCGCCCCGCTCGACGAAGGCCTGCTGCTGGATGACCCAGCCATCGCCCTGGTCGCCGAAAGCCCGCTGTTCGGCCAGCGCGTGATGCAGCGCCGACGCCGCGACAAGCGTGGCGAAGCGGCCAACGATGCGGTCATCAAGAACCTCACCGAACTGCGTGAAGGCGCCCCGGTGGTGCATATCGACCATGGCGTGGGGCGTTACCTGGGCCTGGCCACCCTGGAGATCGACGGCCAGGCCGCCGAGTTCCTGACCCTGGAGTACGCCGAGGGCGCCAAGCTCTACGTGCCGGTCGCCAACCTGCACCTGATCGCCCGCTACACCGGCAGCGACGACGCCCTGGCGCCACTGCACAGACTGGGTTCCGAAGCCTGGCAGAAAGCCAAGCGCAAGGCCGCCGAACAGGTGCGCGACGTGGCTGCCGAGCTGCTCGACATCTACGCCCGCCGCGCCGCACGCAAGGGCTATGCCTTCGCCGATCCGGCCGCCGACTATGCCACCTTCAGCGCCGGCTTCCCCTTCGAGGAAACCCCGGACCAGCAGAACGCCATCGAAGCGGTGCGCGCCGACATGCTCGCCGCCAAGCCGATGGACCGCCTGGTGTGTGGCGATGTCGGCTTCGGCAAGACCGAAGTGGCCATGCGCGCGGCCTTCATTGCCGTGCACAGCGGTCGTCAAGTGGCCGTACTGGTGCCAACCACCCTGCTCGCCCAGCAGCACTACAACAGTTTCCGCGACCGCTTCGCCGACTGGCCGGTGACCGTCGAGGTGATGAGCCGCTTCAAGTCGGCCAAGGAAGTGGCCAACGCTGCCGCCGAGCTGGCCGAAGGCAAGATCGACATCCTCATCGGCACCCACAAGCTGCTGCAGGATGACGTGCGCTTCAAGGACCTGGGCCTGGTGGTGATCGACGAAGAGCACCGCTTCGGGGTGCGCCAGAAGGAGCAGCTCAAGGCCCTGCGCAGCGAAGTCGACATCCTTACCCTGACCGCCACGCCGATCCCGCGCACCCTGAACATGGCCGTGGCCGGCATGCGCGATCTGTCGATCATCGCCACGCCGCCGGCACGACGCCTGTCGGTGCGCACCTTCGTCATGGAGCACAACAACAGCACGGTCAAGGAAGCCCTGCTGCGTGAACTGCTGCGCGGCGGCCAGGTGTACTACCTGCACAACGATGTGAAGACCATCGAGAAGTGCGCCGCCGACCTCGCCGAACTGGTTCCGGAAGCGCGTATCGGCATCGGCCACGGGCAGATGCGCGAGCGTGAACTGGAACAGGTGATGAGCGACTTCTACCACAAGCGTTTCAACGTGCTGATCGCCTCGACCATCATCGAGACCGGCATCGACGTGCCCAGCGCCAACACCATCGTCATCGAGCGCGCCGACAAGTTCGGCCTGGCCCAGCTGCACCAGCTGCGCGGCCGGGTCGGGCGCAGCCACCACCAGGCCTATGCCTACCTGCTGACGCCTGCGCGGCAAAAGGTCAGCAGCGACGCCGAGAAACGCCTGGAGGCCATCGCCAACACCCAGGACCTCGGCGCAGGCTTCGTCCTGGCCACCAACGACCTGGAAATCCGCGGTGCCGGCGAGCTGCTTGGCGAAGGCCAGAGCGGGCAGATCCAGGCCGTGGGCTTCACCCTCTACATGGAAATGCTCGAGCGCGCGGTCAAGGCCATCCGCAAGGGTAACCAGCCGAACCTCGAACAACCCCTGGGCGGCGGCCCGGAGATCAACCTGCGCCTGCCGGCGCTGATCCCCGAGGACTACCTGCCGGATGTGCATGCGCGGCTGATCCTTTACAAGCGCATTGCCTCGGCGGCGGACGAAGAGGGCCTCAAGGACCTGCAGGTGGAAATGATCGACCGCTTCGGCCTGCTGCCCGAGCCGACCAAGAACCTGATGCGCCTGACCCAGCTCAAGCTGCAGGCGGAAAAGCTTGGCATCAAGAAGGTCGATGCCGGCCCCAACGGCGGCAAGCTCGAATTCGAGGCCGAAACCCCGGTCGACCCGCTGACCCTGATCAAGCTGATCCAGGGCCAGCCCAAACGCTACAAGTTCGAAGGCGCGACCCAATTCCGCTTCCTGGTGCCGATGGAACGCCCCGACGAACGATTCAACACCCTGGAAGCGCTGTTCGAGCGCCTGACCCCACAAACCGCCTAAGGAAGAAACATGCGTGCCATCCGTTGCCTGACCTTGTTGCTTGCGCTGTTCGCGCCAGCCGCCTTCGCCGAAGGCCTGTATCAGGTGGAAATGATCCTCGTGCGGCAGAACAGCGTGCCCGCCTTCACCAGCCAGTACGCCCCGGAAGACTGGAGCGCCGGCGCCCCGCGCCTGGACAAGGGCGCCGAACGCCCGCTGGCGCTGGAAGACGAAACCACCCGCCTGCAAGCCACCGCCGACTACACCGTGCTGCTGCACAAGGCCTGGCAGCAGCAGGTCGGCAGCGAGCCCAGCCGCATCGCCCTGGGCGCCGGCGAGGAGCGCTTCGGCCACTTCCCGATCGAAGGCAACCTGAGCCTCACCGAAGGCCGCTTCATCGCGGTCGAGGCCAATTTCTGGGTCAACCAGCTCGATAGCAACGGCAACGTGCTGCAGAGCGAGCAGTTCAAGCAGACCAACAGCAACATGAAAGGCGGCCAGCTGACGTTCATGGACGGTGGCCACCTGGCACTGCTGTTGAAGGTCACTGCGCCAGGCGCGCCGAAAATGCCGGCGATGGACCCGGAGATGATGGAGCAGTGATGTGAGCGCGACCAATGCGCAGCAATTGTTGAGGGCCAATCCGGACTGGGTCGACTTCATCGAAGCCGGGGCACTGGCCCGAGGCCGGAATTACGCTGCGCAGGCGCGCACCAGAATCCTGTCGCTGGACGAAAAGACCATCGAATCGACGTGCGAGGGGTCGGCGGGCCAGACCTATCACCAGACGATTCACCTGGTATTGAACGGCGGCGACCTGCGTGTGCTCGGGCGCTGCTCCTGCCCGGTCGGCCTCAATTGCAAACACTGCGTCGCAACACTGTTCCATCTGCAGGACAGCGACAGCGGCCTCGATGCCCCCATCACGCAAGAGCAGGCCGCATTGTCGCTGCCCCCGGACCTGAACCAGTGGGTCCAGGCGCTCGAATCGCCCTCCCAACCCACAACCACGCGCGAACCCGTGCGCAAAGGGCCGGCGATCTATTACCGCATCCGGATGGAGCACGAGCACTGCCAACTGGAAGCAATCAAAGGGACCCGACAAGCCGATGGGACCCTGAAGATCGGCCGAATCACCTCGATGCCCGAGTTGATCTACTACACCCCACGCTACGTGACCGAAGACGATGCGCGGCTGTTACGCCTGATCGATGCCCGCAGCAAGACGATCGCGCCCGTGGTGCCGCTGGAGGGCAAACAGGGCGCAGAGATGCTCGGATATGCCCTGGCCACCGGGCGCCTGCTGTACGAGGAAGACCTCGTGCCACTGGCGCTCGGGCCAGACCTGCACGCCGAATTCCGTTGGATCAGGCTCGACACGGGCTGCTATCGCGGTGCCTGGTACCACGATGATCAGTTGCAGTTGCAGGCCTTGCCTGTCGAACCCATGTACTACGTAGACAAAAAGGGACATCTGACGGGCAAGTTGCGTCATGACCTCGACCCCTTCATTGCCAGCCAGCTTGCGCGTGCACCCACCGTCCCCGAACACCTGGTCGTCCCCTTGAGTCACCGATTGAACGCCCTGAATCGCCAAGTCCCCACACCCACGGCCGTCAGCACCGAGCAGGTCGAATCCATCGAGCCAAAGGGCCGATTGACCCTCGGCAGCCTCGAATTCAGCGCCTACATGCCCAAGAGCGGCCGCATGCAGCGCCAGATGCAGCATCGCGCGGCGTTGTCGTTCGACTACGATGGCCTGCGCGCCAGCAGCAGCGACGACAAGCCACTGACCCGCCTGGTCGGCGTCACCAGCCAGCGCATCCGCCGCCAGCCCCAGGCTGAACAAGCCCTGCGCAAGGCCCTGCGCGACCTCGGCTTCAAAGCTGCCACCCGGCAGAGCAAGGCGCTGCCCGACAGCGCCGGCGAAATGCTTCAACTGCCCGACGACGAAGCTTGGCTGCGTTTCGCCCGCGATGGCCTGCCGCGCTTGCGCGAAGCGGGCTGGAACATCGACATCCACCGCGACTTCGCCTTCAACCTGCAGGAAGTCGACGACTGGTACGCCAGCATCGACGAAGCGCCGGGCCACGAATGGTTCGACCTGGAGCTGGGTATCGTCGTCGACGGCCAGCGCCACAGCCTGCTGCCAATCGTCCTGCAGCTGCTGCGCAGCAACCCGGAACTGCTGCGCGCCAGCGAACTGGCTCGCCGCAGTGACGACGAGCACCTGCTGATCGACCTCAACCGCGGTCGGGTGGACAGCCCGGCGCTGCGCGTCGCCTTGCCCTACGGGCGGATCAAGGCGGTGATGGGCACCCTTGGCGAGCTGTACCTGCACGAAGACGCCGCCGGCCCGAGCCTGCGCATGGACCGTGCCGATGCGGCGCGCCTGAACGACATCGCACACCTGCCCCTGCACTGGGAAGGTGGTGCCCATGTGCGCGACCTGGGCCGGCGCCTGCGTGATGCCCGCGACCTGCAGGTCGAACCGCCCGCCGGGCTCAATGCCACCTTGCGGCCGTATCAGCAACAAGGCCTCAACTGGCTCCAGGCTCTGCGCGAAATGGGCACGGGAGGGATCCTCGGCGATGACATGGGCCTGGGCAAGACACTGCAGACCCTCGCCCACCTGCTGCTGGAAAAGCAGCACGGGCGCCTGAGCAGCCCTGCCCTGGCGGTGATGCCCACCAGCCTGGTACCCAACTGGCTGGACGAGGCTCAACGCTTCGCCCCCGAACTGCGCGTGCTGGCCCTGCAGGGCCCTGGCCGCAGCAAGCATTTCACCAAGCTGGGCGAGTACGACCTGGTGCTCACGACCTATGCCCTTGTGCAGCGGGACCTGGCGCACTTGAGCGAGCAACCCTGGAGCGTGCTGGTGCTCGATGAAGCACAGAACATCAAGAGCAGCACCAGCAAGGCGGCCCTCGCTGTCTGCGAACTGCAGGCCGACCAGCGCCTGTGCCTGACCGGCACGCCGATGGAAAACAACCTGGGCGAGCTGTGGTCGATCTTCCATTTCCTGATGCCCGGCTGGCTGGGTGAGGTCAAACGCTTCAACCAGGACTACCGCACGCCGATCGAGCGCCATGGCGACGGCGAGCGCCTGGCCCACCTGGTCACCCGCATTCGCCCCTTCCTGCTGCGCCGCACCAAGGAACAGGTGGCCACCGAGTTGCCAGCCAAGACCGAAATGGTCCACTGGGTCGAGCTCAGCGACGCCCAGCGCGACACCTACGAGGCAGTGCGGGTGGCGATGGACAAGAAGGTACGCGACGAGATTGCCCGCAACGGCGCGTCACGCAGCCAGATCGTGATCCTCGACGCACTGCTCAAGCTGCGCCAGGTGTGCTGCGACCTGCGCCTGGTCAAAGGGGTGGAGAGCAAAGGCAACCAGGCCGACAAGGGCAAGCTCGGCGCACTGCTGGAGATGCTCGACGAACTGCTCAGCGAAGGACGGCGGGTCTTGCTGTTCTCACAATTCACTTCGATGCTGGCATTGATCGAGCAGGAGCTGGAAAAACGCAAGATCCGCTACAGCCTGCTCACAGGCGACACCCGCGACCGGCGCACCCCGGTGCAGCGATTCCAGCAGGGTGCCAGCGAAGTCTTCCTCATCAGCCTCAAGGCCGGTGGCGTCGGCCTGAACCTGACGGCGGCGGACACGGTGATCCACTTCGACCCGTGGTGGAACCCGGCCAGCGAAAACCAGGCCACCGACCGCGCCTACCGCATCGGCCAGGACAAGCCGGTGTTCGTGTTCAAGCTGATTACCCGGGGCACGGTGGAAGAGAAGATCCAGCAATTGCAGCAGGAGAAAGCCGCGCTGGCGGCGAGCCTGCTCGATGGTGGGCAGGCCGGGCAGTGGCGGCTTGGGGATGAGGAAATCGACGCCCTGTTTGCGCCGTTGCCCGGAAAGCGTGGGCGCTAGTGCTCTGCGACCTCATCGCCGGCAAGCCGGCTCCCACACTTCAAGGGCAGTGAGGATACTTGTGGGAGCCGGCTTGCCGGCGATGGGGTTTGGGATCAGTCGATCAACTGCGCGTCCTTCAACGCCCCCAAAGCCTCCAGCCAACGCGGCTGCTGGCGATAGTCGGTACAGGCAAAACCTTGCCCGCGCATCCGCGCAATCCGTGGCGAAGGCTTGACCTTCAAGCGCTGCGCCGCAGCCAATGCCAGCTCCGCTGCCGCCCGGTCATTGCACACCAGGCCCATGTCGCAACCCGCGCTCAAGGCCGCCTCGATACGGTTCGCCGCATCGCCGACCACATGTGCCCCGGCCATGGACAGGTCATCACTGAAGATCACACCCTCAAAGCCCAACTCGCCGCGCAGGATGTCCTGCAGCCAGCGACGCGAGAAGCCGGCAGGCTGGTTGTCGATCTGCGGATAGATGACGTGCGCTGGCATCACCGCCGCCAGTTGCCCGCTCAGGCGGGTGAACGGCACCAGGTCGGCCTGACGCAGTTGCTCCAGGCTACGCTCGTCGGTGGGGATCGCCACGTGCGAGTCCGCTTCCGCCCAGCCATGCCCCGGGAAGTGCTTGCCGCAAGCGGCCATGCCCGCCGCGTTCATGCCGCGAATGAACGCACCCGCCAGTTGCGTGGCACGCTGCGGGTCGCCTTCGAAGGCACGGCTGCCGACCACGGCACTGCGCTGATGATCAAGGTCGAGAACCGGGGCGAAGCTCAGGTCCAGGCCGACGGCCAGCACCTCGGTGGCCATCAGCCAGCCGCACTGCTCGGCCAGGTATTCGGCATTGGCGTTGTCAGCGATCGCACGCATCGCCGGCAGGCGCACAAAGCCCTGACGCAGGCGCTGCACGCGACCACCTTCCTGGTCGACGGCAAGGATCAGGTCAGGGCGGATGGCACGGATCGAGGTGCACAGCTCGCGCACCTGGCGCGGGCTGTCGATGTTGCGGGCAAAGATGATCAGGCCGGCCACTTCTGGCTGGCGCAGGAGCTGGCGGTCTTCGGCGGTCAGCCATTTACCGGCGATATCCACCATCAGGGAGCCTTGCAGGCTGACGGTCATAGGCAATCCTTCATTTCAAACCAATGGAGGCCCACTGGGGGCAGGCGGCCTCGTCGATGCGTACCGGGCAATGCGCCGGGACACGCTCGAACAGGCCAAGCAGATCGGTGTTGCGCAGGCGTATGCAGCCATGGGATAGCGGCAGACCCAGTGGTTCCGAGTCTGGCGTGCCGTGCAGATAGATGTAACGACGAAAGGTGTCCACCGCACCCAGGCGATTGACGCCAGGCTCGCAACCGCTGAGCCAGAGGATGCGGGTCAGGATCCAGTCACGCCCGGGGTGCTGCGCGTGCAACGCTGGCGACCACACCTCACCGGTCCAGCGTCGGCCGCACAGCACGGCCTTGAGCGGCAGGCTCGCGCCAATTTTCGCCCGCACCTGATGCAGGCCACGCGGAGTACAACCCGAACCCTTGCGCTCGCCAGCGCCATTGCGCGCGGTAGACACCTCGATGCGCACACGCAGCTCCCCATGGGCAAACCCATAGAGGCGCTGGTCGGCGAGAGAGATGTGCAGGAAATCGAGGTCAGGCATGGGCGCTAGCTTAGCCCAAGCGCCCTGCCCCGCCCAGCCTTCAGGCCTTGGCGGTGGCGCTGGTCTTGCTGCGGGGGCGCAGTTGGGCCGAGGCCATGGCGTTGTCGGTAACGCCACTTTCGGCGCGCATGCCCGCCGCCAGGAACGGCACCATCAAGCGCATCACCTGCTCGATCGACGTATTGATGCCGAAATCGGTTTCGGCGATGGCGCGCAGGGCCTTGATCCCCGACATACTGAATGCCGCAGCACCGAGCATGAAGTGCACGCGCCAGAACAGCTCCAGCGGCGGGATACGAGGCGCCGCCTCATTGACCAGCAGCATGTAGCGGCGGAACACCTTGCCGTACATGTCCTCCAGGTAGCGACGCAGGTGACCCTGGCTCTGGCTGAACGCCAGGCCCAGCAGGCGCATGAAGATCGACAGGTCATTGTTGCTGCGCGGCTGTACTGCCAGGGCCTGTTCGACCAGCATCTCCAGCAGCTCTTCGAGGCTGGGCTTCTGCTCAGGCTTGGCCTGGCGCCGCTCCAGTTCGCGTTCGAGACTGGCACAGAACGGGCCGAGGAAGCGCGAGAAGACGGCCTGGATCAACGCTTTCTTCGAACCGAAATGGTAGTTGACCGCCGCCAGATTGACGCCCGCCTTGCTGGTAATCAACCGCAACGAGGTTTCCGCGAACCCCCTTTCCGCGAACAGCTGTTCGGCAGCATCGAGAATGCGTTCAACGGTTTCCGATTGGGCCATGAATACTCCGGCAGACAGACATACAAACAAGTGTTTGAAACATACGTTTCAGCCCTGAAACTGTCAAGGCCAGCTGACCGGGCGGTCGCCATTTAAATGCGCCTGGCTGCGGGCTGCAAGCCACAATATGCGCCGATTGCAGCTTTTATCTGCGCTTTGGCGCTTGCAGCGCATCCAGCACTGTATATAATCCCAGTCACTGTACAAAAAGACAGAGCGCTCGCCATGTTGAAACTGACGCCACGCCAAGCCGAAATCCTGGCTTTCATCAAACGCTGCCTCGAAGAAAACGGCTTCCCGCCCACCCGTGCGGAAATTGCCCAGGAGCTCGGTTTCAAGTCTCCCAACGCCGCAGAAGAACACCTGAAGGCCCTCGCTCGCAAGGGTGCCATCGAGATGACCCCCGGCGCCTCCCGTGGCATCCGCATTCCGGGTGTGGAAGCCAAGCGCGAAGACAGCGGGCTGCCGATCATCGGTCGCGTTGCGGCCGGCGCACCGATTCTGGCCGAGCAGCACATCGAACAATCCTGCAACATCAACCCGACCTTCTTCCACCCCCGCGCCGACTACCTGCTGCGTGTACACGGCATGAGCATGAAGGACGTCGGCATCTTCGACGGCGACCTGCTGGCAGTGCACACCTGCCGCGAGGCCCGCAATGGCCAGATCGTCGTTGCCCGTATCGGCGATGAAGTGACCGTCAAGCGCTTCAAGCGCGAAGGCAGCAAGGTCTGGCTGATCGCTGAAAACCCCGAATTCGCCCCTATCGAAGTCGACCTGAAAGAACAGGAACTGGTGATCGAGGGTTTGAGTGTCGGCGTCATTCGCCGCTGAACCAGGAGGCGTCATGCAGCAGTTCATCCAAGCGCAACAGCAGGTCCAGCTTCCCTTGTTCGAAGCCTTTCTTGCACAACCGGTTCTGCCAGGCCTGAAGGCCACCGAGCAGGCACGTAAAAGCAGCCGACCGGAGCTGTTCAGCGAACTGTCCCTGCGTGGCGCACCCGAACATTGCCAGAGCCTGCTGGCGCCGGTGCTGCGCGAATTGAGCGAAGAGCAGGAGGCCCGGTGGCTGACCCTGATCGCCCCGCCCGCCAGCCTGACCCAGGCCTGGCTGCGCGATGCAGGTTTGAACCGCGAGCGTATCCTGCTGTTGCAGCCGCGTGGCAACCAGAACGCACTGCAACTGGCCTGCGAAGCCTTGCGCCTGGGGCGCAGCCACACTGTGGTGAGCTGGCTTGGCAGCGTCAACGCCACGGCACGTCAACAACTGGTACGCGCCGCCAGTGCCGGAAACGCAAAAAGCCTGAACATCCGCCTTGGCTGATGTTCAGGCTTTGCCTGCAAATTCAAACTCGATGAAGCCTTAGTGCAGCACGCGCGGCCCTTCGTCGCGCTCCAGCTCGCCATCCATGAGGCGGCCAGCCATCTGCACACCAACGCTCAGCATGGCCTTGGCGACTTCGACATGCTGGCCCTGCAGGAATGCCTTGGCGTCTTCCGAGAAATCCAGGGTTACCAGGCAGCCTTCATCCTCGGCGCGACGCAGTTCGATCCGGCCATCAGGCAACTCGACAATTTCCAGAAACGACGTAGACATATAGGGCTGTTCTCCACGAAAGGCCAGTAGTGTACCAGCCGTAGCGACTCTCAGCACTCACTCAACGCGTCACGGAAACGTCTCACCAAACCTTTCAAATCACTGCGCCAGCTTTCCAGCTGCTCACGCGATAGAGCAGGCTGCTCGGCTTCGTCGAGGTTGATGGCCTGAATCAAAGGCTGGGTAACGTCGGTTTTCGCTGCTTTTTTCGCGACCGGTGGTCGGAACAAATCGGCATAAGCGCCGAGCAGTTGCGCCAGCCAAGTCTCCCTCTGGCGGGCCAACTCCAGCAACTCAGCGACTTCAGGGATGGCAATGGCGCTCAGGGCATCGTCGGCGAGCAACTGTTCGACACTCGGCGACGTCGGCAGGCGGTAATAGCCAGCGATCTCGTGACACAACCCCAGCAAGGCACCATACAGGTGGAACAACGCTGATTCGCGCTCGGCCTGGACCAGGCCCTGGGCATTCATTGCCTGGCTGTCGGCGGCCTTGGCCATGGATTCCAGGGCAAGGCCGGCGAAAAACAACTTCTGGTTGGTGCGGGTGTAGAGTTCCTGGGCCATGTCGGGTGGCCTCCTTGAAGGCTGAAGGGCGAATACCTGCAGTTTCAAGGATCGGGGTGTGCTTGTCATCAATGAAATGGGGTGCGAAACGGCCCCATTTGCTGGCACCGACGAATCAGCGCTTGTCTTCGACCTTCCAGGCATTGCCGTCGTAGAAGGCCTTCCAGCCAGTCGGCTTGCCATCGACCTCGGACTGCACGTACTGCTCCTTGGTCTTGCGGCTGTAGCGGATCACTGCCGGACGCCCTTCCGGGTCCTTCTGCGGCGCATCACAGAGGAAGTGGTACTTCGGATCGATCTCATGCTTGTGCGGGAGAATTTCCAGCACCAGCGGCGCACGCGTTTCGCGGTTCTTGGGGAACTGGCTGGCGGCCAGGAACAACCCCGAAGCACCGTCACGCAGCACGTAGGTATCATCGACCTTCTCGCACTTGAGCTCAGGCATCTCCACCTTGTCCATCTTCGGTGGCGCTGCCTCACCGCTCTTGAGCAGCTTGCGGGTGTTCTTGCACGTCGGGTTGGTGCAACCGAAGAACTTGCCGAAACGGCCGGTCTTGAGCTGCATCTCGCTACCGCACTTGTCGCATTCCAGGCTCGGCCCTTCGTAGCCCTTGATGCGGTAGCTGCCCTCTTCGATCTCGTAGCCTGCGCAATCCGGGTTGTTACCGCAGATGTGCAGCTTGTGCTTCTCGTCGAGCAGGTAGGCATCCATCGCCGTGGCGCAGATCGGGCAGCGGTGCTTGCCACGCAGCACGAGGGATTCGGATTCGCCCTCGTCGTCGGCGGCAATCTCATCTCCCGGCACCAGGTTGACGGTGGCCTTGCAGCGCTCTTTCGGCGGCAGGCTGTAGCCGGAGCAGCCGAGGAACACGCCCGTGGAGGCAGTACGAATCATCATCGGGCGACCACATTCCTTGCACGGAATGTTGGTCATGGTCGGCTGATTGGCGCGCATGCCGTTTTCAGCAGACTCGGCATTGAGCAACTTCTTGCTGAAATCACCGTAGAACTCATCGAGCACGTGCTTCCAGTCGCGCTCGCCCTGGGCCACGTCGTCGAGGTTCTCCTCCATGCCGGCCGTGAAGCCGTAGTCCATCAGGTTGGAGAAGCTTTCCGAGAGACGTTCAGTAACGATGTCACCCATCTTCTCGGAGTAGAAACGACGGTTGTGCAGGGTGACGTAGCCACGGTCCTGGATGGTGGAAATGATCGCCGCGTAGGTCGACGGACGACCGATGCCACGCTTTTCCATTTCCTTGACCAAGCTGGCTTCGGTGAAGCGCGCAGGCGGCTTGGTGAAATGCTGGCTCGGGTCGAGCTGGATCAGCTTCAGCGCCTCGCCCTGAGCCATTTCCGGCAGTACATCGTCTTCGCCCGGCTTGCTCTGCTGCGGCAGCACGCGGGTGTAACCGTCGAACTTGAGGATACGGCCCTTGGCGCGCAGCTCGAACTCGCCAGCGGCCACGGTGACGCTGGTGGACAGGTATTGCGCCGGCGGCATCTGGCAAGCCAGGAACTGGCGCCAGATCAGCTCGTACAGGCGCTCGGCGTCACGCTCCATGCCACTGAGCTTGGTCGGGTGGGTGTTGACATCGGACGGGCGAATCGCCTCGTGCGCCTCCTGGGCGCCTTCCTTGCTGCCATACACCAGCGGCGCTTCCGGCAGGTACTGCTTGCCGAACTCGCGCTCGATGTAGCTGCGCGCCATGTCCAGGGCGTCAGCCGACAGGTTGGTCGAGTCGGTACGCATGTAGGTGATGTAACCAGCCTCGTACAGGCGCTGGGCCATCATCATGGTCTTTTTCACCCCGAAGCCCAGGCGATTGCTCGCCGCCTGCTGCAGGGTGGAGGTGATGAACGGTGCCGAAGGCTTGCTGCTGGTCGGGCGGTCTTCGCGCTTGACCACGCTGTAGCTGGAAGCCTTGAGCTTTTCCAGGGCAGCCATGGCCTGGGCTTCGTTGAGCGGCTTGAAGGCCTCGCCCTTCTCGCGGGCCACTTCGAAGCGCACCTTGGCGTTCTTGGCAGTGCCAAGGTCAGCGTGCACTTCCCAGTACTCTTCCGGGTTGAAGGCACGGATTTCGCGCTCACGCTCGACCACCAGCTTCACCGCCACCGACTGCACGCGACCGGCGGACAGGCCACGGGCAATCTTGGCCCACAGCAGCGGCGAGACCATGTAGCCCACCACGCGATCGAGGAAGCGGCGTGCCTGCTGGGCATTGACGCGGTCGATGTCCAGCTCGCCTGGCTGCGAGAAGGCCTCCTGGATGGCTTTCTTGGTGATCTCGTTGAACACCACGCGCTTGTAGCGGCTGTCGTCGCCGCCGATGGCTTCGCGCAGGTGCCATGCGATGGCCTCCCCTTCGCGGTCCAAGTCGGTTGCGAGATAGATGGTGTCGGCATCCTTGGCCAGGCGGCGCAGTTCTTCGATCACCTTTTCCTTGCCAGGCAGGATCTCGTACTTGGCCTTCCAGCCGTGATCGGGGTCGACGCCCATGCGCGCCACCAGCTGGCGACGGGCCTTCTCTTTTGGCGACAGGGCCGGAGCCTCACCCGCAGCAGCCTTGCCCCGCTTGGCGGCCGGCTCTTTGCTGGCGCTGGCCGAACCGCTGGTGGGGAGGTCACGGATGTGGCCGATACTCGACTTCACCACGTACTGGTTGCCCAGGTACTTGTTGATGGTCTTGGCCTTGGCCGGGGATTCCACAATGACCAGCGATTTGCCCATGGATCGGAGTATTCCTGAATCTGAAGATGAGAAACGCGTCAGGTGCCGGACGCGGCACCGCTATATATAGTGGCAAAAGAGTGAGGTCAAGCGCGGTCGTTCACGCGTGCGACTTGCCAGGCACACCAGGCAGCCCCTCTTCGGCCTTGACCAAAGCAAAGCGTGGCACCTGCTCGCCGTCAACCTCGACCGACTCCCGGAACATCGAAAGTGGCCTTACCCAATAGCTGTAATCACCATACAGGCATTGGTAGAAGACCATCCACTCTTCGCTCTCGGAGTGCCGTGCAACACTGAAGACACGGTACTCAGGCCCTTTGTAATGCCGGTATACGCCTGGCTGTATCTGCATGTCGCCAATCCTCTTGAAACAAATTCCGTAAAAAACAAAAACCGGGGCACGAGGCCCCGGCTGCTGCCTTGCAACGCGATCAGACGCGTTCGAAGACAGTGGTGATGCCTTGGCCGAGACCGACACACATGGTGGCGACACCCAGAGTTCCGCCATTCTGCTTCATGACGTTGAGCAGCGTGCCGGAAATCCGCGCACCGGAGCAACCGAACGGGTGGCCCAACGCAATGGCGCCGCCGTGCAGGTTAACCTTCTCATCCATCTTGTCGAGCACTTTCAAGTCTTTCAGCACTGGCAGGGCCTGTGCAGCGAAGGCTTCGTTGAGCTCGATGAAGTCGATGTCGGCCATGGTCAGGCCGGCGCGCTTGAGGGCTTTCTGGGTCGACGGCACCGGGCCGTAGCCCATGATGGCCGGGTCGACACCCGCCACGGCCATCGAGCGGATCACGGCCAACGGCTGGATGCCGAGGTCCATGGCGCGCTGGCCGGACATGACGATCATGCACGAGGCACCGTCGGTGATCTGCGACGAAGTACCGGCGGTGACGGTACCACCTTTGGGGTTGAACGCAGGCTTCAGCGAAGCCAGGCCTTCCAGGGTGGTTTCCGGGCGAATGGTCTCGTCGAAGTCGAACACCTTCAGGAAGCCGTTCTCGTCATACCCTTGCATCGGGATGATCTCGTCCTTGAACTTGCCTTCGACAGTGGCCTTGTGGGCCAGCTGGTGCGAACGCAGGCCGAACAGGTCCTGTTGCTCACGGGTGATGCCGTGCATCTTGCCCAGCATCTCGGCGGTCAGGCCCATCATCCCGGACGCCTTGGCAGCGTGCAAGGACAGGTGCGGGTTGGGGTCGACGCCATGCATCATGCTGACGTGGCCCATGTGCTCGACGCCGCCGACCACGAACACATCGCCGTTGCCGGTCATGATCGCCTGGGCGGCGGTGTGCAGCGCGCTCATCGACGAGCCACACAGGCGGCTGACGGTCTGGGCGGCCGAGGTGTGCGGGATCTGGGTCATCAACGACGCCATGCGGGCGATGTTCCAGCCCTGCTCCAGGGTCTGGTTGACGCAGCCCCAGATCACGTCCTCGACCTCTTTCGGATCGACCTTGCCGTTGCGCTCGAGCAGCTTGCTGATCAGGTGCGCCGACATGTCTTCGGCGCGGGTGTTACGGTGCATGCCACCCTTGGAGCGGCCCATCGGGGTGCGACCGAAGTCGACAATCACCACGTCTCTTGGATTCAGGCTCATATCATTTCTCTCGCTCTAACTCGTTGGCCGCTCAGTTGAAGAAGCGCTGGCCATTCTTGGCCATTTCGCGCAGCTTCGCGGTCGGGTGGTACAGCGGCCCCAGATCGGCGTACTGGTCGGCCAGGGCGACGAATTCGGCGACACCGATCGAATCGATGTAGCGCAGCGCACCACCGCGGAAGGGAGGGAAACCAATACCGTAGACCAGGCCCATGTCCGCTTCGGCAGCCGTTTCGACGATGCCGTCCTCCAGGCAGCGCACGGTCTCCAGGCACAGCGGCACCATCATCCAGTTGATGATGTCTTCGTCAGTGACTTCGCGCTGCTCGAAGACCACCGGCTTGAGCACGTCGAGCACGGTGGCGTCGAAGACTTTCTTCGGCTTGCCGCGCTTGTCGGTCTCGTAGGCGTAGAAGCCCTTGCCGTTCTTCTGACCCAGGCGATTGGCCTCGTACAGGGCGTCGACAGCGGAGCGGTGCTCATCCTTCATGCGATCCGGGAAGCCTTCAGCCATCACGTCGCGGCCATGGTGGCCGGTGTCGATGCCGACCACGTCCATCAGGTAGGCCGGGCCCATCGGCCAGCCGAACTTCTCCATGACCTTGTCGATGCGCACGAAGTCGACGCCGGCGCTGACCAGCTTGGCGAAGCCGCCGAAGTACGGAAACAGAACGCGGTTGACCAAAAAGCCCGGGCAGTCGTTGACCACGATCGGGTTCTTGCCCATTTTCTTGGCGTAGGCCACGGTGGTGGCAACAGCCACATCGCTGGACTTCTCGCCACGGATGACTTCGACCAGCGGCATCATGTGCACCGGGTTGAAGAAATGCATGCCGACGAAGTTCTCAGGGCGCTTGAGCGCCTTGGCCAGCAAGTTGATGGAGATGGTCGAGGTATTGGAAGCGA
Source organism: Pseudomonas plecoglossicida NBRC 103162 = DSM 15088 (assembly GCF_000730665.1). Taxonomy (GTDB): domain Bacteria; phylum Pseudomonadota; class Gammaproteobacteria; order Pseudomonadales; family Pseudomonadaceae; genus Aquipseudomonas; species Aquipseudomonas plecoglossicida. Next base: position 18,896 of record NZ_BBIV01000028.1, read on the forward strand.
GAATCGCGTCTTCCTTCACCTGGCCTTCCACTTCCGCCAGTACCGCCTGCTTGACCTTCGGGTTCTCGACCACGGCCTCGACGACGATGTCGACGTTGGCGAAATCACCATAGGACAGGGTCGGGCGAATGGCATTGAGTGCCTCGGCCATTTTCGCCGGCGTCAGGCGGCCCTTCTCGACACGCTTGCCAAGCAGCTTGGACGCTTCGTTCAGGCCCAGCTGAATGGCCTCTTCACGGATGTCCTTCATCAGGATCGGCGTGCCTTTGACAGCCGACTGGTAGGCAATGCCACCGCCCATGATACCGGCGCCGAGCACGGCAGCCTGTTTCACGTCGTGGGCGATCTCGTCGTGGGCCTTGGCCTTGCGCTTGAGCTCCTGGTCATTCAGGAACAGACCGACCAGGCTCTCGGCGACCGAAGTCTTGGCCAGTTTGGCAAAACCTGCCGCCTCGACTTCCAGGGCCTTGTCACGGCCGAAGTTGGCGGCCTTCTGGATGGTCTTGATGGCTTCGACCGGTGCCGGGTAGTTCGGGCCAGCCTGGCCGGCGACGAAGCCCTTGGCGGTCTCGAATGCCATCATCTGCTCGATGGCGTTGAGCTTGAGCTTTTCCAGCTTGGGCTGACGCTTGGCGTTGTAGTCCAGCTCGCCGCTGATGGCGCGCTTGATCAGGTCGAGGGCACCGGCCTGCAGCAGCTCAGGGGCGACCACCGCGTCGACGGCACCGACCTTGAGGGCGTCTTCGGCACGGTTTTCCTTGCCGGAGGCAATCCACTCGATGGCGTTGTCCGAACCGATCAGGCGCGGCAGGCGCACGGTACCGCCGAAGCCTGGGTAGATCCCCAGCTTGACTTCCGGCAGGCCGATCTTGGCGCTGCTGGACATGATGCGGTAGTCGGCCGCCAGGCACATTTCCAGGCCGCCACCCAGGGCGATGCCGTTGATGGCCACCACGGTCGGCACTTCGAGATCTTCAAAGGCGTTGAAGATGCGGTTGGCTTCCAGGCTGCCGGCAACCAGCTCGGCCTCGGGCAGCTTGAAGTTATCGACGAACTCGGTGATGTCGGCGCCGACGATGAACACGTCCTTGCCACTGCTGACGATCACACCTTTCACCGAGGCGTCGGCCTTGATGGCTTCGACGGCCTGGCGCAGTTCGTCCAGGGTCAGGCGATTGAACTTGTTGACGGACTCACCCTTGAGATCGAACTTCAGTTCGACGATGCCGCTTTCAAGAGCCTTAACCGTGATGGCTTTACCTTCGTAAATCATCAACTGATCTCCACGATATGGAAGCTGAACTGTACACGCCGAACGCTGGTGGAAAGCAGCCCATCGCTGCCCTCACCCAGGCACACCCGTTAGCGCGCTAGTCGGGATCATGAACGAGCGGTGTGACATACAAACGCTCAATTCATACGCCCGTTTGATTTGGGTATGCACACATTCTCCGAAAAGATCAGCGTTGTCAAATGGTCGAAAGCGCGTTGAAAACGCGACTTTGCGGTCATTTTCCATCGGACGGGTGCAAAACCTGATGACAGTGATCACTGATCATTCATGTCAGCGATTGACCACAAAAGTTGCCCAGTGCTGCCTTTATTTCATGCAGCGCGAGAAAGCTGGCTACACTGCCTATCGCTCCATGAAATTCCCGGCCTGCCTGGCCTTTTCTGCACTGCAGAAACGATAAAGCGGCAACCTGACACCTCCCCCAAGGGCGCTGCCAGGTTGCCGCTTTGTCGTTGAAATGCTGTCAAGCGAGGGTTTCGAAGGCGTGAGCAATATCCTGCAACACAGATTTATCACCGCGTTCGCTCCAGTAGAGCGCAATCATGCGGGTGTCGGCCTCGACCTTGTAGACGGTCTGCGGCAGGCGGGCGAACACCTCGCACAGGCGCGGCTCCTCGCACACCTCACGCCACTGGTTCCACCAGACACCAGGGCTGACCTGCCAGTAACACCAGCTGTCTTCATGCCCCCGACGCCGCGCCCGATGGTACTGCGGGCACGGGCTGGGCGGTTCGTTTTCCAGCCAGTGCGGCCACTTCTGGGGCGCTAGCTGCATGGCCAGGCCCATGCGCCGCGCTTCCAGGCGCAGGCTCATCTGCTCGCCCTGTTTGCGCGAAAGGCGCAGCCAGGAAAGCGGACTGAGAATCAGCGCAAGGATTGACACCACCAGCCATACCGTCATATCTGTAGATTCCATAAAGCGTTGCAAATGAGCGGGTTACTCGGTTTCACGGAAGACCTGCCCGAAAGCGACCATACTTCTACTAACGCGATTGTCAGGAGTACAGCTCATGTCCTACGAACATCTTCTGGTCGCCGTCGACCTCACCGAAGAGTGCGACCCGGTGATCAAACGTGCCATGAAGCTCGCCGAACCGACCGGTGCCAAGGTTTCGCTGGTGCATATCGTCGAACCGATGGCCATGGCCTTTGGCGGCGATGTACCGATGGACCTGTCGCAACTGCAACAGCAGCAGTTCGACCAGGCCAAGGAGCGCATGGACCGGCTGTTCAACAAATATCCCGACATCAACCGTGGCGATTCGCACCTCACCTACGGCCAGCCACGTCAGGAAATCCACCAACTGGCCAAGGAGCAGAACTGCGACCTGATCGTGGTGGGCAGCCATGGCCGGCACGGCCTGGCGTTGCTGCTCGGCTCCACGGCCAATGATGTGCTGCATGGGGCGCCGTGCGATGTGCTGGCGGTGCGGTTGCAGAAGAAGGAGTGATATAGCCTGTACTGGCTCTATCGCCGGCAAGCCGGCTCCCACAGGGTTTGCGCACATTCAGAAAAATGCGGAGCACCTGTGGGAGCCGGCTTGCCGGCGATGAGGCGATGAGGTCGAACTCAGCCTTCCAGCTCAGCCCAACGCTCTACCAGCACATCCAGCTCGCCCTGCATCTGCTCCAGCTTCGCCAGCACCGCAGAGGTCTCCTCGATCGGCCGCTGATAGAAGCCCGGCGCATTGACCTCTTCCTGAGCGACTGCCATGCGCTGTTCGACTGCGTCGATCTGCCCCGGCAACATCTCCAGCTCTCGCTGCAGCTTGTAGCTGAGTTTCTTCTTCGAGGCATCGGCCGCGGCTGCCACTGGCGCCGGCGCTGCCTGCACTTCCTGCTTCTCGACCACGGCGCTGTTGAGCTCGGACTTGCCACCCTTGCTTTCGGTCACGCCCAGCAGGCGCGGCGAGCCGCCCTGGCGGATCCAGTCTTCATAGCCACCCACATACTCGCGTACCTTGCCCTCGCCCTCGAACACCAAGGTGCTGGTGACGACATTGTCGAGGAAGGCCCGATCGTGGCTGACCATCAGCACGGTGCCCTTGTAGTTGGACAGTACTTCTTCCAGCAGCTCGAGGGTTTCCACGTCCAGGTCGTTGGTCGGTTCGTCCAGCACCAGCAGGTTGGCTGGCTTGCTGAACAGCTTGGCCAGCAGCAGGCGCGCGCGTTCGCCACCCGACAGCGCCTTGACCGGCGTGCGGGCACGCTGCGGGCTGAACAGGAAATCGCCGAGATAGCTGAGCACATGACGGTTCTGACCGTCGATCTCGATGAAGTCACGGCCTTCGGCCAGGTTGTCGATCACGGTCTTTTCCAGATCGAGCTGATGACGCATCTGGTCGAAGTAGGCCACTTCCAGCTTGGTGCCGCGCTCGACCTTGCCCGAAGTGGGCTCCAGATCGCCGAGCATCAGCTTGAGCAAGGTGGTCTTGCCGGTACCATTGGCACCCAGCAGGCCAATGCGGTCCTGACGCTGCAGGACCATGGAAAAGTCCTTGACCAGCATCGGCCCTTCAGCGTGATGGAAGCTGACGTTCTCCAACACCATGACCTGCTTGCCGGATTTCTCCGCCGCCTCGATCTGGATGTTCGCCTTGCCCTGGCGATCGCGGCGCTCACTGCGCTCGACACGCAAGGCCTTGAGGGCGCGTACACGGCCTTCGTTACGGGTGCGACGGGCCTTGATGCCCTGACGGATCCACACTTCTTCCTGGGCCAGGCGCTTGTCGAACAGCGCGTTGGCGGTTTCCTCGGCGGCCAGTGCGGCCTCCTTGTGCACCAGGAAGCTGGCGTAGTCGCCGTTCCAGTCGATCAGGCCGCCGCGGTCCAGTTCGAGAATGCGCGTGGCCAGGTTCTGCAGGAAGGAGCGGTCGTGGGTGATGAACAGCACCGCGCCGTTGAAGCCGCGCAGGGCCTCTTCGAGCCAGGCGATGGCACCGATGTCCAGGTGGTTGGTCGGCTCGTCGAGCAGCAGCAGGTCGGGTTCCGACACCAGTGCCTGGGCCAGCAGCACGCGGCGGCGCCAGCCACCGGAGAGCTCGGCCAAGGTCTTGTCGGCCGGCAGCTGCAGGCGGCTCAGGGTGCTTTCCACCACTTGCTGCAGGCGCCAGCCGTCGCGGGCTTCGAGCTCGTGCTGCACGTGCATGAGCTTGTCCAGGTCATCGTCGCCCTGGATGTTCTGGCTGAGGTGGTGGAATTGCGCAAGCAACTCGCCAACGCCATCCAGGCCTGCGGCCACCACGTCGAACACGGTGCGCTCGTCAGCAACCGGCAGCTCCTGCGGCAGTTCGCCGATCTTCAGGCCGGGGGCGCGCCAGATCTCACCGTCATCGCCCTTCTGCTCGCCCTTTACCAGGCGCAGCATGCTGGACTTGCCGGTACCGTTGCGGCCGATGATGCACACCCGCTCGCCACGGGCGATCTGCCAGGACACTTTGTCCAGCAGCGGCATCGCGCCGAATGCGAGGGACACATCGCTGAATTTGAGCAGGGTCATGTTCGTCTCCATAAAGCGGGCGCGCATTCTACCTGAGTTGGCCCATTCCGGCATTAAGTCGACGGCGTTGCCAGGGTATTGCGACATCCGGTCGGTGTTAACGCCTTGATACAAGCACAGTGCTTTCACCCGCTGCCGGCAAACGGCTAAGCTAATGCAATTGCTTCCAACAGTGCTGGCTCCGCCGTCACTTCCCCATGGTTCAACTGCCCGGACGTATCATGCGCAGCCGCCTGTTACAGATTGCTTCCTGCCTGCTGCTTACCGCCGCTACCGCCGGCGTGGCGCAGGCCACCGACCTCACCCTGCAGCGCCAGTACTATGACGAGGCCAAGCGTGCACTGGCCAAGGGCGACAAAGGCCCTTACCTGCGCTATGCCCAGGCCCTGCGCGACTATCCGTTGACGCCCTACCTGGCCTACGACGAACTCACCGCACGCCTCAAGACCGCCAGCAACGAGGAAATCGAAGGTTTCCTCGCCAAGCACGGCGACCTGCCCCAGGCCAACTGGATGAAACTGCGCTGGTTGCGCTGGGAAGCAGAACGTGGCGAGTGGAACACCTTCGCCAAGTACTACGACCCCAAGCTCAATTTCACCGAACTGGACTGCCTCAATGGCCAGTACGAACTAAGCCACGGCAAGCGTGCCGAGGGCTTCGCCAGCGCCGAAAAGCTGTGGAACGTCGGCAAGTCGCAACCGGCCGCCTGCGACACCCTGTTCGGCATGTGGGCCGCCGAAGGACAACTGACCGAGGCCAAGCGCTGGAACCGCGCCAAGCTGGCGGCCCAGGCGCGCAACTACAGCCTGGCCAACAGTCTGGTCCAAGGCCTCACCACCCTCGGCCCGCAAGGTCGACTGCTGATCGATGTGGCACAGAAGCCCGAACTGCTCAACCAGCCGTCGCGCTTCACGCCGGTCAACGAAGCGATGTCCGACGTGGTCAGCCTCGGCCTGCGCCGCCTGGCTCGCCAGGACCCTGAACGGGCCATGGCGCTGCTCGACGATTACGCCCAGCGCATGCACTTCTCCCGCGACGAGAAGGTTGCCATCGCCCGCGAGATCGGCCTGACCCTGGCGCGCCGCTACGACCCGCGGGCCCTCGACCTGATGACCCGCTACGACCCCGAACTGCGCGACAACACCGTCAGCGAGTGGCGCCTGAGGCTGTTGCTGCGCCTGGGCCGCTGGGAAGATGCCTACGAGCTGACCAAGCGCCTGCCGCAGGACCTGGCCAGCAGCAACCGCTGGAAATACTGGCAGGCGCGCAGCCTGGAGCTGGCCCAGCCGAACAACCCGCAGATTCCGCTGCTGTACAAGAACGTGGCGCGCGAGCGCGACTTCTATGGCTTCCTCGCCGCCGACCGGGCGCAGACGCCGTACCAGCTGAACAACAAACCGCTGGTACTGAGCCCGGCGCTGGTCAACAAGGTGCGCAATACCCCAGGTGTCCAGCGCGCCCTGGAATTCCATGCCCGCGGGCAGATCGTCGAAGGCCGCCGCGAGTGGTACCACGTCAGCCGTCATTTCACCCGTGACGAGATGGTCGCCCAGGCACGCCTGGCCTACGACCTGCGCTGGTATTTCCCGGCGATTCGCACCATCAGCCAGGCGCAGTACTGGGACGATCTGGATATCCGTTTCCCGATGGCCCACCGTGACACCCTGGTGCGCGAAGCCAAGGTGCGAGGCCTGCATTCGAGCTGGGTGTTCGCCATCACGCGCCAGGAAAGCGCGTTCATGGAAGACGCACGTTCCAGTGTCGGCGCCAGCGGCCTGATGCAACTGATGCCGGCCACTGCCAAGGAGACCGCACGCAAGTTCAGCATTCCGCTGGCCTCGCCCCAGCAGGTATTCAACCCGGACAAGAACATTCAGCTGGGTGCGGCCTACCTGAGCCAGGTGCACAGCCAGTTCAATGGCAATCGGGTATTGGCATCGGCGGCGTACAACGCCGGACCGGGGCGCGTGCGCCAGTGGCTCAAGGGTGCCAAGCACCTGAGCTTCGATGTGTGGGTGGAGTCGATTCCGTTCGACGAGACGCGCCAGTATGTGCAGAACGTGCTGTCGTACTCGGTGATCTACGGGCAGAAACTCAATGCGCCGCAGCCGCTGGTGGACTGGCACGAGCGGTACTTCGATGACATGTGATTTCGGCTGAGCCCCTATCGCCGGCAAGCCGGCGATAGGGGCTGTCATCACTCCAGAATTTCGACTTCCATCCCCACTTCCAGCCAGCCATTCCCATCCACGGCCAGGTTCTGCCCGAACAGGATATCCCCCTCTTTCTCCCGGAAGGTTTTCAAGGTAGTCAGCGGCTCGCGGTCCGGGCTGCGTTCCCCGGTCGTGGGATCGAGCGTGGTGAAGATGCACCGCACACTGGGTTTGAGCACGCGAAACACCAGATCACCAATGCGAATCCGCTTCCAGCCATCCTCGGCGAATGGCTCGGCTCCCTGAACCACCAGATTCGGCCGAAAGCGCAGCATTTCCATGGGCCGACCAATCCGCCGGTTCAGCTCGTCCAGCGAACCCTGCCCTATCAGCAGCAAAGGGAAACCATCGGGAAACGCCGCACGATCACTGTTCAGGCCGTAGCCGTTGGGCAGGTAACGCGCACGTTGTTCGGGACAGTGAACCAGGCGAACCGGCTTGCCGAGCAGCTGCGACAACCAGGCCGCGGCCTCGTCGCCCGCATCGGGCACACGCAAGGTGTCGCGCCAGATGGTCACCCCGCGCAAGCTGTCATCCTCGGCGGGCACCGCCACCTGCAGCGGCGGCTGCCCCGGCGCTTCCAGCAACAATACGCCAGCCTCGTCCTCATGGGCCTTGAGCTGACTTAGCCGTGGCCAGGCACGCTGGGTAAGGAAACGTCCGTTCTCTTCCTCGACCACCATCCAGCGTCGATCGCCGTGCAACCCCAGAAGGCTGACCGGCGAGCGCTCGAGGCGCTGTGCCTGCCCTGACTTCACCGGGTACCGATACAACTCGCTCAGAAACATCCTTGCCTGCCTCTTGCCTGGCCAAAAGCCAAGCTTATACCTGGCAGACGCAAGGATCACGCCATGGCGGTATCGAGCAGCAGACGTTGCTTGACCACGTCGACCAGACGATCAGGCTGGAACTTGGAGAGGAAGTTGTCGCAACCGACTTTTTTCACCATCGACTCGTTGAAGCTGCCCGACAACGAGGTATGGAGCACAACGTGCAACTTGCGCAGGCGAGCATCGCTGCGGATCTCGGTGGTCAGCCGGTAACCGTCCATTTCCGGCATTTCGGCATCGGTAAAGACCATCAGCAGCTTTTCACACACATCCTCACCGGCGTCAGCCCACCCTTTGAGCATGCGCAGGGCCTTGAGGCCATCGCTGGCCACATGCAGCTTCATCCCCAGTTGCGACAGGGTGCCACGCAGTTGCGCCAGGGCCACACTGGAATCATCCACCAGCAGTACCTCTCGCCCACGGGCACGCGCCAGCACCGGATCGGCGAGCTTGTCGCCCGAGACCCTGGCGTTGTACGGCACGATTTCAGCCAGCACCTTCTCCACATCGATCACCTCCACCAATTGCTCCTCTACCTTGGTGATGGCGGTCAGGTAGTGCTGGCGGCCGGCGCTCGAAGGCGGTGGCATGATGGCTTCCCAGTTCATGTTGACGATGCGGTCGACACCACCGACCAGAAATGCCTGCACCGAGCGGTTGTACTCCGTGACGATGATGGTGCTGTTCGGCCCGGGCTGCAGCGGTCGCATGCCGATGGCCTGGGACAAGTCGATGACCGGCAGGGTCTGGCCGCGCAGGTTGACCACACCGCAGACGAACGCATGACGCTGGGGCATCAAGGTCAGCTTGGGCAGTTGCAGCACCTCTTGAACCTTGAACACGTTGATGGCGAACAGCTGGCGACCGGTCAGGCGGAACATGAGAATCTCCAGGCGATTCTCCCCCACCAGTTGCGTGCGTTGGTCTACCGTGTCGAGAATGCCAGCCATTGGAAAACCCCCGGGCTTGAGTGGGAAAAGGTGATTTCTGTGTCCCTGTATCGGCGGCTTCGCACGCACCTTGACCCTCACTGGAAAATGCCGCACAGATGATTGATATCACATTACCATCATGCTTTACTGCGAGACATCGCCCTGTTGGATCCAGTCCTGCGAGCAGCAGTTACACCCTAAGCAGCCATCAGGGAAACCCCTAGAGGCAGTCGGGTGCAACCTGATGTTCGCGATATCCTTTAGCCATTAATGTGACGCCATTCTCACTGCATGAATGGAGTCAGGCTTTTGCTAGCGATCGACTTGACGTCGCCAACCCCCTGCTCCAGCCCTACGCGCCGGAGTGGCATCATGGACAGCACCGTCTTCAACAACAGCGGCTTCCAGGAATTTCTGCTGGATGCGCAGGTCCTGCTGACCCAGTCCCAGGAATGTCTTCAGCACCTGGAGCTGATCGCCAATGACCCGGACGCCTGTCACTGCCTCGAACACACCCTCGACACCCTCGCCCGACGGGCCAGCGGCCTGAACCTGAGCGAAGTCGCCCAGTACGCGGACGCCCTGCAACAACTGCTCTCGCCAGCCTGCCGCAACATGCGCCTGCACCCCGAAGCGCTGCCTGCGCTGGAAGCCTGCCTGACACTGCTTGCCTGGCAACTGGAGCTGCTGGATGTGCGCACCGGGCGGCTCGCCCTGGATACCAGCGAGCAGGCAGCACTGTTGGCCGAACTTGCAGAATCCCTGGGTCAACCCGTGCCGCAAACGTGTGCGCCCCGCCAGGAAAACGGCCCGAACTGACCATCCGATACGGATTCAGCCGCCCACTAGCGTTTCATGTCCATCTATCGTCGGATCGACGGGTCGCAAGCGCTGCGCCAGTCAGGGCATATTGTCATCAGCGAGCAAAGGCAAGACCCACGATCTACCTGTATTTCCTGATGTTTCAAAGCATTGGCGGCCGCGACCAACGCTGTGCGAAGTGATACCATGTGCGCTAAACAATCACCGGCCACCCGTATATGAAATGCTTTCAACGTGCGCTCGCCAATTCTTGAAAGCTCGCCGCCAAAGTCTCTGGTAGACATGTGCAAGGCCTCCATCAGCAAGACTTCAGTGGCTTCCCAATCTATGTTTCCACGCTTGAAGATCCCTCTGCGTCGCTGCTCCCGCGACAGCTTGCTGCGCTGGACCATGGCGTTGCTGTGCGTGGTGTCATTGCTGGCCAATGCCGCATGGGCGCTCACGCAGACCCTGCCGGCCGGCCTGCTGCTGTTGCAACTGGTCGCCACCCTCGGCATCTGTTGGCACCTGCGCCAGGGCGCCAGGTCGATCAGCCTGCGGCCGGCGGAACTGGCCGATCGCATGCTCAAGGTGCAGGAAAGCGAACGCCAGCACCTGAGCCGTGAATTGCATGACGACATCGGTCAGTTGCTCACGGCCGCCAAATTGCAGCTGGACTGGCTGCAGCGGCGCATGCCCGGTGAATTGCAGACGCACTGCACGACGTTGCGCAGCACGCTGGAAGACTCGCTGAGCAAGGTGCGTGACGTGTCGGCGCTGCTCAACCCACGGCAGCTGGCCAGCCTCGGCCTCGAGGCAAGCCTGCGTGCACATCTGCTGCGCACCCTGGAAAGCAGCGATGTGCACTGGAGCCTGGAGTGCCATCAGCGCCTGGGCGGAGTATCGGAAGAGGTCGCCATGGCCGCCTTCCGTATCACCCAGGAAGCCGTCACCAACATGCTGCGCCACGCCCAGGCACGCAACTTGACCATCCGCCTGCAGCGCAGCTCTGCCGGGCTGACCTTGTCGATCCAGGACGATGGCCTGGGGTTCATCCCGGCAGCCAACCCTGCCGAGGCGGGTCAACGCGGCATGGCGGGCATGCTGGAGCGCGCCACCGCGCTCAAGGGCAGCCTGGAAATTACCAGCCAACTCGGCCTGGGCACGCGGATCGATGCTTTGTTCCCGTGGCCGCCACGCACTCAAGAACGCGCCAGGACCCCGCTTTCGCCATGACCTGTAGACTGCTGCTGGTGGATGACCACTCACTGATTCGCGCCGGGGTACGTGCCCTGGTGTCCGATATTCCTGGGTACATCGTGGTTGGTGAGGCCGATGACGGCGATCAGTTGCTCGAGCAAGCTCAGTCGCTGGAACCCGACATCGTCCTGCTCGATATTTCCATGCGCTCGACCAGCGGCCTGGATGCCCTCACCCTCCTGCGCGCCAATGGCCATACCTGCAGGGTGCTGATCCTGTCCATGCACACCGACCCGGAACTGATCATGCGCGCGCTGGAAAGCGGCGCCCATGGCTATCTGCTCAAGGATGCCACTTCCACCGAACTGGAACAGGCACTGACGGCCCTGCGCAGTGGCGAACGCTACCTCAGCCCGGCCATCGCACATACCGTGATCAACCAGGCACTGACGCGCACTCAGCGTGGCAAGCAAGCCCATGCCGACCGCCACAACCTGACCGCTCGGCAACTGGAAATCCTGCGCCTCATCGTGCGCGGCAAGTCCACACGCGAAATCGCCAGCGGCCTTGGTCTGTCGATCAAGACCGTGGAAACCCATCGCTCGCAAATCATGAAACGCCTGCAGATCTACGACGTGGCCGGTCTGGTGCTGTTCGCCGTGCGCGAAAAGATCATCAGCCTGGATGACTGAACAGCGGCGAGTTCGCCGGCACATGCAGGCGCAATGCCGAGGGACAGGCTTCGAACCGCAAGCTGTCAGCCTGCAAGGGTTCACCATCGAGGTTGATGTCCAAGCCCTGGGAGCATTTGATTTCGACCCAGGGCAGGCGTGAACGCACGAACAGCCCCTCCCCCGCCAACAATTCGCGCAGTGCCCCTACCATCTCCTGCGGTGCCGGCAGGATGGCAATGTCCAGCAGGCCGTCATCGATGCGCGCGTCCGGGCACAATACCTGCCCACCCCCAGCCTGACGGCCATTGCCGATGCCCAGCGCCAGCAGTTCGCCTTGCCATTGGAAACCCGGCCCGGCGACCTCCACGGCTGCAGTCTGGAGTTCACTGAAGCGCGTCAGGCCGGTGAACAGGTAGGCTGCCGCGCCCAGCACTTTCTTCAAGTCTTCGGACGTATTGGCGGTGACCTGGCTGCCGAAACCACCGGTGGCCATGTTGAGGAACCATTGATCGCCGACCCGCCCCAGGTCGATCGGCCTGGGCGGCAGCTCGAGCAATGCCAGGGCTTCGCCAGGTTGCAACGAAACCCCGGCAGCTTTGGCGAAATCGTTGGCTGTTCCCAGCGGCAGCAGGGCCAGGCTGGCATCGGTGCCCGCCTGGCCCATGGCTTCGGCCACATCGCGCAAGGTGCCATCGCCGCCTCCGGCAATCAGGTGGCTGTAGCCTGCGGCCAACGCTTCGCCGACCAGGCGCTGGGCATCCCCACCTTCCCAGGTGACGCGTACATCCAGCGTCCAGCCGCGCTCGCGCATGGCCATCACGCCCTGACGCACGTCTTCGTTCATTGCCTGCTTGCCATGCAGGATCAGCATCGCCTTGCGCGCTTGCATTGCGCCTCTCCATGGAAAACCTTCGGTGCAGATCTCGACCACAGCCACGGGCAGATTGCTGCATGCCATTCGAACATTCGCTGCTGCAGCGTCATCGGCCTGTGATGATGATGCTTTCAGGCTGGCCTGGCTGGGCGAAGGCGATATCGTGCGCTTTACTGATAGCTACGGACGCGTCCCGGCAACAGCTGATTGCGCAGGGCGCGTTTTTTGTCTGCGGTCATCAGCGAGGATTCCGGGTCATGCGCATTCTCTGGACACTGCCCTACCTGCCCTGGCCCACCACCAGCGGCAGCAAGACCCGGCAATACCACCTGCTGCGCGCCCTGGCGCAGCATGGTCACCGGATCACCTTGCTGGTGCAGTCCAAGATTCCCCTGAGCGATGCTACCCGCGAAGTCCTCGAACCGCTGGTCGAACGCCTGATCGTGCTGCCCAGGCGGGCCCTGCACAGCCCCCTCAACCTGCTGGCCTCGCCGATCATCGACTACCCGATGCGCGCAATCATCAATGGCCTGGCGCCCTGCCTGCGGCACCGCTTCGAGCAATTGCTCGACGAGCCGTGGGATGTCATCCAGATCGAACACAGCTACAGCTTCCAGCCGTTCGAAAAGGCCCTCCAGGCCCACGGCCTGCCCTACCTGCTCAGCGAGCACACCCTGGAGTCAGTGATGGGCGCTGCCTGCCACGATCGTCTGCCGCTGTGGCTGCGGCCGCTCAATGCCTTCGACCGCTGGCGCTATCGTCGCTGGGAGCAACGCGTGCTGCGCCAGCCCAACGAGGTGGTGGCGGTGAGCGCGCACGACGCCGAACTGATCAGCCAGGTCAGCGGGCGGCCAGTGAACGTGGTGGTCAACGGCGTGGATTGCGACTACTACCAGGATGTGCGCCCGGCCCTGCACAGCCAGCGCCTATTGTTCGTTGGCAACTTCGAGTACGGCGCCAACCTCGAAGCCATCGAATGGGCACTGGAAGAAATCCTGCCGCAGGTATGGATGAGCAACCCGGCGGTACGCCTGGCGATTGCCGGGCATGCGCTGCCGGCCAGCTGGAAACTCCACTGGAACGACCCCCGCATCGAATGGATCGGCTATCGCCCCGACCTGCGCGAACTGCAACGTCGTTCGGCGCTGTTCTTCGCGCCATTGCGATACGCCGGCGGGTCCAAGGTGAAAATCCTTGAAGCCATGGCCGCCGGGCTGCCGGTGATCACCACGGGCAAGGGCGTTTCAGGCCTTGCGCTGAACAACGGCGAGCACTACCTGGGCAGCGACGACAGCGGCCAGCTGGCGCTGTTGATCACCCAGTTGCTCAACCAGCCTTGGCGCATGTGCCAGTTGAGCGAGGCCGGCCGCCAGTTTGCCCGGCAACGCCACGACTGGAGCGTGGCTGCGCAGCAACTGGAGACCGTGCACATGCGCTTGACCCAGTCGGCACCGGCCGACGCCATGCGGCGCAGTGCCGACTGGGTCGGTCGCTCAACCGAGTAGCTCGCTCAACGGGATGAAAGGCAGACTGTCACCCACTTTCGGCGTACTGCCTTCACGCACCTCTACCAGGCCTTCGGCCCAGGCGGCGCTACGCAGCACGCCAGAGCTCTGGTTCTTGTAGATCCGCACCTGGCCATCGTCGATGCGGGCGCGCAGATACTCGCGCCGAGTACCGGCCTTGGGCCAATCGAAACCGGCTGGCACATCGAACCGCAGCGGCGCGACCGCCACCACTCCCTGGCGACGCAGCAGGTAGGGGCGTGTGAGCAGGCCGAAGGTGACCAGCGTCGACGCTGGATTGCCCGGCAGGCCGATCACCGGCACGCCTTGGTAATGGCCAAAGGTCAGCGGCTTGCCCGGCTTGATCGCCAGCTTCCACAGGGCCAGCTCGCCTGCTTCGCGCAGTGCAGCACCCAGGTAGTCGGCTTCGCCCACCGAAACACCCCCGGTGGACAGGATCAGATCGACATCGCCCAGGCTGGCCAGACACTCGCGGGTACGCGCCAGGTCATCGGGCAGGATACCCATGTCCCGTACTTCGCAGCCCAGACGCTGCAGCCAGCTGGCCAACAGGCGCCGGTTGCTGTTGTAGATCTGCCCCGGGCCCAGCGGCAGGCCCGGTTCGACCAGTTCGTCGCCGGTCGACAGCACCGCCACGCGCACCCGCCGCACCACCTGCAGATGGGCCTGCCCCAAGGTCGCAGCCAGGCCCAGTTCGATCGGCCCCAGCCGAGTGCCAGCGGCCATCACCTGCTCGCCTTTGCGCGTTTCCTGGCCCTGCGGGCGAACGTTCTGGTCTGGCTGCAGGGGTTCGAGGAAGCGAACCCGGCCATCCTCCAGCACCTGGGTGTTTTCCTGCATCTCGACGCAGTCGGCACCGGCAGGCAGCGGCGCGCCAGTGAAGATCCGCGCACAGGTGCCAGGCTGCAAGGGGTCGGGCGCGTGGCCGGCGAAAATCCTCTGGCTCACCGGCAAAGGCTCGCCGTGATCGGCCAGGCGCAGGGCATAACCATCCATGGCGCTGTTCGGCCACGGCGGCAGGTCGAGCGCGGCGACCAGGTCGGTCGCCAGCACCCGGCCTTCGGCATCGGCCAACGAAACGTGCTCGATGTCCTTGATCGGCGCCGCCTCAGCCAGGGCCAGCAAGCGCTCCAGGGCCTCTTCCACCGGCATCAACGGCCGTGCTTGCGGCGCCTCAGCCACGGCTTTCACAGGCCGCAACCTGCTTCAGGTGAGGCACGAAATTGCACGGGCGATGACGAGCGTCGAGCTGTTCGGCGAGGATGCCCTCCCAGCCGGTGCGCACGGCATTGGTCGAACCCGGCAGGCAGCACACCAGGGTGCCGTTGGCGAGGCCGGCCAGGGCCCGCGACTGCACGGTGGAGGTGCCGATGTCGGCCACCGAGATCTGCCGGAACAGCTCGCCGAAACCTTCGACCTGCTTGTCCAGCAGGCAGGCGACAGCCTCTGGCGTGCTGTCGCGGCCGGTAAAGCCGGTACCACCGGTAATCAGCACGACCTGCACGTTGTCGTCGGCGATCCAGGTGGCGACCTGGGCGCGGATCTTGTAGAGGTCGTCCTTGAGCAGCACGCGCGCTGCCAACTGGTGGCCTGCGGCACTCAGGCGATCGACGAACAGCTGGCCGGACGTATCGGTTTCAAAGGTGCGGGTATCGCTGACCGTCAGCACGGCGATGTTCAGCGCCACGAAGGGGGTATCTGCCTTGGCTTTCATGATTGTCCGTCGCAGGAAAAGTGGATGGCGCATTTTATATCACAGCCAGCGAACGGCCTGCCCTGCAGATCCAGGTCAACAAGCCGCCACCGGGTCTATGCTGAACAGCGAAGGAACTTGCGCAGACGCCTCGCGTCATAAAGTCATCTAGCACCCTTGCACTGGAGAAACACGATGATTCAACGGACTCTTCCCGCCTTCCTGCTCGCCCTTGGTATCGGTGCGCTCGCAGGCTGCTCTTCGCCGGCCGTGATTACCCTCAACGACGGCCGTGAAATCCAGGCAGTGGACACCCCTTCCTACGACGAAGATTCCGGTTTCTACGAATTCGAGCAGCTTGACGGCAAGCGCACGCGCCTGAACAAGGACCAGGTGCGCACCGTCAAAGAGCTCTGATCCAGACGCTGTTCTGGACATAAGCCCTTTTAACAACAAGGGCTTGCGCTCAAAAATGCGATGCAGTAGGATTTCGTTCATCGGAGTGTAGCGCAGCCAGGTAGCGCGTCTCGTTCGGGACGAGAAGGCCGCAGGTTCGAATCCTGTCTCTCCGACCAGATCCTTCTCGAAAAGCCCGCCTTGTGCGGGCTTTTTGTTGGGCCCGAGAAAATGCTGTGCGCCTTGCAAAGCATTGCTGGTGAGCCTGCCCGGCTTGTGGCGGGTCACCCGCTGGAAAACTGCAATGCAGCCAGGCGGGCATACAACGGGCTTTCCTCGATCAACTGACGATGGCTTCCCACCGCCACCAACCTTCCGTGGTCGATGACCGCGATCCGGTCGGCATGCTGCACCGTGGCCAGGCGGTGGGCGATGACCAGCGTGGTGCGGCCGGCCATCAGGCTAGGCAGAGCCTGCTGGATCAGGTATTCGCTCTGCGCATCGAGGGCACTGGTGGCTTCATCCAGCAACAGGATGGGCGCATCCACCAGCAGCGCGCGGGCTATCGCCAGGCGTTGCCGCTGGCCGCCCGACAGCCCGACACCGCCCTCGCCCAATGGTGTCTGGTAACCCTGCGGCAACTGTCGGATGAATTCGTCGGCATGGGCGCCGTGGGCCGCCGCCTCGACTTCGGCCATGGTTGCCTCTGGCCGGCCGTAGCGAATGTTGGCCTCGACGGTGCCACGGAACAGTGCGGGGTTTTGTGCCACCAGGGCGAACTGTCGGCGCAGATCGCGGGGGTCCAGCGCGGTGAGCGGCACGCCATCGAGGAGTATGCGTCCGCGCTGCGGGTCGTAGAAGCGCAGCAGCAGGTCGAACAAGGTCGACTTGCCCGCACCCGACGGCCCCACCAGGGCCAGGGTCTGGCCGGGCTCGATGACCAGGTCCAGATTATCGATGGCAGCCACCGAGGGCCGCGAAGGGTAGGCAAATCCGACCTGCTGCAACTCGATTCGCCCAGCGCCGCGCTGGCGAGCCGGCGCAACTGCTTGCTCGGGCGCGAGGATCGCGCTGCGCGCCGCCAGCAGTTCGGCGATGCGCTCGGCCGCGCCGGCAGCGCGCTGCAGCTCCCCGATCACTTCGCTCAGGGTGCCGCAGGCACTGCCGACGATCAGGCTGTAGAACACGAATGCTGCCAGGTCACCTGCAGAAATACGCCCGGCGATCACATCCATGCCCCCCACCCACAGCATCACCCCTACCGCACCGAGTACCAGCACGATGACCAGGGTGATCAGCCAGGCACGCTGGGCAATGCGCCGCCGGGCCACGGCGAAGGCCGCCTCGACCGTCGCAGCGAACAACTGGCGATCGTGCCCTTGGTGGTTGTAGGCCTGAACGGTCTTGATCTGCCCCAGGGTTTCAGCTACGTAGCTGCCCACATCGGCCACCCGGTCCTGGCTCTGCCGCGACAGGCTGCGCACGCGCCGTCCGAACAGCAGGATCGGCGCGAGCACCAGCGGCAAGGCCAGCACCACGATGCTGGTCAGCTTCGCGTTGGTGATGAACAACAGCACCACCCCACCGACAACCATCAGCAGGTTGCGCAGGAACATCGACAGCGAAGAGCCGATCACCGATTGCAGCAACGTGGTGTCGGTGGTCAGCCGTGACTGGATTTCCGAGCTGCGGTTGTCCTCGAAGAAACCGGGATGCAACCCGATCAGATGGTCGAACACGGCCCTGCGGATATCGGCCACGCAGCGCTCGCCGATCCATGAGACCAGGTAGAAACGGCTGAAGGTGCCAATCGCAAGCGCCAGCACCAGCAGCAGGAACAGGCCGATGGTCTGGTTGAGCTGGTGCGCCGAGCGGGTCATGAAGCCTTCGTCGACCAGCAGGCGGATGCCCTGGCCCATGGACAGGGTGATGGCCGCAGTCACCACCAGGGCCAACAAGGCCAGCAGGACCCGGCTACGGTAAGGACGGATGAATTGCCAGCCCAGGCGCACGGCGCGGCGTTGGCGAAACGGGACCGATCGAGGCATGGCAGCGACCACGGCAGCAGGAAAACTGCAGCCTATCACTCATGTGCCGTGCCTGTGGCTATAGCCCAACGGTCTAAGGGAGCACTGGAGGTTTGCCAAGCTTTCTGTTGGACTGTGGCCTGTTACTGGACCTGATGAGGAGACAGCGAATGAGCTTGCAGCATGGCAGCGATACGCCGAAGAGCCAGAGCAACTCACCACCGAAGGCCTGCGGTTCGATCATCGATACCCAGGGGCGTGAGGTTCCGATTACCGAGCAGATGATCCAGCAGGCTTGCAAGAAGCTGGAGGACAGTCGGAGCGAGAAGGTTCGCAAGGGCTGAGCCGCGAATTTCTCAAAACCCGGCACGTTTGCCGGGTTTTTTTATGTGCCGGGCCCTGTCGCCGGCAAGCCGGCGACAGGGCCAGCCCTGACACCAGAGAAGTCCTGGTCAGACCACCGCCGCGCCCAAGGCACTGACCATCTGCACCAATTGCGGTGCCTCCCCACGCACCCGCACCACCAACCCCTCGATCTCGCGGCGCGGCGGATAATGCTTGCGCAACTGGTCGAACGCCGCCCGTTGCTCGGCGACATCCTCACTCAGGCTACGGCGAAAATCGGCGTCGTCGCGGCGAGGGTCATACACCGCACGACACAGGGTCGCCAGCGCCCAGCCCAGGTCGGCCTGGTCATCCAGTTCGATCTGCGCCAACGGCGCCCTGGGCAGCAGGTCGGCCAGTCGCACCCGCTCCGTTTCGCCGAGGAAGCGGCACAGCGCCTGATAGATCTGCGCCGTGCCGCGCTGACGGCCGTCCAGGCTGTAACCTGCGATATGCGGCGTGGCCAAGGTGCACAGGTCGGCCAGCTGCAGGTCGACTTGAGGTTCGCCTTCCCACACATCGAGCACGGCATGCACGTCCTCGCGCTCCAGCAGCAGTTCGCGCAAGGCCGCGTTGTCCACCACCGGGCCCCGGCTGGCGTTGATCAGCCAGGCGCCAGGACGCAGGCAGGCCAGTTGCTCAGTGCCCAGCAGGTGCCAGGTCGGGTGTTCGCCGTCACGCTGCAACGGCGTGTGCAGGCTGATCACGTCGCACTGTTCGAGGATTGTCTGGAGGCTGACGAAGTCGCCGCCGTCGCTGGCCTGACGCGGCGGGTCGCACACCAGCACCTTCCAGCCCAGGCCGTGCAACACACGCACCAAGCGGCCGCCGACTTCGCCGGCACCGACCACGCCATAGGTGCGCCCTGGCAAGGCCACGCCATCCAGGTCGGCCAGGGTCAACACGCTACCCAGCACGTAGTCGACGACGCCGCGGGCATTGCAGCCCGGGGCGCTGCTCCAGTGGATGCCGGCTTCGGCGAAATAGTCGAGGTCCAGATGATCGGTGCCGATGGTGCAGGTACCGACAAAGCGCACCTTGCTGCCTTCGAGCAGCTGCCGGTCGACCTTGGTCACCGAACGTACCAGCAGCACATCGGCGTCTTTGACACTGGCGGCGTCCAGGCTCCTGCCAGGATATCGGCGGATCTCGCCGAAGCCTTCGAAGAAGGCATCGAGCAGCGGGATATTCTCGTCGGCAACTATCAGCATGGCGCTCTCCTGTCAGGGGAACGCAGTGTAGGCGCTACGGCGGGCGCGTTCCAGCGCGGCTCAGTCGGCTTTCTTGCGGATCCAGTAGAGGAAAGTGCCCGCCTCTTCCTGCTGCTGCAGCAGCTCATGGCCAAGGAAGTTGCAGAACTTGGGAATGTCGCGCCGGGTCGAGGGGTCGGTGGCGATGACCTTCAGCAGGCCACCGGCGGCCAGGTTGCGCACGTGCTGGTGCAGCATCATGACCGGCTCCGGGCAGTTCAGGCCGGTGGCATCGAGGATCGCGTCTGGGGTGAATTCAGTCATGGGGGGCTCCGCAAATGATCGCTATTGTGGCGCATAGCGTGGCGCGGTCCAATAGCCACCTGTAGCGGCGGCGCACAGCGCAACACGCCCTGCCTTGCTTTCGCTTTTGCTTT
This sequence comes from Pseudomonas plecoglossicida NBRC 103162 = DSM 15088, assembly GCF_000730665.1. Lineage (GTDB taxonomy): Bacteria > Pseudomonadota > Gammaproteobacteria > Pseudomonadales > Pseudomonadaceae > Aquipseudomonas > Aquipseudomonas plecoglossicida. Next base: position 38,866 of record NZ_BBIV01000028.1, read on the forward strand.
TAGGAGCGCGGTAGTTCAGTCACCGCCAATTGCGACTTCAGGAGGCCGAGCGGAGGTCTTGCGGAGGGAGGTGACGGGCATGGATGCCCGTCAAGCGCTGGGCCCCAGGATGGGGCCTGCAGCGCGGTCCTCCCGGGAGCAAGACCGGAGCGAGGGAACCCCGGAGCGAAGCGCAGGGGCCGGATGCAGGAGCCAGCCTTTTTTGGTTACTTTTTGGGGCGTTTGCCAAAAAGTGACCCGCCGTAAGGGCGGAAAGGTGATTCAGCGTCGCCTTGGCAAATGGATATGTTCAAGCACATCGCAACCACCGCCTGAGCTTTTGGCTTTTGGCCTCCTGAAGTCGCAATCTGCGGCGCCTGGACTATCGCGCGCTTAGAAGCAAAAGCCGAAGCAAGAGCAAGCGCTGCGGCAGCAGCGTATTACCGTGGTTTCAAATCCAGTCGGCGCAGATGGCAGGTCACTTCCTCACGGTCGTGATACAGCTGCTTGCAGGCAATCGACACTTTGACTTTGCGCGCCTTGAACGTCGCTTCCATGCGGTCGAGCAAGCGCCGCACCTCGGCATAACGCTGCTTCATCGGCAACTTGAGGTTGACCACCGCCTCACGGCACAGGCCCTCGCCCAGCCAGGTCTCGATCAACGCGGTAGTCCGCGCCGGCTTCTCGACGATGTCACAGACCATCCAGTCCACCGGCCGCTTCGGTTGCCAGGTAAAACCATCGGCCATGAGATGCTGGACCAGGCCAGTGTCCATCAGGCTTTCGGCCATCGGACCGTTGTCGATGGCGGTGACCAGCATGCCGCGGCGCACCAGCTGGTAAGTCCAGCCACCAGGCGATGCCCCCAGGTCGACACCGGTCATGTCGTCACCCAGGCGCTGCTCCCAGTGCTCACGCGGGATGAACTGGTGCCAGGCCTCTTCCAGCTTGAGGGTCGAGCGGCTGGGCGCTTCGCGCGGGAACTTCAAGCGCGGGATACCCATCGGCCACAACGCGCTGTTGTTGGCCTCGGCCACACCGACGAACACCCGTCGACCGCTGATGAAGGTCAGCAGCAGGCGGGGACGGCTGGCGTCATCGACCAGGCGCCCGGCCTTTTCCAGGGCCTTGCGCAATGGCACCTCGAACTTGCGGCAGAACGTCGACAGCTCCTTGCCTTCGTTGCTGTCCACCACTTCCAGCCACAGGCTGCCGAACTGCGGCTGCCCGGCGAGGTGCTCGAGCAGCACGCTGATGCGATCGCTCTCGGGCAGTTCGATGAAGCTGCCCCGCGCCCACTGGCGCGGGAAGATCAGTTGGCCGAAGCGCAGTAGCACCATCAACCGTTCGGCACCGTCGGCTTCGGCACAGACGAACTCGGCACAGGCGCTCTGCGCCTTGCCCTTGGCATAGCCGGCAACCCCCAGCCGTGCGGCATGTTCGCTGATTTCGGCGCAGACCTCGCCCTCGAAGCCGGGCCGGCAATGCATGAACAGGGTACTCATTTCTCACTCCACTACGGCTGGCGCCACGGGCGCCGGCAGGGCGGCGATGATAAAGGAAGTTCGGAACCCGCGACACGCCCCGCCGGTCCAGAAAAGGGTCAGGGATACCAAAGCGGTCTAACCTGACCTTTCAGCCAGGTCCGTGCCGTGCGGGCCGAAACAGAGCGGTGACACCGGCCATCCACAGATGCCGGGCACCGGTGCAGAAGGAGTTGGCAATGCCCTCGCTCGATAGCCTGAACACCCTCAAGACCTTGAAGGTGGCTGACCACACTTACCACTACTACAGCCTCGCCGAGGCCGCGCGAGCACTTGGCGACCTGCAGCGCCTGCCCATGTCGCTCAAGGTGCTGCTGGAAAACCTGCTGCGCTGGGAAGACGGTGAAACCGTTGCCTCCGACGATCTGCGCGCCCTCGCCGGCTGGCTGCAGGAGCGCCGTTCCGATCGCGAGATCCAGTACCGCCCGGCACGGGTGCTGATGCAGGACTTCACCGGCGTGCCGGCAGTGGTCGACCTGGCCGCCATGCGCGCCGCCATGGCCAAGGCCGGTGGCGACCCGCAGCGGATCAACCCACTGTCGCCAGTGGACCTGGTGATCGACCACTCGGTGATGGTCGACCGTTACGCCACGCCCCAGGCGTTCAGCGAGAACGTCGACATCGAGATGCAACGCAATGGTGAACGCTACGCCTTCCTGCGCTGGGGGCAGAGCGCATTCGACAACTTCCGGGTGGTACCGCCAGGCACCGGCATCTGCCACCAGGTCAACCTTGAATACCTCGGGCGCACGGTCTGGACCCGTGAAGCGGACGGCCGCACCTACGCCTTCCCCGACACCCTGGTCGGCACCGACTCGCACACCACCATGATCAACGGGCTGGGCGTGCTCGGCTGGGGCGTGGGCGGCATCGAGGCCGAGGCCGCGATGCTCGGTCAGCCGGTGTCGATGCTGATCCCTGAAGTGATCGGCTTCAAGCTCACCGGCAAGCTCAAAGAGGGCATCACCGCCACCGACCTGGTGCTGACCGTCACGCAGATGCTGCGCAAGAAGGGCGTGGTCGGCAAGTTCGTCGAATTCTACGGTGACGGCCTGGCCGACCTGCCCCTCGCCGACCGTGCCACCCTCGCCAACATGGCGCCCGAATACGGCGCTACCTGTGGCTTCTTCCCGGTCGATGAGGTCACCCTCGATTACCTGCGCCTGTCGGGACGGCCGAGCGAAACGGTGCAACTGGTCGAGCAGTATTGCAAGGCGCAGGGCCTGTGGCGCCTGCCAGGGCAGGAGCCGCTGTTCAGCGATACCCTGGCGCTGGACATGAACGACGTAGAAGCCAGCCTGGCCGGGCCGAAACGGCCACAGGACCGGGTTGCCCTGGGTCAGGTCAGGCAAGCCTTCGACCACTTCATCGAACTGCAGCCCAAACCGCTGGCCAAGGAGGTCGGCCGACTGGAAAGCGAAGGTGGCGGTGGCGTGGCCGTCGGCAATGCCGACCAGGCCGGCGAGATCGACTACAGCTACCAGGGCCAGACCTACACCCTGCGCGATGGCGCCGTGGTGATCGCGGCGATCACCTCCTGCACCAACACCTCCAACCCCAGCGTGATGATGGCGGCCGGCCTGGTGGCGAAAAAAGCCCTGGAAAAGGGCCTGCAACGCAAACCCTGGGTCAAGAGCTCGCTGGCGCCCGGCTCCAAGGTCGTCACCGACTATTACGAGGCTGCCGGGCTTACACCTTACCTGGACCAGCTCGGCTTCGGCCTGGTGGGCTATGGCTGCACCACCTGCATCGGCAACTCGGGGCCGTTGGACGAGGCCATCGAGCAGGCCATCGCCAGCGCCGACCTGACGGTCGCTTCGGTGCTTTCAGGCAACCGCAACTTCGAAGGCCGCGTACACCCGCTGGTCAAGACCAACTGGCTGGCCTCGCCGCCGCTGGTGGTGGCCTATGCCCTGGCGGGCAGCGTGCGCCTGGACCTGACCTGCGAACCGCTGGGCATCGGCAAGGATGGCCAACCGGTCTACCTGCGCGACATCTGGCCCAGCCAACAGGAAATTGCCGCTGCAGTGGCCAGGGTCGACACCGCGATGTTCCACAAGGAGTACGCCGAGGTGTTCGCTGGCGATGCCCAATGGCAGGCCATCGAGGTGCCACAAGCGGCCACCTATGTCTGGCAGGACGATTCCACCTACATCCAGCATCCACCGTTCTTCGACGAGATCGCCGGCCCGTTGCCGAAAATCACCGATATCCAGGGCGCCCGCATCCTCGCTTTGCTTGGCGACTCGGTGACCACCGACCACATTTCCCCGGCCGGCAACATCAAGGCCGACAGCCCCGCCGGGCGCTACTTGCGCAGCAAGGGCGTGGAGCCACGGGACTTCAACTCCTACGGTTCGCGGCGCGGCAACCACGAGGTGATGATGCGTGGCACCTTCGCCAACATCCGCATCCGCAACGAAATGCTCGCGGGTGAGGAAGGTGGCAATACCCTGCACGCGCCCACGGGCGAAAAGCTGTCGATCTATGACGCGGCCATGCGCTACCAGGCAGAGGGCACCCCTCTGGTGGTGATCGCCGGCCAGGAGTATGGCACTGGCTCCAGCCGCGACTGGGCAGCCAAAGGCACCAACCTGCTGGGGGTCAAGGCCGTGCTGGCGGAGAGTTTCGAGCGCATCCACCGTTCCAACCTGGTAGGCATGGGCGTGCTGCCCCTGCAGTTCAAGGCCGGGCACGACCGCAAGCAACTGGGGCTGACCGGCAAGGAACAGATCGACGTACTGGGGCTCGCTGGCGCGCACCTCAAACCTGGCATGAGCCTGCCCCTGCGCATTACCCGCGAAGATGGGCAACAGCAGCAGATCGAGGTGCTGTGCCGGATCGACACCCTCAATGAAGTGGAATATTTCAAGGCAGGAGGCATCCTGCACTATGTGTTGCGCCAACTGATCGCGAGCTGACGCCGCTGGGGCTGCCCTGCGGCCCCTTTTCACCCGGCGCCCGCAAATATTCATTCAATGAAACCGCCAGCCTGCCGATACCCTTCGAAAGCCTTGCGGATTACACGACCCATGCGTAACAACCAGCCGATTACCCAACGCGAGCGGACCTTCCCCGCCCAACAACGGTTGATCTCCACCACCAACGCCAAGGGTGTGATCACCTACTGCAACGATGCGTTCATCGAGATCAGCGGTTTCTCGCGAGAGGAGCTGACCGGTGCGCCGCACAACCTGGTGCGCCACCCCGACGTTCCGTCGGCAGTGTTCGCCCACATGTGGCAAACCCTCAAGCAAGGCTTGCCGTGGATGGGCATCGTCAAGAACCGCTGCAAGTCTGGCGACCATTACTGGGTCAACGCCTACGTCACGCCCATCTTCGACAACAACCAGGTGGTCGGTTTCGAGTCGGTGCGAGTCAAGCCCAGCGCCGAGCAGATCCGCCGCGCCGAGGCGCTGTACCAGCGCATCAACCAGGGCAAGACGGCCATTCCGCGCCGGGACCAATGGCTTCCGGTCCTGCAGGACTGGCTGCCGTTCATCCTGGTCAGCCAGGTCGGTTTCCTGATCGGCAGTTGGCTGGGCCATTCCTGGGGCTTCGCCCTGGCTGCCGGCCTGTCGGTGCCGCTCGGCCTGCTGGGCCTGGGCTGGCAGCAACGGGGGCTCAAGCGCCTGCTGCGCCTGGCCGAACAGACCACCTCCGACCCGCTGATCGCGCAGATGTACACCGACAGCCGCGGTGTCCAGGCGCGTCTGGAAATGGCCATGCTCAGCCAGGATGCGCGCCTGAAGACCTGCCTGACGCGCCTGCAGGACAGCGCCGAACACCTGAGCGATCAAGCACGCCAGTCCGATGACCTGGCCCACATGAGTTCCTCGGGGCTGGAGCGCCAGCGGGTAGAGACCGAACAGGTCGCCACCGCTGTGAACCAGATGGCCGCCACCACCCAGGAAGTGGCCAACCATGTGCAACGCACTGCCGATGCCACCCAGGAGGCCAACCGCCTGACCGCCCAGGGCCGGCAGATCGCCGGGGAAACCCGCGACGCCATCGAGCGCCTGTCGAGCGCAGTGGGCGAGACCGGTGCCACCGTGACCCAGCTGGCCAAGGACAGCGACGAGATCGGCGGCGTGGTGGATGTGATCAAGGGTATTGCCGACCAGACCAACCTGCTGGCGCTGAACGCGGCCATCGAAGCGGCCCGCGCGGGCGAAATGGGCCGTGGCTTTGCCGTGGTCGCCGACGAAGTGCGTCAGTTGGCCCAGCGTACCGCCGAATCCACCGGGCAGATCCACAGCTTGATCGCCAAGCTGCAGCAGACCGCCAACAATGCCGTGCAGACCATGGAAAGCGGCCATCGCCAGGCGCAGGAAGGTGTCGAGCGAGTCATGCAGGCCGATCAGGCCCTGGTCGGCATCAGCGAGGCAGTGGCCAACATCACCGACATGGCCACCCAGATTGCCGCCGCCACCGAAGAACAGACCGCCGTGGCGGACGAGATCAGCCGCAACATCAGCACCATCGCCCAACTGGCCGACCAGACCGCCGAACAGGCGCAGCATTCGGCGCTGCTGAGTGAAGCGCTGAGCACCACGGTCGGTGGTCAGTATTCACTGGTAGAGCGCTTCAACCGCTAGCCTCGGGTGGCCTCATCGCCGCGGTTCGTCGCCACGACAAGCCGGCTCCTACAGGTACAGCGTTGATCTCAAAGGCACTGATATCTCTGTGGGAGCCGGCTTGCCGGCGATGAGGCCATCACGGCCAGCAACCGCCTACCAATCCAGCGTCAGGCGGCTTTCAAAGTAACGCTCTTCGCCCGTCAACGGGTCGTCGAAGCGCAGGCTGTGCGCCAACAGTTTCAATGGCCGCTGGTAATCGTCGTCTTCCTTGAGCAGCTCGGGATAGAACGGATCATTGCAGATGCCCGCCCCCAGGGCCACCATGTGCACTCGCAACTGGTGGGTCTTGCCGGTAACCGGCGACAGGCCATAGCGCCACAGCTCGCCGTGCTTCTCCAGCACCTCGGCCAGGGTTTCGCTGTTGTCTGCCCCCTCCACCTCATGCATGCGAAAGAACGGTTCGCCATGCACCAGTCGGCTTCTGTGAACCAACGGGAAATGGCGCTGGGGCATGGCCGCGGCGATGGCCTGGTATCGTTTGTCGATACGCCGCTCCGGGAACAGCCGCTGGTAGGCGCTGCGGGTCTGCGGATTGGCGGAAAACAGCACCAGGCCAGCGGTATGCCGGTCAATGCGGTGCAGCGGCACCAGGTGCGGGTTGTCCAGGCGGCGGATCAAGCGCCGGAGCAAGGTCTGCTCGACGTACTCACCCGTCGGCGTGACCGGCAGAAAATGCGGTTTGTCGGCCACCACCAGGTGCTCGTCCACGTGCAGGATGGTCTCCTCCACCGGGATCGGCCGCTCATTGGCCACTTCGCGAAAATAGTGCAGGCGCATGCCGCGGCGGTAAGGCAGGTCGGCAGCGACCGGCTGCCCTTGGGCGTCAAGCACCCGGCCCCGGGCAAAACGGTCGAGCCACTGGTCGCGGCCGATGGCGCTGAAGTGCTCACACAGGCAATCGAGTACCGTGGGCCAGTTGCCAGGTGGCAGGCACACCGTGCTGGCTTGCTGGCGAGAGGGGTCGAAGGGGCTGGTCATGGCGAGACTCGAATCGATCAGAGCCGGGCATTATCCTCCAAGCCCGACAGCGCAACCAGCCTCGCCCCTGCGCTCGCTGCGGTGCTTCAGCCAGCGCAACACCTCCACGGCTTCCCAGCGGCCAGGGTCATAGAGTGCATACAGCAAGCCCTGGTACCCCACCACATCGAGCCCACGGTGATAGCCGGCGCGCTGGAACAAAGCTTCGATTTCGGCGAAACAGGTGTTGAAGTGGACCTTGCCGAACGGCGTTCGGTCATCGGTGACCAGACCTTCAAGGCGCAACTCCACCACGGCGTCTTGCACGCGCGCTATCGGCATGCGGTTGACGCTGTACTTGAGTTGCTCGACGTTGAGCATGGACTTCCCTCTTGGTACTGTATTTATATACAGCATACGAACATACTCCTGGCGCCGTCAATGTGGCTTACTGCAGCCCAGGCAGATAGCCAGTGCCTTTGCGGACCGTCAGCACCTGACGCCGCGGTACGCCCGGGGAAACCGACAAATGCACCCAATGGTCGAACTCGAGGATCAACTGATCGAAGGGCACACGGCTGTCGCTGATCCGTTGCACCAGGTTGCGCGGACTCACGCCCGGCACCGTGAAATCGGCCGCCAACCCTTGCATATGCTGGCTCGCTACCCCGCCGCCAACGCGCTTGTTGAGTTCGGGACTGCGATAGCCGCTGCTGACGATGATCGGTGCGCCCATCAGCGAGCGCACCTGTTCCAGTGCACTGCACAGCAATTGCAGATTGGCGTACGCCTCGGGCGGCGGGGTGTTGTCGAGCCCTTCCCTGGCAGCGAGCTGGGAAACGGTCATTTCATCAAGGGTGAAATGAGGAGTGATGAGCATGGCGATTCCTGATGATTCATGAAAAATGCCGGCGTCAACACGCCGGGCACTCGATCATCACAACGCAACACGCCCTCTGGAGCAGGGATAAAGCTCCCCTGGTGCCATCACTGCGCGAGGAAGGCCACCACCTGTTCGGCATCGAACGGCCAGTGCAGTTCGGCGCGGGTATCACTACGGCGCAGAACAGGGATGATCAAGCCATAGCGCTCGAAAAGCGCCTCGCTATCGGCGATGTCGACCAGCTCGATCAGCAAGCCATGTTCGACGAATGGCATCAGCACAGCTTCGGCCACTTCGCACAAGTGGCAGCCGACGGTGCCGAAGAGTTGGCATTCAGGCAGCATGGAGTAAGGCTCGGTTGGCTTGGAGAGAGACCATTCTAGGTCCCTCCCGGCCACCGTGCACCTTGACTCGCTCAATCCTGGCTGGTGGCACCGATGCGGTGCAGCGACAGGTCGGCGCCCTGGAACTCCTGTTCATGGCTCAAGCGCAGGCCATGCTCGCTGCGGATCAGGCCATACACGGCAAAGCCGCCAATCAGCGCCACCAGCACGCCACCCAGGCTGCCAAGCAGCTGACTGACCAGGCTGACACCCCCCATGCCGCCCAGAACCGACTGCCCGAAGATGCCGCAGGCGATCCCGCCCCACAGCCCGCAAAGCCCATGCAGCGGCCAGACACCCAGCACATCGTCGATCTTCCAGCGGTTCTGCGCCGCAGTGAAGCTCCACACAAAAAGCACGCCCGCCACCAGCCCGGTGGCCAGCGCACCGACCGGGTGCATCAGATCGGATGCCGGCGCAGATCGCCACCAGCCCGGCCAGCGGCCCATTGTGCAGGAAACCTGGGTCGTTGCGCCCGGCCAGCAGGGCTGCCAGGGTGCCGCCGACCATGGCCATCAGCGAGTTGATCGCCACCAGGCCACTGACGCCTTGCAATTAGCCATGGTCCGCCGCCAACTGCGGTGCCGGCTGCATGAAGCTCACACGGTAGGCGATCCAGTAGCCGATGAAGAAGTACACCAATGCCGAGATGGCGAAGTCGCTGAGGATCTTCGACAAGGCATTGACCTGGTTCTTGTGCCGCACCGTGCCCACTTCGAGGAAGGCAAAGCCGGCGTGCATGGCCAGCACCAAAATGGCGCCCATGAGGATGAACAGGGTGTTGGAACCGTGGACGAGGGAGTCCATCGCGCTGTGCATGTTTTCCATGAATGAGGCAGACCTGCTGAAAAGGCACCAGGACAGTTCAAGAACCTGCATCCATGCACCGAATCGGTGCCGACCTACGAGCCCGTCTTGCCGAATCGGGCGAAGCCTGCGTGGTTTTTTCTTCGGTTTGTCGTGGATTGGGTTAAGGTTTATCGGTATCCGCCGGGCATGTTCCGCCCTGCATCGGCGCACGACCCGCAATGACGCCCCGGGTTGTGGCAAGGTCCTTTGCGCAAGGACTAGCAAGGCCCATACCAGCGCCACAGTGAACCTTCGGCGCTTTGGCAAACTCGAAAGACCACACACCTACACAGGGAGAGCTCCATGGCCAGCAAATCGGCAAAGACTGCACAAGAAATCCTCATGGCTGACTTCCAGGCCTTGGTCCGTGATACCGAGAAACTGCTGGCCGACACGGCCAACCTGGCTGGCGACCAGGCCGACGACTTGCGCGAGCAGATCCACGAGCGCCTGAGCCAAGCCCGCGAAACCCTGCAACTGACCCAGGACTCCGTGCGAGAACATGGCCAGGCGGCACTGGGCAGCGCCGAACAATACGTACAGGAAAATCCTTGGCAGGCCATCGGCATCGCCGCCGGTGTCGGCCTGCTGATCGGCCTGCTGGCCAATCGGCGCTGAGGAGCCCCCATGGAGAATGACACCATTGCCAGCGGCGCCTCGGGCAAGCGCCTCGGCGCGGCACTGCTGGGGCTGCTGCACAGCCATATCGAACTGTTCGGCATCGAGTTGCAGGAGCAGAAGGCACGCACCTTGAGCCTGCTGCTGTTCGCAGGCCTGGCGCTGGTGTTCGCCCTGCTGTTGCTGACCGCTCTTTCAGGCCTGCTGCTGGTGCTGCTGTGGGACAGTTATCGCCTGGCCGGCATCATCGGCCTGTGCGTGTTCTATGGCCTCGCCGCGCTGTATTGCGGGCTGCGCCTGAAAGCGGCGGTGTTCGACGAATCGTCGCCATTCAGTGCCACCCTCGAAGAACTTGCCAAGGACCGGGAGCGAATGTTGCCATGAGCCTGCCTGAACTGCCGAACACCCGTAACCCACGAGAGCTGCGCAAGGCCCTGCTGCGCTTGCGTCTGGAGATGCATCGCCAGGAAATCCGCCACGAATCGGGGCAATTGCTGCAACCGCTGCAGCGGCTGCGCGGCATGGGCGGATCGCTGCACGATGGGCTGGGCATCAAGCATGCGCCGCTCTGGGGCATCGGTGCAGTCGTCGCGCTGGGCTACCTGACCGGCAAAGGCGTGCGCAGCGGTAACCTGACGCGCCTGGTGCGCCTGGGCAGCAGCCTGTTGCCGCTGGTACGCCTCTACCTGCAAGCAGGGCGACGCCCCTGAACCACTGGCGCCGCTGCATCGCCAGCGGTGCCCACCTGCCCCTTGCGCGGCCCTGCTCCACGCAGGATGCTATGTCCTTCGATCGATAGGAGACCGAGCCTTGGACTGGCATACCCTGCTCACCCGCGAACGTCTGGGCAAAGCCCTGTACAGCCCCGAAGAACTGGGGCGAAGCCCTTTTCACAAGGACCACGACCGGATCATCTTCTCAGGTGCCTTTCGCCGCCTGGGACGCAAGACCCAGGTCCACCCGGTCTCCAGCAACGACCATATCCACACACGCCTGACACACTCCCTGGAAGTCAGCTGCGTCGGCCGCTCGCTGGGAATGCGCGTGGGCGAAACGCTGCGTGACAGCCTGCCCGACTGGTGTGCGCCCAGCGACCTGGGCATGATCATCCAGTCCGCCTGCCTGGCCCACGACATCGGCAACCCACCGTTCGGCCACTCCGGCGAAGACGCCATCCGCCACTGGTTCCACCAGGCTGCGGGGCGTGGCTGGCTGGATGGCATGACTGATGACGAACGCGGCGACTTTCTCAATTTCGAAGGCAATGCCCAGGGTTTTCGCGTGCTGACCCAGCTTGAGTATCACCAGTTCGATGGTGGAACCCGGCTGACTTACGCCACCCTCGGCACCTACCTCAAGTACCCCTGGACAGCACGGCATGCCGATGCCCTGGGCTACAAGAAACACAAGTTCGGCTGCTACCAGAGCGAACTGCCGCTGCTTGAACAGATCGCCCGCAAGCTGGGCCTGCCACTGCTCGAAGAGCAACGCTGGGCACGCCACCCGCTGGTGTACCTGATGGAGGCCGCGGACGACATCTGCTATGCCCTGATCGACCTGGAAGACGGCCTGGAGATGGGGCTGCTGCACTATGCCGAAGTCGAAGCGCTGCTGCTCGACCTGGTCGGCGACGACCTGCCTGAGACGTACCGCCAACTCGGCCCTTCGGACTCACGCCGGCGCAAACTGGCCATTTTGCGCGGCAAGGCCATCGAGCACCTGACCAACGCGGCCGCGCACGCGTTCGTCGAGCAACAGCAAGCACTGCTTGCTGGGCGGTTGAGCGGGGATCTGGTCGAGCACATGCACGGCCCGGCCAAGCGCTGTGTGCTGCAGGCCAAGGACATGGCGCGCAACAAGATCTTCCAGGACAAACGCAAGACGCTGCACGAGATCGGTGCCTACACCACCCTGGAAATCCTGCTCAACACCTTCTGCGCCGCCGCCCTTGAACAACACGGCGGGCGCACCCCGTCGTTCAAGAGCCGTCGCGTGCTCGACCTGATCGGCAACAATGCGCCCAGCCCGCACGACTCGCTGCACACATCCTTCTTGCGGATGATCGATTTCATCGCCGGCATGACCGACAGCTACGCCAGCGAAATGGCCAGGGAAATGACCGGTCGCTCCAGCCCGACCTGAAACTGTGCGATGCCGCCAGGCCAAACTTGCCGGCGGCATTCTTGTAGGATGCTTCCTACAAAGGATGTTTAAACATTAAACACCTTCCAACAAACCTCATCCGAACCCACCTTAAAACAGCGTCTACTCGGAATTGTTTTATTACATTTCGTAGCGTTAGTTGCTTTCTCTTGTAGGCAATTTCCCTTAAAGCGCAATTCGCCTCCCGTCGTACCCCCGGCGACAGCCAACTGGGTTAAGGTGCGCCCTGCCTTCGTCACCCGTCGCAGGGAACTTGAACATGTACACCGTATTCATCGTCGATGATCATCCGGTCATTCGCCTGGCCGTCCGTATGTTGCTCGAGAACCAGAACTACAAGATCGTTGGCGAGTCGGACAATGGCGTCGACGCCATGCAGATGATTCGCGAAACCCTCCCGGACCTGGTCATTCTCGATATCAGTATTCCCAGGCTGGACGGCCTGGAGGTGCTGTCTCGGTTTCAGGCCATGGCCCTGCCTTCCAGGGTGCTTATCCTCACCGCGCAATCACCCGCACTGTTCGCCCCGCGTTGCATGCACTCGGGCGCCGCCGGGTATGTCTGCAAGCAGGAAGACCTCAGTGAACTGCTCAGTGCGATAAAAGCCGTACTCGCCGGATACAACTACTTCCCCAGCCAGGTTGTTCATAACAGCCATGAAACAGCGCAGGCCGAGCTCAGACTATTCCGTCAGGTCAATGATCGAGAACTGATGGTCCTGCAACTTTTCGCTCAGGGAAGAAGCAACAAGGAAATTGCCTCCGGCATGTTCTTGAGCAACAAGACCGTCAGCACCTACAAGAAACGCCTGATGCAGAAGTTGCAGGTCGACACCTTGGTCGATCTCATCGAAATGGCCAAACGCAACGCACTGGTCTGAGGTGGCCGATGGCGCGATTCATTGGCGTCCTGCTGGTTTGCCTGGCATTGGCCACTGGCACAACCCAGGCACTGGAGCAAGAGGTCACACCTTACTCCCTGCTGGCCCGCTCAGCGGCTTCATCGGTACGGTTGCAGCTGACGCCACCGCAAAAGCAATGGCTGCAGGGAAGGCAACAGCTGACCCTGGGCACATCGGCACCCGATTACCCACCGTTCGACATCACCAGTGGCGGGCGCGACTATCAGGGCCTGACTGCCGAGTATGCCAACCTGATCGGGCAGGCCTTGCAGCTGCCGATCCGGGTACTGCGCTACCCCAGCCGGCAAGAAGCCGTGGCCGCGCTCAAGCGGGGTGACATCGACCTGCTTGGCAGCGCCAACGGCTATGAAGCCGCCAGCGACGGGCTCGCCCTCTCGCACGCCTATGCCATTGACCAGCCGGTACTGGTCACCCGCGAGGACGAGCCGCGCACGCTCGATCCCGGCATGGAAGGCATGCGCCTGGGCATGCTTTATCATTACCTGCCCACCAAAAACGTCCTGGCAGCCTATCCAAAGGCCGAACTGCTGGCCTTCGGCTCCTCATCCCAGGCCCTGAATGCTGTCGCGTTCGGGCAGGCCGACGTGTTCCTTGGCGATACCCTCTCGACCCACTACCAACTCAACCGCGGCCACCTGCCACGCTTGCGCATGGCCAGTTTCGGCGAGCACGAGAATATCGGCTTCGGCTTCGCCATGCGGGCCCAGGACACGCTGCTGCTCGAGCTGGTGAACGCCGCCCTCGACCACCAGCCAAGCGCCATTCGCTCTAGCCTGTTCAAGCGCTGGAGTGCTGGTGGCGAACAGCTGTTGAGCAATCGCAAACTCAGCCTGACCGCGGACGAAGCCCAATGGCTGCAAGACCATCCGATCATGCAGGTGGCCATCGACGAGACGGCCGCCCCCCTGTCCTATTTCGACGGCACGGGCCATTTCCGTGGAATTGCCGCCGACCTGCTGGAGCTCATTCGCTTGCGCACCGGACTGCGTTTCGAAGTGCAGCGGGCCAACGGTATTGCCGACATGGTCACTCGCCTTGAAGACGGGCGCGTGAACCTGATCGCCGTCCTGGATGTCGAGGGCATGCGCGAACGACGCCTGCACCTGAGCCGTCCCTACCTCGAGAGTCCCCACGTACTGGTGACCCGCGCGCAAGACGCTGAATACGCATCGCTCGAACAACTGCGCGGGCACCGTATCGCGATCACCCGCTACAGCACCGTGGCCGAATGGCTGGCAAGCCGTTATCCGCAAACGGGCTGGATCGAGACCGAAAGCCCCTTCTACTCCATGGCATTGCTGAGCAGTGGCGCCGTCGATGGCGTGATCACCACGTTGATCGATGCCAACCCTACCTTGGCCGGCAATGCCGACCTGGTCATTCGCAGCACGGTCGGCAGTGAGCCGGCCAACTTCGCCATGGCCACGACCGTCGAGGCCAAGGCGCTCGCCTCAATCCTGGACAAAGCCTTGCTGAGTATCTCGCCCGAAGAGATGGGAAGCATCAACAACCGTTGGCGCGACTTCAACCGACATGACGACAGCAGTTGGGAAGGGTTCCGCCGCCTGGCCATGCAAGTGCTGCTGGGCACCGGCCTGCTTCTGCTGCTGGCGCTGATCTGGAATGCCCGCTTGCGACGCCAGATCAAGCAACGCCAACGCGCCGAACGCGCCCTGAGTGATCAGTTGCAGTTCATGGGGGCCCTGCTCGACGGAACGCCGCATCCCATGTACGTGCGTGACCGAGATGGTTGCTTGCAAAGCTGCAACGCCAGTTACCTCGATGCCGTGCAGGCAAGCCTCGATCAAGTGCTGGGCAAGCGCCTCGAAGACAGCCTGTTCGCGGCCGCGGAGTATACCCGGCAGATCCACGCCGATTACCTGCAAGTGATGGCCGCAGGCGTACCGCTGGTGGTCGACCGCCCATTACGGCTCAAGGACCAGGAAATCACCATCTACCATTGGATCCTGCCTTACCACGACTCACTGGGTGAGGTGCAAGGCATCATCGGCGGCTGGATCGACATCAGCGATCGCCGCAAGCTGGTTCAGGAGCTGCGTGAGGCCAAACAGCAAGCCGACGATGCCAACCGGGCCAAGAGCACCTTCCTGGCCACCATCAGTCACGAGATCCGCACGCCGATGAATGCGGTGATCGGCATGCTTGAACTGGCAGTCAAACGCGCCAATCACGGCCAGGTCGACCCGATGTCCCTGGAGGTTGCCCACCATTCGGCGAAAGACCTGCTGGGGCTGATGGGCGATATCCTGGATATCGTGCGCATCGAGTCCGGCCATCTGACCCTTGCACCGGAGCCTGTCGAAGTGGCGGCACTGGTCGAGTCGGTGGGCCGAATATTCGAAGGCCAGGCGCGACAGAAAGGCCTGGCACTGGAAGTGATCATCAACCCAAGCGCCCGCTGCCATGCCCTGCTCGACCCACTGCGTTTCAAGCAGATCCTCTGCAATCTGGTCAGCAATGCCATCAAGTTCACCGAACATGGTCATGTGCGTGTCTGCCTGAGCCTTCGCGACGCAGGCCCTGCGGCCAGCACAAGCCTGGCACTTGAAGTGCGCGACAGCGGCATCGGCATTCATGACGATGACTTGCAGCGCCTGTTCAACCCGTTCGTCCAGGCCAACCCGCACAGCCAGAGTGCCCGCGCAGGCACAGGGCTGGGCTTGGCCATCTGCCGCAGCCTGTGCGAAATGATGGGTGGCAGGCTGAGCATCAAGAGCCTGCCGGATTTCGGTACCAAGGTGCGCCTGACCCTGCCCCTGCAGCGCGTCGGTGCGCCGCCACTGCTTTCCCGAATGGAGGACGATGTCGACGTGCCCGACCCGCAGCTGAATGTGCTGGTGATCGATGACCATCCCGCCAACCTGCTGCTGATGGCACAGCAGCTAGGCTATCTGGGCCTGCGCCATGCCACCGCCAGCGGCGGCCGCGAGGGCCTCGATCAATGGCGCGAAGGACAGTTCGATGTCGTGGTGCTCGATTGCAACATGCCGCACATGAACGGCTACCAGCTGGCCGCAGCAATTCGCGCCGAAGAACGCCGTAGCGAACGCCCACCCTGCGTCCTGCTCGGCTACACCGCCAATGCCCAGCCAGAAGTCAGGCAGAAATGCCTGAGTGTCGGCATGGACGACTGCCTGCTCAAACCCATCAGCCTGCGCACCCTCAGCCAGCGCCTGGCCGTTATCGCCCGACGCGAGCAGCAGGCAGGCCCCCGACGGCCGTTCGACTTGAAGGGTCTGCGCAGCATCGTAGGCGACAATGCCGCCGAGCGTGATCGGTTGCTCACGGCCCTGCACCAGAGCCTGCAAGAGGATTTCACCGAACTGATGGCCCTGAACCCCGAGCGCGAGGCCATTGCCCTGCGCGAACAGGCGCACAAGATCCTCAGCGCGGCACGCATGCTGGAATCGCGCAGCATGATGTCGGCCTGCGAGGCGATGAACGAGGAGAATGTGCCAGTAGCACAGTTGAAACTGCGTCGGCAGGCATTGGCGCGGCATATGCGCCGCGTGGAGAAAGCCCTGGCCAAGGCGCTGGCCGGGGCTTGATCGAGCGCCGCCCAGGCGGGCGGCACTCAAGCGTGCATCAGGAAGCCGGGTTGATCGGCTTTTCCGGATACCAGGCGTCCAGCAACGGGCTGACTTCGATGGTGGTCAGTTCGTTGCGGCCCTTGAGCCAGGCTTCGACGGTAGCGCGCTGCTCTTCGCTGACCGAGCCACGGTTGGCCAGGCAGACCAGGCCGAAGTCATCGCCGCCGACGTAGTCCAGGCCATTGGCATCCATGGCTTCTGCCAGGAAGGCGTCGAGGAAGGCATCGATGGCTTCGTCAGACAGGTCTTCCTTGAAACCCAGGTTCAGTTCGAAACCCAGCTCCTGGATTTGACTACTTAGCAAGCCATGTCATTATTCTCTAAAGGCCCACAGAATGCGGCTTACAGACCACATTATCATCTCTAGAAAAAATGACAATTATCAAAAATACCTCAGCCATCCGCCAACACCCCCTCACCGCCATTGATGGCGAGGTTGGAGACCTGATCCTCCAATCTGCCGAGTCGTTACGTCAGTCGCTCAATCTCAAAAGCTTCGTCATCAGGCCTCAACTGATGGCGCTTGAAGCCTACTGCGACGTGATGGGCCATCGGGTCACAATGGACACGCTCCGCTCCCCCGAGATTCGGGAAATCCTGGAAGGCTTCACTACCGCAATGGCCGGAGAGGCACTCATCGTCCTGCCGGATAGAGAGCCCATCAAATTTTGCCGCACCCTCTATCAAGTGCTGAATGAAGCCAGAGCAAAATACCCAGACCACCACCGATTGGAATGGGACTTCCGGACTTTCAAACCAGACCCGGAGGTGTGCATTGCAATCCGAGCACGCACAAACGAATTTCACGAGTGGTACTGGAAAGGTTGGGACATCCAACAGCCACGGCAGGCAGCTGTATATCTGCGTCTAGCCCAGCTGGTCGTCCCCTATGGCCGGACTTTTGTACAGGACGTTTACGAAGAGCTGCTGCAGTATTTCCGGAACCGTACGGGCAGATTCCGTAGCGAATGGAACATCCTGTTTGACTACCTCGCCAAGCACCACCATTCCTGGCCACTGAGCCGGTTCAAAACGGAGGTGGGACTTAAGCAGTTCATGCAGGAGTTCTCCATTTCCTATTTTAACAATGCCAAGATAGCCGGGCTGGACGCTCAGTCTCAGATCAAAAACTGGAACCGATTCCTTAACTCTGTAGAGCAATGCCTCTGCAAGCCAACTATCTGGGCAAGCATCAGCTCTCCAATTCGACGCCCGCCGCCCGATACCAAGCATGGCTCAGAGACCAAGGTGACGGAAGACGAAGAAGGCACGCTCGTTCAAGAGAAGTTGCTCACGAACATCCCTTTGCACGTGACCGATGCCGAAGCCGTTGAAATCCTCTTTTTCCACATCAAAAGAGATGTCACGACGGTTCGCAATTGGGCGACGGCACAAGCGGCTGACCTCAAATCTCGGTATATGTGGCGAATTGAGCAAGCGAATAAAGGCACTCCGATTGAACAATACGAAGGCAGGGGGCTCTACAAAACCTATAGCGTGGCTGATGTCTGCGCAACTCTAGAAGACGTTAATTCAAACGTCCCCACTGCGTTTCTCTGCAAGGTATATCAAAACGCGACCAGTTCGAAGTGCAGCGCGCCGGAACTTGCCAACGCATTAGGATTTGCGGTGGCAGGAAGCTTATTTCCATTCCAGTGCCTGCTTGTGCTTGAGCACCCCGAAATCACATCTGAGTTTTTGAAAAGTTTCGAACTGTATAACCAAGACGGTCAGCTGGTCGGATTCGACGAGCAGCAACGGCTACTCATCGGGTACAAAGACCGCAAACAGCCAGACGTACGAGAGCAGGTCATCGAACTGAATGACCAGTCGTTTGCCATTGTCAAAGACATTATCGCGATCACCAGTTTGGGCCGTCGCACACTGAAGGCGGAGAAAAACGACGATTGGCGCTACCTCTTCATCACATCCGGGAAGGCCCTAAAGCCCTTCCAGGTAGCAAAGCCGACTCTTTGGAATGACAACTCGTTTATCAACAACCGCACCCTGCGGGAACGGTTGCTCAAAGAGTTCAGGCCGCACAGCGATCTTTCAGATGGTGAGCTAGTCGAGCTCATCAAGCGGGTTCGCCTGACGAAAATCAGGCCTTCCAGGGCGGTGGAAATTTTCATTCAGAGCAAGAGCTCAGAAAAGATGTCCGATGCCTTGGGTCATGAGCACTATTACCCGGATCTACTCAGCCACTACCTACCTGACGCCATCCTGGCGTTCATCAAAGCGCGCTGGATCCGGATCTTCCAAAAGGCCCTTGTCTGTGTAGCCATGGAAGAGAGCCCTCATCTGCTTAGGGTAACCAAATTTACCAGCATCGATGAATTGGACGCCTTCCTTGAAAATCACCGTATCGAGGAGATTCCTTCTGAGGCGTCCGACCCGAACGCAAAGCGCAACGCGAAGAAGTCAATAGCAGCGAAGCGGTGCTTTCGATTGGCGTTCCTTTCCTGGCCTCCCTGTTGTCACTGGAGGCCGCAGTAAAGGCAGCCACCAACAGGGCCCGTGTGTGGCAAAGCCGAATACTGGGCATCCTTTGCGGAGAAGATCAAAACGGAAATCACGACCGGGAGAAAGGCGCCGCTGAAGAAATACCTGGCTACCGCACTTGAAATGGTGGATGCGAAGAAAATGGAGGCGCTGATCTATGCGTAAGCTTAAGGCGGTCAAATCCAGCTATGACTTCCTACAGACGTTTGACCAAGAAAAGGCCTCGGCGCATACCACCGCCCCCTGGTTGCTTAACGATTTCAGTGAAAATGACTGGAAAATGCAGACCAATCAGAAGGTGCCATTCCATCTCGCATGGAGTGTTCAGCTCTGGGATGGGAGCTTGCTGACTGACGCGAAGAACGACGTGCTGCTGCGTTCGCTCAAACATCTCCTCATCATCGGCGGCAATGGCATGAATGAAGAGTTTGCGATGCTGGCTCCTAGCAGCAAGCACATGAGGGTCACTTACACCCTAAAGCTCATCGACTATCTGTTGATCCATGCCGAGAGCTATGGATTAGTGGAGTTTGGCCTGGGATCTCTCGATGGTGACCACTTAAAGGGCATGCTGAATCACCTAGCCACTCAGGCAAGATCCGAGGACTCCGTGTATGCCTGGAAAGATCGGGTAACGGCATTTAGCACTTCAGAACTCGGCAAACTCACTCCTTCGGAAGAAGAGGCGCTATTCAAGAAATATCCCAGCATGTTGGAGGTCAGCGACGACGAGCTAGAGGACTTCTCGCTCGGCATCGAAGCATCGGAGATTCCGAGGGTACGCGCTGCACTGATGAAAGCGGGTGTGTATTACGGCAATCGCAACCATGGGTTCCGGATCAGCACAAAACAACTGTCGGAGCTGATCTACAGCGATACGCTACGAGGCTGTCAAACCCCCAAATCTGCGCTTCACGCACTCAGTTTTTATCCCAATGAGCGGAGCTACCGTCGCGAGTTTCCAGGCGTACGGGTCACGACAGGCGAGTCCGAGAGGCTGCAGGAAAGCATCTATTTCTACTACCGCTACACCCTGATCGGCAGTGCTGCCCTGGGGACATTGGAGCTACCCTCCCCATCCGATATCGAGACCATCAAAGAGTATGTTCCCGATGTGAACGAGTCCAAACGCTTCAGAAGCGTTCCGTCGGCCAACCTACTTAAGCTGTTCCGCCGAAGCATGGAGTTTCATGTCGAGAAGGGCAGGATGATCCTGAACGGCTTCGTGAGGGTCGCTGCCTATTGCAAGGCAAAAGGTCTGTCGATGACCCAGCTCCCAGAAGCCGAATTTCTGAATGTCATCGGCCCGGAACTCGTCAGCCTCGGCGTCAAAAAACTGGGTCTTTCAAGCAACCGCAGAACGAAAAACAGACTCCCGCGTAAAGGCAGCCGTGAGAAATACTTCAAAGATTTGCGTGCAAACCACGGCTTGATTGAGCTGGTGTACGTGTACCTGGGCAGCATCCAGATGGCCGTCGGTATGCTCATGGCACGGCGGGTCGACGAACTGGTGACGCTCAAAGCGCGAGATTGCCTCGACGGTAGCAAATCCTGGCTTATCTTCGGCCTAGCAAAGTCGACCCGCCAAGCGCTCGGCTTGCGGCAGCGTGAGTCTCGCCCTATCGATGCTATCGCGGTTGAAATGATTGAAGAGCTTCGTCGTTTCCAGAAGCTGCTTAAGCTGCCGGGAATCATCGACGACCTGGGCGACCTGTATGCCACCCCCTCTTCGTTGGGCTACGCGGGCCTGCAGGAGTGCTCAACACATCTCTACAACCGGCACCTGGATTTCGCTTGCGACTACTTCGAAAGCGATCTGAACGATGACGGCCAGCGTTACTACGTCCGCCAGCATCAGCTCCGGCGCTTCTTTGCCATCATGTTCTTCTACACCAACAGCTTCGGCGAACTTGACACGCTACGCTGGATGCTCGGGCACCGTGACATCGAACACGTATGGCACTACCTGACCGAGTGCCTGGAACCTTCAGACATTCGGGGAGCTGGCGCCCGATATTTCGCTGATCAAGCAAAAAAAGATCGCCTGGAAAACTACCAAAACCTAAAGGACTTGCTGGCTGCCAAATTTGGTACCACCTCGTTCAAGTTGGTCGATGAGCAGGAGATCGAGTCGTATCTCGAAGCCATGCTGGAAGAGGGTAAAGCCCGGATCGAGCCGCACTTCTACAACGATGAAAATGGCAAAGCCATGAAAGTCCTCTTCATCGTCAGCTGAAATATCGGGAAAACATCAATGAGCACACTGACTAAACGCGAGCAGATCGAACAATCCATTGACGGGATCTTTAAGCTTTTGCATGAGATCCGGCGCGAGCCTGGCAGCTATGCCCAGAACGAACAGGTGCTTCACGCCCTCAAGAGTCAGGGCTACCTGTGCGCGCTGGAGATGGATTTCTGGATCCGGGACGAACAAGTGAAAATCCAGCCAATCAGCCTGAATACGCTCAAGAAGAAGCTGGCGGGTAATGGCCCTGATCGCGACTTCACTTATTTGGACAAACTACGAACTCATGCCCAGGCCGCCATTGCCAAGTTCAGCGAGGAGCCGCCCGAGCCCAAAAAGCGTTCGCGAAGCGCCATTGAGAGTCAGATCGAAGATCTCAAAGCCTCAGTCTCCTCACTCCACGCAGTCAACATGGTGCTGGTACAGGCTTTGGAGGTTAACCGTAGAGACTTGATCACCATCGCGGACACCGTGAACACTGGGTTACGGCAGAAGCGAATCAATGACGCGATCAATCGGATCATTAAAATTCTTGGGATGAACCCTGCCCCATTTGACGACACCTCCGTCCTCTCTATGGAAAAACATCTGAAGCTGGTGCCCAATGACAAAACGAACCGTTGAATATCCCGAGTCGGGCCAGCTTTTCACTCCCATTCCGAAGCTGCGGCTCTACGATTATCTGACTCATGGCGAGCTGCATACGCTTGACGGCAGCATGATGCCGTTCATGTCCTGGCCTGACGGTTCACCGTGCCTGCAAGCTAATGCTTATATGATCAAGCTCAGAATGCAGCCTGGCAGGGGCGGGCATGGCCCGTCGAGGCATGGCACTAAAGGCGGATCATTTGGGCAGTACGCCGGCCAGATCAGCCACCTGATTCGCTTCTGCTACTACAACAAGCTGAGCTTCATCGCCCTGTCGGATGACGATTTTTGCGACTTCATCGATGGGCTCCGTCAAGAGAAGAAGCCTGACAACCCTAAACAGCAGAAAAGGAATGAGCGCACCATCACCGGTATTGGCAGACGGTGTCTTAATTTCCTCAGCCATGTCGCTGAAATGAATGGCCTGCATAACTTCGTGGGGATCAATGGCACCATTTCTATTGTCATGGTGGACGCCATTTATTATCGGAATGGTAAAGCCTTCAAACGCTCAAGCGTCCATCATAGGTCGTTCAGGACGCCTTCTGCGAAGAAGACTCGTAAACCGATCGGTGAGGCGACTATCGAAAAGCTGAGGGATACGATTGATGCTCACTCATCGTCTGAGTTTTTGAGTACTCGCCGGCACTTGATGATCTCTCTATTCGAAGAAATGGGAACTCGAAGAGCTGAGACCCAGCCCATTACGGTGGCCGAGGTCATTGCCGCCAGCAAAGTGAAATCTCCAACCCTCATCGTCAATACGCTAAAACGTGGAGGCATGGGGATCACACGAGAGCTTGAACTGAGTCCTCCCCTGATCGATGAGCTCATGGATTACATTCGCGGCCCCAGACGTACAATCATGAAGAAACACAAAGGTATCCCAGACCATGGGTACTTATTCGTCACTGAGCGCGGAGGTCGCCCCTTGGGCATCGACAGCATTACGACGGAGTTTTCTAAGATTCGCAGGTTAGCAGGCATCGAAGAGCAAGCGTGTGCACATTTGTTCCGACACACCTTTTGCACCAACATTGTGGCCCAGCTCATTGCGGCCACTCAGGCGTTGAGTCCAGATTCGTTTAGGCAGACGTTGATGACCAACAAGATGCTCGCTGAGTCTGCGATGGCTAAGAGCGGGCACGCCACACTTGAGAGCCTGCTGGACTACGTTGATTCCGCATTCAAGCAAAAATCCAAGTACCAGCAGATCATTAAGACCGTCGAAGCCGCCAAGACATTTGAAAGCTATGAGAGGCGCAGGAAGCGACTCCGTGATGATTTCAAAAAGGGCAAGCTCACAAAGGAGCAATACATTGAACGTGATGAACAACTGGATGCAGCTATGGATCGCGACCTCCAAGCTGCATAGTCTCAGTCAGGAGGACAACCTGGAGTGCCCCCGAATATGAAATGCTGGCACTCCATGGTTTCTGAATCCATTGGGCAATGGCTCTGAGGATTAAAGATGCCTGGCTTGCTAGGCTCTGTACGAAATCCCGAGAAACCTAATCGTCGCTCCTCTAGCGCTGAGATTTTGTAGAGTCACGCGCCATTAACGGTAAGGAAGTCTGTGATGCCAAGGCGCTACGAACTCACGAACAAGGCCTGGGATGTGGTCTCCGATCTCTTCATCGAAACCCTTGGCCGAGGTCTGCCCCGACTGAGCGACCGGCTGATGCTCGATGGCGTGCTGTGGGTGCTCTGCTCATGAACAGCCTGGCGAGATATGCCCGAGAGTTTCGGATCTTGGGCAACCCGAGCCGCAGATGGCGCTCGGGCAAAAGATTGGCTGAAGAGACTGCCGACCTCGCTCTTGGCTGCAGTCGCGATGACCTGACAGCCAAGATCCACCTGCTCTCGCCGAGCCCTGCCCGACCTGCGCCTGGCCTCAGGCGCAGTTGTTGTTCGCCATCCTGGTACCCCTCCCCGGGAGGTATCGCCGTCCCCGAGTGGCAAAGTGCGCTAGGGCATTGCACGGTTTAATAGCAAATTGATAGCGTAGGCACTACTGCGAAATTCAGGCGGCAGACGTGCCCCCCCCCACAGTGCTAGGCAACCCCGTAGCAACGCTGGCAGAAGAAGCTCAGGGATGAGATGGAGTGTGCGTATGGATAGGCAAGCCCCCGAGTACCTTCTCAACCTGCTCGCACAAGGAGCCTCACTCTGCGCTACAGATCGGGGTCAAGCGTTCGTTCTTTTCCAGCGAGCATGTGCCCTTCTCTGGCGACTCGATCCCACGGGGAGTCCTATCTCCCCGATCGAGCTGGAGCGCAGGCTTCGAACGCCCTTGGAGGACTGGTTGCCCGAGTCCGTCAGAGCCGACTATTCAGGCCCCCTTCTCTACTTCGATATCTTCACCCAGACATGCAGTGAAATGCTGCTGGAGCTTGATGCGAAGGCGGTTTGGGATCGTGTGCAAGAAAGTGTGAATCGGGTCAAGCAGGCATGCCGACTGCGAGCAGACGGTGAATTGCACTACCGAAATTTCCGCCTGTTTCTGGTTCAGCATGGTGTGATCTGGCCCGCTCAAGCCAGTGACACCTTCCTGCCCTTGAACCTGTCATTGAGCGAATTTTACGAGCCTATTGCGCCGCACCTGTTTCACAACGGGCTCCTATACCTGTGTCCGGAATGCAAGTGGCCAATGAACACCCAGCGGCACGAAGTCAGCTGCGCGTCAGCGTGGTGCCAGGACAAGAAAAGTCTCTTCGTTCGAAATGGCGATGCCCTGACTAACCGGGTCGACGGAACCGCTTTGAACGGGCAGGCTGTCGATGGCCGGCTGATGCTCAAACCAGCGTTGTGGAAGTTTACGCTTCAGCCCGGGCTCATTGAATTCGAGCTCGCTCAGACTCTGGCCGGTATGGGATTCGACGTGCAGCTATGGCCAGATGTTGACCGTACAGACCTACGCTTTCGACTGGGGCATACCCACCAGGATATCGATGCCAAGGTCTGGATGTCCGCCTACAGACTTGCCGAGCACATCAAGGCGATTCCAACGAGCTCACCTCGATGGATTGTAATCCCGGATTACCAGAAGCAAAGCCTCCCCTTACTCCGAAAACACTGTAACCCCGGCGTGAGCGTGTACACCCAGAGCCAATGTGTACAGGAGGCGAAGAAACGTGCAGCCCCTTTCTGACATCAGCGTCACGCTGTTCCTCGCATTGGCTGCACGCTATGTGAGCAATGACCCCATGCTGGCCGACGCAGCATCGCTCTGTTCTGGCCGAACGCGAGGATGGATCACCTGGTATGGGTTGCCTGAAGCTGACCAGCAGTTGATCGCCGAAAGTCTGCGTCTGCGCCCCTCGCCGGTTGCGCAGCCCAAGCGCTTCATGATGAGCGTCGAGGCGATCTTCAATGGTGACCGCAGCCCTTTCGAGCTCATAGAGCAGGACAAGCTCGGCAGCGAACTGCACGAGCAAGATCGCTATCGTGTCTCCCCTTACTTGAATACAGATCAGCTCATCAAAGAGTACCTGGATGCCCTCAGATATGGGCGCAAGCCCCCTACTTATGCGCAGCTTCCACTGAACGGCGATGTCGTGCTCAAGCACATTGCTGGCGACCAAGTAAGGGTCTTCTACATCCCTGAGAGTGAATGGGCTGTTCTGGATATCATCGACCGGAGCATCACGCTCGCGTCATCTCCAGCAGTTCCGGAAATCGGTTGGGAGTTGGCATCGCTCACCGAGATCGCCGGTCAACTCGACGCTGCGCCGGGGCTTCACAACAATCACCGGAGCTCCCTGGATAATATTTGGGGTTCCCACTCAGATCGCGCGGCGCAAGCCGGTACCTTCTACCGAGTCAACGCACCGACGGGCACTGGCAAGAGTGTCGCAATGGTCATGATGTCGATTGACCTTGCGCGCAGAGGTCATCGGGTTGTGATAGCGGTGCCGACCCTCGTTGAGCTTGAAAATACGGTGCGGATGCTAGAGCAGTCTGCTGCGGTGGCTGCGCCAGGGTTGAAGATAGCCCCCCTGCATTCTGCAGCTCGGGTCTTCGAGCGTGGCCAAATCCAATTCAAGCAGGGTCATGCCGCGCCGGCGTACGACTATGCCTGCCTGCTCAATGCCTACGCGACGGACGAGCTGGATGTGGAGCCTGGTAAAGAGCCATGCTTCAACATCCGTGTTTCGACAGAGCAAGAGGGTCGAGCAGAGCAGTCGAAGCGGTTGAAACACTGCCCCTTCCTCTTCAAGTGCGACAGAACGCAGATGTTGTCGCAAGCCCTTGAGGCCAACATCGTGGTGATCAATCACCATGCATTGCTGTCGGGGACGACCCGTATTCCGTTGTCTGACGCTGACCTGTTCCCAGGGCCTCGTAGCTTCATCGAAATACTGCTCAGAACGGCGCCTCTCTTCCTTGTCGATGAAATCGATGGGCTGTTGAAGTCCGCGATCGACAGCAGCGTGATTGAGCTGAAGCTAGGCAACCAAGGTGACAATAGTCCTCTGCTGCGCTTGTTCAACACCGTGGCCGGGCGATCCAGCATTCCGGAGATAGACCGAAGCAGTCTGTTCCGTGTGAGCTGGGCGCTGACCTACTGCACACTCAGCGTCAACCAGCTGATGAACCTGCAGCAGGAGAGATATTTCGAATGGCCAAAGAAGGAAACCACCTGGTCTGATGCTGACGACACCTTCATCATCCAGAAGCTCGGTATTGATCGCCCTGCGTTGGAAGCGCTTTTCGAGAACTCGAATCGCACGCCGGAACACCTGGAGAAGCTGAGCACACATCTGGCGAAATGGCGCTCAAACGGTGGCGAGCACAAGCTTGAAGCCCTTGCCACTAGCCTGGATCACCTCATCACGCAGTTGTCTTCAGATGGCAGGCTTGCGGCGAAGCTCAACAAGCGGGACAGAATTCGTCTGAAGGCGTCGCTCATCCTGCGAGGCACCTTGCAGGTGATCGAAACCCACCTGCGCAATCTTCAAGTCGAGCTACCGAGCTTTGTGAATGCCGAGATACCTTATGCATACGAGGTCAAACGGAGCATCGCGGGGCCCGAGCCGCTGAGTCCTACCCCCAATGGCCCCTTGCAGCGGGCTGTTTTTGGATTCAAGCGCAAGGATACCGCCGACAATGACTCAACGCTCAATGTGGTAGCCATGCGCGGCGATCCTCACAGCACGCTGCTCTCACTGCCAGACGTCAGCGCGCTTGGCTATGCCGGTGTGAAACGATTGTTCATTGGCTTTTCCGCGACGGCGTACTTCCCTGGGGCCAGCGCTTATGACTTGCGCGCGGAAGACTTCATCGACGTGCCCGACGTGCCCGGCCAAGTCACATTCAAGAATGTGCCTGCGACCACTGCCATTTCTGGCGGGCAGTATTCACAACGCAGATTCCTGGTGTCCAAGTTGGCGAAGGAGATCTGGCCTTGGCTTGATAGTCGCCTGGTGAGCCTGGCTGACGACCCGCTGACCAGTGCACGGGCTCGCTTGCTGCTTGTCACCAACAGCGACGCGGATGCTGAGGTTTTGGCGATGACGCTGGCGACTCTTCAGAATGGCCCAGGCCAGCGTGTGGGCTGGGTTCGCGGAAGACAAAGCGAGTACAAACCATCGACCCTCGAAGCTGAGCAAACATTGGTGTACGACGATCTCGCTGAATTCACCAGCGGTCGCCACAGGGACAAGACGGTACTTGTGAGTGCCATGGGCCCAATGGCGCGCGGTCATAACATCGTGAACAGCGACGGGCTTTCGGCAATCGGCGAAGTCGTTATCTGCGTGCGCCCCCTGCCCTCGTCTGATAGCCCCAACAACAATCTGGCGCATATCTGTTATGAGACGGGCAATGCCGTAGGGCTGCATAGCAGTCCTGGCATGCTGATGATCCAAGAGCGAAAACACTCCAATGCACTGCTACAGAGCATTCGTACCGCCGATCCGGCATTCAGTCAGCAACCTGACAACATCCGCCATTACACGATCATGAACATTCTGGTGAGCCTCACGCAGCTCATTGGACGAGGCCGTAGGGGAGGCACGCCCGTGACCTGCTACTTCGCCGACGCAGCGTTCATGGAAGGCGCACTCCCCTGGCCTCAGATGCTCAGCGAAAGCGTGCAGCAACTGAAGCGAGATGGCGACTGGGATCAATTCCAACGCCACCATGCAGGCGTGGCCTCGGCACTCTTGAATTACATTTATGAGTCACGAAAGGATGCGACATGAAGGGTCTTGAATTACGTACCAGCCTCTTTGAATTTGATGCCGGCCAGCTGGGCAACGCCTACCGTGCTGTCATCGGCCCGCACTATTTGGACGCCTGGCAGGCCCTGCAAGGGTTGGCCAGGAAGCCCCACCCTGGACTCCCATCGGTCGGGCTCGAAGAGATGCTGGCAACGCTGTCGGGTGGGCCGGTCAAAGTGAACATGTTCCCGCAACAGGACGGCGGTGTGTCGGCAATCCTGATGCTCAGGCCTTTGCCCATCGATACCCTCAATGATGCCCTCAATCTCTGGTCGAAGGACGTCATGCAGGCCTGGAAACAGGAGCTTGCTGAATTTGAGGGCAAGCTCGTTGTGACGGATCTGGTGCCCCTGGACACCGTAGGGCTGGTTGCACCCGGAGATGTGTCGTCGCTCGCATACATCGTCATTCCTTGGCTGGTAGGCCAAGCGCTCACCCGCACCCCGATGCAGGCAACCAAGCCGATCAAGCTCTACCAAGGTGCCGACGGTAGTGTGCTTGCATGGGATGATCCGGTGATTTCAGAAAGCGATGTCCGCTACGCCAGCGCGCTACACATTATCGAGCCGGACTTGGTCTTGCTCAATGGCCGCCCCCAGCCGTATCTGCAGCTGAGGGTGAGGTTATCGCGAGTCATGCCCAACCTGGTGGGGAAGAAGAAAAATGCGTGGGTCAAAACCGGTGATCTGATCGTAAGGGCGAAGATCAAGACCCGACCTGCTGGCGACGGCTGGAAGACCACCTATGAGCATCCTATTGAAAAACTACTCGCGTTCATGGGGGTGCCGGCATTTCCCCCCATGGTCGAGGGTGACATTCCTGTAGACAGTGATGTCAGGCCGATCTATGCCATCCAACCTTCGAACCCGCTGATTGGCTCCGGTGCAGGCCCGCTGTTCCTCGACCAAGCATGCTTCCACTTGCTTGCCTCACTTCCAGGAACCAAACCATTGTTGGCACGCAAGGCCGTCGGGCGTCTTGCCGAAGAGAAGGCCACCGTCTCTGCCGACACGGTCAATCTGAACGTCATGGTGCTCGCGGCTCATGCCGACGTGATGCTAAGACTCCACACCGCAGCGTCCTCATTGGCGCGTGACACCAAGTTCTTCCAAAAGGTTGCCCCTCCACTGATCAACCTCGTGCGCCTGGATGTCACGGACGCCCAACGCATGCTGGAAGGGAAACACGATCCGAACACCCTCAGCGAGTGGCTGCAGAACCAAGTTGTACCTGCTGCCAAGCAACATGCGCAGGGCGGCGTGAAGGTGATGATTGTTGAGACAAGCGCGTTAGCGGCCTCTCGTGATGGCGACTTGGATCCCAAGCATGTGATCCGACGAGTTCTCGCGAAGCACGGCATCGCGACTCAGTTCATCATGCACATCGACCCGGATGCCGAATCAAAAAAGCGCAAGCCAACAGACGAGGAGCGCGATTTCAAGGCCATCAATTCGGTGATTGAAGCCATTCGCTTGAGCGGCTATCTGCCTGCACCGCTGCCCAAGGTGAAATCGGTGCCGATTGGTACAACGGTACTGGCCATCCTGCTTGACCGAATCCAGGAAAAGGGCCCGGCGAAGTTTTTGCCTATCATCACCCGGATGTCTCTGGGTGGGCATGAACCAGAGGTTTTCTGGTTCGACTCAAGTGTAGATGGCAGCGGCAGGTGGATGGGTTACAGCGAAGGCCTGGCTGCTATCCACGCAACGCCCACGCTGCTGGCGTTCCCTCACGTAACGACGTTGGTTAGCCAATGCTTCCTGGATTGTAAAATCAACCCGAAGGATTCGCTGATTGTTTGCTTAGATGTCTACCTGAGAACGTTCTATGGTGGATTGAAAGACAGCCCAGGTCAGGGGATGCCTCCAATTCCCCCAAGAGCAGCGGTCGTACGCATCCGGGCGGATGAGCAGGTCGCGCAGATGACCGGCAACCATTCCCTGTTCCCCCATACCCCGCGCTTCGTGGGGCCAAAGATTGGTGTCTTCCAGTCTAACGAAAGCCCCTGCGTGTTTTATTTCGTTTCGCCTTCCAAGCAATTCGGGAGTATTCGGTCACTGCGTGACAACACCCGTTATGACGTATCGGGGCGAAATCTCAAGGATCCGTGGCAGCAGTTGGGTGTAACCGAAATTGTGATCATGGAAGCGGGTACGTTCCCCAACTCCACGGTGGTTGCCGAACAGGTGGCATTGCTATGTCGCAACGCGCCACTCTGGGACGGCCACCTTCGGCTGCCAGGCCCGATGCATTTGGCGATGAAGGTAGCAGAGGATCACCCCATTCTTGAAATGCGACGCAAGACGGAGGCGAATCGAGCGGACGGCTAAGTCCGGCTCCCCGTTCGCCCCGTTCGCCCCGCCCAGAGCAACCGCCAGAGATCGTGCCCGCCCAGGCGGGCCGCTTTTATGCGAGGCGGTCTATAGGCCATGTAAACCTGATTTTTGAGCTGTAAAGCACAGAGGTTTACAGGTCAAAAATTGGGTTTACAGGCCATGTTTACAAGCTCGTCCGTCACCAATATTTTGCAGGATGAAGGCTGACAATCGCACCGCTGGCACGTCTGTGAGGTACTGCCGCCCACGACGACTCGCTCCGACAGGCCTTTTAGATATTCAGGAAGGTTGCACAGGATGGCAAAGAAACCGAAGTTTTATGCAGTAGTCCACGGACGGAAACTCGGGATTTTCAATAGCTGGGACGACGGGGCTCGCTTGTCCATTGACCGCTTTCCAGAGGCGAAACACCAATCGTTCGCTACGCTTGCCCTCGCCGAGGAGTGGTACCGCCAGAACAATCCGAGGCCAGGTTCGAACCACTCCCCTGTTCTTCACTTCAGCACGCAAGCATCCGAGCCTGAGACGACAGTCGTCCCTGAGCAGGCAGCCTTGGACGGCGTAGCTACCAAGGACTATGTCGTCTACCTGATCATTGATCCCGAGACGGAGGAGCCCTTCTATGTGGGGCAGACGGGCGACTTTGAAAGCCGGCAGCGAGGCCATCTTGGGAAAGCCAACCACGACTGCAAGCGCGCGGCAGCCAAGATCGCCCAGTTACTTGATGCCGGAGTGACTCCGGCATTCAAAGTCGTAGAAACCTGCGACTCCGAAGAGGCCTCATTGAAGGCTGAGACACGTTGGGTCGAGCACTGCACCGCCAGGGGTATCAAGGTTTGGAACCGCTGGAGGGAGCACCGTGAAATCCAAGCATTACACATGAAGCCCAAGATCGAGTTTGATCGAATCATCGGAGACGGCCCCTTCACCCTCGGCCCTTATCAGTACGACTCCAGGTACGAGCTCAAGACCAAGCTCACCGCGTTCTTGGCTAAGGCCTCGCCTGGCGCGATACAGCCCCGCATGGCCACCGAGAAGCTCAGATTGATTTGGGAACTCACCCGACAGGTTGGCGAAGTGAGCGTGTTTCGCGTCGTCAGGGACGCATCCAAGCACCGACTTGAAGCAGTTCTCGTGTCCGGAGTAACCGTGGTTTTTGACTACGGTGCCGCGATCGACCGCCTCCCCTGACCACCCTGCCATGCATCCATGCGCGGCGTAGACAACTGGGCGCAGCCAACAAATCTATAATCCCGCCAGCATTAGCAGTAGTGCAGGCAAAGATAGCCCGTAACGGAACCAAAAGCACCCGCCCTGTATGACCTCAGTTTGCGCCGCGTCTACTTATGCGATGTTAGCCCCCTGACGGCCATACAGGGCAATTTGTCACTCATTGTCTTGAAAGGCAAACTTCTGAGCAATGTACTTCGCTGAGCTCTCTATATAGGGAAACACAGTACTTTCATTTATATTGAGCCGATCAAGCTCCTTCAAAATACTTCTCTTGTTCGTTACCGCTATGCGGTGAAGCGTGATATCGGAGGTACCCTCCTCATCCAACACCGCTTCATCACCGAAGAGAAGGAAAGCCCCTGATTGGAATGAGATTCTGCTGTTGGTGTGTTTTCCTTTGACGCACAATACAGAGCGAAGGTGTTCAGGCTCCAGTCGAGGTTCGAAAAATGGCTTTTCTTCCTTGATAAAATGAAGCAACTGCTTCAGTGCTCGCTGAGCATTGAAGTCCTCCACCCCTGCCGCTTCGAATGAAATTGAGTCCCTCACGCCCTTAGATAACCGAGACAGATTAGCAACACAGCTTGCCGTGTCGGAATCGAAATATTTTATATAACCAGTATCCATGGAAAGCACGATGACTTCCCCATCATCATCCAAGTGGCTCTTGCAGCAGAAGTACAAGCCGATCAACGGGTTTGAGGTAATATCAAGCAAACGTGTCGGGAGCGAATAATGTTGCATTCGCACCAAACGATCAAGGGTATAAATATCGCCGCTGAAGTCCAAGGAATTTGAAACCAGCAGCTCTCGATACATTCGGTCTTCGGCGTCCCGATAGACAAAATTCCCCTTCTGATCCCTGCGAAAAATGGAAGGTTCCAGGCGATACTTTTTGCTATTGGAGTGTCCCCGATAGAACACCTCTCGACTACCATGATTCAATAGAAACACCTGCTCAATAAACGTGCCGACGCTGTTAGCCCGAGTCTCCGGTGGTGAGGTGGCAGGAAGATCCTCCTTGGTGACTTTCGAGCCAACTATCCCTTCCGGCAGAAGACCTGCGTGATGAAGAATGGCAAAAAGGTCTTCGTCCTTGACTGCCCAGTGCGTGCGATTGATCTCCCAATCCCGAATATCAAGAGCAGTTTGATGAGGTTTGATCTGCTCAAAGTCAATGGGGGCAATTCGCGCATCCATGATCGGTCTAGCAAACAAAATTTTGCCGTCTCTACGAAGCTTTACCTCAACCTTCCCCACTCTCATAGTGTGCTGCGTGCCCTCGTACGCAAACAGACAGGGGAGTTCCATCAGCGCTTTAAGCTGAGGCTCTTTAAGCTCTTTGAAGCTTGCAGCGATATCATCGTTCGTGTATTCCAAAAAGCGACTCTTATCATACTCATAGCCGCTTTCCCATGCGCCCTCACGAGACGTCACCAGGAAATTGTACATAACCCCTACCCCTCCTTGCGTGGTGAGTACCAATACAACAGGCTACAACATGAACCTGCTTGCAATTGCCAAGACTGACGCCTTCACCGTCACGACCAAATTCACATCACCAACAGGTTCAAGTATGCTCACCCATCATTTTCTCATAATGCTCTTCAAATCCTGTTCGCACAAACACCTGTCTAAATCGGTCGACGTAATGTGACGGCACAATCTCACCGAAATCCGTCAAGTTAACTGCGTCAGAGTGAGACTCTCGATTGATATATCGATAGAGGGCTTTGAATTCTACGTCCTCATCAGTTAGTGCCAACAGCGCCGTTTGGAGCTCATCTTGCCGATGCACGAAGGTGAAGTAATACTCCAATATATTTCTCATCATATTGGGAATGACACTAGAAGAGGTGCGGCCCACCTGAGCATCCTTAATGGCCTGCCAGAATGACTGATAGTCGTTCTGAACATCACTGGCCTTCATCGGCGTTATGACGCTGTGAGCTGCCTTGGTGATTCGGAACAAGGAGTATTCATCTGACTTCTTGAGGTGCTTCAGCATTTCATGGAAGAAGAACAAATTATGCGTCAGAATAAAAACTTGCTTAAAGCGTTCTTTCGGACTTAGCACGCGCCGGTGGATCATGGATGCGATGTCATAAATATAGTTGTGAGAGAGACTTGAAATCGGATCGTCAATGACGATGATTCGCTCACTCTTCAGCTTTCCACCTTTTTCATCAAGCTCGCCGTTGCAGACTTCAAGGAAGTAAAGGAATGAAATCAGGGTCTTCTCACCCTCGCTGAGCGTTTTGAATACCCCGACCTGCTGGTCAGGCCGCTGCAAGCGGTAGCGCGGCAAGTCGCCCTCCTCCCTGACCACCACAAAGCCCTTCAGGCCTAATACCGTGAGCGACGCGTTGATGCTTTCAACGGACTGATCGATATTGGTGATCTTGGCTTTACTCTCGGCAATGATGTCCTGATGGGCCTGGGCCTTGAGGCGGATCTCATCCGCCAGCTGTCGTTTCGCTTCCTTCTTGACTCCCAGCTCCTCGTGCACCTTTCTCGCCGATGCGATGGCAGCGTCGCAACTGGATCTAAAGCAGACCCAGAAGCGTGCCTTGATTTTCTCCAGGTGGTTTTTCTTGTCTTTCACCTTGAGATTGAACGCATCGATTTTCC
Organism: Pseudomonas plecoglossicida NBRC 103162 = DSM 15088; assembly: GCF_000730665.1. Lineage (GTDB taxonomy): Bacteria > Pseudomonadota > Gammaproteobacteria > Pseudomonadales > Pseudomonadaceae > Aquipseudomonas > Aquipseudomonas plecoglossicida. Next base: position 73,234 of record NZ_BBIV01000028.1, read on the forward strand.
TCTGACCCTCCGCAATCAAATCGCTGAGATCATCAATTATCAATTCGGTAGGCTCCAGTGCCACAACCGTCGACGGACTAGTCACCTTGGCATCCAGCGTTTGCAGATTCTGCGACAGGCGAGCATCGAGTTTCGTAATCAGCAGCTGATATTCCGATCCGTCGTATTCGGGACGCTTGAACTGGGCTCTCAAGCGAGTGACGCCGCCTTCGTACCGCGTTTTCAGAGCTTTCAATTGGGTGATGCGCTGCTCATACGTCTTGTCGAACACCTTCTGGATTTCTTCGTAAAATCCAGAAGGTAAAGTTTGCTGACAAAACGGGCACTCCTCCCGCTGCTGGTACTGCAACCCTCGCTTGACCCAATCGGAGTTCCCCAGGTCGGTGATCAAGGCGGAAAAATAGGAGTCGCCGGAGCCGGCAATGGCCTCCGACAGCAGCGCGCTGGTTTCCACATCCGCTTCCGCAAACCGGATTGTGGTTATGCCAGGCAGCTCAGCATCACTGGCCGATTGCAGCTGCTGCGCCTCAGAGGCCAGTACTGAGAAGTCATCCGTCGAGGGTACAAGAGCCAGGGTGCGCAGCTTTTCCCCAAGCCGTTCCTTTGTGTTGAGAGAAGCGAAGCAGTACCGCAGAGGCCCGGTATCGAACGGCCTTTTGAGGGCCCATAGCTGATCGAGCAAATCAGCTTTATTGGATTTCTGGGATTCCCCGAACTGATTGCCCGCTGCCACTTCGGCCTGGTGTTCAACCAGCAGCTTTTTGAGTGCATCTTCAGCAGCTACCAGCTGTTTCTCAGCTTCGATGTTGCCTTCATTGAGTGTGAAGATGCCAGCCTGTGAGCTTGCGTAAAAATTGGCCTCCATGAAGGTGTGGTTGTACACCAACACCTCACGCTCTGCCGACGCAGGCTGCGTCTTGCACTGGTGGTACAGGAGATCAGCAGGATCTTGAAGATAGTTCCCGATCGTCGTCTTGCCCGTCCCATTGTGCCCGTAGAACATGTTCACTTTCGTGAGTGGGCCAATCAAGGAGTTTTGCTCGGGGGAGTAGCTCGAAACGCCGCGCAATATCAAATTCTTGATCACGATGCTGTCCTTAGCGGCTACAGGCCATTACCACAGTATCCTATTACCGCTGAGCCTAAGAGGAAAGACCACTTCAGAGGCCTGCTCCGGCCTTTGATACAGGACAAGCATTTCATGTCGACGACACGCTACGCGTGCCCTGTTTGACGCCCGGATGCTCAACGTCTTCGCCGATGCCGGTCAGCCGCCTGAGCGTTCGCCCTGGCAAGATAACTGCACAACCGTATGAGCCCCAGATGGCCACCCCGTGTCCCTTGCAACGGCTCACTCAGCGCCCATAACCCCTGAGATTCAAGGTATCATTTCTGACCTTACGGGCAGTCGCCCCACCTTGATCAAGGCGTCCAGATGTCCGTCAAGTTTGTCCTCTTCGATGCGTTCGGTACGCTCGTCCGTATCCCCAAAGCCAGCCATCCTTACCGCCAGCTCCTAAGGGAAGGGATCCGCCAGGGCCGCAGACCGCGAGCGGATGACGTGCATCACCTCATGGCCCGCCCCCTCAGTCTGAAGGAGGCAGCGGAGCATTTCGGGATCAAGATCAATGCAGGTCGCATGGCCGAGATTCAAACTGCCCTTGAAGCGGAGCTGGACAGTATCGTCGCTTATGAGGACGGACTGCGCGCTGTCGAGCGGTTGCAGGCGGAAGGTATCAAGATCGCCATCGCATCCAACTTGGCAGCACCATATGCAGCGCCGGTTCGCCGCTTGTATCCAACCATCGATGGCTACGGCTTCAGCTTTGCGGTTGGAGCCCTAAAACCCCAGCCGTTCCTGTATCGAGCCACCTGCGAGCTGCTGGGCGCAGAAACCAGCGATCATTTAGATGACAATGGTGTGCTGATGATTGGCGACTCAGAGAAGTGCGACCGTGAAGGCCCGATGGCGGTGGGTATCCGGGGATTTCTACTGAACCGCAACGGGGGTAAGGATTTCGCCACGCTCGATGAGTTCGCCGATTTCGTACTCAAGGCCCCTCACCCAATCGCACACCCTTTCATACCAGCACATCATCGCTCCTGAGTGCATCCAGAACCACCCTGAAAGCAGCGGTCTGCTGCCGCCGTGTCGGGTAATAGAGATGGTAGCCAGGGAATGTTTCCGACCACTCCTGCAAGACCTCCACAAGCGTGCCGTTGGCCACGTGCTCATGCACGTGCGCGTCAGTCACCTGGGCTAGCCCCGTCCCGGCCAGACAGGCATCAAGGATCTGCATCGAGCTGTTCATGATCAGGGGCCCTTGCACTCTGACGCGAAACTCTCGGCCTTCGCTTGTGAACTCCCACGGATACAGGCCGCCATGCGTTGGCAGGCGCAGGTTGATGCATCGGTGCGTCATCAACTCCTCAGGGCGCTTGGGTGTGCCGTGACGCTTGAGATAGCCAGGTGCGGCCACGGTGACCATACGCATCGGTGGCCCGATGGGCACTGCCACCATGTCGGCATCAACGATATCGCCCAACCGCACTCCCGCATCGAATCGCTCGGCGACAATATTGGTGAGGCCGTAGTCAGTCATCAATCCAAGGGTCACATCCGGATGAACGTAACCCCGCTTTCTCAATACCTGCGAACGCTCTCCCCTAGCTCTCACAATGTGTCGCAGGGCTGGGCGGTGCCTGATCATCCAGAGCACCCTCATGTGCCACGCCAACCTCTGGCAAGCCTCTTCCACAAGGTAGACTCTTGCCACATCATCGCTACCTGGCGCGAAATCTGTTGGACGTTGCTTCCAACCCCTTTCCCGCTGGAAACCCAGGCCAGAAGGTTCAACGACGACCCTTCTCGGCTCAGACTCACCTTTGTAGTTTGCTAGGACATAATTTGATCGAGTTACTGAAATCGAAGATCGGGCAGCTAAACGGGGCAGAGCTCGAAAAATTTGTGAGACAACTGCTGCCGACGGTCTCCGAGGATTACGAGCACCTGACCGATACGCTGAATCACTTGGGACGAGTCACCCAGGGGCCTGCCGACCTGCTTGCCTACAAGCAGTCCAATGGTCGATACATCGCCGTGTTGTGTTCTGGCCAGATCACTGGGCTCCAAGCCAAGGTATTGAGCGACATTGAAAAGCTCAGACGAGAGAACTGCGCCATCCGAGATCGGATAGACCAGGTTGTCATTTGTCTATCAGCGCCCGGCAGTACCGACGAAATGATCTATCGCGAGGCATGTGAAAAACACGGATGGTCGACAACCGTGTACGCCTTGGATCGGCTGGCTCATATCGCGAACCAAAGCGCGGAGCTCACTGATGCCCTGTGTGCTCGCGAATTGTCCGAAATGAGAAAAAAGCTAGCCCTTGAATCGCCTCCGCAGCCAGTGCCAACCCCCGCCCCACCCAAGGAGCGGCACTACGACTGTGGGAAGCGAATCGGCGCCTTGAGGGCTCGCCTGGGACTGTCCCCAAGCGAATTCATTGATTTGATCGACTACAGCAGTGAAAAGCGATTGGGGCAGGTGGAATCCGAGGCGCTCGACATGAGCCAGTCAGAGATCACCAGGGTCTGCGAGGCAACGGGGGTTTGCGCAGATTGGCTGATACATGCCAAGGGGAGCATGTTTCCGATCGAGAGCATCTCAACCTATCACTGGGCAGAGCTGAAGCAGCTGAAAGATGCGAACCCCAAATCGGTGCACATGCTGGTCAACAGCAAAACCCAGCAGTTGGTGATGCTCGCGCATCTGCACGCCAAACATTGGAAAATCTACTGCATCGTGTTCGATCTCAACTTTGCTGCCTGGGTGGATGGTTTCTACAACATCCCAGAGATCTACAACATGCTCAAGCAGCTTGATAACGACTACAAACGACGCATCCATGGTAGGATGATCAGCCCCGAGGATTTTGCCAATATTCTCTCAGGCGACACTCATCCATCACACTTCCTGAACACGACCAATAATGCAAACATGCATTGGTTTGACGACCTCCTTGACTATCGTCATGGGTACTCGATAGCTAAGAACTATGAATGTTGGTACGGGGACTGGTTAACAACCGCTCAAGAGTATTTCAGACGTTACGTAGTCGAGGAGGTAGCGTCCACCGCCGTCGAGCACTAAGCCAGTACCTGAGGCCCGTGAGATCCGGGAAAGGTTGGCCATGATGCCTAGACTGGAGAATGGCCACTCGGGTTTCACAGAGGCTAGGACAGCGATTACCTGTGCCGACGTGCTAGTCGTTGCCCGCCTCGGCGGGCATTCTTTTGCCTGCCGGTCAGCTTCACACCTTCCCCTGCTGTCGTCGCTGCGTCCCTTGACCACGCTGTCGGTTTTCGATGATTAGACGCCTCTGTGCATCAGCGGATAAGTGGCGCCTGATCACCATAGGTGCCCTTTCACGTCCCAAGATCAACGCCAAGCAGCGTGTCTCTTAGAGTCGGCGGAGCCGCGTCTTCAGTGACAAGCC